>NZ_CP051167.1:5607500-6207500 GCF_012295525.1 Oxynema aestuarii AP17 | reverse complement strand
CCCTCAGCTTGAGCGGCGCCACGGTCATCAATACCGGAACCCTCAGCGCCCCGGGGGGTCAAATCTCTCTCGCTGCAGTTCCCGGGGAAGGCATCGTCCGCCTCAGTCAAACCGGGATGGTCTTGAGCTTGGACCTCGACACTCAAGGGGTCGCAAACCCTCTGTTGACCCCTCCCGATCTGGCCGAATTACTGACGGGAGGCCAGTTGAGCCACGCTACCGGGGTTCGCCTCAATCCGGACGGAACCGTGAGTTTGAGCGGTTCTACGGCTAAAATTACGCCGGAAGCGGGGATGACGATCGCCTCGGGTCATCTCAGCGTCGCCCATACCCAAAGGACGATCGCCCCCGGCGCGATTCAGGTGTTGGGCGATCGCGTCGGCGTCTTGGACGCGGCGATCGATGCTTCGAGTATCGCCGGAGGTGGCGACATCTGGATCGGGGGCGACTTGCGCGGCGGCGGCACCCTCCCCACAGCCCGCCAGAGTGCGATCGGCTCGAATTCGACGGTCAAAGCTAACGCGATCGCGGGCGCCGATTCCGGTGCAGATGGCGGTCGGATTATCATCTGGGCCGACGATCTCACCCGCTTTAGCGGAACCGTGGAAGCCCGGGGGGTCGGCAACGGCGGCAATGGCGGCTTTGTGGAAATTTCCGGCAAAGAACGGCTCATTTTTAACGGGAGCGCCGATTTGAGCGCCCCCGAGGGCCTCTGGGGGACGCTCCTGCTCGATCCGAGAAATATTACGATCGTCAGTGGCGACAGTTCGGACGGGGTCGATGCGGCGTTGAGTCAGGAACCCCCACAAATCCTGGCAGACGATTTCTTCGGTACGGAGGAAGATGGCGAAAATCAAGATATCGACATTAGCGCCTCTACCCTCGAACAGTTATCCGGCAATATTATTCTCGAAGCCACCAATGATATTACGATCGCCAATAACGTCGATTTGACCTTCGTTCCCGGCGGGTCGATCGTCTTTACCGCCGATGCGGACCAGTCCGGCGAAGGCGCTTTCTCGATGAATCAAAATAGCGAAATCAATACCCAAGGGCGAGATTTGACGATTTCGGGGGTCAGCGTTGAAGTCGGCATCATTAATACCGCCCTCGAAGACGCAGACGCGGGAAATCTCTCCTTAATCGGCAGTTCGGGCAACGTCACGGCGCGGGAGCTGATCGCTACCGCAACAGGGGACAACTCCGGCGGCGAGATTAACCTGTCTACCACGGGAAGCGGCGAGATTAGCTTGCAAGCGTCGGGGGCGATCGATACTAGCGCGGAAGATGGCGACGCCGGAACCATTACCCTGAGTACGGAAAATGGGGTGATTAATATCGCCAACAACGACCTCACCGCGACGTCCAATAACGGATCTGGGGGCGCGATTCTCTTGGAAACGACCGGAGACGGGGCGATCGAAATCAACCCCGGCGTTCTCGATTCGAGTTCGCAAGCGGGGGATGGCGGTGCCATTACCTTGAGGACGGGTAATGGGGATATTCGCACTCGCGATCTGACTTCAAATTCGAGTGGCGCCGGAACCGGGGGGGCGATCGCCGTATCCGCCGGGGGAGATGGCACGATCGAAGTCATCACGGGGATCTTCGATTCGAGTTCGCTGTCGGGAATTGGCGGCGATATCTCCCTCGATAGTGAAGGGGGAGATATCGAGACCGGAGACTTGCTCGCCGGAAGTGAGGAAGGCGTCGCCGGAGCGATCGCCATCGACGCCAACACGGGAACGATCGACGTTGCAGGGGATGTTGTTGCTTCGGATTTAAGCTTAATTGCCAACGCGATCGCCCTGTCTGGCGGTGCCAATTCAGTGACGGGAACCGGACAAGTCTCTTTCCAACCCCCAAGCGATCGCGATATCGAAGTGGGAACCACGGCGAGCAATTCCGACGCCTTGCAACTCTCCGGCAATACCTTGAGTGCGATCGCCTCCGGGTTCGAGCAAATCGCGATCGGGACTGCCGACTCGACCGCAGACGTGCGTCTGGGAACCAGCGACCCCTTCAACCTCCCGGTACTCATCCGAGGCGGCGACACGCTCTTCGGCGGCGATCGGGATACGACCTGGACCCTGTCTGGTCTCAACAGTGGCACCGTGAGCGGCTATGCCAACGGTTTACGATTTGAAAATATCGAAAACTTAGTCGCCGGAAACCGCAACGATTTATTTGTGTTTAGTGACGGCGCGCGCCTTAGCGGTACGATCGACGGTCGCGATGGCAACGACTATCTCAATTACGACGCTTACACGACCCCGGTAAATATCGATTTGCCGAGTAATACGGCCACCGGAACCGCAGGGGTATTTAATATTGAGGAACCCCCAACGCCCAATACTCCGGGCAATGGGAATTCTGGTAACGAGACTCCCGATAACGAGACGCCCGATAACGAAACGCCCGATAACGAAACGCCCGATAACGAGACGCCCGATAACGAGACGCCCGATAACGAGAATCCGGATAACGAGACTCCCGATAACGAGACTCCCGAACCGACAATTCCGATTCCTCCACCGATAGAAATTGAACCTGCGCCAGATATTGCCCCCCTGTCGGAAACCGAGGATTCCTCTAGCGATTCCCCGATTGACAACGACGGGACGCCACCCCAACGGGCTGATTTCCCCGTGGCGCTCGATCGCGAGATCGACCCGACGATCGGATCTCAAGCGCCCAACCCCGTAAGTCCGGAACCGATAGAGGGAGTGAGCGTTCCTCCGATTCCCGAGACGTCCCCCCTTCCGGAGAGGGCGAGGGGCGATCGCCCGGAAAATGGATCGATTCCGGAGATCGGCGGGATCGACCCGAATGCGCCGATTCCAGTGGATGCCCTGTTTCCGTTGCCTTCCAATCCGAACCCCGCACCGGAAAATCCGGCTCAACCGCCACCGAACAACCCCGTGGCCCAACCGCCGATCGCCCAAGGACCGAATGCGGTGCAACCGGAGCAGATTTTACAGGTGGATCCGAGTTATCCGAGTGGGTCAACTCAGGGGAATTCGTGGGGCGATCGCGAGATGGGCGATCGTGGGGTTCTCGGCGATCGGGTCAACAACAATTTGACCAATCGCCCGGTTCTGCGATTGACAACCCGTAGCGAGATCGAAAACTTGTTCGACCGAGGGGATATTCCCGGGGCGATCGAAACCCTCGATCGCTTCTACAGCGAAGAGTTCGAGAGCTTTTTAGGGGTCAAAACGACCAATCCTTATCTGTCTTTTCCGGCGATGCAACTGCGCCAGCAAGAAATGGCGGAACTGACGGGCGATCGCTCGGCGATTATTTATACTTTCGCGCGATCGGACTATTTAGAAGTGGTTCTCGTGCCCCTCGTCGGCGATCCCATTTACAAGCGCATCGTCGAGGCGCCCAAAATTCGCCTCTTGCAAGAGGTTCGGACGTTCCTCGATCGCATCGTCAGTCCGATCCAACGGCGCACGGACCGCTATCTCGAACCGTCCCAACAACTTTACAACTGGATGCTCGCCCCCCTCGCCGACGATTTAGAACGGTTGGAGATCGATACGCTGATCTTCAGCATGGACGAGCATTTACGCAGTCTTCCCCTCGCCGCCTTGCACGATGGCGATCGCTTCTTAGTGGAACGCTACAATCTCAGTTTGATTCCCAGTTTGCATCTGGTCGATACCCGCTACCAGTCGTTAAACAATGCGTCAATCTTGGCGATGGGGGTTTCCCAATTCCAGGATCAGCCCCCCTTACCTGCAGTTCCTCTGGAAATTAGCACGATCGCCGAAAATATCTGGCCCGGGAAAAGCTTCCTCAATCAAGCGGTCACTTTAGAAAATTTGAAGGAACAACGGCAGGAATTTCCTTATCAAATCGTCCACCTCGCCACTCACGGGCAATTTAGTAAAGGTCAGATCCAAGAGTCGTATCTCCAGTTATGGGATAAAAAGTTACGCCTCGATCACATTCCCGCCTTACCGTGGCACGATCCCCCGGTGGAATTGCTCGTCCTCAGCGCCTGTCGCACGGCTTTAGGCGATCGCGAGGCGGAATTTGGCTTTGCGGGGTTGGCGGTGCAGTCCGGCGCCAAATCGGCGATCGCCAGTCTCTGGTATGCCAACGATACCGGAACCCTGGGACTGATGAGCGAGTTTTATCATTCGTTGCGATCGGTCCCACTTAAAGCGCAAGCTTTACGGGAAGCCCAAATCGCGATGTTAAGCGGCGAATTGTATCTCAAGGACGGTCAACTCGTCGGCAGTTTCGGTACGATTCCCTTACCCCCCGAATTTAGTGGCAGCCATCTTAAAACTTTGACACATCCCTATTATTGGGCCGGGTTTACGACCATTGGTAGCCCTTGGTAAGGGGTTGGAACTCCCTTGGGGAATTTCGATTCCTCGTCGGAGAAGCGAGCGAGGGGTCTTTCAGGGAAGTGATGGGGAGCGATCTCCGATTTCGAGCGGCTATATTCAGTCCAGAGGCAAGTTGTGAGCCGTTCGACCCTTTCAAATTTGAGCCTTAGAATCAAAATGGGATTGAACGGCTCACGAGTCCAATCGCCTTGAGTGCCAATTTTAGCCTGGGTCGTATGTGGAAAAAATTGCGAGCGCAACAAGGACAATGGCGCCGGATTCTAGCGATCGCCCCGACGGTGGGGATAACTTTGATCGTGTTACGGGCGATCGGTTTATTTCAAATGTTGGAATTGTCTTTGTTCGATCGCTGGTTTGATTGGCGCCCTTTGGAAGATCCGGACCGACGCATCGCGATCGTCGGTATTACCGAATCGGACTTGCGCCAAGTCGGAACCTGGCCGATTCCCGATCGCTTGTTGGCGCAATTACTCAATAAAATTAAAGCCCAAAATCCCGCCGCGATCGGCTTGGATATTTATCGCGACTTACCCGTAGACCCCGGTTACGATGAATTAGTTGAAGTTTTTGAATCGACCCCAAATTTAATTGGTATTAGAAAAGCGGTGGGCGATCGCAACCGTCAAGGGGTCGCCCCGCCTCCCGTTCTCGCGCGTTTGGATCGCGTCGCCGCCAACGATTTTCCCTGGGATGCCGATGGCAAGATTCGACGGGCTTTTTTGTACTTAGATGATGAAAATGGCAATATTATTTATAGTTTAGCTTTTCGGTTGGCTTGGATTTATTTAAAAGAGCGGGGAATCGAACCGAAACTGGAGGGAGAAACCCGCATTGTTTTGGGAAAAACTTCATTTTCTCCCTTTTCTTCCCACGACGGCGGCTATGTGGGAGCGGAAGATAGCGGTTATCAAGTTTTATTGAATTTTCGAGGACCGAGTCACACCTTCGATCGCGTGTCTTTATTTGAAGTCTTAGAAGAGCGTATTCCTTCGGATTTTTTCCGCGATCGCATTATCTTAATCGGTTCGACTGCCGAAAGTTTAAAAGACTATTTATTGATCCCTTACAGTAGCGATTTTATGGGGCTTCCCGAAGCGATGGCCGGGGTCGAAGTTCATGCCAATTTAACCAGTCAAATTATTGCCGGAGCCTTGGAAGGGCGATCTCAATTGAAAACTTGGCCCGAACTGCTCGAATGGCTTTGGATTTTGGCCTGGAGTGCGATCGGAACCACGATTATCTGTCAGTGGTACTATGAAAACGAGCTCGCTAAAATCTCTTTTCCACGGACGGGCACTCGGATCGCGATCGCCAGCACGAGCCTCCTGGCGATCGGTTATCTCTCCTTTCTCAGCAGTTGGTGGATTCCCATTATTCCCGCCTTTTTTTCCCTCGTCGCCGCCACAATTGTTAACACCGGATACACCCTTTGGGATAATTTAAAACTCTCCCACAAACGCATCGAAGACTACGCTAAAACGTTAGAAATAAAAGTCGAACAGCGCACTTTTGAATTAAGAGAGAAAAACCAACAATTAGAACATACCCTGGAAAAACTGACCGCCGCCCAAAAGCAAATGATCGCTCAAGAAAAACTGGCTTATTTGGGTTCCCTCGCTGCTGGAATTGCTCACGAAATCAGAAATCCACTTAATTTCGTCAATAACTTCGCCCGTATTTCGGTTGAATTAACCGAGGAAATTATAGAAGAATTAGAACCTCAATTAGAATACTTAGAAGAAGAATGCGTCGAAGAAATTAACGATATTTTCGGAGAACTCAAAGAAAGTATAACCGATATTAGCAGCCACGGACAAAGAATTGAAAAAATTATTCAAGGGATGTTGATGCACGCCCAGAATGATGAAACGGGTCATCGGGAAGCTACCGATATTAATGCCCTTCTTAAAGAAAGCATCGAGCTAGTTTATCACAGTCTCAAAGCTCGCGACAAAAGCTTTGAAATGACCTTAGAAACCGACTACGATAATTCGATTGGCGAACTCTATGTGGTTCCTCAATATATCAGTCGTGCCTTTTTAAATATTCTAACCAATGCCTGCGATGCTGCTTATGCCAAGCAGAAAAAAATTGGGGACAGTTTCGTCCCCTTGGTTATCGTTAAAACGGTTAACTTAGAAAGCGGTATTGAAATCCATATTCGCGATAATGGTGTCGGAATTTCTGACGAATTTCTCGATAAAATCTTCAATCCCTTTTTTACCACAAAACCCCCCGGAGAAGGGACGGGTTTGGGTTTGTCGATCGCCTATGATACGATCGTAGCAGCCCATCAAGGAGACATTCAGGTTAAAAGCGAAGTCGATTCTCATACGGAATTCATTATCTTTTTACCTAAAAAATGATTTAATCGATCTTCAACAATATAGACATGGAAGAGCAAAAAGCCCCGCAAATCTTATTTGTCGATGACGAACCCTCTCTCGAAAGTCTGATTCGCCGACAGTTCAGGCGAAAATTGCGTAAAAACGAATACGAATTCTTTTTTGCTCAAAATGGGGTTGAAGCCTTAAAACAAATTGAAGAAGAGCCGGATATTCAGGTCGTCATTACTGACATTAATATGCCGGAAATGAACGGTCTGACTTTACTCGATAAAATTCACGATCTCGGTCATGTCATTAAAACCGTCGTTCTGTCGGCTTATGGAGATATGAAAAATATCAGAACGGCGATGAATCGAGGGGCGTTTGATTTTCTCAACAAGCCGATCGATTTTGAAGATTTAGAAATTACGATGAATCGCGCCTTAGAGCAGGTTCAACAGCAACGCAACAGTCAATATCAACTCCAACAAGCTCAAACCCAATTAATTCAAAGTGAAAAAATGTCCGCTCTCGGTCAGCTCATTGCTGGAGTCGCTCATGAAATGAATAATCCTGTCGGATTTATTGCAGGAAATGTGGCGATCGCCGAAGATTATATCAGCGAACTGATTGAAGTGATCGAGTTATATCGAGATAAATTTAAGGATCCCGGCGAAGAAATTAGCGCCAAACTTCACGAAGTTGACTTTGAATCCCTCGTCGCCGACGTTCCCGAACTCGTCGCCTCCATGAAAGAAGGAACCGATCGCATTTATCACTTAAGCAATTCATTAAGAACCTTTTCGCGCGCCGATATTTCCACTAAAGTCGCCTTTAATCTCCACGACGGTCTCGACAGTACCTTATTGATTTTAAAACATCGTTTAAAAGCGAACGAATTCCGTCCAGATATCGATATTTGCAAAGAATATAGCGAATTACCCGCAGTGATTTGCTATCCGGGACAACTCAACCAAGTCTTTATGAATTTGCTCGCCAACGCGATCGATGCGTTAGACGAATATAGCGATAAACGAACTTGGGACGAGATGCTCGAATCTCCTAATATCATTACGATTTCAACCTGCGAACTTCCCGAAAACAAGCGAGTTCAAATTCGCATCTCGGATAACGGACCGGGGATTCCCGAGAAAGTGAAAACCCACGTTTTTGATTATTTATTTACCACCAAACCCCCCGGGAAAGGAACCGGACTGGGACTGTCCATCAGCTATCAAATTGTCGTCGAAAAGCATGGCGGTCGCCTTTATTGTGAAAGTGAGGGAGACACGGGGGCTACTTTTATCATTGAATTGCCCATTGAATAGTTAAATTTTTCCAGTTTTTAAGATTGGGGTGCTACAGCATTTTCCTCTGCTCTGCAAGCCATTTAGATCCCCCTAAATCCCCCCAACCCCCCTTTGAAAGGGGGGCGAAGGGGGGAAAGGGGGATCGGGCACTGTACCTCATCAGATCGCGAAGTGCTGTATGTCTATTTTTGAGTTAGAAATCTCCGCCTGCACCGCCGCCACCGGAACTCCCACCACCAAAGTCACCGCCACCACTGGAACCGCCGCCACCACCGCCACCAGAACCGCCACCAAATCCGCCGCCAAAAATGCCCCCGGTATAACTGGAACCACTGCGGTGAGTGCGACTCGAACTTGTCCCATGGGAACGGTGAGAATGGGAGTAAGGGGGAATCGTGATTTCGCGCTCTTGTTTATAGTCGCAACAATGACATTCCGTGATTAATCTACGTTTTCCCGGCTGTGAATCGGTCGGCATAACGGTGGTTTTATAGTCTTCAACCATCGTTAATTCTTGACAGTTCGGACAGCATTTAAAGCGATCGCGTTCATCGGGAAGGCGATCGATGCAAATATGAAAAGGTAATTCAAATGAGGCGCTACACTGGGAACACCGCCACCCTTCTATTTTGAGACTGCCTAAATCTACGGCTACTTTTTCAGGTCGGCTTAAATAAGCTGTTAGAGTTTGCCAATCTACAGGTTCCATGAGCCGATCGCATTTTTTGCAGCGATATTTTTTATTTGAATTGGTTAAAAAGGATTTTTTAGGATCGAGTAAGCTTGAGAGTGGAAAACTCGCGAAGGTAGCATTAATTAAGGGGTAAAACATAAAATTTGCCCATGTAGAGCCGAACAAGGGTTCGATCAAGCCATTTAAAAAGACATAAATTATGCTCGTCGCTACTATGGTTCCTACGAAAACTTCAAATCCCGGAATAAAGCTGTAAGTTTTGGCAATCCAAGCTAAAAGGAGAAAGGCGATTAAAATAAACCAAAAATTAGCTAAATTTGGAAATAAAGAGTTGACTAAAATCGTGAAACAAAAAACGGCGATAAAATTGGCGCGATAGAAAAAAGATCCTTGAGAATTTTCCTTTCCTGAATCGTTTTTGTAGCGCGATCGCCCGGTGGGTTCGATTCGATTGTTGTTGGCTAATTTACGAGCGATCGCGATCGAACTAGCAATCCCGATCGCGCCAGCGCCCATGGTTCGTATCCAGGCGAGCGGCGATCGCAAAACCGTTGTAGAGCGATCGCTGTCTGCAATCTTATTAATTTCTGCTTGAGATTCTGCTTGAGAAAATAGTAATTCTTGTTCTAATTTCTCGACGATCGCGCGAGTTCCAGCTAAAATGCCGCCATTAAAATCATCGGTTTTGAGTTTCGGCAGAATGTAACGGTCTAAAATATTACCGACTTCAGCATCGGGAAGGATCGGCTCGATTCCATATCCGGTTTCAATTTCCACCCGGCGATCGCTCAACGAAGTTAAAAATAAAACGCCGTTATCTTCTTCTTGTTTGCCAATTTCCCAGTGATTAAACAGTTCGGTAGCAAATTGTTTTGGAGAGGGAGACGGTGCCGTTTCTGGAACGGTAACTACGGCCATTTCAGCCCCGGTTTTTGCTTCTAAATCCTCAATTAGGCGATCGATTTGTGCTTCCGTGTCGGAACTGAGAACCTGAGCCATATCCGCGACCCAACCCCCATATTCTTGTTGCGGATTGGGAACGTCATCGACGCTTAACCCATGGGTGGGGAGGGGTAACAACAATCCTAATGCTCCCAAAAATGCTAAAAATGCTAAAAATCGCCTCAAAATGTGGGCATGGAGTGGCTGAAAGCTAGGAAATCTTCTCATTGACTTGTCAAATGCTCGACTGCGGCGATCGCTCTATTGCTCTGAGTCCACTCGGAGGTAATCGCCAAGCTCATTGCAGGAGTGGGGAGAAAGTCGATCCCATCTCCCCAAATCCCTACAAGCGCATCAACAAATTCGGTCCGTGGGTGTCCGTACCGCAAGTTTGCAATAAGTCGTACTGCTGCGCCAGTCGTTTGACTTGGGCGGTTTGCTTGGAACTCGGGCGCCACGGATCGGGATTGTCGTAGGCATAGTAGGTTTCGATCCCGTCGATTCCCAAGCGGGCGACCTCGGGAATTAACTGAGAGGGGCTGCGCCGTCGGTAACGGGCCGGGTGAGCTAAAACGGCTAAACCCCCTGCGGTTTGGATGGCACGAATGACCTGTTTGGCTTCGTAATCTTTGCCCCGCACGGGATATCCTTTCAAGTAGGGTTGGATCCGCTCGTGTTCGGGGTCGAATCCGTATCCGAGGATGTGAACTTCGATATCGAGGATGCCTGCATTAATTTCGATGCCACTCCACAACTGGGGCAGGTCGGCAGATTCCCCGGCGAGGTGACGGGGGTCTTGGGCGCGGCGATCGAGCCAATGGCGGGCGATCTGGTACCCTCTAACACTGTGGTGGTCGGTAATGGCTAGCCCTTGCAAACCGATATCGACCGCTTGCTGCATGAGTGCTTCTGGGGAAAGGCGCCCGTCGGAAGCGGTGGTGTGCATGTGGAAGTTATAGGATCGCGGGCAACTGTGCGCGTCGATCTGTTGGAAAGTTTCTTGAAGCGCCCCCCGATCTTGGGAGGGGTCGCTAACATGCTGCTTGACGCTAGGGTCGAAGGATACAGCACTGCAAGTCAGATTGACACTCATAAATCTATCTATAAGTCTGGTGTGTACGGACAGAAAATCTCAAACCCCCTGAATCTCGTTGTTGTGAACGAATCAGTGACGATCGCTCCGGGAAGGCGATCGCCGTTTATGGCTTACAAACATAAAGACTTCCCGATGAGGAAATTTGTTTTCACCGATAACGTAGCCCTCGAAGGGCTTAGGCTGGGTAGGGGCGTTTCACGAAACGTAGGGGCGTTTCACGAAACGTAGGGGCGTTTCACGAAACGTAGGGGCGTTTCACGAAACGTAGGGGCGTTTCACGAAACGTAGGGGCGTTTCACGAAACGTAGGGGCGTTTCACGAAACGCCCCTACTAAAGGAGAGGCACGAAGCCCCGTCTCTTTAGAGCGGGGTACTGACTGGATTTTCGTTGCGTTTACATATTTTAATAATTTTTTCTGGTTTGTCGCTACCGAGCCAAAATACCTAGAGGGATTCCAGGGCAGTGCTAAACGGTGCAACAGCGCGATTCCCCTCGGGAGACGGTCTGCGATCGCCCCTGCCGAAAAGGCGAGTCCTTGTCACTTAATGCAATCATTTAATCCCGTCGCGGGCAGTAAAAAAAACAACCAAGCGATCTTAGCTTGGTTGTTTGGCTCGGCCTTTGAATCGGCCCGTTATCGTGTACAGTTCTGAGGATTCCCGCGATCCTCCCCTACCGCATCGGGGGGTAGGTTGCCGAGAGCGCTGCCCGAAACCCTCCCGATTCCCCCTTCCCGATTTCCCCTCCGGCGGGCCAGATGAGTGCCCTGCCAACTCCAACCTCCACCTGTTGACTGAGACCGTGTAGATGGCCCCGAAATACAATCTCACTCGCCATCACTTCCCTTTATTTTCAGTATTGCGGACTTGCCAAGCTAATTCGAGAAGGGCAGACCAGCGTTTTTGAACTTGTTTCGGCGTGCATCGAATCGCGTCGGCAATTTCGCGATCGCTGCTGCCATTGCGTTTGAGTTCGATCAGTTGGCGTTGTTCGTCGGTAATCGCCTTGCAGAACTCATCCCACTGTTGGGGAGCCATGCCCAAATTTTGATCTAGATCCGCCCCCAACCACTCGTGAACGAGTTTCCAGTTATGAGAACGGGCGAATTTTTCGACGTGATATTTGAACCGTTGTTGTAAATAGTCGCGCTGGCGAGCCGTCAAACCGAGAATTTCGTCGATTTCCGGGGCGGCGAGGTCTTGGAGTTTGAGAACCAAATAGTCCACACAGTCCGATTGACCTTGGGCTTCGAGATACTGCACCAACTCTTGGATGACGCGATCGCGCAAGACCGCTTCCGAAGGATCCACCGTATCCGCCACCATTTGCTCGCGTACTTGCTGCGCCGCATAGGAGCGACTTTGAATCTGAGCATCTTCACCCTTGGGATATTCCACCGCTTGTTCGATATCGACCAACGTTTCCGGCGGTTGACCGTGGGCGAATCCTTGAGCGCGCAACACCACTAACTGCTGGTTGCACCGACCGGGTAAAGTAATCCGGCGTTTGGCGTAATGTTCGGTAAAGGCCATATATTCGGCCAATTCCAACTGGGTGCGCGGGGTGTAATTTTCGGCCACGTCGTGTTCGCGACGGAAGGCGCGCAGCACTTCGATGTAAAACCCTTGCAAGAAATCTTCGATCAAGTTGTAGCGCGCTTGGAAGCTCAGGCGAGAGTGCATCGGCGCCACGTGACGGTAAACCATCGAGCTAAGTTGGGCGTGCAGTTCCACCCGTCCTTGTTTGGAACCGAGTTTGTGGTATTGCAAGCATTTTTGCATCCGGTGACGGGCTAAGGTCAACTGCCAAGAATGGATCTGACCGGAATTTTGAATGCGATTGCTTTTTTGACAAATGCGCTCGACTTCTTTAGCGATGCGATCGGCCACGCCTGCGGCACTCTTGGATTTGTTGGTCAGTTTTTGGCTGAGTTCGTCGAATACTTGCTCGGTGAGTTCTTCGACACTCATCCCTTGAGCGATCGTTTCCGGGCTGAGTTCGGGGGTAGGATTTTCATCTCGATCGCTTTCAGCCGGGGTCGCTTGTCCTTGGGAAACTTGAGAATTTTTGGTTCGGTAGCTGGGGGTTTTTGCAGTTTTGACGTTCATGTTTTTGCCTCGGGTAACGCACCATCTTTAAAATTCAGCGACAGACCGCAAGGGACGTTGATAACAGTCCGCGTGTCGGTTGAATCGCCTCGATTCATCGCCGCTTTCTATAGTTCGACTCTCCCAAGTTTTGGAAAACTTTAGTTCGACCGGGTTGCCTGTTCTCGAACTGGTATAGAACAGACAGGGATGAGGAAGGGACTGTAGACGGCGGTGTCTGCATTTGAGGGGGTTTCATCCCGGGGAAATGAGCTATTTTTCGAGGGACAGTTGACGAACTGGCTCGGCACCCCGGAAACAGATGGTGAAATGGCACACGGTTATCCTCGAAAACTGGGATAGGGAAACACAACGTTTCTTTTCAGATCGCTACCCCCCCGATCCGGACAAGGTTCACAGCAATCTCGATCGCCCGCTCCGATCCGCATTAGGTATATTTCTCTGGCGATCGCCTCTGGGGGCAAGCCGTACCGGGAAATAAAGGGGAAACGAAATAAAAAACCTGCCCGCATCGGACAGGTATCAAAAAATATTTTCCCAACTCCCCAGGTTCACACCAAGCTAAAGACCTCTTCGACTCCCAAGCCTTCGCGCACGATTTGCGGTTCCTCTCCAGTCAGATCGAGAATCGTCGAAACCTGATAGCCCGGGTCTTCTCCGGTATCGACAATCACATCGACCATCTTGTCAAAGCGATCGAACAGTTCCGCTTTCCCGGCATACCCGTTGCGATCCATGTCGTCGTCCGGCAAGTGGGCCGAGGTCGAAATAATCGGATTGCCCAAGGCTTCGAGCAAATCCAGACAAACTTTGCTATCCGGAACCCGAATCCCGGTCGTTTTGCGTTTTGGATCCATCACCAGTTTCGGCACCAACTTGGTCGCGGGCAGCAGAAAAGTAAACGGACCGGGAATCAAACGCCGAATAATGCGATACGCTGGATCGGTGACCGTCGCGTAAGCGGCAATATTCGACAATGAAGGACTTAAAAATGTAAGTGGTTTGTCATTCGACAGTCGCTTGATCTGTCTGACTCGTTCCACCGCAGATTTGACGTTAATATCGCAGCCGATCGCGTAAACTGTATCGGTTGGATAGAGCAAGATTGCCCCATCTTGCAGCGCTTCTTTAATTTCTTCGACGCGCCGAACTTGAGGATTTTCGGGATGGAGTTCGTAAACAGTGGCCATAATTTATACCTCGCAATCATTCGCCATTGATTTCAAACAGTATTTCAAACAATATTTCAAACAATAGAGCTCAAACAATAAATTTCAAACAACAGATAGGGAAAATCAAACCGAGACGGGTGAGTGTTCCCCTTTTTAATTAAAGTCGCGTTTATGAAAACAATAGCTTACCTTCAATGTCCGACGGGAATCGCAGGAGATATGTGTCTCGGCGCTTTGGTCAGTGCTGGCGTTCCTTTAGACTACCTTATCGATCGCCTCGCTCAGTTGGGAATCGCCGACGAGTACGAGCTTTCGGCGTCGCTGGTACGGCGCAACGGCCAACAGGCGACGAAGTTTGAGGTCGATCTCACTGCAACGGTCTCCCCAGACCTTCCCGACGAGCATCACCACGAGCATCATCACGATCGCCACCACGGTCACCACCACGGTCACCACCACGGTCACCACCACGAGCATTCCCCCCAGGCTTCTCATTCGGCCCCGACGCGCCATTTACCGGAAATTGAAGAGATGATTCGGGCGGCGGGACTGCCCCCACGGGCGGAAAGCTGGAGTCTGGCGGTGTTTCGCCAACTCGCCGAGGCGGAAGGGGCGGTCCACGGGGTCGAACCGGAACGGGTGCATTTTCACGAGGTGGGGGCGACGGATGCGATCGTCGATATTGTCGGCACTTGTTTGGGTTTGGATTGGTTGGGAATTGAAGAATTATACTGTTCCCCGTTACCGACGGGCGGCGGGACGGTGTGGGTGGCTCACGGGCGCCTTGCGGTTCCGGTTCCGGCAGTGCTGAAGTTGCTCGAATCCCGCCGGGTTCCGGTGTACAGTAACGGGATCGAGAAGGAGTTGGTGACGCCGACCGGGGCGGCGATCGCGGTGAGGTTAGCGAAAGCCTTCGGTCCGCCGCCGCCGATGGCGATCGCCCGGGTCGGATTGGGGGCGGGTTCTCTCGATTTAGCTTTACCGAATATCCTCCAGTTGTGGGTTGGGGAAGCGACGGAACCCTCAGACGGGCGGGATCCGAAGGTGGAGGAGATCTGTGTCCTCGAAACCCAAATTGACGACCTCTCGCCCCAGGCGATCGCCTATACCTGCGATCGCTTGTTCGATGCGGGCGCCGTCGATGTATTTACTCAGGCGATCGGTATGAAGAAATCCCGCACCGGGATCCTGCTGACGGCGATTTGTCCGCGCGATCGCCAAACCGCTTGCGAAACGGTGATGTTCCGAGAAACGACGACTTTGGGCATCCGGCGATCGCTGCAGGTGCGATCGATTTTAAACCGAGAATTTCATCAAGTGAGTACAAGGTATGGCGAAATTCAGCTCAAAGTCGCCACCGACGCCGCCGGAACGGTCCTCAACGTCCATCCGGAATACGAGGACTGCGCCCAAATTGCCCGCGATCGCGGTCTCCCCTGGCAGGAAGTCCATCGCAGTGCCTTAGAAGCTTGGTATGCCCGCAAGTAATCACACCAGGATCCCTTCCGGATTGGCAGTTTCGGCGAGGATCTGTTCGACTTGCGCGGGGGTTAAGTTGGGGTTGGCTTGTAACATGAGGGCGACGACCCCGGCGACGTGAGGGGTCGCCATCGAGGTCCCGTCTAAAGACAAGAAGCCATTAGCGGGAACGATCGAGCGAATTTCAATTCCGGGGGCGACGACGAAATCGTAAACGCCGAGGAGACTGCTGGCGGGGTTGGAGAACTCGGCGACCCGTCGATCGCGATCCACGGCGCCGACGGCGATCGCCAGGTCTTGGGCGGCCCGAATTGCCGGATCGTCGGGGACGAACGCCCCGAGATCTTTCTCGTTTCCGGCGGCGATAACGGCGACGACCCCGCGATCGCGGGCGTATTGCAAGGCGGCGGCGATGTTTTCTGTGGGCGGTTGTCCGGGAAGGTTGCCCAAGCTGAGGTTGAGTACCCGGGCGCCGTTATCGACGGCGTAGCGAATCCCGTCGGCGACGGCGCGATCGAATTCGTCGAAGGTTTGGCGATCCCCCAAGACCCGCACGGGCATAATCGTTGCCCCGTAAGCGATTCCGGTCACGTCAAAGGGCTGACCGAAAAAGGTGGTTGCGTCGATTCCGTCCCGGGTGGCGGCGATCGTTCCGGCGATGTGAGTTCCGTGTTGTTCCTCGGTGAGGGCGATCGCCGGATCGCCGTCGAAGTCTACAAAGTCGAAACCACGGGCATCGTCGATAAAGCCGTTCCCGTCGTTATCGATCCCGTCCCCGGGAATTTCATCGACGTTCGTCCACAAACGCCCTTGCAATTCCGGGTGTTTGAGGTCGATTCCCGTATCGAGTACCGCCACGACAACCCCTTCCCCGGTAAAGCCGCGATTCCACACTTCCGGAACCCGCATCAAGTCGGCCCCGTAATTATTGGCGATCGGGTTGGGAACGTCCGCAAACGGCACGGTTTCGCCGATCGCCCGCGCCACGGCTGCCGCCGCATCCACCAACCCGAAACCGTAATTGGGATCGAAACCGGGGAGGGGCGTTTGGGTATCTACACCCACGGTGGGGGTGGCGGACAGGCTCAGGGTGTAGTTGGTGTTGCCTGTATACTGTTCTACGGCGATGTAAAAGGTTCCCGGCGCTAAGGTGGGCAGGGAAATCGCCTCGGGATTGCTGCTGGCGGCGATCGAACTCGCTAAAATTTCGACGCGATCGATGATTAAGCCATCTTGGTTGAAATCTTGCACTAAGAATAAGTCCGCATCGGCGCTCAATCCGCCTAAAGTTACGTCAATCGCGCTCGTTTCGTCTAAGGTGAAGCGGTACAGATCGAGGCGATCGAGGTCGCCGACAAAATCGCTGACGGTTTGTCCCCCCGTCAACGGCCCGAGATCTCGCGCTTGTGCTAAGCTATTGCCCGCATTATCCGGCACTAAGGGAGTGGCGATCGCCCGGTTGAACGCCCGCAGGGTATAACTCGTCGATCCCGAATACTGCTGCACGGCGATCGAATAATTACCCGGGGGTAAAACTTTGACGATCGTTTCTGTTTGATTCCCCACTTGTTCCGAAAACCCTAATAATTCCCCAAGATCGAGCTGCTGATTGTTATTCAAATCTTCATATAAAACTAAATCCGCATCCGCGCTTAAATTTTCGAGAATAATACTCACTTCCCCGGGACTGTCCAAGCGAAACGCATACAGATCTTCGGAGTTTAAAGTCCCAATAAAATCATTAACTTCGATACTCCCGAGCACTCCTAAATCTTGAACCTCTGTCGGTTCCGGAAGCGGAATATCCCACGAAATCGGGAACGCTTCTCGACCTTCCACCAAACCAAATTGAAGATAATGTTCGATCGCGCTCAAGCGTCCGGACGCCACCGCCGCCGCTACGTCGGGATAGGTTTCGAGATAAAAACTCGTGTCGAATGTGAATCCGGGGTCGCGTCCTTCAAACTGTCCCGCTTCGATAAAATGTTGGTAAGCGGTTAGAATATCTGCTTCGACTGCCGCCGCTACATCGGGATTTCGGAGTAAATAAGTATCGTTAAAAAATTGCCGAATCGGATCGCGTCCTTCAAACTGTCCCGAGTTCACAAAATGGGCGATCGCCGTCGTGTTTCCTGACAAAACGGCAAGATCGACATCTACATAGAGATCTAAGTAAAAGTCCGTATCGAAAAAAACACTCGGGTCTCGTCCTTCAAATTGTCCGTTACCGAGAAAATGTTGAAAACCACTCGCTAAGGTTCCCGTCGCTACGGCATTGGCTACATCGGGATTGGCGCCGAGGTAATAAGTTTCATTAAATAAATCACTAATGTCTAACATGGTCACAGTGCTGGTAACGTTAACGTGTCAGCCCTCCAGCTTTAACCTTGGTTCGATGCGTTTATTTAAGCACGGCGATCGCGTAGCGTCTCCAAAGAAGAATCGCGCGATCGTTTAAAAATCAAGAGTTTTTTTTTATTTTATCACTCTCATTTGTGATTCGTGTGGAGAAAATCATAGAAAGATCGTGGTAAAATTATAAGTAAATCCAGCTTAAATTCGACGGTTGTTAACTTGAAATGCTCCTCTTTCTTCCTCACTTAAACCTCGGCAAATATTTAGCAATCGGCAAAAAATAGCACTATATCATTCCTGAATTAGCCAAACTTCTGTAGGGACACGGCATTGCCGTGTCCCTACAATTTATGAGTCATATAACTTATTTAACAAGACTATAGCATTTCTTGAATTGGTGAGTTAAAGAGGGAAGAATGGATCCATGACTGGGAGCTTTTAGGTCGCTAATTGAACAGCAAGCTAGAAGCTCGCACTCCTCCCCCAAAAAGATCGCATCTTTGCGAGAACCGCTATATCTATCCATTTTTCCTACAGGGGATCGGGTAAGCCAACCTCTTTGGGTTTAACTAATTTACCCTCAAAACTAATCGCTTTTTCTTCAAAAGTACGGGCTTTAGCCACATCTTGGCGTAAATTGCCAATATCGACGTTATTCTCCAATCCTCCCAGAAGGTAGACCATCAAACGACTCGCTAAATCCCGTCCGGAAACGAGGATGCGGCGTTTGTTAGGATTGTAAAGAATGCCGTACCATAAAGATTTCGGGAACTCTATATTACTGAAACCGCCCTCGCGATCGAAGCGTTCTAGTTTCTCGAAAATTTCGAGGGGATTGTGGCGTTTTTCAAAGATTACAATGCCTAAAGCTTGGGCGAGGGCTACTTGTCCGACAGGACGAAATAACAGATTTCCTTGTCCTTTACTTTTTTCGTGAGAAAAACGCCGCAATTCTGGAGTTTCGATCCCATTTTCCAGTTTTTGATAACTCCCTAATTGCCCTAGCAGATCGAAAAGATTACTAAATTCTCGGATACCAAGTTCGAGTTCTTCATCCTCGGGACGCAGAGGAATCAACCCTTTTTTATCCGAGGGATACCAGTGGGGAAATCTGGGAGTTAAATAGCGTTGTGCCATATCTTGCAACGCTTGTAAGGTCGTCAACACGGTGGACTTACTGGCGACAGTCGCACTATCCCAATTTACCCGAGGATTGCGATTTTTCACTTCTTTAAATAAGGGATGACTGACGGCAATCTGACGGGCGACGATCGAAAATCCATCGTCTTCGTTGAGGATGGCGAGTTGTCCTTTGCTGAGTTTGACCGCCATTAAATTAACGTGGACGAAAATCGATCGCACCCGGCGTCTGGCTTCTTCTCGGGTTTCCCCTTTTTCGACGGCGGGAATAAATTCGATCGCAATTCTTTCGGCGGCGAGGCGTTGCAATGCCCCCGATTTGAGATGGTATTGAGCGGCGATTTCGTCGGTGGTGACGGGGGAACCGATCGCCTTTTTGTTTTTGTTATAACGTTGCAGTCGTCCGGTTTTGAGTAAGGTCATTAACCCCTGAATTCCCATCAATCGGTGTTGTCCGTCCAGGGCAAAAATGGCGGTGTCGGCGTCGAGATCTAATACCCCCAAATTGCGGTCTTTATCGAGGGGTAAAAATTGGGCGGCGGATTCGCGAGCCCGTCCGCGTTTGTCCCATTGGGGGGCGTCGGGATCGTCCACCCAGGAGGGACTGAGAACGACGAGGACGGCGGGGAATTTGTGGGCGGCGCGGGCGGCGAGGTACAAGGTGAGGGGTAGTTGGCGCGACCAGTCGAGGGGGCGTTGGACGATTTCATCGATGGTGTCTTTGTCGCGGATGACATTCTCGCTTTGCGAATCGAATTTTTGGCGGAACAGGGGGAGTTGGGAGGCGAAACGCACCCGAGAATCGAGCCATTCGAGGGGGACCGATCCGATAAAAGCTTCGGTATTGCCCATTTGTGTGGTTTGCACGAGGAGGCGATCGCGCTGTCCTACATAGCGATCGAGCAGGAGGGCGAGGTGCTGGCGATCGCGGCGATCGTGCTGTTCGATGGAAGCGCCGAGATCGTCGTTCGGGTCGGATTTTCGGGTCATCTGGGGCTGTTGGGTGCGGGGGACGATTAAGTTTTTAAAAAGTATCACTAAAAAATTTAAGATTCAACATTAGTTTTTAAAAATTGAGTGATAGGATCGAAGAAGAGCCACTCGTCCTCGATATGCACAACTCAAAGTATTTGTCAAGAAGTATCGGGACTCTATTTTTCGGCTTCACCAAACCGATAGCGCCCTCCCGTGAGGGATTAAAATTCTCACATCCGCGTTCCGCGCGATCGCCGAGGAGGTAAAGAGATGACGACGACTACGTTTGAATACGTTTTACCTGCGATTCGGGGGATTCAGGCGGGACGGGAATATTATGTTTCTATGTGTCCCGTGCGGTTTTTGCCGAAGTTATTCCCCTTGGAGGGAGAGAACAATCCGCCCCAAGCGCGATCGCGGCGCCATCTCAATACAGCGCGGGTGCGGCAAATTGCCCGTTATATTTTAGAGAATCCCGAAACTTATACGTTTTGTGCGATTACGGCGTCCATTGATGGCGAGGTCGCTTTTGAACCGATGGGAGAAAAGGCAGAAGAGCGAAAAATGGGGCGATTGCGGGTTCCGATGGACGCCCGATTTACCATTGATGACGGACAACACCGAAGGGCGGCGCTGGAGTTGGCGTTAAAGGAAAATCCCGATTTGGGCTACGAGACGATCGCGGCGATCTTCTTTCTGGATTTGGGTTTGGCGCGATCGCAGGAAGTCTTTAACGACCTCAACGCCCACGCGGTGCGACCGGATCCGTCTTTGTCGGTGTTATACAATCGGCGCGATCGTTTGGCGGTGGTAACCCGAGGGATCTTGGATCGGGTGGAGGTGTTCGCCAAGTTGACGGAAACCGAACGCAGTCACATCCCGGTGCGATCGGCGAAATTGTTTACTCTGACGGGTTTATACCGCGCCACGGCGCAGTTGTTGGAAGATGAGATCGATTTACAGGAAGGAGAAGATCCGGTAGAATTGGCGATCGCGTTTTGGTCTCGGGTGGCGCAGTCGATTCCCGATTGGCGTTTGGCGTGCGATCGGCAAATTAGCGCCCGGGAATTGCGCGAAGATTCTTTACACGGTCATGGAATTGTGTTAACTGCGTTGGGGTTGGTGGGATTGTCGCTATTAGCAACTGACCGAAAAAGTTGGGGCGATCGTTTGGCAGGTTTAGGCGCGATCGATTGGTCGCGATCGAATAAAGATTGGCGCGATCGGGTAGTGTTTGAAGGTCGTATTTGTCAGGGTTTGGCGAGTATCAGTTATTTAAGTGCATATCTCAAACAGCATCTTGAATTGCCTTTGACTGTAGAAGAAAAGCAGTTATTGGGCGATCGGCTTTGAGGGAGAATTGAGGAAAATGGCCGACACAGAATCGCAATCTATTTATCGTAACCTTGCCTATTATTCTGAGTGTTTTTCTAATTTACAAGTTTACTTGGGTAAAGCACTAAATAAACCCATTTTGATTTTGTCTGTTATCGATTTAATTGCCCAAGATATTATTCAAGAAAATCGCATTTTTATAACCGATGAATTAATTGAATCCTTCAGAAAATATTGGGAAATTCTTGAGAAAGGAAAATTTAAAAGTAGTGATTTTGCACTGCCTTTTTTTCACTTAAAAAATGAAACAGGGAAATTTTGGCATTTAAAATTCAGCGATCGATATGAAGGTGGTCGGCCTCAATCAATACCGAAAATCAAACATGATGTTGATTTTGCAAGTCTGGATGATGAGCTTTTCAGCATTTTGGAAGATCCAGAATCAAGAACTGAACTGATTGATGTTTTAGTAGACACATGGTTCTCAGCAAAACAAAATAAGTTAGAAGAGATTCTAAATATAAATCAAGAATTACAAGATTATGTATCAGAACAGGAGGATTCCAAAAATTTACAATTAGAAAATGAAAGGGATCGACAAGAAAAAAAGTATAGTTTTCGACGTTCTCTAATTAGAGATGCTTTTTTTCGCAAATCTATAATTCATATTTATGATTACCGATGTGCTTTATGTCGTTTGAAAGTTATGCGTTCCCTAAGTCAAACAATTGTAGATGGGGCGCATATCAAACCTTATGGGCGATTTTATGATAATAAAATAAATAATGGTTTGTCTTTATGTAAAAATCATCATTGGGCTTTTGATAAAGGGTGGTTTTCTATAGACGATGATTATAAAATAATAGTAACTAATGATTTACAAGAAGATTCACCTTATGCAAGACCAATTAGTGATTTTGTAGGCGAGGCAATTATTTTGCCCAATTCTCAAAAATATTTTCCCAGTCTTGATGCTTTATCTTGGCATAGAGTAAATATATTTAAATCATAAGTAAACCTAATTTAATTAGTGATGAATTCTGAAGAACTGTCTTTATTTCAAAATAGAACAACAGCAGATTTTATAAAACATACTGAGGAATTAACTAAAGAAATTCAAGAATTGTACTGTGGGGACGAAATTCCTTGGTGTGTCGGCTATTCAGGGGGTAAAGATAGTACCGCCACTTTACAAATTATTTGGTATGCAATTTCTAGCTTACCAGTAGAGGAGCGAAAAAAAACTATATATGTTGCTACTAATGATACTTTAGTAGAAAATCCTGTTGTTTCAACTTGGGTACGCAATTCCTTATCCCAAATGAAGATAGCAGCCCTAGAACAACAAATGCCTATTGAACCACACTTAACTTATCCGGCTGCTAAGGATAGATTTTGGTCTTGCTTAATTGGTAAAGGTTACCCAGCCCCTAGAAAACGATTCAGGTGGTGTACTGAACGCTTAAAAATTTTACCTACAGACTCTTTCATTCGATCGGTCATCCGATCGAGTGGAGAAGTTATCCTAATTTTAGGAACTCGGAAAGCAGAAAGTGTTCAAAGATCGATGAATATGGCTAAACATCGAAATTGGAGAGTCCGAGATCACCTAAATACGAATCCTAACCGTCCAAATTCACTGATTTATTTACCTATTGAAGATTGGCGTACTGATGAAGTTTGGCTGTATTTAAATCAATGGCGGAATCCTTGGGGATATAGTAATAAGGATTTATTTTCGATGTATCGAGGGGCAACCGCCGATACAGAATGCCCTCTCGTTATTGATGCCTCTACTCCCAGTTGTGGTGATTCTCGTTTTGGTTGCTGGGTCTGTACGATGGTTAATAAGGATAAATCAATGGAGGCAATGATCCAAAATGATGAAGAAAAAGAGTGGTTACAGCCTCTATTAGATATTCGCAATGAATTAGATCTGTATAACGATCGGGAAAGGCGAGATTTTCGCAGAATTTATGGAAAAGTAGAATTATTTGAACGAAATTTAGAAGGCAAAACCTCAGTCGAACCAATGCCCGGACCTTATAAAAAGGAATATCGGGAATATTTGTTGCGTCGGGTGTTAGAAGCACAGATTCAATTGAGGGAAAATGCGCCGGAAGATATGCGCGATATTACCTTGATTACTGAGGAAGAACTCAGCGAAATTCGTCGAATCTGGTTGGAAGAAAAACACGAATTTGACGATCGCCTTCCCCAGATTTACGAGGAAGTCACCGGAGAACCCTTTAAAGATGTTCGCTTGGGAACTTCTAAAAAACTACTCGGCGGCGATGAATGGGAAACCTTAAAAGACCTCTGCGACGAGGACGCCATGCACCTCGAATTGATGTCTAAACTGCTGGGAACGGAATATCAATATCAAACCAAAGCCCGCCGAATTGGGATTTATGAGGCGATCGAAAATTGCTTTGAAACCAGTTCGCGCGATCGCGAGGAAGCAATTAAAAATGCTCATAGTAAGCGGGATCTGAAAACTGCCGTGGATGATGGAAGCATTACCAACGTCAAAGAAATTCAACTAACTTGGGCGCAAAAGAAATTTGGTAAAGCGAACTTAGAAAATCCTTCCCCAGAAGATAACTAAGTTATCCAGACTTCCAGAATTCATCTACAATTAATTTCACCTCCTAAAACCCGCCCGGGCGGGTTTTAATGCTGTTTCGTGCAATTTTCGATCGGACATCGAATCTCATGATTTTTCGTCAACTCGTCCTCCACAACTTCGGTCCCTACGTCGGAAAACAAACCATCGATTTAACCCCGGGAACGGAAGGCGAAACTCGCCCCATTATTTTATTTGGGGGAATGAATGGTGGCGGAAAAACAACGCTGATGGATGCAATTCGCCTCGCCCTTTACGGACAACGGGCCCAATGTTCGACCCGAGGCAATTTAAGTTATAGTGACTTTCTTTCCCAATGCGTCAATCGCCACACTCCTTTGGGAGAAAGAACGCAAATTGAATTAGTCTTTCAACATATTGAAGACGATCGCCTCATCGATTTACAAATCATTCGTCACTGGACGAAAAGCCCCAAAGATGGTAAAGATACCCTGGGAATTTTTGAAGAAGATTATTGGAAAAACGACTATTTAACCAATACCTGGGACGAATATATCGAAAACTTGTTACCGTTAGGCATTTCTAATTTATTTCTATTTGACGGCGAACAAGTTAAAGAACTCGCCGAACAGGAAATCCCTCCTCCGGCGGTTGTCGGGTCGATTAAGTTTCTACTCGGACTCGAACTCGCCGAACGGTTAGCGGTCGATTTAGATATTTTAGTGCGCCGAAAAAGGAAGAAGTGGGCGAACGCGAAAGAGTTGGCCGATCTCGATGAAATGGAAGTAAAAATGAACCAATATCGAGAAGAATTAGACGCGGCCAAACAAGATTTATCCTCGTTAAAAAACGCCCTCGATCGCGCCGAAACTGCTCAAAGAGAAGCCTATTTTAAATATATCTCCGAAGGGGGTAAAATCGCAGCAGAACGGACGACCCTAGAACACGAAAAACGCCGCTTGGAAGGCAAGATCGAGCGATCGCGCCAATTACTGGTAGAACTATCTTCCAGTAGTTTACCCCTGGCGTTAATCGAACCGTTATTGCATCAAATGGAAGAACAAAGCGATCGCGAAACGAAACAATACCAGGCAAAAAATGCCCAAGATTTAGTCAAACAACGTGGCGATCGCCTCTTGCAATATATTGAAGAAATTAAAGTCAATTCCAAACAACTCGCTAAAATTAAAGCCTTTTTAGAAGAAGAAGACCGCCAACTCCACGAGGCGATCGGTTCCGACGAAGATATTTGGCTGCATCTCGATGAAGAAACCCGCGATCGCCTTTCTATTTTACTCCAAAAAGAACTCCCCGATTTCGTCAATTTTGGAGACGAAACCCTCAAAACCCTCTACCAAGTCGAACTCGATCTCGACAATAAAGAACGAGAAATCGCCGCCGCCCCTTCTCCGGAGATTTACGAACAATTACAACAAGCAGTGAATGAAACCCAAGCCGACCTAGTTAAAGCAACGGCAAATTACGAACGAGGACAACGACGCTGTAACGAAGCGGAAGCAAAAATAGAAGCCCTCAAAAAAGATTTAGCCGATTACGCCAACACCGCTTTAGAACGAGAACAAGACGAACACCTGATTCGGGCGTCGGCGAAAGTTCAACATACCTTGAAACTGTTTAAAGAACGGCTGACGTTGAAGAAATTAAATAAATTAGAAATAGAAATTACCGAATGTTTTCGCTACTTACTCCATAAATCCGATCTCGTCCATCGAGTGGCGATCGCCACCGATAGCTTTGCCCTTTCTCTCTACGACAACCAAGGTCAACCCGTCCCCAAACATCGCCTTTCTGCGGGAGAAAAACAGTTACTGGCGATCGCCTTTTTGTGGGGATTGGCGCGGGTGTCCGGTCGTCAGTTACCCGTGGCGATCGATACGCCATTAGGACGTTTAGATTCTTCCCACCGTCATAATTTAATCGAGCGCTATTTTCCCTCAGCTTCCCATCAAGTCTTATTGCTATCTACCGATACGGAAATTGGTAAAAAAGAGGTTAGCCTATTGCGCGAACAAGGCTCGATCGCCCGCGAATATTTATTGAAATACGACCCTAAAAAACGTCAGACGACGGTAAAAGAGGGCTATTTCTGGAACGAAGACTAAAAACCATCGCCCGATCGCCTTCAAAGATCGATCGTCTACTGTTTAAATCAACTTCAAGCAATGGAACCCCCGATCAAACAAATCAAACTCTCGCAAACCGCGAAAGATCAACTGACTAAACTCAAACGTTATACCAAAATTGACCAGTGGAATATTATTTGTCGCTGGGCTTTTTGCCGTTCTCTCGCCGAACCGAGTATCCCGTCGCCGATTCCAATTCCCGCCGATAGTAATGTCGAAATGAGTTGGCGGGTGTTTGGCGGGGATTTGTCCGAGATCCTCCTCGCCGCCCTCAAACAACGCTGTCAAAATGATGGTTTGGGATGCGATCGCGAGACCCTCGCCACCCAATTTCGCCTCCACCTTCATCGCGGAATCGGTTATCTCGCTGGAGATCCGGACCTGAAAAAAATTGAAGATTTAATCGCCTTAGCGACCCATACGGAAAAACCCGATCGCCTCCGCAAAACTAAGAAATAAAAAACGATCGACCTCTCCCAAGAGTGTCGATCGCCGAACCAATAAACGTTGCGTTGTCGTTGTCAAATGAGGAAATCCTAACTGCGCGTTCCCAAACTTGCAGCGAGGTTGTATTTCCTTTATCTTTCCCTTAGACTTAATTGTAGCAGCAGATACGGATATTTTTGTTACAAAACTTTACTATTGTCAGGGATTTTTATCAAAACGGGGCATTTCGATAAATTTTGATAAATTTTCCCCAGTTTTGCTGCCTCAATCGTGGCGCGATCGCCGTTGAGGGCGTCCCCAAATAACCCGTTCGTGCTTGTAAATCGCCATTCCCGGCTGGGCGCCTTTGGGCTTGTAGACGTATTTCGGCTCGGTGTAGACCACGGGAACGGCATCGCTTTGACGGGCGCGACTGTAGTAAGCGGCCCAGTCGGCGGCAAACTGCAAGTCCGCTTCGTCGGCGACGGCGCCAGGTTTGAGGCGCAAGAGGGCGTGACTGCCGGGGATCTCCTGTGTATGAAACCACAAATCGTAATCTCCGGCAATCCTAAAACTGAGTAAATCATTTTGACGGTTGTTGCGTCCGACGACTAACTCGAAGCCGTTGGGGGATCTGTAGCGGTAGAAGTCGGCGTCTGGGGAGCGATCGCGCGATCGCCGATCGCCTGCGGCGAGATAACCTTGTTGCACCAACTCCTCGCGGATATCTTCGAGAGTTTCCAAATCCGACGGGTCGCGATAGTCCTCAACTTGGGAAATCGCCACTTCCACCTGTTCTAAATAATTCCGTTCCGCCACAACTTGGGCTAACAACGGTTCGACCGCCTGTTTCGCCCGTTTGAGTTTTTGGTGTTGCTTGTAAAGAGCTTGGGCATTTTGCACCGCATTTTTTTCGGGATTGAGGACGATCTTTACCGGGTTTCCCGTGGCGAAATCGTCGAGGGTAATCGTTTGCATTCCCGGTTGCCAACGATGCAACGACGCCATCAATAAATCCGCTTTTTGCCGATATTCGTCCGCCGCCTCGGACTCGCCGAGACGATCGCGGAATCCTCGTTCTTTCGCATTCACTTTAAGGAGAACTTGGGCAACTTTTTGACTGAGTTGATGGTGGAGTTGCTCGAAACTTTGGCGGGCGAGGGTTTCGCCGTAGTAGCGATCGAGCAGCGCTTGTACCGAAGGCGCCGTTTCGCTTTCCCTTTGAGGTTCGACCCGATCCCACTTCAACACCGTGTACCCCTTGCCCGACGATCGCGGATCCAGATGGGATAAATCCCCCTGACGGCAAGCCTCCAACCCTTTGAGCCAATCTTGCCAGCGATCGAACAGGCGACCCCAAGCGACCTCGTCGAGGAGATCGGTAGACTGTTGCGGGTCGATCCCGGCGGCGATCGCCATCGTCCGAGTCAGCCGCGAACTCAAGCCCCGATAGCTTTTGAGCAACTGACGGGCGATCGGGCCGGGGATCAAACCGACACGTTCCTGCCAGCGATCGCGCGATTCGGCCAAACTCGGGATCGGATCGTCGAGGGCCGGAGGAACCTCATAGGGCTGTCCGGTTAAAATGGGGCGCAAACTGGATTGTTTTTCGCTAACTTGGTGGGCGGCAGTGACGATGCGATCGTCGCGATCGGTCAAGATCGCGTTACTGCGCTTGCCCATAATTTCGACATAGAGATGCCAGAGAACGGGTTCCCCGGGACGTCGGGCAAACTGTAAATCGAGGGCGCGTTCCCAAGGATCGAGGGGGGCGATCGCCACCCACGCCAACCCGTTGAGTTGGTGGCGTAATTGGTCGCTAAACGTAAACGTATCCGGGGTACGCGGCGGCGGTTCGCCGATATGAATGCGGGCCGCCTGGGGGTGCCAGGAAAGGGTCAGCCAGCCCCGTTTTTCCAGGGTGCGTAAAGCCAAATGAACCGTGTGGCGATCGCGCTGGTACACCTGTTCGACCCGGGCGGGTAACCAGGTGGCGCGCAGTTCGCTACAAGCTGCCGTAAGCGTGGTCAAATCAACGGGTTGCATGGGGAAAGCATCTCAAACCGAACGCAATAGGGAAAGCCCAAAATCTGAAACAGTTAAAATAGTTAAAAAAAGCTGAGAAAATGTTGTAAATCAAGCTTTTCGCGCTTTTTAACCTTGTAAGCCAAAATTTTTGTCGATAAGATTGAAATTAGATGTTTCTTGGGGCGACCTTGGCTAAGCCCTCAGCAGGTTATGGATCTTCAACTTATCAAGATCGGTTTTGGTAACCTCGTCAGTGCCAAGCAGGTTCTGGCCATCCTCAGTCCTGATTCTGCCCCCATTAAGCGTATCATCAACGCCGCTCGGGAGAATCAACGACTGATTGACGAAACCCAAGGTCGTCGAACGCGGGCTGTGATTATTACCCAGGCGAGTGCGACGGACAACCCCGGGTTCACTTTTAAAAAAACCAATTTCCAGCCATCTCTTGACGATAATCCAATTTTCCTCTCTTACATCCAGCCCGAAACGATCGCCCGTCGTTTTGTCATCGACCAAAATACATTTCCACAAAACTTTTACTCGGCTAGGGATTTAGTGTGTATGGATATTCAGTTAATTAATATCGGTTTTGGGAACATTGTATCGGCGAACCGCGTGGTCGCGATCGTCAGTCCCGAGTCGGCGCCGATCAAGCGGATTATTACGGAAGCCCGGGAAGGCAACCGCCTGATCGATGCCACCTACGGACGCCGAACCCGCGCCGTGATCGTCATGGATTCGAGCCACGTGATCCTTTCAGCCATCCAGCCGGAGACCGTGGCGAATCGCTTCGTTGCTCATAAAGATGGTCATGGGAGTTAGAAGTTGGTAGAATCGATCCTTTACCCTTGAAAAGTTTTCTCGTTCGTCGTTTCCAAGCGGCAAACGACCCTCGATCGACCCCCATGAAAACCGTCAAGACAAAGGATCGAAACCGCTCGAAACCCATGCAAACTGGTAAATTGATTGTATTCGCCGGACCGAGTGGAGTCGGGAAAGGAACCCTGTTGCGATCGCTGCTCGACAAACATCCCGACCTCTACTTATCTATTTCCGCCACGACCCGTCCCCCGCGTCCGGGAGAAATTAACGGACATCATTATTATTTTGTCAGTCGCGATCGATTTGAAACCATGGTCGCCGAGGGTCAACTGCTCGAATGGGCCGAGTTTGCCGGGAATTATTACGGAACGCCGCGCCAACCCGTGGAACGGGCGATCGCCGAAGGGAAGTTCGTCGTGCTCGAAATCGAATTAGAAGGGGCGCGACAAGTGAGAAAGACCTTTCCCGAAGGGATGCAGATTTTTATTTTGCCCCCGTCCGAGGAAGAGTTGGAACGGCGCATCCGCGCGCGCGGACAAGATTCGGAGGCGGCGATCGCCCGACGCTTGCAACGGGCCAAAGCCGAAATCGCGGCGGCTGACGAATTCGACCTAAAAATTATCAACGACGACTTCGATCGCGCGATCGCCGCCCTGGAAGCGGCATTATTCGCCGTCGTTCCCGCCGGTCGCGTCCAATAGCAACCCACGAGCGAGCGGCGAACGAGTCCGAAGCTGGGCAAGGCGATCGCTGCGTCCGCGCGCGATCGGGCCGTTTGCCCGTGGGTTGAGAAAAGTTGGAAATCAGAACAAAATCGGCGTTTCGCCCTCGCCACCGTGCAACAGGCGCGATCGAAGCGCACGCCACCGCCCGAGAGTCATCCGTGCTGCGAGATTTCCCGGATGGCCCTCGGCGGGATCGCTCTCCAGGAAAGGGAAAACCAAGTGCTAAGATGGGGGCAAAAGAGAATCACTGCAACAGGTGATTCTCGATGCTCGATTCATCCAGATGCTGACTGGCCGAGGCGAGTTAGCACAGATTTGCCAACGATCCGATTCGGTTCGTGCCAACCCTTCGAGCGCTACCGTCGGTTGGCGTGCTTGGCGATCGCCGCGATCGAACGTACAGGACAAGTGCGATCGTGACGACTTGCACCACGCGCCGATCGTCCTCGGAGATCGCCGCTTGGGTTTCGTTCAAGCCCCGAAACCACTCCAGAGCCGATCGATCGCCGAGTTACCGTCAAAATAGCCCAGAGGCCACCTCGGCACTCCGGGCAATTTCCCACAACTTATGGGCATACTAAAAAAGGATATCTCATCGATCGGCCATGACTAATTTCTCATCGCAGCGACGTGCGCTAGTCGTTCAGAGTAACTTTTCCCCTTTCGGCAACAAACTCATCCAAGCTGGATATGCCGATCGCGACCAAATCCAGCGAGCGCAAATAGAAAGCCGCAAGTCAGGTCGCCCACTTACAGAAGTTCTAGAAAGTATCACGGGCAAACAACTTCCACCGGAATTGTTGCGCCAGTACAAAAAACAACAATTATTCGAACTCAAAATCCTTTACGGCGTCGAAGCCGTCGATCCGGAAATCAACGAGATTTCCAACGAACAGCTCGCCGAGCTGATGGAAAACGTCATCGCCCTCGACGTTTGCCGTCGTCACCGGGTCATCCCCTTGAGCCGCAACGACACCCAACCCCCATCCCTGTCGGTGGCCATGGTCGATCCCGACAAACTCGACGCCCTCGACGAAATTAACCAAATCTTGCGGCGGCAAGGACTCGCCCTCAGAAAGCAAGTTATCGCCCCGGAAGACTACGAACAACTCCTCAAACAATATTCCGACGAACAAGCTCAAAAAGGCGCGGCAGCCGCCGCTCAAGCCAACAAGCTCGACCTGTCTCTCAATGCAGACGCCTTTGAAACCGTAGACGAAGAACTCGACGAAGCCGACGACGACGGCGACGAGATGAACTTGGACGCAGCCTTGCGCGGCGCCCAAGAAGCACCGATCGTCAATACGGTCAACAAAATTCTCGCCAAAGCCCTTTCCGACGGGGTATCGGACATTCACGTCGAACCGCAAGAAGAATTCCTGCGGATTCGGATGCGCAAAGACGGGGTACTGCAAGAATTTGCCCGCTTACCGAAGAAAATCGTTCCGGCAATTACGTCTCGATTCAAAATTATCTCGGATTTAGATATTGCCGAACGCCGCAATGCCCAAGACGGTCGGATTCGGCGGATTTTCCAAGGACGCACCGTAGACTTTCGGGTCAACTGCCTGCCGAGTCGCTACGGCGAAAAACTTTGTTTGCGGATTTTAGACAACTCCAGCACCCAACTCGGTCTCGATAAGTTGATTAGCGAACCGGAAGCCCTGGCAAAAATGCGCGAGTTTGCCAGTCGTCCCTTCGGACTGATTCTGGTGACCGGGCCGACGGGTTCGGGGAAATCGACCTCCCTATACTCGGTGTTGGCGGAACGCAACAGCCCGGAAGTGAATATCAGTACTGCCGAAGACCCGATCGAATATGCCTTGCCCGGGATTACCCAATGTCAGGTGATTCGGGCGAAAGGATTGGACTTTGAAGCGCTGTTGCGGGCGTTCATGCGGCAAGACCCGGATATCATTCTGGTGGGTGAGACTCGCGACCGAGAAACGGCCAAAGCGGCGATCGAGGCAGCCCTGACGGGTCACTTGGTGCTGACGACTTTGCACACGAACGATGCTGCCGGGGCGATCGCCCGTTTGGACGAAATGGGCGTCGAACCGTTCATGGTCGCCGGGGCATTGATCGGAGTGTCGGCACAACGCTTGATGCGTCGGGTCTGTAGCGAATGCCGCGAACCCTACCACCCGGACAAAGAGGAACTGGCCCGTTATGGCTTGAGTGCCGCTCAAGAAACGAATATCGACTTTTACAAAGCCCGCGTCGTTTCTGCGGGAGAACGCAAAGCCGCAGCCAGTAGCGGAAACCTCTGTCCTAAATGCGGCGGCAGTGGTTATAAAGGACGGGTTGGGGTTTACGAAATCCTCAAGAATACCGAAGCGGTTGCCGAGTTGATTACCCAAGGGGCGCCGACCGAACGGATTAAGGAAAAAGCGGTGGAAGAAGGCATGGTTTCCCTCCTGCCGTACAGTATTAACTTAGTCCGTCAAGGGATGACTACCTTTGAAGAAGTCGATCGCGTCACCTACACCGACACGGGTCTCGAAGCCGAATTGAGGGCGAAGCGCAAGAGCGCTTTAACCTGTAAAAATTGTGGAGCGGGACTACAGCAAGAATGGCTCGACTGTCCTTATTGTTTGACCCCGCGTTTCCAAGATTGAGGACGACGCCACCGAGGTGAATGCAAGCTCGCGATGCAGCCTTTACCTCGGCTCGACCGTTCCTTCCCCGGGCGGCATCGTCCGCAAGGGTCGCGGTTTGTGGGAGTGGCACTCGGCGTTCGAGATCCATTCCCGAGCCGATCGCCAGTCTAGAGCGCGCAATACGCCGCAGATAGGCTGATTCGTCAACTTAGAATAAAGCTTTTGGGAGATAAGACGACTATGCCAGGTCTGATTATTGAAGACATCATGGAGTCTTTGGTCGAACAAGGAGGCTCGGACATCCACATCCAAGCTGGAGCGCCGATTTTCTTTCGCATTCACGGAAAACTAACCCCGCAGCCCCAATTTGGCGAAGCGCTGGCGCCAGAAGACGCCCAGCAAGTGATTTTCCAAATGCTCAACAACCAACAACGCAAACATTTGGAGCAGAATTGGGACCTCGACTGCGCCTATGGGGTGAAAGGATTGGCCCGATTTCGGGTGAATGTCTACCGAGAACGTGGCTGCTGGGCGTCGTGCTTGCGGGCCTTGGGTTCCACGATTCCCAATGCGGACAAACTCGGGGTGCCGATGGTGTTGCGAGAAATGACCGAACGCCCCCGGGGGATGTTGTTGGTCACCGGACAGACGGGTTCGGGGAAAACGACGACGATGGCGGCCCTGCTCGATTTGGTCAACCGGACGCGATCGGAACATATTCTTACCGTAGAAGATCCGATCGAGTACGTGTTTCCCAATATTAAGAGTTTGTTCCACCAACGCCAAAAAGGAGAAGATACGAAAAGCTTTGCCAATGCCCTCAAAGGCGCGTTGCGACAGGATCCGGATATCATCCTCGTAGGTGAAATGCGCGACTTCGAGACGATTTCCCTGGCGGTATCGGCAGCAGAAACGGGTCACTTGGTCATGGGAACCCTGCACACGAATTCGGCTTCCGGTACGGTGGATCGGATGCTAGACGTATTCCCGGCAGAAGTCAAACCGCAAATTCGCGCCCAGTTAGGGATTTCTTTGGTGGGGATTTGCAGTCAAAACTTAATTCCTAAAATTGGCGGCGGTCGCGTTTGCGCCCAAGAAATTTTGGTCAATACTCCGGCCATTGGCAACTTGATCAAAGAAGGAAAAACACCCATGATTTATTCCTCGATCCAAACGGGAATGAAACTGGGAATGCAGACGATGGAAATGGCTTTAGCCAAACTTTATAAGGAAGGGAAAGTTAGTTGGGAAGCGGCGATGAGTAAAGCGGTGAAAGCTGACGAACTCGAACGCTTAATTGGCTCGGCTCCGGCGGCGAAAGCGGGTAGGGCGGGTTAGTTGGCCATTCGAGCGCGATTGGCTTTGCTCTCTCGTTGTAGGTAAAGGCGATCGCGCTTTTCAGTTCGTCGATGAATTGGATATTTTCCTATTTGAAAGGATAGCAATCTTAACCGTCTTTACAATGAACTCTCTTTCTCTAGATTGGTCTCTAATTTTAATCGCATTGAAGACGGGCGATCGTGACAAAAAATCGACAAAAATAAGCATCATCAAGAGGCATTATCACCATTTACTTGAAGCATTCTAAAAGCTCAAGTCTATTACGAGGTAAACCATGACCATCGATGCAGCATCTTCAAAATCTAAAGGCTTTAATTTAGCCGAGTTTGAAGAGAATCTTAATATTGCTCTGGCCAAACTGACCGTTAAAGATAAAGCCGTTTTCTCGCGACAACTATCTGTGATGTTTAATGCCGGGGTGGCGTTAGGCAAAGCCCTATCTACCCTCGCAGACACCACGGAAAACCCCAAACTGAGAAAAGCACTCAGACAGATTAAAGTTGATATTGAAACCGGGGTGAGTTTGTCCGTTTCTATGGCAAAATACCCGGATATTTTTGACGATCTTTACTGTGCGATGGTCGAATCAGGGGAAATTGGTGGGGTGCTTGACATGGTACTCAACCGCCTCGCGATCGCCCTGGAAAAATCGGCCAAGCTACAAAACGAAATTAAATCGGCATCGGCTTATCCGAAAGCCGTCGGCACGATCGCCGTTCTGGTCTTCTACGGCATGACTACCTTCTTGCTACCCACGTTTGCGGATATTTTCGTAGATTTAGGTGCCGAATTACCCGCATTTACCCAATTCATGTTAGCCATCAGTTCTTTTACTACGGATTGGAGAAAAATGCTGGTTTTGGTCGGAATAATTTTTGGAGTCGTTTTTCTCTTCAAAACTATCTATAAAACAGAACAAGGTTGTCTGTTCTTTGACGGCTTATTTTTAAAACTGCCGTTAGTCGGAAATTTGCTCAAATTGGCAGCCGTTGCCCGTTTTTGCAATACCTTCTCTATGTTAACGGGAGCGGGGGTTCCGATGTTATCGAGTTTCGAGATCGTCGCGCGAACCGCAGGCAATAAAGTCATTAGCTATGCCATTTTAGGTGCTCAAGACGAAGTCGCCCAAGGGGGAAGCCTCACCGAAGCGTTCGATCGCGCCAACGTCTTTCCTGGAATGGCCATTTCGATGATGAGAATTGGGGAAGAAACGGGGGAACTCGATAAAATGCTCTCGAAAGTGGGAGATTTCTACGAGGATGAAGTCGAACAAGCAGTCAAAGGCTTGACCAGTACCTTAGAACCGATCATGATGGTCGGGATTGCGGCCTTAGTCGGTTCGATTTTGATGTCGATGTACCTGCCCATGTTTGCAGTTTTCGACAAACTCGGCTAAAAGAATGTCCAAAATTTAGTGGAGTACGACTTACGTCCATGCGATCGCGAGCGAGTGAAAAACAATGCCTGTCAAACAATATCATTACGAACAGTTGCTAGCGGAATATAGCAACTGTGAAAATGCGATCTTGCTGTTGAAGCAATATCGCCCTTACTTGGAAATGATGCCGAGTATGCGGCGCGCGCAAGAGAGCTTGATCACCATCCCTTTACCCAATATTCGCATCCGCGAACCCGTTTCTCCGAGCAGTCCGACCGGATTGACCGCCAGTCAAGGAGAAGTCATCGGTTTACCCTGCGAGATCGCGATTTTAATGTGCGATCCGGAGTGGAAAGTCAAAATGGGTGAGGAAATCTTTGTATTCATCCACCGTCCCGGCGAAGACTTTTCGAGTTTGCTCCGTCGCTGGCGCCAGACTCAGTTATGGCTCAGTCACGGATACGAATGGATCATGCCGTTGCACTACCAATACATTATTGGCGAAGGCAGCGATTCGATCTATCCACTGTTTGTGATTTTTGAAGAAACACCGGAACGGATTCGACGCGGCTTAACTGGCGCCGCCCTTCCTTTCCTCGTGCAGAAAACCGTATCGGTTCCCGAGGAAGACCCTCAAGAATCGTCAGAGGAAATTTTGAGTTCTCCAGAATAAAATCTAGGTCATGAGACTGGGAAGGTTGGGACGATCTCCTCCCAACGCCTCTCCCCAAACAAGCTTTACGAACAATCCCCAATCACGGCGAGTGATTGGGGATTGTTTTTAGCCAGATTTCGGGAAGGGGGATCCCCCTATCGCCACCGCTAAAGAGTTCGAGGTTTAGATTTCTTCGCTCGTTCTTTCTTACGACGGGTGGCGACCGAAGAAATCCCTTGTTCGGCGGGAAATCCAGCAATCGGGATGACCTGATATTGCCGCTCTTGTTCGAGTTGCTTGAGTTCGCGATAGTCTACCCAGTGAATGCAATCCACCGGACAGGTATCGATCGCCTCTTGAATCACGTCTTCCGGGTCGCCATCTTGACGGATGACGCGCGATCGCCCGTAATCCTCTTCAATGTAAAACGTATTGCGAGCGACGTGAGCGCAGTGCTTGCAACCAATGCAGGTGGGTTCGTCTACGTAAACCCCTTTTTCGCGTAGGCTTCCGCCCAATTCCGGCTCGAAACCCGTGCGATCGGGAGTATCGCGCAGAAGACCGCCTAACTCTGGCTCCAGACCCGAACGCTCTGGCGTATCGGCGATCTCAGAGTTAGTCAAGTCCGTCATTATCCCCCCCAGCGTTGCAACACGACCCGAATCGAACCATCTTCATTTTTCTGCTGCTCGGCAATTTGAAACCCTTGCTTGCTCGTTTCGCCGACGACGGTTTGGTAGGCATAGCGCTGGGTCACTTCATTAATAAACCGATTGACCGTCCAAGGTTGCTGCCAAAACTGGAGGTCGGCAACGAGTTCGTACTGCTCGCCATTCCAGCTAAAACCGAGGTCATAACCGTTTTCTTGTTCGATCGCCACTTCGGCTTGATAAGTTTGACCCTTATAGCCGCGTACTGCTCTCGGACCTTCTTTCCAGTCGATCCCCATCTCGGTTAAAGCGGCTTGCAAAGATGTTAAATTCCGAATTTGGGTTTTGATTTGGCTGAAATGAGACATAGTTGCTTGCTAATCAACGAAGGTGAATCTAAATGGACAACCGGAAAAACATTTACCAATCGCTATAAGCCGCCCGAGCTTGGACGCTGGCCGACTGTTCGACGGTGGTGTTGAAATATTCGGACGTCGTTTCTTGATGGAGAACTTGTCCGAGTTGCGCTTCGATCGCCGCCGTGACTTCCGCACAAGAGGCACCGACTATGCCAGTGACTTTCTCCTGAACGCGGCCATCGGGATAAATAATAAATTCGAGTGTTTCCATCCGCTTAGCGATGCTAGAGAATATACCAATATGGAACATCTCCTTTGCAGGGATGCCTCAACGAAAAATCTGGTCGGGAGACTCGACGCACAGTTAGTCCGGATTAAACTTATTGTGACTAACTGAATCATTTCGAGTCAGATGTTAACAAAAATTATTACTTATCAGAGTATCATACTCAATCTTCGATTCAGTTTCGCTTAACTTCCTCAATCCGTCAAGCCTAGATGGCAAGCGCCACTCAATCGAGTCCATCGACGATCGCCGCCGTCGCCGAGCCGAGCCGACCCGACCGCGAACACGCGATCGTTGTTTACAATCCTTGAGATCGACGGACAATTTTTCAGCTTCCGGGGACAGTCGGGCAATTTTTTGGCGATCGCCGTTGGGTTGGGGTTCGCATCGAGAGAGATAATGAAGGTTTGTTGACTTCAAAAAAATCCGCGATGAGTGTCCAGCACATGAGTTCTCAACAGCCGACCCCCGCTTCCGATGCCAACCCCATCCAACCCCTCAAAATCGGCGTTTTGGGCTTCGGGGGCTTGGGACAGGCCGCCAGTCGCGTTCTCGCCCCCAAACGGGAAATGATTTGGGTGGCGGCTGCGGACAAACAAGGCTATGCCTACAACCCCGAAGGCTTGAATCCCGACGAGTGCATCCAAATCTACCGCGATCGAGGTTCCCTGGGCCATCTCGAACCCGGCGGGGTCCTCGCCCACGACAGTATTGCCGAATTACTGGCGCGCGCCCCCCAAGTAGACGGCTACTTCCTCGCCCTGCCGAACTTGCCCAATACCTTTATGGCGTCCGTCGTCCGGCAATTTATCGCTTCGGGCTGGCGTGGGGTTCTCGTGGACGCGCTCAAACGGACCAGCGCCCTCGAACAGATGCTCGCCTTGCGAGACGAACTCGCCGAAGCCGGGATCGTGTATATGAGCGGCTGCGGCGCCACCCCCGGACTGCTGACGGCGGCGGCGGCGATCGCCGCCCAAAGCTATGCCGAAATCCACGAGGTTAAAATTACCTTCGGCGTCGGGATTGCCAATTGGGACGCCTACCGCGCCACGATCCGAGAAGATATCGCCCATATGAGCGGTTATGACGTCGATACGGCGATGGCGATGAGCGATGCCGAAGTCGAGGCACTCCTCGATCGCACCGACGGCAAAATCACCTTGGAAAATATGGAACACGCCGACGATATCATGCTCGAATTAGCCGGGATTTGCCCGCGCGATCGCGTCACCGTCGGCGGCGTCGTCGATACCCGCAACCCGAAAAAACCCTTAAGCACCAACGTTCGCATCACCGGGCGCACCTTTGAAGGCAAGCAGTCGAGCCATACCTTCACCCTCGGCGACGAAACCAGCATGGCGGCGAATGTTTGCGGTCCGGCGTTCGGCTATCTCAAAGCGGGGATCGCCTTGCATCGGCGCGGACTGTACGGCTTGTATACGGCGGCGGAAGTCATGCCCCAGTTCGTGCGCTAAAACTGCGCTCAAACTGCGCTCAAACTGCAACCGAGGGCGAGCGCCTCCGGTCTGCCACAATTTTGCACATAGTAGCTGACAGAGTAGCCAATAACGGCTTGACGATCGCCGTTCCCGGATCCGTCTCGATCCCGAAATGGCGATCGTCATTCGCCCCTCTAGGGTCAGTCTCTCGCCCGCCAGACCATCTCGCGATCGTTTCAAATTTAATTTTCTCGCCAAAAGTGAGATCGCACAAGTTCGACGACGATCGCACAGTCGAGAACGTCCGCTCCCGGATTCGAGTCTACGATTGAAGATGCAGGCTATAGGAGAATCTTTTTATGTCTCGTTGCTTGAGAACCGTCAGTTTGTTGACCGGAATCGTCCTGCTCGGTCAAGGGACCTTCAGTCCCTGGGTGGGTGCCAATCCTCTCGAACCCTCGATCGCCCAAAATGCCGAAGAACGAGCCAATCAAGCCGTTCAACTTTACGAAGAAGGCTTCGACCTCTATCGTCAAGGGCGCTTTGAAGGAGCATTGGAGAAATTCCAAGAAGTTTTAAACATTTCCCAAGAAATCGGCGATCGCGTTGGGGAAACCATCGCCCTGACCCGCATCGGTCGCGTTTACGATAACTTGCGGCGCTATAGCGAAGCCCTCGACGCTTACGATCGCGCCTTGAAGATCGCCCGAGACCTCAAAGAGCGCCAACAAGAGGCGATCGTACTCGACTATATCGGCCTGGTCTATCAAGAACAAGGCGATATCGAGGCCGCTCGCGAGTCCCATCAAGACAGCTTGGCTATTTTCCGAGAATTGGGCGTGCGGCGCTCGGAAGGTATTGTTTTAGGAAACTTAGGGCGACTGTACCGCAATAGCGAAGACTACGACAAAGCCTTAGAAATGTATCGCTCGGCGTTGGAGATCGCCATCGAAATCGAAGACCGCCAGCAAGAAGGAATTCTGCTCGACTATCTAGGGGTCACCTACACGCAATTAGAACAGTACGACCAAGCCCTCGACGTTCTCGAAAGCGCTCTAGAGATTTTTGAAGAACTCGGGATCGAACGCAGCGAAGCGATTACCCGCTCGAACTTGGGAACGGTTTACGGAAATTTGGGTCGGGAAGAAGAGGCGATCGCCTCGTTAAAATCCGCACTGGCAATTTTTCAACGACTCGGAGATACTCAAGCTGCAGGGGCGATCGAAAAGCAAATCGAGGGCATGGCACAACCCTAATCGTGCCTCCTGCGGCGATCGCCGCGCGCGTCTACAATAGAAAAACATCTATGGAGAACAGCATCGATGTCCCCTCGTTTTCAACGGCTCGGCCTTCTCACAAGCGTGCTGGCGATCGCCTTGGCTAACCCCACTCCCGCCCGCTCCACTCCCGTTCGATCCTCGATGGCTCCTTCTGTAGCCTCGCTCTCGTCCCTGTTCGCACAAGGAGAATGGCAACAATTTACCTCTCCCGATCGCCGTTTCTCGATTTTGATGCCGGGAATCCCCGAAGAAGAAAATCGAAGCGGTAACAACGGCACCTCCCGGATGTTCATGTTAGAAAAAGAGAACGGTAACGTTGCTTACGGAGTTGGTTATATCGAGTTCCCTAACGTTCCCGACTCGCTCACTCCCGTGCAAATCGACCAACTGCTCGATGCCGCTCGCGATGGCGGAGTCGGGAACGTCGAAAATGGGAGATTGCGTCAAGAACGGCGGATCAGCCTCCAAAATAATCCCGGCAAAGAATTTGAAGTGCAAAGCACTCAAGGCATTGTTAAAACTCGTATTTACTGGGTCGAACCGCGCCTGTACGTTATTTTAGTCGCATCGAGCAGCGATCGCACCTTCCCCAGGGACGCCGACCGCTTTCTCAATTCATTTAATTTAGAAAGAAATCAAGCCTTCAATCCCGGCTTTAAACTTTCTTTTAATCGGAATTTTTAACATCATCGTGTTAGCAGCCGTTTAAGCGCACTCGCAACTCTTTGACGGACGTACAACTCGGGGCGATCGGGATTGACTCTCGGCGATCGAGCGCCATAATCAATCATTTTTTAGATAGTTCCGGCGATCGCTTTCCGTAGCAAAAGGAGGGCGATCGCCCTCCCCTTTACCATCGACTCAAACCACGAGTCTTAGTTATCCAGCATTTCTCAGCCTATCCGAGTATTTTGCAAGGACGTTCCAGTAACTGTTCAACGTGGTCTCAGTCACGTCTGGCGGTGCAAACATCAGAAAGTTATTGATAAATTCCGCTTTAGTGACATTAGGATTGCGCGATACCGCCAGATCCCACGATTGTCGGAAACGCATGTAGGTTCCGTACTGAGCCAAAGCTGCATGTTGGGCCGCTAAAAATTGCGCGGTATTCGCGACGGTTGGCGGATAATCATATTTAAAATTGGGCTGATGTTGGGCGATCGCCGCCAAATCGCCGATAATCCCCTGAAAACGCTTTTCTTCGTTGACAATACCCCCATCAATTCGAGCCATTTTGCTCGTGATAGTGTTGTAATAAATTTGGCATTTATTCAATGCACTTTTCAAGCGATCGATCGCCCCATTGAGTTGGTCGCGCTCTTTGGCGCCGTCAATCGCACCGAACACCACATCGATCCCGACCGCCGCGAAAATAGCGATTCCCGTGGACGCCAGCGCGTCGAGAGAAGCCCCTTCGATCGCCGCTTCTGCAGCCTCTTCACCCGCCGCATCGCCGACTTCCTCCGCACCGAGTTCGGCGCCATTTTCAGCCCCGGCATTAATTCCCGCTTCGACCCCCACTTCTTGAAGTTCGATCGCCGCATCTTGACCGACATTCGCCGCTTGTTCGGCCCCTTCACCACTGCGGATAAAGTCCTTTGCGATTTTACCCACTTGGTAAATGCCTCGCAAAATCAGCGCCCCTCCGACCATTTCCGCGATCGTTTGACCGACTTGCAGGGGAATACTGCCTTGGGGGGGATTGGGAATCGCTCGCAACTGAACTTGGAAATCTTTCCATTTGAGATCGTCCATTTGAATTGCATTGGCAATAATCACCAAAGCACTATTCGCCGCAATCAGCGATTTATAGTCTTTCAAGTGACCGTTGAAAATCAAAACTTGCGATTGGATTTGGTCTTGTAAATTGACCGCTCGCGTATGCAGGGAATTGACCTCAGCCCGTTTGTCAGAAAGATGGTAAATCCAATTATCCCAAGGTAACAAACTCATGCTTCAAACTCCTATAATGTTGCGGGTGTTGGATAAAGAAAACTCAAAAGCCAGATTCAGCGATCGATCGAGCGATCCATCCAGCTCCCGTGAGGCAGCAGTTCGGCATTCCAGTGGGGAACCGTCCACGTATTGGCAAAAGATAGAACGATACTGTCGTTTTGCCAGCCGAAAATTACCGTGTCGTGGGTATTAAATTGGTTGTCGAGTTCGCTACCGCGATTGAAAACAAACTGCTGTTCGGCAATTAAAGAACCGTCAGCCACGGTGTTGACTGAGATCCCATCTAAGTAAGGATTGTCCGGCCCACTATAGGTGATTCGTTGACTTTGGCCGCTCGTGAGGGAAAAGCTTTGGTATTTCAAGGTGCGACCGGGGCGATCGCCTTTTCTAACTTCAAGTTGAATGGAGAGATCTCTCCCGGTTTTGTTGATGAAAACTTTAGTACCCATATCTACTTTCTTTGAGGAAGTGATAGCCTCATAGTAGTTGGGAAAAATAGAGGAATAACAGCCGCTTTTTTAAGGGACTTTGAATGAGTGTCACTTGAATGAGTGACAGGAAAGCGAGGGGTTATGGGTGGATACAGAAGCAAAGCGGGTACTCGTCCTCCCGATTTGTCTACCATTGCTAAATCAGTTGAGTCGGGGTAGCCCACCTGAACCCCTTGGAAGTAGGAATGCGTTCGGCTACGCTCAGGAACACTTGCTCTCTATTTGGATTACCAATTATTTGGGATTGCTATAGCCTGTTGCTTTGAGAGATGGTTTTAATCAGGTTTTCAATTTTCCAGGGTTGGCTTTCTACTTGATAAGTTTGACAACAGGAACCGGGAAGGGTAAAGTGTTGCTCGGAATCCAGGGTAATATCTGCTTGATAGGTGACGATCGCCCCCCTCGAATCGCGAACGTCTAGCTCGACGCGATCGCCTGCTTTAAGCGATCGAAATTGTACGGCATAATTTAGCCCGTCCCAGCCCCATTGTTTCAATAATTCTTTTTCTAAAACCTGCACGGTATTGGGTAACAAACCCCAACCGCGATAAACGGAATAAAGATCGAGAATTGACCCCGATCGCGTTAAAATTGTTTGTAAACGATTCAGATCGAGATGGCCGTAGTAGCGCCCTTGGGGAAAATCGATCGCCGTCGGTGCTAAATGGTGTCCGCCGATATGACTCGTTTGCCAAATCCGCAGATTGGCGAGGTCACATCGATCGCTCATTTTCAAAGCTTTATAATAAAGTGGTTTGCCATATCTGGCGCAACAGCGATCGTTTTGTCCGTGGGTACAAATGAGAAGATCTTGCCCCTGAGAATTGCTATTTTCTAATTCTAGAGAGTGGGTTTTAAGAAAACGTTCGATCGCGGGGGCAACTTCGGCCAGATCGGAAACAAAAAACTCGTAACGTTCGTATCGATTGGCAAATCCTTGAGGTTTGTGGTAAATAATAACGCGACGGCGATCGGGTTGAAAATATGCTGGATTGTAAATTAGCAAAATTCGCCGGGTAATCGGTTGCGATCGTCTGTAAAAGCGATCGCCGAGCGCGCGTAAGTTCTCGGGAATCTGTCGGGAATCGAGGTCGTAACTCGTCCAAGGGGGCGGACATTCAATTAAAAAATAAGTCTCGTAATGGCGTGCGGTTCCGCCGAGAAATATTCCCGACTGTCGTGCCAGATCGGAACAAAAAAATTCACTCATCGCAGTTCAATGGGGGTTTAAGCGATCGTTGGCTCGATGGTTGGCTCAAATTGGGCTGTTGAGGACAAGTACGGTGACCCCGTTTCCCTTGGGGAAGCCCGCGAGAACCGAGGCGGTCTCGGGAAATTATTGAGAAATTATTTTAATAATAGATTGTCAATTGCCGATCGCGCGGGCGGGGGTCGAGTCACGGGGTGAGGAGGCCGTAAACTTGCATCGGTAAACTATCATGGGGTCAGCCGCGATCGCCGCGCTAGATTGAGTCTGCACTTAGGAGAAGGACTGATGAACAAACGCACTGCTCTCGCCTCCACGATTTTGTTGGGCAGTTTTTGGATCGCTACCCCGGCGATCGCCGAAAACTTCCAACACCTGCAACAATTGATGTCTACCAAAGAATGCACGGGCTGCGATTTGAGTGGTTCGGGTTTAGTGCGGGCCGATCTGGCGGGGGCCGATCTGAGTGGGGCGAATTTAACCCGGGCTAATCTCAGTCGGGCGAATTTGGCGGGGGCCGATCTGAGTGGGGCGAATTTGACCGGGGCGTCCTTATTTGGTGCGAATTTGACTGGGGCGAATTTGACCGGGGCGAATTTGCGCGGGACGGATTTGCGAGAAGCGTATTTAGTCGATGTCGATTTCACCGACGCCCTGGTTGATAGTGCCTACGTCCAGGATGCGGTGGGTATGCCGTCGGAGCTGCTCAGTGTGGAGGAAGTGTATAATTGGGGAGTGGCCGAAGCGAAGCGCAAAAACCACAAAAAGGCGATCGCCTATTTCAATCGCGCCCTGTCTCTGGATCCGGAATTCGCTCCGGCATACTTGGCGCGAGCGGTCGTGCGGGCGGAAACGGGGGATACCAACGGGGCGATCGGGGATGCGGAAATTGCCTCGAAGTTATTCGCGATCGAAAATAACCCGCAAGCGTTCGACACGTCGCGCCTGTTGGTGGCGCAGTTACAAGCGCTGCAAGATCCGGAACGACAAAACCAAGGTCAAGGGGGATCGTTCCTGCGGACCGTGGGGGCGATCGGAATCTCGATTTTGCGGTTGATGTTGTAGATTGTAGAAAAATTATAGAAACGTTGTAGAAACGTTAAGCAAAATAGGGGGCGATCGCCCATATTTTACCGCGATTTTTGTTGCGGAGCGATCGCCGTCACACCTTCCCTCGGGTTGCGATCGCGGAATTGCCAAGCTCGGTGGTTCAAGATAGAACCATCAGGGTCACACAGCACGATTGACAGGCGCGATTGACAGGTGCCAGGGGAGTGTACGAACAATGGAAAGATTTATTTTAGCGGCGATCGTTACCTTATTGCTCAATCTATTTGTTGGGGGTGAATCTCCCAGTCGAGTGCAAAATACGTCCGATTCTGACTTCTCCGGTTCTCGACCGAGTATGATTCAGAAAATGTAATTAGATTGAGATTTGAGATTTGAGATTTGAGTTTAAAGTTTTTTAGATTTTCGTCTGAGATCGACCTTGGAAAATCATCAAATTTCTATAGGGACACGGCATTGCCGCGTCCCTAAAACCGATGAAATTGTACTAATTACGAGTCCAATTTTATCCCGCGAATCGATAAATCTAATAACTCCACGGGATGCATCAAGGGAATGGCGCGATCGCTCGATTCCAAATGCTTTTTAATCTGTAAAGAACAGCCGGGATTGGGAGAAGTAATTAACTCGGCTCCCGTCGCCAATAAATTATCGACCTTTTGGCGACCTAATTCGTCGGCAATTTCCGGCTGCAACATGTTGTAAACTCCCGCACTGCCACAACATAAAGCCGCATCGAGGGGTTCGCGCAATTCAATGCCGGGAATTTGTCGTAAGACTTGCCGAGGTTGGGCGCTAATTTTTTGGCCGTGCAGTAAGTGACAGGCATCTTGATAAACTAGGGTTAAGGGCCGATCGCTCACCGGAGATAAGGGGGCGCTCAAGCCAACTTCGGCGAGGAATTCATGTACGTCGCGGACTTTTTGAGAAAAGGCGATCGCCCGATCGCGGTAAGCCGGATCGTCGCGTAAAATATGGCCGTACTCTTTGAGGGTATGACCGCATCCGGCGGCGTTAATAATGATAAAATCGACGTCAGTGCCTGCAAACGCTTCGATCGTCTGACGGGCGATCGCGCGGGCTTGTTCTTCCTGTCCTTGGTGGGCCGCCAGTGCGGAACAGCAGCCCTGCGATCGCGGAATGACCACTTCGCAGCCATTCGCCGTCAGTACCCGCGCCGTCGCCTCATTTACCGAAGAGAAAAACAGGCGTTGAACGCATCCTAAAATCATGCCGACGCGATAGCGTTTTTCTCCTCGAGCGGGAATCCAATCCGGGAGATCGTCGCGGAGGGAATCGAGACGCACTTGGGGTAAAATCGATTCCATCGCGGCCAAACGGGGGAAAACTTTCGAGAGGATACCGCTCGATCGCACCAGCTTTTGTAAGCCCGATTGTTGATAGAAAAACAGGGGCAGTAACAGAACCCTGAGACGATTGGGATAGGGAAATAAGTTAAAAATCAAACTGCGTAAAACCCGATCGCCTAACGGTCGTTCGATCTGGCGTTCCACTTGCGGACGGGTATCGGCAATGAGGCGATCGTACTTCACCTCCGAAGGGCAGGTCGTGACGCACGCCAAACAGCCGAGACAGGTATCGAAATGCTGGCTGGTGGTTGAGGCTAATGGTGCTTCTCCTTTGTGAATGGCATCCATCAAGTAAATGCGTCCTCGTGGGGAGTCCATTTCCTTACCGATGACGCGATAACTCGGACAAGTTGCCAGACAAAAGCCGCAGTGAACGCAGGTATCGATTAACTCCGGTTGCGGCGGGTGGTGGCGGTCGAATCCGGGGTATTCGGATTCGGGAAGTTCCCGAGTTAAGTGAGGGTTATCGTTGAGAAAGGTACTCGATTTAGCGGGAATTCGGGTTTCGCGATCGGTGGTGGTCGGGTTGGAAGGGGACATAAGCGATCGTTAACTGGCAAAAAGTAAAAAAAGAAGGACGAGAAAGAATCGAAAGAATTAGAGGGGGTCGAGGAAACGATGGGGACTCAAAATCGAGTCGGGATCGAATTTTTGTTTGATTTTGCGAGTAATTTCTAAAGCATTCCCGGTATAACCCCAAATATCGAGCTGGGTTTTAACCGAGAGTGGGGCGCACAGAATGCTAAGAAAACCGCCGTTCGCTTCGCAGTGCGATCGCACTTGACGCAGGCTAGAAGTACTTTCGGTGTGAGTACAAAGACGACCGATCCCGGTGGTGGCATGAATCCAGCCGAAGGACGATCGCCCGAGGCTTTCGTCGATCGCGACGGCAGTGCGAACGGCAGCCGAAGGTCTGACTCCTATTTTGCAGGCGATCGCCCCCTCTCGGGAACCATTATCGATTTGTTCTCTCAATTGTTGCCATAAAGCCGCATCCGAGTCGTCCGGGTAAGCGGTGGCGTGCAAGCCGAGAGTTTCGCCGACGGCGATCGCGCGATCGCCCTGCTGCCGGACACTTTCGGGGATACTTTGGAAGCGCACCAACAAGGCGACCTGTTCGCCGAGATCGAGCGATCGCGCCAACCCGGGAGAGAGCAAATCCACCGCCGTCGGCGTCAGGGCCGAACCGAACAGGGTTTGAGTCGCTTGGGCGATCGCGTCTGCCTCGCCGGAAAGCACCACCGTTCCCGAGGTCGGCGGTTTGGGATAGACCCGGAACGTCACTTGGGCGATCGCCGCCAGGGTGCCGAACGATCCGGTCAGCAACTTCATCAAGTCGTATCCGGCCACATTTTTGACCACCCGACTGCCTGCCTTGACCAATTCTCCATCGGCGCGCACGAACGAGAGACCGAGCAGTTGGTCGCGAACCCCCCGATAGCGAGCCCGCCAACTGCCCGTATCGGCGGTAGCGACGATCCCGCCGAGGGTGGCGCGATCGCCGTAACTCGGATCGAGGGCGAGAAACTGGTTATCCGTCGCCAGTAAAGCTTGCAAGTCGCTCAACTTCATCCCCGCTTCCACGGTCACCGTCAGATCGCCGACGGCGCGCTCGATCGTGCGATCGAGGTGTCGGGTGGAGATCGCGGCTCGAATCCCGCGCGGAATGCCGCCCCAATCCAACTTCGTCCCCGAACCGCACGGCAACACGGGCCAATGCTGTTTGGCGGCCCAAGCGACCGCCTCGGCGAGTTGTTCGACCGTGTGGGGATACAAAATACAATCGGGGGGCGAATCGGGAGGAAAAGCCCGTTGGAAGGACGCTCGCGTGTCGCGATCGAGGGCATCCCACTCGATCGCCGAATCGTCATCTAAAATTTTTTTAAATTCCCGTGCGATCGCGTTCATTTAAAACACTATTAGCTTAAGTTTCCGTCGATCCCCCCGAGAGCAGTCCCTGGGGATCGCTGATTTTCATCTTTAAGATCTTAGCGGCAATTGCTTCGAGAATGGTGCTGGGGGATCTGCCGCTTCTGAGTCGGCGCGGCGTGAGTCCGGCGGAGATCGCTCGAAAGTCGAGATCCAATTCGGACGCCAACCCTTTTAAATGGAGAGAACATAGAGTTTGGCGATCGAATTGGCGACCTGGACCCCGAATCGATCGCCAGACCCGTTTTATTAAGCACTGTAGGGAAGTCAATGACCTTTATTGCGACTACTCTCACGACTCTCATTTCTATTCTCGTCGTTCTCGTCGGGCCGAAAATGGCTGAAGAGAAATATCGAACCCCGATCCGCGCGATCGCCCTGCTTGTGGGTCTCATTGCTGCCGCCGCATCCGTTTTTAAAACCCTCGCGATCGTTCCGGCGGGCAAAGTCGGCGTCGTCGAAGTCTTCGGAACCGTGATGCCGCGCGCCTTAGGGCCGGGGGTTCACCCGGTCAACCCCTTGGGGAAAGTCGTGCAGTTTTCGACCCGCTTGCGCGACATCAAAGAAACCGTAACCGCCACCTCCCAAGAAGGGTTGAGCTTGAGCATCGACGTCAGCTTGCAATACAAACTCGATCCGACAACCGCGCCGGATGTCTATCAAGAAATCGGCAAAGACGAAACCGATATCCTCATTTCTCGCTTTCGCGCCATCATCCGCGAAATTGTCGCCGCCTACGACGCGCGCAGCATTTATACTGACAAACGGCAAGAAATCGCCCAACGTTTGCGTCAGGAGATGAGAGCTTCTTTAACGCCGTTGGGGTTTGAAGTCGAAGCCGCCTTGCTGCGAGATGTCGCCCTCCCGGAAAACTTGCAAGCGGCGATCGAAGAAAAATTGCAAGCGGAACAAGAAAGCCAGCGCATGGAATTTGTCTTGCAAAAAGAACGTCAGGAAGCCGAACGCAAGAAGATCGAAGCCCAAGGAATTGCCGATTTCCAGTCGATCGTCTCTCAAGGCTTGACCTCGCAATTTTTGCAGTGGAAGAGCATCGAAGCAACTCAAAATTTGGCAAATTCTAACAATAGTAAAGTGGTGATTATGGGAGGAGGGGTGAGCGATTCCGGCCCGCCTCCGGTGATTTTGCAACCTTAAATAGGGTTAAAAACCGATGGATAACAGGCAAAATTGGTATATCGTCAAGTCCGGTGGCGGCGATTGCGCGATCGTCTCCGAAAACGATTTAGAAGCTTCGCCACCGCCCGAAATCATCGAACAATGGGGGCCGTTTCCGTCTCCTGATGCGGCGATCGCCCGTCGGGTAGGATTGATTCGCGCCGGAAAATGTAAACCGCGCTAAATCCTCCAGTTTGGCGATCGCTACGCTAAAGTATCAAGAAAGCATACGGGAGTTTGCGATGTGTATTTGCATTAACTGCCATTACGTCGATCGCTGCACCACTTATCATGCAGTCGAACACCAACACCAACAACCCCATTTAACGGAAACCCCCGATTTTGAAGCCGTCGAACCGACGATAAACGTCAATATTCGCCACCACGACAACGAAATTGAAATGGAATGGGATGTCGTTGGTTGCGAAAGTTTTACCGAAGAAATGGGGAAATGGGCGCGCCTGCGTCCCGGTGAATTAATTCCCACCTAAACGGTCTGAGATCCTTGTTCGATGGGGCTATAAATGGGGTGAACTTTCGCCCCATTTTTAAACTTTTTAGAGGTAAAATAAAAGCGGTACGACCGCCGATCGCCCCGGTCGCTCGACCCAGGGACAATCACTCGCCGGATCCCACCACAAACGAATCGGGCGATCGCCGTATCCTCCAGTTGGGGGAGAGACATTTGCGAGAAAAATTCGATAGGATTTGATTAGCTCGAATGGAGTCAAATTCGAGCCGCGTTCTTTCCATCTCCGGGTCGCGAACGGGGGCTGAATTCCCCTACAATTGCACCCTCGGGAAGGAAGGAGTTCGGCGGGAGCGACGATGAGGAACGACCGATGAATGAAATTGCCGGATATATTTTAACGGAAAAAATTTACGAGAGCCAGCATACCCGAGTTTATCGAGGAGTACAACCCAAACAGAATCGTTCGGTCATCATCAAAGTTCCCACCCAAGATTATCCCAGTCTCAACGAAATTTCTCGCTTTAAAAATCAATACACGATCGCCAAAAACTTAGAAATTGCCGGAGTCGTCAAACCCCTGGATTTAATCCCGTATCAAAATAGTTTTGCCTTAATCCTCGAAGACTTTGGCGCCATTTCTTTAAAAGAATATCTTAACGGCTCCTGCCTTCCCGTCGGACAATTTTTAAGGATTGCTCTGGAACTGAGTCAAATTGTACAACAGCTCGGCGATCGCGATATCGTTCACAAAGATATCAAACCGGATAATATCCTCATCAATCCGCAAACAGGAGAAGTTAAACTCAGCGATTTTAGTATTTCCGCACGCCTCCCGAAAGATACCCATTCTCTCAAAACCGCCGGACAATTACAAGGGACGTTAAATTATATTGCTCCCGAACAAACGGGTCGCATCAATCGCGGGATCGACCGTCGAACCGATCTGTATTCTCTCGGGGTAACTTTTTATGAAATGACCACCGGACAAGTCCCTTTTAAAATTAACGATCCCGTCGAATTAGTTTACTGTCATCTCGCGAGAGAAGCGCGATCGCCCGATCGCCTCAACCGCAAATTGCCCCCGATTTTAGCACAGATTATTTTAAAATTAATGGCAAAAAACCCCGAAGACCGCTATCAAAGTGCGCGGGGATTATCTCGGGATCTCAAAACTTGTTCGAGCCAATTTCAAAGCTCTGGAACGATTGATAGTTTTTCCCTCGGTTGTGACGATCGCGCCCGACATTTTCAACTTCCAGAAAAACTCTACGGTCGGGATTTGGAAATTATCCAGTTAACGAATGCCTTTCGCCGGATTTTGCCTCCTTCAACCCCAGAAACGCCCGAAAAAACAGGCGATCGCGCGATCGGCGATTACAAGCAAATGGTGTTGGTTAGTGGTACGTCGGGGACGGGTAAATCGGCACTGATTTCGGAAATGCAAAGTCCTATTCTTCGCCAACGGGGTTATTTTATTACCGGAAAATTCGACCAATTTCAACATGACATTCCCTTCGCTCCGATCCTCGACGCATTTCGCCAGATCTTGCGTCTTATTTTAACAGAAAACAGCGAAAAAATCGAAAAATGGAAGCGCCGACTGATGCGATCTTTAGGAATTAATGCCAGTGCGATCGTGTCGGTCATTCCTGAATTAGAATTACTCCTCGGCAAAATCGATCCCGTCGTCGAAGAAATCGGCGCCGTCGAAGCCGAAAATCGCTTTAACTTTGCCTTTCATAACTTTATCCGTAGCTTCAGCGATAGCGATCGCCCGATTGTCTTATTCCTCGATGACTTGCAGTGGGTCGATGCGGCGTCTTTAAAGTTAATCGAACGGCTGATGTCCGATGAAGATATCGGCTATCTTTTAATTGTAGGAGCCTATCGCAGCAATGAAGTCGATCCTCTCCATCCGTTAATGTTAACTGTCGATCGCATTGAAAAACAAGGAGGGGCGATCGACCGAATTCATTTGCAACCAATTGGTAAAAGTGACCTCTATCTTTTCGTTGCCGACGCCCTCAAATCCTCCCTTAAAGAAACGGCAGAACTCAGCGAACTAATTTATGAAAAAACAGGAGGAAACCCCTTTTTTGCCAGTCAGTTACTCATTTCTTTGGCCTCTGAAGGGCTATTTACTTACGACCCCGATCGCGACTGCTGGAATTACGACTTATTTGCGATTGAAACGCAAGAGTTAACCGACGATGTCGTCGAATTTACCAGCAAAAAATTAGCCAAACTCCCCCATCAAACCCGGGAACTGTTGACTTTAGCCGCTTGTATCGGCAACACCTTTAATCTCGAAACCTTGGCGATCGTTTCCCAACATTCTCCCAGCAAAGTTGCGGCAGATTTATCCCCCGCTTTAGAAGCGAGTTCGATCGTCGCTCTCGACGAGACCTATCACGTTTTTGAAGAAACAAATCTATCGGATAGATTAGCATACAATTCGACGGCGATCGCTGCGAGCAATCCCGAATCTGCTCGCGATCGCTTCCCTAATTATCAATTTTTTCACGACCGCGTCCAACAAGCTGCCTATTTATTTTTAAGTCATGCAGAAAAAGCCACCAATCACTACAAAATCGGTCAATTACTATTAGCCAATATCTCGGAAGAAAGCCGAGAAGAAAAGTTATTTGAAATTGTCAACCATCTGAATATGGCGATCGCGGCGATCGTCAATCCCGCCGAACGACAACATCTCGCCGAACTCAATCTAGAAGCGGGACGAAAAGTTAAATTAGCAACCGCTTACGAAACCGCAGTTCGCTACTTTGAAACGGCGATCGACTGTCTCGACGATCGCCGTTGGAGCGATCGCCATTCGTTTACCTTAGAGCTCTATCTCGAACTGCTAGAAGCACAATATTTAAGTACGGATTTTGACGCCGCCAGTCAAACTGCCGAATATTTATTAGAGCGATCGCTCGATCTGCGCGATCGCGTTCGGGTTTACGAACTGCAAATCCAGATGAATATCGCTCAACTCAAACTCTTAGAAGCGGTACAAACAGGTTTGCACGTTCTCCAACTTCTCGATATCGATTTAATCACAACACCGCCAAAAGAACAGGCGATCGAAACCTTAATCGACCTCCCGGAAATGACCGACCCGGACAAACTCGCAGCGATGCGAATTTTAAGGACGATTTTCTCTCCCGCTTATGTCGCCAAACCGGAGTTATTGCCGATTGTCATTTTTACGATGGTTCATCTGTCTTTAACTTTCGGCAATTGTCCGCTTTCCGCCTATGCTTATGCGGTTTATGCCCTCATTTTATGCGGTCCGATCGCCGATATCAAGATGGGGTATCGCTATGGCAAACTAGCCTTAAAAGTGCTGCAACGCTTCAACGCCAAACCTCTCAATTGTCAGGTTATTAATTTATTTAATGCGTTCGTCCGACCGTGGAAAAAACACGCCCGAGATACGTTACAAGATTTAGAATTTGCCCTGCAATCGGGACTGGAAACTGGAGATATTGAATATGTCGGTCACAGTGCAATTAATTATACGATTAATAGCTGGTTTTCCGGCATGGATTTAGAAGGGTTCGCGCATAAAACAGGAGAGTTTATCAGCCTGACGCGCAAACTGAAACAAGAATATGCGATGGAGTCGCAACAAGTTTTCCATCAATTGAGTTTAAATTTACTCGGACAATCTCCGGATCCGTGCGAACTGAGGGGAGAAATCCTGGACGAATCTAAAGCCATTCCCCACGCGATCGCGCGTAACAATGCGACTACTTTATTTTTTATCTATTTATCTAAAACAATTTTATATTACTTATTCAATCAAGACAATCGCGCCGTCGCCGCCGCCACAGAAGCACGCAAATATATCGATTCGGTTCCCGCTTCCATGACCGTCGGCGAGCATTATTTTTACGAATCCCTCGCCTTACTCGCTTGCGCTTCTTTGTCTCCCTCTCCTTTAGAAAATGAGGTGAAAGCTCAACTCAATACTAACGTAGAAAAGCTTCAATTTTGGGCAAAACACGCCCCGGACAATTACCAGCATAAAGCCGATTTAATTGCCGCCGAATTAGCACGAGTTTCCGGTAAAATTGCCGAAGCAATGGAACTTTACGATCGCGCGATCGCCGAAGCCAGAGATAGCGATTACATCCAGGAAGAAGCGATCGCCTCCGAACGGGCGGGACTGTTTTATTTAGAACTAGGACGAGTAAAAATCGCCCGTCTTTATCTCACCGATGCCTACTACGGTTATGCCCGGTGGGGGGCGGTGGCAAAAGTGAACGATTTAGACGAACGTTACTCGCAATTGCTATTAAAAAATCGCGGTACGGTTTCGACTGACGTATTCGATACCACCGAAACAATTTCGATCGTAACGACGAACACCAGTACCAGTCTCAATACTTCTGAAACGTCGGTTTTAGATTGGACGACGGTGATGAGAACGGCTTTATTTTTATCGGAGGAATTAGTTCTCGAAAACCTAATCGATAACATCATGGAGGCGATTTTAGAAACGACAGGCGCCCAAAAAGGAATTTTAATTTTAGAAAAAGATCGCCGTTTAACCGTAGAAGCGGTGAAAATCTTAGGAATGGAATCCGATCGTTTACTGTCCGGTTCTATTCCCTTAGAACAGTGCGATTATCTCTCACCGGGAATCGTCCGTTATGTGGAACGAACCGGAGAAACCCTCGTCCTGAATGACGCCCGTCACGAAGAAATTTGTACCGGAGATCCTTATGTAATGCGGGTTAAACCACGATCGCTGTTGTGCGCGCCGATCGTCCATAAAGGCAAAGTTTTGGGGATTATTTATTTAGAAAACAACTTATCGCCGGGAGTGTTTACCGCCCAACGGTTGGAAGTGTTGCAATTATTGTGTTCTCAAGCGGCGATTTCTTTAGAAAATGCTCTACTCTATCAAGATTTAGAACGATCGCTACACGAATTGCAACAAACTCAATTGCAATTGGTTCACAGCGAGAAAATGTCGAGTTTGGGGCAGTTAATCGCGGGGGTAGCCCACGAAATTAACAATCCGGTGGGGTTCGTTTCCGGGAATTTAACCCACGCGATCGCCTACGTTAACGACGTATTAACCCACTTGCAACTGTATCGCCAATTTTATCCCGAAGCCGTGGCGGACATTCAAGAACACGCGGAAGAAATCGATCTCGACTACGCGATCGAAGATTTGCCAGAATTACTTTCTTCAATGAAGCTAGGCACGGATCGCATCCGCGAAATTGTCAAATCCTTAAAGAATTTTTCGCGCAAAGAAACCGATCGCAAAATGGCGGCGGACTTGCGCGAAGGACTCGACAGCACTTTATTAATTCTCTCGAATCGGATTAAGGCTAAAGGATCGAAGCCGGAAATTAAAATTATCAAAGAATATGGGGAAATTCCTTTAGTGGAATGTTTCATCGGGCAGCTCAATCAAGTGTTTATGAATCTACTCGCCAACGCGATCGATTCTTTAGAAGATAAACTAGAACGATTGAGATTAGAAGGGCGTTCCTTCGTGCCAGAAATTCGCATTCAACTCAGCCCGATCGCCGCAAATGAGGTACGAGTGACGATCGCGGATAATGGCGCCGGAATGAGTGAAACTGTGCGATCGCAGTTATTTAAAACCTTTTTTACGACGAAACCCCAAGGGAAAGGAACCGGGTTGGGGTTGTCGATTTCCCATCAAATTGTGGTCGAAAAACACGGCGGTCGGATCGAATGTCGTTCGACTCTGGGTGAAGGAACCGAATTTGCGATCGCCTTACCCGTCAAAGCGGTGAGTTAAGAAAGGGGCGCCCGTCCCACGGCGGCGAGAACTTGCATCGGGCCGAGGGCTTTAAGTCGGGCGAGTTGTTCGGCGTTGCGAACCAGTAAGGCCCCGGCAAATCCGAGGGAGTTGACGGAAATGGACTCGAAACATTCGTGCGATCGCCCGATGACGAACATCCAGTCTCGGGTTGCCAACCAGTTATACGGTCCGGATTGGCGTTCTCCTGTGCTTCCCTCGACTTCAAGGCCGATCGCTCGCAACAATTTGCGATACAGTTGCAAGGCTTCGACCGCCCCTTCCCCGGGAGATTTGCCCCAGTCGGGATCGAGTTTGCCGACGGCGTGAACGAAGGGAAAGTCAGCAACGGTGCCGATTTCGCCGTCATACTTGGCGCGGGCGATCGCCTCGGCGATCGGGAGGGCGCTGAAGGAGTCTGGAGTTAAAGGCAGGGGAACTAACTGCAAATGTTTGTGGGGTTGGCTGGCTCCCGCGACTCGACCGCCATTGTAGAAAGCCAAGCTGGGAAACTCGGTGAGACAGGCTCCGATCGCCTCGAAATCTCGCCGAGTGAGTAACTCTTGTTGGTCTTCAAACTCGCGGGTGACGACGAGCAGGTGATGGTCTACGACGTTAAATTTATTGAGCAGACACAGGTGGGTTTCGGAGAGGTCGGCGACAAATAAATCGCGATCGTAAGGTAAAAAGGGGTTGAAAGATTTTCCAGTTTTTTCACTTTTTCGCTGCTGCTTTCGTTTGGCGGCTTCTTTGCGCGCGAGATTTTGGAGAATACGCACCAGGAAAGGAATGCCGTTTTCCTCGACGATTTCACAATCGGTGGGAATCGATTGCAAGGCGCCACGGTCGAGGGCGATCGCGGTTTGTTCGGTGACGCGAGTCCACAAGCGACCGGGTTCGAGGCGCAAAGCGTCGTGTACTTTGGGGGAATTCTCCGACATGGCGACAGGGGAAGCAGCAACAAAAAGGGCGATCGCGCGTTTGCGCCGATCCAATGTAAAGCAAAACGAGGGCTTTTCGCAAAGCACAGATGGGTAATACCAGGGAAAATGGGCGATCGCCGCGCCGTGAAATCGCCTTGTAGTTTCCCTTTAACTAATGACGCGATCGCCCATTTTTGTTTCTTTATATTAAGGCTTGGGATCGGAGTCAGAGGATTCCTTTATCATAGATAAAGAAGATTATTTTCATTAATTTAGTGGAGAATTTAGAGAGAAATTGGCCTGAATTTCTCTGAAATCTCGTTCCCATAGTTGCTTAGGGCTTAATCTTCGAGATTGGGAGTTTGGGTCGAGCAAAAATCGCAGCGTTTTCCGACAAATCAGCCCCCCGAGCGATCGTTGTTGTCGAGCAGTTTTAGGTGGGTGGGGAATCGCACCGTTCGTCTCCTAAGAGGGCGATCGGGGGTTTTGGCGTTGGAGTAGATTTCCGATTCGATGTTTCCATTTGTTTTCCAATTGTCAGCCTGTAATCGCATCGACTCATCCCGGCCATCGCGATCGGTAACGTTTCGATTTTACGGTTGTTTAGCATAGGGTTGGATTTAGAACAATGTCTCCAAATACGATTGAATCCGTCTTACAAGAAGAACGTCTTTTCTCACCTCCTGTAAGTTTTTCCAAAAATGCCCGAATTAAAACCTGGGAAGCTTATCAAGAACTTTATGAAAAAGCACGAAGCGATCCGGAAAGCTTCTGGGCCGAGATCGCCGAACGAGAATTACATTGGTTTAAAAAGTGGGACAAAGTTCTCGACTGGAAGCCTCCGTTCGCGCAGTGGTTTGTCGGAGGACAGCTCAATTTGTGCTACAACTGTCTCGATCGCCATTTAGACGGCGATCGTCGGGACAAACCCGCGTTAATTTGGGAAGGAGAACCGGGAGATTGCCGGATCATCACTTACGCCCAATTACACCGCGAAGTTTGTGAGATGGCGAACGCCCTCAAACACTTGGGCGTCCGCAAAGGCGATCGGGTCGGCATTTATCTGCCCATGATTCCGGAAGCGGCGATCGCCATGCTCGCCTGCGCCCGCATCGGCGCCCCCCACACCGTCGTTTTTGGTGGATTTAGTGCCGAAGCCCTCAAAGACCGCCTCCTCGACGCCAACGCCAAAGTCCTGATTACCGCCGATGGCGGCTGGCGTAAAGAGGACATCGTCCATCTCAAACAACAAGTCGATCGAGCCCTGGCTGACGATAAAGTGCCCAGCATCGAACACGTCATCGTCGTCCGGCGAACCGGACACCCGATTCATATCGAACCGGGACGGGACTTGTGGTGGGACGACCTCCAAGAAGAAGCCTCCGACCAATGCCCCGCCGAACCGATGGACAGCGAAGACCCCTCCTTCATCCTCTACACTTCCGGAACCACGGGCAAACCGAAAGGCGTCGTCCACACCACGGGGGGCTACAACCTATACACCCACCTCACCACTCAATGGGTGTTCGACTTGCAAGAAAACGATGTTTTCTGGTGTACCGCCGATGTCGGCTGGATTACCGGACACAGCTACATTGTTTACGGTCCGCTTTCCAACGGCGCCACCATTTTGATGTACGAAGGCGCCCCGCGACCCTCGAATCCCGGCTGCTTGTGGGATTTGATCGAAAAACACCGGGTCACGATCTTTTATACCGCCCCCACGGCGATCCGCTTGTTCATCAAAATGGGGGAAGAACTGCCCAAAGCCCGCGACCTGTCGTCCTTGCGCTTGTTGGGTACCGTTGGCGAACCGATCAACCCCAGTGCTTGGATGTGGTATCACCGGGTCATCGGCGGCGAACGCTGTCCGATTGTCGATACCTGGTGGCAAACGGAAACCGGGGGGATTATGATTACTCCCTTACCCGGGGTGACCAAAACGAAACCGGGTTCGGCGACGTTCCCCTTCCCCGGTATTATTGCCGATGTCGTCGATTTGGACGGCAACCCGGTCGGCGAGAATCAAGGGGGCTATTTGGTCATCAAATATCCGTGGCCGAGTATGATTCGCACGGTATATAAAAATCCCGACCGTTACCGCAGTACGTATTGGGAAAACATTCCTCCAAAAAATGGTGAGTATATGTATTTTACTGGAGATGGCGCACGCCGCGATCGCGATGGTTACTTGTGGGTGATGGGTCGGATCGACGACGTGATTAACGTTGCCGGACACCGCCTCGGAACGATGGAGGTCGAGTCGGCGTTAGTTTCTCACCCCGCCGTCGCGGAAGCGGCAGTCGTCGGCAAACCCAGCGAACTGAAAGGCGAAGAAATTATCGCGTTTATTACCTTAGAAGACAGTTACACCCCCTCGGAAGAACTCAAAAAAGAACTGAAAAATCGCGTCGTCGAAGAAATTGGCGCCCTCGCCCGTCCGGAAGATATTCAGTTCTGCGAGGCATTACCGAAGACGCGATCGGGTAAAATTGTCCGGCGTTTACTGCGATCGCTGGCCGCCGGAGAAGAGGTCACTGGCGATACTTCGACCCTCGAAGACCGCAGCGTCCTCGATCGATTACGTAATGTATAGCTAATTTTCAATAGTTATAGGGGTTCCTAGATCGATCGCCTCGATCGGGAATCCCCCCCAACCCCCCTTTTTAAGGGGGGAGTTCAGTCAAGTCCCCCTGTTTAAGGGGGATTTAGGGGGATTGCAGGAGATCGCATGGGTACCGATTGAGTTGGAAACATGCTATATCCGACCCCTCGGCGATCGCGATCGAATCAGCATTTCCCAAGCTTGCATCACGATCGTATTAGATTCGGATTGGGGCAGGAGTTTTTGGGCGCGATCGAAGTATTTTTCAGCTTCACGATCGCGCCCGCATAATTTAGCCACTAAACTGCAATGCAAGCAAACAAAAGGCTGATTGGGATCGAGTTCTAAACACCGTTCGTAACTTAAAAAAGATTGTGCATAGTCTTTTAAAATAAACATCAATAACCCCCGATCGCCCAAGCAGCGAACGTGATTGGGCTTGAGTTCTAAAACCTTTTCATAACACTGTTTTGCTTCCTCGTAACGCTTTAATTCCAAACAGGCGTGTCCTTTTTTATACCAAGGTTCCGGGCGATCGGGATTCGCAGAAATAGCCCGGTCGTAAGCAGCGATCGCCCCGTCGTAATCGCCTAATTTTTCCACCAACCATCCCGTCACCAGTTGTCGCGTTCCCCCGATAAAACTGGCGATCGGCGATCGATAGGGGGCCGATCCACTCGCCGCCGAACTCCCCGGCGGCGGCGAACTTTTGTAAGTCGGAAGTGGCGGCAAATTTTGCACTCGTTCGAGAACTTCCTTCGCCGAATGAAAGCGTCGATTGAGGTTATTTTCGACTAAACCATCCAAAATCTCGCCGAGTTGGGGACTTATCGGTTCGTTGAGGTAATCTCGCCAGACCCACACCCCGCGATCGAGATCGTATAAATCGAACGGGGCGATCGCCGTCAGCAAGTGCAAACAAGTGACCCCCAAACCGTACAAATCGCTAGCCGTAACCGCCTTACCGATCGTTTGTTCCGGGGCCGCATATCCCGCAGTTCCGATGACCGTTCCCGTCCGTCCTAACGCCGTTGCCGTAGCAAATTTAGAGGCGCCAAAATCGACTAAAACCAATTGAGATTGTTCGGTTTCGCGATCGCCCTTTCCGGCGAAAATTGGACGGCGAATGATATTTTCTGGCTTAATATCCCGGTGAATCACCTGTTTCTCGTGGACGAACTTTAGAACGGGTAGTAAATCGGCTAAAACCAAGCGGATTTCTCGTTCGTTAAAAGCACCGCGATCGGCTAATTCCCGTTCTAAAGTTTCCCCCGGGATAAACTCTTGCACCAGATATTGATAATTATTGACCTCAAAATGGGCTAATAATTCAGGAATTTGGGGGTGTTTTCCTAACTCGTCGAGACGGATTGCTTCTTGTCGAAACAGTTCCGCCGCTTTTTCGGGTTGACGGCTACTTTGCGATTGGGGAAAAAATTGTTTGATCGCGCAATAAGGCTGAGAGGGTTTATATTCATCTACGCCGAGAAACGTGCGCCCGAATCCCCCTTGTCCGATTGATTTGACCGCCCGATACCGATCGCCCAACCGCAATTTTTGCCCGCAAGATTGGCAAAATTGACCATCTTTAGGATTTAGCGGTTGTTGACAATCGGGATTTAAGCAATAGGACATTTTACGATCGATGTTTAACGCGATAACAGTCGAACTCATTCACTAATCCGCTATCGGCGATCGCCCCTCGTCAGCGATCGAGATCGGGTGAACTTTAATTTTAGCGTATGTTTTGATTCCCCGGAGTCGCCGTCACTGGACTTAAATCTTTCCGAACTGAAAACCAGGTCAGTTGACAACGGATTACAACGGATCTCATGATTTCGATTCAGCTTTCCAAACTTTAATCGTTTTATCCCCACTGACACTGATTAAATGATTGCCATCGGGGGCGATCGCCAGATCGTTAATGCGATCGGAATGACCGCGTAAAGTTTGCACGCATAACCCCGTTTCCAGTTGCCAAACTTTCATGGTTTTATCCTCACTGCTACTGATGAGAAATTCACCGTCGGGGGTGACCGCTAGGGCGGTAATTCCCCCTAAATGTTCGTTGAGTTGGAACGTTTCCGCCCCTGTTTTGCGGTTCCAGACGCGGATAGTTCCGTCACTCGTCCCGCTTACGATCGTGTCGCCGTCGGGGGTCGTCGCGAGGCAACGAACCGCCTCTGAATAACCTTTTAAGGTTTTAATTTCTACCCCATCGTAGACTTGCCAAATTTTGACCGTGCGATCGCCACTGGCGCTGAGTAAAAGTTGTTCGTCCGGAGTCATGGTTATCGCATAAATCGCCTCGGTATGACCGCGCAAACTGCGAACTTCGCGACCGCTTTCGACATCCAAAATTTTGACGAGATGGCGACTATCTCCCGTGGCAATTTGACGACCATTATTGACAAAATGCAGGCTATCGATCGTTGCGGATTGACCGGAAATTAGCTGTAATGTTTCTCCGGTTGCGACCGTCCAAATATAGAGATTTTCGCCGATCGCCCCAGCGAGGCGATCGCCGTCGGGACTGAAGGCGAGGGCGTTAACCGTGGCAAACCATTCGTCACCATTAAAAACGCGAACTTCTTCCCCGGTTTCGACCGTCCACAGTCGGATCGTATTATCGCGATCGCCCGTGGCGAAGCGTTCGCCATCGGGAGAAATAGCCACCGCTTGCACCGCATCCACATGGGCTTTTAAAGTTTTAATACACTTCCAATGACTCCCCCCACTGTCTCCGACGCGATCGGATCCTTTACCCGGGATCGGAATAGCTTCCGGGGTTTTAATTTTAGAAAAAAGATTGCCGACAAAGCCTTCGACTTCACCGACAATTTCACCGAATGAAGATTCAAAGCCGCCGAGGAATTGACCGGAAGACGGGCGATCGCCTGAATTGCGTTTTCCTGTTCTGTCTTCGTTTAATTCATCGTCAAATTCATCGCCAAATTCATCGCCAAATTCATCGCCAAATTCATCGCCGAATTCGTCGTCGAATTCTTCCTCATCCTTGCGGTTGGTCGGGGCCGACTTCGCAGGATTTGCAAAGGTTTCTTTCCGATATTGATTGAGAACGGGGGGCGGTTGATGGGGATTGGCGGCGGGGGGTGGCGTCGGTTCCGGTTCGCTGGGGGGAGGTGGCGGCGGTGGCGCCGATGTGGTTAATTCCGGTAAAGGGGTGGCAGGCGGCGGCGGTTCCGGTTCGCTGGCGGGGGGTGGGGTCGGTTCGTTTTGCCAAGCGTCGTCCCAGTCGTCCCACTCGTCGCGAGTGACCGATACATTGGAGAGATCGGCTAAATTTAAGCGGGGAGTCGGCGGGGAACTCGGTTGATTTTGGGCGAGGAATTCGAGACGTTCCAAGCGGTCTTGGACGTTGGCGAGACGTTGGAGAACGTCGGAGATGGCGCCTTGGTTATCTTCTTGGTGGGCGTCGAGGCGATCGCTATACTGAGTGCGTTCGCGTTCGATTTGTTCCGTGCGAGATTCGAGGAGATCGAGGCGTTGGTAAGTGGCTTCGAGGCTGGGAGAACTGGGGATAGATTTAATCAGATCGTGTAATTGGGCGCTTTCGGCGGTCTCGTCGGAGAGGTTGAGAAGTTCCGAGAGTTGTTCGAGTTGCAATTTGGTGGTTTCGGCGAGTTCTTGCAAGGTCGTTTCCAAACGATCGAGGCGTTTTTCGACGCTGTCGATTTGTTCTAAGCCTTGCAGGGACTCGATTTCAGCCTTAAGCGGCCCGATCGCCGCTTGTTGAGTGTCGATCGCCGCTTGCAGGGTTGAGATCGCGCGATCGTGGTGTTCGCGAGTCTGTTTCCAGTCGTCGGCGATCGCGTCGAGTTGTTCCAAACGGCGATAAATCGCGTCTAAATTCGGCAACGGCGGTAACGATTCCATGAATTGGTGAACGCGATCGATCGCCTCTTGGGTTTGTTCGAGAATCGTTTGCTTGAACCGATCGAATTCGGCTTGAGTTTCTGCATCGATCGCCGGACGATTTTCTAAGTTCTCCAGGCGATCGCCCCAGGAAGAAAGGGCATTTTCTAAAGTTGTTTCGAGATGTTGTTCGAGGTCTTGAGTAATTTCTGTTTTTAAACGGTCAAATCGTTCGTTCGTTTCCCGTTCGAGATCGGCGACAAATTCATCTAAAGCGTCGAAATTTTCTTGCAGGGGATTGAGGCGATCGTAAATCGGGGCGATCGCCGCTTCCAGTTCGCCGCGTAGGTCTTGTTTTAAATCTTTAATCTCGGTTTTTCGTTCGGAAACGAGTTGTTGTGCTTCCCATTCCACCCCTTGCATTCGACGTTCGATCGCCTCTAGATTGGTGGCTTCCGGTAGAGATTGAATCGATTCGTGTAAATGGGCGATCGCCGTTTCTGTTTCCAAGCGATCGCCGCGATCGATCCGTTGTCGGTTCGCCAAATTCAAGCCGACCGCAAGGGTTAACGGCGTCACTGCATACACAAATTGTCCGGTTCCCGTGGCGGCGATCGTCCCGAGGATCGATCCGGCGATCGCGATCGTTTCGCTAATATCAAGCCAATGTCGTTTAGTCATAGAAGTTTAGATTTTAGAGTTTAGATTCTAGAGTTTAGATGTCGGATCGGTTAGATTAAATCATCAGTCAATTTTAAACGATCGTCGAGGCTGGCCTCTTGGAAGAAGGCGGGGCGATCGGGGCCGTCTCTTTTTAATTTTACGACCGATTTAAAAAAGCGATAACTGGGGCATTTGGGAAACCTCAACCCCACCGCCATAACTTCGCCGTCCCGTCGTGACTGCCACTGGCTAAAGTCGTCCCGTCGGGAGAGAACGCCAAGGCGACCACACTTTGAGAATGTGCTGTTAACGTGGCGAATTCTGTCCCCGTTTCGAGATTCCATAGTTTAATTGTGCTGTCATGACTGGCGGTTGCACAAGTTTGACCGTCGGGAGAACAGGCGATCGCCCCTACGGGCAGGACGTGACCCGTTAAAATATGAGTTAAGGCGGGCATCACGAGAGGATCGTCCCCCCACTGCCAAATTTTGACCGTCCGGTCCCAACTGCTGCTGACGAGATGGCGTCCGTCACCGGAAACCGCCACTGCATAGACTTCCCCTCGATGGCCGTAGAGGAGATGTTGTAACTCACATTTATCGATTTGCCAGAGGGCGATTTCGCCGTTCGCACTTGAGCTAACCAGGTAGTGCGAACGCTCCGGGGTAGCCGTCGCCCACTGCGGGTTAAAGGCAACTGAAGTGACGCGATCGCCGTGTTCCGCGAAGGTTTGGCGAAGGCGACCCGTTTGGAGATCCCACAACTTGAGAGTGCGATCGCGGCTGCCACTGGCCAGGGTCTGCTTGTCCGGACAGAAGGCAACGGATCCCACCAAACTCGTGTGACCGGATAAAGTGCGGACGAGAAGGGGGGCGATTCCCCGGCGCAGATCTTGGGGACTCAACTGCCACAACTGCCACAAGTCGATGCGTCCGTCTGCCTTAGCGCAGGCCAACAAGCGACCGTCCGGCGCGATCGCGATCGCCAACGGCCCGGACGGTTGAGTGCGGATTTCCTGCAACCCTTCCCCGGTGGCGAGATCCCAAAATTTGACCGTCCCGTCACCCCCTGCCGTGGCGATCGCCTGGGCTTGAGGAATGAGGGCGATCGCACAAATACCACTCACGCTCGGATGGGCGATCGTCGTCACACATTGCCACTTCGGCGCCGGATCTGGTGGGGCGGGCGGCAGGGTCGGATCGCTTTGGACGGCGGGAATGGGCGCAGATCCTTCGACGGACTGAGGGCGGACCGTTGGCGTCGCTGCCGGGGCGGGGGGCGACGCGAGGGGTTGAGAGACGTAGACCGATTGAGACCGTCGTCTTCGCACCGGAGGGGCGATCGGCGATCGGGGATCGACCGCCTTGAGAACGTCGCGCGCCGATTGATAGCGTCCTCGCAAGTGAGAACACAATAACTTGTCTAAAATCTCGCTCAATTCATCGCTGACGGGTTCGAGTAGATAATCGCGCCACCTCCATTTCCCCTCAAATGGATCGAACAAATCGAACGGCGAGAGATCCGAGAGCAAATGAATGCAACTGACCCCCAAACTGTACAAGTCGCTGGCAAACGTCGGATGACCCCGCAACTGTTCCGGCGCCGTATATTCCGCCGATCCGATTAACGTCCCCGTTTTCGCCAACGCCGTCGCCGTCGCCTGTTTCGCCGCCCCAAAATCGACCAAAACCAACTGTTGCGTATCCTGACGGCGAATAATATTGTCCGGTTTGAGATCGCGATGGATGAGATCGTGCTGGTGGAGGTAGTGGAGGACGGGAAGCAATTCTTCTAAAATTTGGCGAATTTGGCTTTCGTCAAACGTCCCGGTGGCGCTCAATTCTTGTTCTAAGGTTTGACCGGGGACGAACTCCTGAACGACGTAATCGCGATCGCTCCCCTGGAAAGCATCTAAAAACTGCGGAATTTGCGGATGTTCGCCAATCGCTCGCAGGCGATCGACTTCCTGGGAAAATAAGTGGGTCTGAGTTTCGGGGTCTTCACCTCGCCAGCGAAGTTGTTTGAGAATGCACTGGGGTTTGCCCGTGTTGGACTCGTCGAGGGCAATGAAGGTTTTACTAAATCCCCCGGCCCCAATTTGCCGTAAAGGACGATACCGGGCGATCGGATCTCCCAATAACAGCCGCGTCCCGCAATACTGACAAAATTGATGACGATCCGGGTTTTCAGGATGCGGACATTTGGGATTGAGACATAGTGACATTTTTAGAGTTTATTTTTGGAGTTTAGAGTTTAGATTCGGGGCGGGGAGAGTTTAGATTTTAAAGTTTAGAGTTTAGATTCGGAGGGGTCGGGAACTTGTGCCTCCTCCCGACTCCCTATTCCTTCCTCCCTTCTTCCCCGCCTCCTCTTGTACGATAAGTTGATAAAGGAAATAGCCGACACCCGAGCAAAGCTTCCTTTCATCGAGGGGGACTCGTGTTTGAATTGGAAAGAGGCCATCTCGCGATCGCGCGCGTCCGGCGCAGTGCGGTAGCTCCATCGGGATCGAGTCGAAATCCAACCAAAATTTTGCCCAGAGTGGACTGAAAGAGACTATTACATGAGCATTGCTACTTCCGTACTGGACCAGTTGCTCGAACACTGGCCCGGACTCCGGTCTCAAGTTTATTTCAAAACTTCTTTAACCGCGCTGTCTCATGCGATGGAAGATCAAGTCTTGGCTGGGGAAACGACTCCCCTGGTGATTGCTTGCTTCCAGAGAGAGCGGTTTTACCGTCAAGAAGCCCACCGCTACAAGCGAATTGCCGCTAAAAGCGATCGGGTTTTTATTTTGGCGGCGCCGGAAACGGATTTTAAAAATAGTTCTGAAGTTCACGAAACCGTCGCCTTCGACCCGGATGATGCCCTGGCGCAAGAGTGGCATTTGATCGTTTTGAGTTCGGCTTATGCGACCTGTTTGGTCTGTCGGGAGAAAGAAGGGTCGCCCCTGCGAGTTCCGGAGGCGCCCGGGATGGACCAAGCCCGTCGCTTTGAGGGGATTTGGACGTTTGACCGTCAGGTGACCGGGGACGTGGCGCGCTTGCTGCTCGATCGCATCCGCATTTACCGACCGGAGTTAGAGGCCAAAATCGAGTCTACGTTGGACTTGTACGGGTTGAGGGGGTCGTCGGGCGATCGCGAGGTCGAAAGCAGCTTTCAAAATGTCGATCCCGGTCCGTTTGCCCAACGTTTGGTCACTTACCTGCAAGCGGGACAGCACAAGTTGTTAAAAACCTATCGATCGATCGCGGCCCAAGAACGCCGGGAACGGCTGGTCAACTCGATCGTGATGGCGATCCGCCAATCGCTCAATCCGGCAGAAATTTTCCAAGTGGCCGTCCGCGAACTCGGTCAAGCCTTGGGTTCTTGTCGCTGTTTAATTTATCGGTGCAAGTCAACGGACGCCACGGCGGCGATCGCCCACGAATTTTTAGGCAGTTCGGTCGCCTCCCTCGCGGGTCAAACCTGGCCGTTACAAGACAATCCCTTATTCGACGACGTGGCGATCGCCGCAGAGCGCATTTACGTCGAAAACACCGCCACCGACCCCCGCATCGAAAACTCGCCGACCTTACAAGCTCTCATCGAACAGTGGGAAATCGCCGCTTGGTTGATGGTTCCGGTTCTTTACCAAAATCAACTCGTGGGAATGGTCGAGTTGCACCAATGCGGCGACTGTCCCGGACAGTGGGAAGACGAGGATTTAGCCCTCGTGGAAGCCGTCGCTACCCAAGTCGGCGTCGCCTTGATTCAAGCGGAAGCCTACGCCAATCTCGAAGACCTCAACGAGCAACTCGAAGCCCTCGACTTGACCCGCAGCAATTTAATCGCGATTACCGGACATGAATTGCGAACGCCCCTGTCTACGATTCAAGTTTGCCTCGAAAGTCTCGCCAGCGATCCGGATATGCCCGCCGAACTGCGCCAGGTGATGCTGAGTACGGCCCTCGACGATGCGGACCGGATGCGAAAACTGGTGCAGGATTTTCTGACCCTGTCGCGGTTGGAAAGCGGACGGGTGGAGTGGAATCCGGAAGTGTTGCCCGTGGCTGAATGTATCGAATTGGCCTTGAGTAGCGTCCGGGCGCGATCGTCCCAAGAGCATCCCTTACCGACGATTGCGGTCGAGATCCCCGAAGACTTGCCGTTAGTACGGGCGGACGGCGAATGGTTGGTGGAGGTGCTGTCAAAACTGCTCGATAATGCCTGGAAATTTACCCCCCCGGAAGGGACGGTTTCCATCGGCGCCGAACCGTTCGACGAGAGTTTTTTAAAAGTGACGATCGCCGATAGCGGACGGGGGATCCCGGGCGATCGCCTCGAAGCCGTTTTCGACCGCTTTTATCAGGAAGAAGGCGCCCTGCGACGCTCCACCGGAGGCACCGGATTGGGATTGGCCATCTGTCGGCAAATTGTCAATGCTTGGGGCGGCCAAATTTGGGCCGAGTCCGAAGGGAAAGATTGCGGCAGTCAATTTTACTTTACAATCCCGACGGTAGAAAGTGGCAGCCGCAGCCCCGGCAGCGATCTCGCCTCCGATCGCGAAATTGGCTCGAAAAGTTCCGGGAAAGGAAAGAAACGAGAAAAATCTCAGAAAAATCCGCGCTCCCGTCGGACGACCTTACGTTAACAGGCAAAGAAGGGCTAAAAACCCTCGGCGACTCCTACAGACAAGGCGATCGCCGAGTCCGGACTCGCCAAATTTCTCTAAGAACTGTAACAGTTCCTTACAAAGTCGTTAGATTTAACGGGGGTGAGTGATAGGATTCCCTAAAAATCGCCTCAGATAAGAGAGAGAGTCATTCATGGCAGAAACTCTGACAGGAAAACCACCAAAGTTTGGCGGTAGCACAGGTGGGCTGCTGACCAAAGCTAATGTTGAAGAAAAATACGCCATCACCTGGACCAGCTCTAAAGAGCAGGTCTTTGAAATGCCCACAGGTGGGGCGGCCATTATGAATGAAGGTGAAAATCTCCTTTATTTAGCTCGCAAAGAGCAATGTCTCGCTTTGGGAACTCAATTGCGGACCAAATTTAAGCCCAAAATTGAGGATTTCAAGATTTACCGGGTTTACCCCAACGGTGAAACCGAGTATCTCCATCCCAAAGATGGCGTCTTCCCCGAGAAAGTCAATGAAGGTCGTCCCTTCATGGGCAAAGTGGATCGCAACATTGGCAGCAATCCCGAACCCGCCAAACTCAAGTTTAGTGGCAAGAAAACTTACGACGCTTAAGTCTTAGGGCTTAACCCTTGAGACTGCCGCCCTCGTGGCGGTTTCTGTCGTAACTGCGCCATTAAATCCGATCGCAGGAGGGTAGCACAATTGTGTTACCCTCCTTATTATTCGCGCCCTCAAAGGGCAACGAACCCCGGCGACAGGCGATCGCTGCTTATCGGTTTGGGCTACAAAAACAACCGATAACTTGACAAAAACCAAAACATGTGATATGGGAAATCGTCCCTACTGACTCCTGAGATCCCCGTTAAAACTATGATTTTTCCGAGTTTTTCCAAGTTTTCAGAACTGGCGAAAGAGGGCAATTTTGTTCCGGTTTACCAGGAATGGGTCGCGGACTTAGAGACTCCCGTATCGGCGTGGTATAAGGTTTGCTCCGGTCAGCCGTATAGTTTTTTATTGGAATCGGTCGAAGGCGGCGAGAAATTAGGACGCTACAGTTTTCTCGGCTGCGATCCGTTGTGGGTACTCGAAGCGCGCGGCGATCGCACCACCCAGAAACATCGGGACGGGGCGATCGAAACCTTTGACGGCGATCCGTTTGCGGTCCTCTCGCGCTGTCTCGAAACGATCGATCCGGTTCAATTACCCGAACTGCCTCCCGGCGTCGGCGGTTTATTCGGCTTTTGGGGATATGAATTAATTCGCTGGATCGAGCCTCGGGTGCCCGTTTACCCCCCCGCCGAGGGCGACTTACCCGATGGATTGTGGATGCAGGCGGATACCTTACTGATTTTCGATCAAGTCAAGCGCAAGATTTGGGCGATCGCCTATGCAGATTTGCGCGACCCGGAAACCAACCGAGAAACCGCTTACCAGCAAGCGTGCGATCGCGTCCGCCGTTTCGTCGATAAATTACAAATGCCCCTCTCCGGTAAAGATACAGTACTGGAGTGGCATCCACCCACCAGCCCCACCGACGCCGAGGACGCCTTAGCTTGGACGAGCAACACTTCCAAAGCGAAATTCTGCGAAAACGTCCTCAAGGCCAAACAATATATTACCGACGGCGATATCTTCCAAGTCGTCCTGTCTCAACGACTGGCGGCTCACTACGACGGCGATCCCTTTGCGCTCTACCGATCCCTGCGTCTGATCAATCCTTCGCCGTACATGGCCTATTTTAATTTCCAAGATTGGCAGATTATCGGGTCGAGTCCGGAAGTCATGGTGAAAGCCGAACGCTCTCCCACGGGCGATCGCCTCGGGATCGTCCGCCCGATCGCCGGAACCCGCCGCCGGGGCGCCACCCCCAGCGAAGACGAAGCCCTCGCCACCGAACTGCTCGACGACCCCAAAGAAGTCGCCGAACACGTCATGCTCGTCGATCTCGGACGCAACGATTTGGGCCGAGTTTGCCGCAAGGGAACCGTCAGCGTAGACGAATTGATGGTGGTCGAGCGCTATTCCCACGTCATGCACATCGTCAGTAACGTGCGCGGTTGTCTCGACCCGGAGAAAACCGCCTGGGACTTACTCAAAGCCTGTTTTCCCGCCGGAACCGTAAGCGGGGCGCCCAAAATTCGAGCGATGGAAATTATTCACGAATTAGAAGGCACTCGTCGCGGTCCGTATTCCGGCGTCTACGGATTTTACGACTTCGAGGGACAACTCAACAGCGCGATCGCCATTCGCACGATGGTCGTCCGACCGGATCCCAACCGAGGACACCGCGTTTCCGTGCAAGCAGGCGCCGGATTAGTCGCCGATTCCGACCCGGAAAAAGAATATGAGGAAACCTTGAATAAAGCGCGAGGATTGTTGGAAGCGATTCGCTGTTTGAGTTGAGAGCAGGGAAAGCGTCTGCGGTGCGGGCCTGTTGCCCGCTTCTTCCCGATTCCTTCCTCCTGAGTCCTTAGTCCCCGGAAAGCGCAACCACTTTCTGACCCGGTTTCATGATCGTGGCTTCGTAGGGGACGACTCCGGCTTCTTCGCTACCGATCGAACGGGCGGCGCCCAAGGCTAAATCCAGGCTTCGCGGGGGGATGTAGGGGCCGCGATCGTTAATGCGGACGATCACTTCCGATCCGGTTTGCAGGTTTTTGACTTTTAAATAGGTATCGAACGGTAAGGTTTTGTGGGCGGCGGTCAGTTCGTTTTGATCGAAAATTTCCCCGGTGGCGGTCAGTCGTCCGTGGAAATAAGGGCCGTACCAAGAGGCGGTTCCACGCAGTTTTTGAGACGTTTCGACCAAGCCGTACATCTGCGCTTGGGCTTGAGAGATAGAGAGCCGAGGGGCGCCCAGGGCGAGGCGGAGATTGTCGATCCACTCGATCGCCACTAGATCGCGATGGCGTTTGAAATGGCTCGCCAAATCGGGATCGATCGCGAATAAATAGAGATCGCCAATCCGGGCGGCGGGTAAACCCCGCACGAGGGTCGGTTCGAGTTTAGCCGCATCTTCGGGGACGTCGATCAGCTCTTCGATGCGTTGGGCAAACATTTCGGCGCGCAGGCGATCGGGGAATTTAGCAATTAAATAGCCGTTGACCCACACCTGAAAGGGGGTTTTGACCGAGGAGGGGCGCGACGGTCGGGCACCGGGTTTGCGAACTTCCGGGATCCAAGATACGGTTTGTAAGGCATTGGGGCGATCGCCCCAAATGACCACCATGTCCTCGATTTCGACTTCATCCGCACTGACGACGATCGCCTCGACGGGACGGCGGGGAGACCAGACGGGTTCGATCCAGCCGCGATGGGGGTCGATCAGCCGCTCGAACACGTGCTGTACTAACGGCGATCGACTCATCGGTTCGATCGTCGTTCGCGATCGGCTCGGTTTCCCTTCGTACCAGGGATTGGCGCGATCGCGACCCGCCCGCGAGTCCGCCGTCGAAAAGCTACATATGCCGCGATCGGAACTGGGGTTGGCTTGAGGTTTGGCGCTCGTTTGGCGAACCCCAAGCCCCTGGGAATTGCCTTGAAATAAGGAACGCGATCGCTGTTGGGCCAACAATTTGACGCGATCGCCCGTTCGGCGAATCAATTGGCGTCTCTTTCGTTTTTTCAATTGCAAGCGATTATGTCGTTCTCTGCGTCTGTCTACCGGACGAGCGATCGCGGAAAAAACATCACCCTTTAGGGGGTTGCCCAGTGGATTCGGAGAAGTCAATAATTCTCCACTAGAAGAAAATACACAACTCAAACAAGAGGCAATTCCGAGGGATACCAAAAATGACATAACCTTTTTTTCTTGATAAGAAATGATTCGCGTTTGCGGTTAATTCGTAATAGAGTATATCGATGTTTATCGAAGATCAAGAGGGAGTTGGGATCGACGAGCCAGCCTCTCGTGTCCCTTTTGAGTCGGCGATCCCTTGATAGCACTCGATTTCACTGAATGAGAAGAGGCTCGAATGATGTCCCTAAATTTTTACATTGTCGATGTTTTTGCAGAAGAAAAATATAGCGGCAATCAACTGGCGGTCTTGACCGTTGCCAACTCTCTCACCGACGAAGAAATGCAGCGCATCGCCCGAGAGGTCAATTATTCAGAAACCACGTTTATTCTCTGCGATCGCCCTAACAATGGCGGCTACGATGTCCGGATTTTTACCCCGAAAAAAGAATTACCGTTCGCCGGACATCCGACTTTGGGAACGGCTTTCATTCTTCAGCAAGAAATGATTCGCAACCCCGTGGAGACGGTGAATTTGAATTTAAAAGTCGGCCAAATTCCCGTCCAATTTTCTTATCGAGAAGGGAAACCGGACGTCTTGTGGATGCGACAAAATGCGCCCACGTTTCACCGTCAGTTATCGATTGAGGCGATCGCCCCCGCCTTGGGATTGGCGATCGAAGATTTTGATCCCCGCTTTCCCGTTCAAGAAGTCTCCACCGGGATTCCCTTTTGGATCGCCCCGCTCGCCAGCCTCGACGCCCTCAAACGCGCTAAAATCGATCTCGACCGCTATAGCGACGTCGTCGCCAGCAGCGACGCTCGCGAAATTTTGCTGTTCGCGCCGGAAGCCTACCAAAAGGACAGCGATTTAAGCGCGCGGATGTTCGCCCCCTTGTTGGGTGTTCCCGAAGATCCGGCAACGGGCAGCGCTAACGGCTGTCTGGCGGCGTATTTAGTCCAAAATCAGTATTTTGGGACAGAGGCGATCGACGTGCGCGTGGATCAAGGCTACGAAATCGATCGCCCCTCCCTGCTGCTGTTGAACGCCCGTAAAACATCGGAGGCGATCTCGGTACATGTCGGCGGTCGGGTCGTGGCGATCGCCCGAGGAACGTGGGGATAAGTGAGTACGAGTAACTTAAGTGAGCTTAAAACCCGGTTACGATCGCACCTTGTCGAAGTCGCCCGCGATCGCGACCCCTACCTAGCCACGGGGGGTCATTTTTACGTGCGCCAATATCTGCGCGATCGTCTCCAACAGTGGGGAAGCGTCGAAACTCACCGGTTTCGCGTGCGCGGACAACCCCACGAAAATCTCATTCTCAATCTTCCCGCCCGTCCTGACGCCCCTCACTCGCTCCCACCCCTTTTAATTGGCGCTCATTACGATGCCGTGCCCGGTTCTCCCGGCGCCGACGATAACGCCACTGGACTCGCCGTTTTACTCGAACTCGCCCGGTTTTTCGCCGCCACACCGATTCGATTTCCCCTCCGTTTCGTCGCCTTTGATTTAGAAGAATCCGGACTGTTAGGCAGTCGTGCTTATGCGGAATACTTGTGGAAAAAACGCGAACCTCTACGCTTGGCGATCGCCCTAGAAATGCTCGGTTATTGCGATGAAACCCCCGGTTCCCAATCGTACCCTGCATTTTTAAACTATTTCTATCCCGATCGCGGCAACTTCATCGCCTTAATTGCTAATTTGCCTGCAATTGGCGACGCGATCGCCCTTTCCCGTCAGATCCGAAAAACCGATTTACCCTGCGAGTGGTTGAGCGTCCCCGGGCGCGGTTTTCTCGTTCCCGATACCCGCCGCAGCGACCACGCCCCCTTTTGGGACCGGGGATATCGCGCTGTGATGGTGACCGACACCGCCAATTTGAGAAATCCCCACTACCATCAACCCAGCGACACGATCGCCAACCTTAATTTCGACTTTTTAGCGCAAGTTTGTCACGGATTAACGTGCAGCTTGCAGAACTTATAAAAGAGTGGCGCCAAACGATCCGATCGAACGATCGCGATCGCCCCACCCTAAAATATAAAGATTTTTCACCTAAAAATCTAAAATCCAAAATTTAAAATCTAAAATAATCTTGTCGCGATCGCCGAGGAATATCGATCGATGCGAAGCCTGTCTATTTTTCAGCCTCTTTGTTGTGCCTTTTTATCAGCCTTACTCGGAGGAACTCACGTTACGCCCACTGTTTTATTAACCCACTCTTCCTCTGTCCGTTCGACGGCGCCCACTTGTCAAAATCGCAGCCACCATTCCCCCGAGTTTTTAGTCGTCGGTGGCGGGAGTAATCCCTATTCCAACGAAATCGCTTTAGAAAAAAATGTTCTCTACTTTCAACGGACCTTAGAAACCCTCGGTTATTCGCGATCGCGAACGACCAGTTTTTTCGCCAACGGAGATGACGGACAAGCGACTATCCGCTATCTCGACGAAACTGGAAACTATCAGCTTAAAGCCCCAGAAATCCCCGATCTCGCCGGAGCATCCACCTTAGACAATTTAAGCGAGTGGTTCTCACAATACTCCTCCCAAGACGGCGATCGCTCCTTCTTTTTCTACTTCACCGGACACGGTTTACCCCAAACCTTCCTCTTGTGGGGACAAGACGAACTCAGCGTCGGACAGTTTGTCGATTTTCTAGACCGACTTCCCCCAAAAACCACGATCGTCACGATGATGGCACAATGTTACTCCGGCTCCTTTGCCGATGCGATCTACGAAGGCGGCGATCGCGCGCGGCCCGTCGCCTTGCAAACGCGCTGTGGCTTCTTCGCCACCGTCGGAACGCGCCCGTCCGTCGGCTGTACCCCAGAAGTGAACGAAGCGGACTATAAAGATTACAGTTCCAGCTTTTTCGCCGGATTGAGCGGGATCGATCGCACCGGAAACCCGGTGGCGTCCGCCGACTATAACGGAGACGGACGAGTTTCTTACGCCGAAGCGCACGCCTTCGCCAAAGTAGACGAAGAAACGATGGACTGGCCCGTTTCCACCTCGGAAGTTTGGTTACAAGAACGCGCCTCTCAAGCGGATAAAGACGGATTTTTAAATCAGGCGATCGCCTCTTTTTTACCGAAAGCTCGTCCCGAACAGCGCTATGTCGTTCGCGAATTGAGCGCAAAGTTTAATTTAGATTTGAATCGGTCTTATTTAGACAATTTAGACCAGTTAGACCCGGCAGAAATTAACTCCGATGTCCAAGAAGCTTATTTAATGCGGTTGGGAATGGAGTTAATTAATATTGGCATGGCCGATCGCATCCGCCATTCAAACGATGCAGAATCGATCCGCATTTTCAATCAGTTGATTGAATGTGAATCGAGTTTTCTGAAATCTTAAAAGATTCTCGGGATGACAATATTAACGATCGGGGTCGCTCCCTTCTTCTTTCGGTTCAGTTTTCGTGAAATCGAGAGTTCCATAAATTTCTGATAAAGGAGTATCGATCGCCAAACTTTCAACACGGGCGATCGCCTCCAATCCTTCATAAGTTTGTAAAATCCATAAATTATTTTCCATCCGCCGAAAAACCTCGACTAAATATTCTTGACAACCGACTAAAATATATTCTTGTAAACTGGGAATCGTGCGATAATAGCGAAACTTTTTACCGCGATCGAACTGTTCCGTCGATGGCGAAAGGACTTCAACAATCAGCTTAGGAAATTTGACCTCATAGCTATTCATATCTTCGTCATCATTACAAGTCACCACAAGATCGGGGTAGAAAACCCCTTTTTTTTCGGTGACATTGACTTTCACATCTGCCATAAAAGTTTGACAGGTAGAATTGCGTAATTTTTCGCGAAACAGCATAGCCAAGTTGATGCTAATGGCGTTGTGTGCTTTCGTTGTTCCCGCCATTGCGTAAATTTGGCCGTCAATGTATTCGTGTTTGATCTCGCTTTGGCGTTCGAGTTCGAGGTATTCTTCGGGAGTGATGTAACCGTCATGGGATGTTACGGCAATCATGAGAGTTCCTCCTGGGTTTACTTTTAGTTTAAACCCAATTTAGCGATCTTTGGACGATCGCGACATTGACGACCGGGAAGGGTAGTTTAACTCTAATCTAGCTGGATTATTCCCATTCAGCCGAGCGATCGCGCGATCGCCTTTTCCAGTTCAGACCTGCCCAAGATCCGAACAATAGCAAACCAAAACAGAATGAAGGTTCCGGGACGCTAACTTCAGCATAAGTGCGTTTTAATTCGACCAATCGCAAATTAGTCGGTTGGTCGAAACTCCGTTGCCAACTGCCGTTTAAGGTGGCGATCGCCTGTTCTCGATTCACTTCTAAAGAGGTAATATTTTCACTGCGATCGACGACCACGCCATCGGTGAGAGTGAAGGAGAGAAAATCATCGTCGGACCTACTCGATAAATAACCGGATAAGTCGAATCGGTCTAACACGAGATCGTCGTTCAAATCGATTAAGAAAAAGGAGAGATCTCCTCCAGCTCTTGCCGCTTCTTGACGGGGAGAATCGACGTTTGTTTCTAAAGATAAAAACCCATTAAAATTAAAACTGAAGGGGCGATCGTCGAGAATAGAAAAATCGCCGATGATTTTAGCGGAACTTTCGCCAATACCGAAGTAGTGGCGACCGGATCCCGTGGCAAGATTGCGGGTGAAATTGGCGATATATTGCTCGCTCGACGGATCGTTGATGAAAAGACCAGTGGCGTCGGAAAAGGCGGTCACTTCGCTGGCCCGATCGCCTTTCACGACAAAGCTATCGGTGTTGAGCAAAACTTCGCCGGAAATTGCTCGATGGCTGAACTTATCAAATTCTAAGAAACTTTCAGAACGGGCCAAGGTAGCGGCGCCAACCGGGGAAGCGGCGATCGCGAGGGTTCCGGCGATCGCGGGGGCGAGGGAGAAGATCCGAGCGGCTTGAGGGTTCATGGTGAATATCGAACTTTATAAACACTTTTGTATAAAAATAAAGATAGCTAAATCTCCATAAAAAAACCTGCCAAAATGGCAGATTTTTTGCGATCGAATCTTGAATGGGGTTTGAACCCGTTTCAACTATTCGGGGCTGGAATGGAAATATCGATCGCCGTGACCTCGGTTCCATTGCCGAGACTGCTTAACGGCGGCTCGATCGCGCGATCGTTGCCCACCACTAAAGTAACGAGTTGCTCCGGAGTGAGATATTTCTGGGCGACGCGCTGCACGTCGGCGATCGTCGTGGCTTCGACCCCGCGACGGTATTCAAAGATAAAATCCGAGGGATAGCCGTAATATTCGTAACGCATCAGCCGCGAGAGGGTTTGGGAGGGATTGGCGAAATTAAAGATAAACGAATTGAGAGTCGAATCCTTGGCGTAGGCGAGTTCTTCCGGGGTGACGGGTTCGGAACGGACGCGGTCGATCTGGGTGCGGATGGCTTCGATAAACGGAACCGTCGCATCGGAACGAGTTTGACCCCCTGCGACAAAGTAGCCGGGATAGTCGTAACGGGCGCTCCAAAAACCGTATACGGAATAGGCGAGACCTTGGCGCGATCGCACTTCGTTAAACAAGCGTCCGCCAAAGCCGTTGAGGACGCCGTTGAGGACAGACAGGGCCGGATAGTCGGGACTGTCGAATTGACCGCCGAGGTGGCCGAGTTGGATGTAACTTTGGGTCAGTTGGGGGCGGTCGATCGCGTAAACCCCCTCAGTTTGGGCTTGAGAGACCGGGGGTAGGGAGGGACGATCGCCCTTGGCGCGGCGCTTTTGCGGGTTCCAGTCCCCGAAATATCGAGTGACGAGCGATCGCATCTCGTCGGTGTCGAAATCGCCGACAATACCGAGGATGATGCGATCGGGGTGGAAATATTGGCGATAAAACTCGATAACGTCGGCGCGATCGATATTGTCGAGGGTGCGATATTCGATCGTGCGGGCGTAAGGGCTGTCATTGCCGTAAATCAACTTTTGAAATTCCCGACTGGCGATATCGTCCGGGTTGTCGTTGCGACGGGCGATCGCCCCCGCCCTCTGGGTTTTGGCCAGTTCCAATTGTTGGGCGTCGAAAGCAGGATAGCGCAAGATTTCCGCAAATAAGGCGAACACTTCCTCTAAATCTTCGCTGAGGGTATCGAAACTCGCCCGTCCGGCGGTGGTTTCGATTTCCGTTTCTACGGACGCCGCCCGTTGTTCGAGCAGTTGGTTGAGCTGTTCGGGGGTGTGAAACTCGGTGCCCCCGGTCCGCAGAACCTGACCGACCATCGACGCCAAACCGACCTTGCTTTCCGGTTCGAGGCGATCGCCCGTTTCGATTAAAGCCGTCCCACGCACTAACGGCAAATCGCGATCGCCGACCAAATAGACCACCATCCCGTTATCGAGTTGGTAGCGATCGTAATCCGGTAATTCCAACTCCGGTAACGGCGGAAACTCCAATTCCGTATAATGTTTGGCCTCTTTCGCCGTAGCGGGTCGCAAAACCAGCAAAACGATCGCCACCGGAACCACGAACAACAAAATTAGACTTTTTTTCCAGTCAAACGACGGGGGTATGAACTTCGACATTAAGATTCCTCCTCGGGTAGCAGACGGCCCACGGTGCGATTTTGGGGGCGGAAGGTTTCGCGGGCGACTCGTAAAACATCCTCGGACGTGACGGCGGCGAATGCCTCGATTTCTTTAAATAAATTGCGCCAGGATCCGGTTTTGACTTCGTACTCGACGAGCAAACTGGCCATGCCTGAATTAGAATCGAGCGATCGCAGTAACTGCGCCCGGGCTTGGGTTTTAACCCGTTCCAATTCTTCCTCAGAAACGGGTTCGACGGTGAGGCGTTCGATTTGTTCGTGCAAAGCTCGGGCGACCTCTTCCACCGTATGACCCGGGGCGGTCAAGGCATAAAAGAGCATCAAATTGGGATATTTATTCCCCGGGAAGCCGTTAAACCCTTGGGCGTTGAGGGCGAGTTGGCGATCTTCGACGAGGGATCGATACAGTCGCGAGGTGCGTCCGTCGCTGAGGATGCTGGTAATTAATTCGTACACGGCGCGATCGGGATGATTCATGGGCGGACGGTGATAGCCTTCGAGATACCACGGTTGCGAGGGCAATCTCAAAGTCACTTCTCGCGGTTCGGTCTGCACGGGTTCGACCGCTTCGACTTTCGGCGGCGCGGGTTTGGACGGGTAGCGACCGAAGTAGATTTGTGCCAGTTCGCGCACTTGGGCCGGATCGACATCGCCGACGATCGCCACGGTCAGGTTATTGGGGACGTAATAGCGCTCGAAAAATTGCCGCACGTCTTCCCGGGTCATGTTTTGCAAGTCCTGGGGATAGCCGATCACCGGACGGCGGTAGGGGTGGACTTGATAGGCGGTGTCTAAGAAGGCTTCGATAGTTTGACCGATGGGAGAGTTGTCGGTTCGCAGTCGTCGTTCTTCTAAAATGACCTGTTTTTCTTTATAAAATTCCCGAAATACGGGTTCGAGGAATCGTTCCGATTCGAGAGACATCCACAGTTCTAATTTGTTCGACGGGAAACTGTAAAAGTAGCGGGTGGCGTCGGCGGAGGTGCTGGCATTGAGTCCGACACCTCCAGATTTTTGGACGATTTGGCCGAATTCATTTTGGACGACGAGTTCGGCGGCTTCATTTTGAATTTTTGCGAATTTTTCTTGCAGTTTTGTGACGTTTTCCGTGTTTCCCGTATCGGCGGCGGCTTTAATTTCGGCGTTGAGGCGATCGAGTTGGGCGAACAGTTGGCGCTCTTTTTGATAGTTTTTGGTGCCGATTCGCGGGGTTCCTTTAAAGGCCAAATGCTCTAAAAAATGGGCGACTCCCGTGTTTCCTTCCGGTTCGTTGGCTCCGCCGACATCGGCATAGGTTAGAAAGGAGACCACCGGGGCTTCGTGTTGTTCGAGAACGATGAATTTGAGGCCGTTGTCTAGGGTAAATTCACTGACGCGATCGATGGCACTTTGGAGGTAGGGTTGGATCGAACCGGGAGCATTGGCCGGGTCGGGCATCGATCGCGCCAACGCCGGGGCTGCGGGCCATTGAACCCACCAGAAAAGACATGCCAGAATGGAGATGAAAAGGCGAGGCCAAAATTGACATTTCCCCCCGAGATTTGGAGAGGTTTGGCGAGCGACGTCAGCCGCGCAAAGCCTAGAAAATGATTTGAGAATTTGAGTCATAACTGCTTTGAAGTGTTCGGGAACGTCCGGCGAGATCGAGTTTGATTTTGGCTGCCTTTGGGCTTCGGCGAAAGGTCGAAAGCCGCTCTAAGTTTTGCGGGGTTCCCTGAGTTGTTGTCCGTCGGCGATCGATTCTTGCTCGGGGAGCGTTGGAAGTAAGCTCGTGACAATCTGTGAAATTTTTGCAGATTTCCCGCAAAACCGTTAGAAAATAACCCTAACTCCTCCCAATTTACGCGCTTTAGCACGATTAGATTTCTTATGAGAATTCTCAGTCAGTCACAACCTGCCGAAACCCAAACGCGCACGCGGATTTTAGAAGCCGCCGGACGCTTGTTTGCCAAACGAGGCTACAACGGGACGACCACCCGGGATCTCGCCCGAGAGGCTAAGGTCGCCGAAGGAACTCTATTTCGTCATTTTGCCAATAAAAAAGCAATTTTGGTAGAGTTGGCTACCCAAGGCTGGGTAGAAATTCTGACCGACTTGCTGACGGAATTGAGCGAAATGGGCAGTTACAAAGCGGTGGCCCAAGTGATGCGGCGGCGGATGTTAAATCTGCACAAAAATGCGGATATGATGCGGGTGTGCTTTTTAGAAGCTCAGTTTCATCCGGAGTTGCGCGATCGCATCCAAGAGGAGGTGATCGAGAAAATGACGGATGTAGCGGAAGCGTTTTTTGAAACGGCGATGGAACGCGGTATTTACCGCCGCATGAATCCGAAATTAGTGGCGCAGATCTTTTTAGGAATGTTCGCGATCGCCGGGTTTAGCAAAACCACGATGCTCGGCGAAAATGCCAGCGAAAAAGACATGCAGGAAATGGCCGAAGGGTTGGCCGATATTTTCCTCAATGGCGTTTTAGCCAAGCCGGAAGGGGTCGAGTGAGGGCGCTGTTTGCGCCGACGGGTGATTCTCTTTTGGAGAGCCTTTAGCGTTCGCCCCGGGCTTTTTGCTGGGCGTTGACGAGCATTTGGGCTTCTTGGATCCAGCGTGCTACTTCGTCTACGGGAGGGCACAGATCTCGCCTTTGCATGGTCGCCACTTGTATCCGCAACACTTGTTGGTGAACCCGGGCGGCGGGGAGTGTGGCAAGCTGCGCGATCGAGCTGACGCCAGCATGAAGTAACAAGCCGCAGTATCGAGACCCCACACTGGGCAAACACGCTAATTGCGCCATAATTCCCCATTTCTGAACGTCGCGAACCGCAATTTTCAGTTGGTTGGCGATCTGCTGTTGTTGTCGGTCGGTGCGGGTTTTGCGGATTAAGGTTTGGGTCGTCGCGATGCCGCAGTGGTGAAGGTTTTGTTGATTTTCGCGACTCAGTCCCGGTAGTTGCTCGATCGGCCAGTCGAGCAGTTTGAGCGATGGGGTCGGGTTGGACGGGGAAGCCATAGGATTTTAGATTTTAGATTTTAGATTTTAGATTGGAATTTGGGTTGGGTCGGCGCGATCGCCGCGTTGCGTTTTGCTTGTCGGTTCCTGATTTTTCTGCTTTGACTTTATAAACTTCAAGCCCTACCTGGATCGAGGCGTGCTATGCAAATTTTGCCATCTCTTTCTACTCTCGCCCCTACGTTGCGCCAACGACGGGAAAAATTGGCGCAACGGGTTGATTTTCCCGCGATCTTGTGGTCCGGTCAGCCGAGTCCGCGCAATTTTCCCAAGAATTTATATCCCTTTCGCGCCAGCAGCCATTTTATCTATTTTGCTGGGATTCAGTTGCCAGATGCGGCGATCGCCCTCGATCGCGGCCAACTGCACCTGTTTGCCGACGAGGCGCCCCCGTCGAATACCCTCTGGCACGGGGAAACTCCCAGCCGCAGCGAAATCGCCGCAGCCATCGGCGCCGACGCTCACTATCCGAAAACGGAATTGCGATCGCGCCTCGCCGAAGCGGCGACCCTTCCCGCATCGGACCGACTCACCCAACTCGAACAAGCCGATTTCCTGGGACGGTCCGTGGTGCCCGTCGCCGATTTACCGCCAGAACACCGCGATCGCCAACTCGCCGAGGCGATCGTCAGCTTGCGCCTGATTCACGACCTCAGCGCGATCGCCGATTTGCGCCAAGCTGCCGCCTGTACCGTAGAAGCGCACTACGCCGGAATGCACGCTACGGCCCACGCCACCACGGAAGCGAAAGTTAGGGCCGCCATGGAAGGGGCGATCTTGGCTCGGAACTTTACCTGCGCCTACAACAGTATCGTCACCGTTCGCGGCGAAATTCTCCACAACGAAAGTTACGCCAACCCCCTCAATTCCGACGACCTCATCCTCGCCGATGTCGGTGCCGAAACCCCCACAGGATGGGCGGCGGACGTGACCCGCACCTGGCCCGTATCCGGGCGCTTTTCGGCCACCCAGCGCGACTTGTACGAACTCGTGCGCCTCGCTCACGATGCTTGCATCGCGAAAATCGCTCCCGGGGTCGAATATCGCGAGGTTCACCTGCTCGCTGCGGAAATTATCGCCGAAGGATTGGTCAATTTGGGGATTTTGCGGGGTAAACCGGAAGATTTGGTAGCCATGGATGCCCACGCTTTATTTTTCCCCCACGGGGTCGGCCATTTGCTCGGTTTGGACGTTCACGATCTGGAAGATTTAGGCGATTTGGCAGGTTACGCCACCGGACGAGTCCGCAGCGATCGCTTCGGATTGGGCTACTTGCGTCTCGACCGTCCCCTGCAACCGGGAATGTTGGTGACTGTCGAACCGGGGTTCTATCAGGTTCCGGCGATCTTGAACGATCCCGAACGGCGATCGCGCTATGGCGAAGTGGTCAACTGGGATCGGCTCTCCCGGTTTCAAGACGTGCGCGGGATTCGGATCGAAGATGACGTTTTAATTACTGAAAACGGTTCGGAAATCTTGACCGATGCCCTTCCTGTAGAAGCGGCGGCGATCGAGCAAATTGTCCGTCAGTGATATTCCCCCAGCATTACAAAGCCATTCGTAAAACTCCACGAGGCGGGAAAATTCCCGCCCCCCTTTTTTATGTCAATCGACGACGTTAACGTTCTTCTCCACTACCGCGATGGTGATCGCATTTTTGATTGTTTTTCGTATCGCATTCGGTATCGGACAAGATCGTCGAATCGATTGACATTCCGGTCACGACCGGAGTGCTGCCCCCCTGCCAAATGAGATTGGCCCCGCTCAACGTCGTTGCCATATAAACGGCAACACACAACGATACGGGCGTCAATGTCAATTTGGCGTTTTTTAGCATCATCATCATTCCATCCCTAAGAGTAATAATGTTAGTAGTCTAAGAAAAGAATGGCTTTGGATCTACAGCCTGAATTTGTCTGGATTTGTTTAGCACTATCAACGTTTTCCGTCAAATAGTCAACTCTTTTTTCCAGCCAGACTCAACATCGCAAAAACCAGATCGGACAAGAATCAAGATTCATGAAGTTTTGTTGAAGTTTATTTTTTTCTACAAATTTACTCGATGGCGAACCCCAATGATGTGATTGGAATCACCCCTCAGCCGTAAGCGGTATTGTGGAGGTGGGGGGCGCCAATTGGTGGCGATCTTGAAAAGCGATCGCCCGAGGGATTGGATTCTCAACATTGTACCTTCCAAGAATTATGTGATGGCGAGTTTGAATGGAGTGATGTTAGATGAAAAAATGTGCGATTTTCACAAAAGTTCGATCGCAGCTTTTGCGATCGCTACCAATTTTATCGGGGTATAAATAGACGCTGAAGTGCCGAGATCCCAGCTTTTATCGAAGATCTAGCCGATCGCGCAGGGGTTAACCGAGTTGACGCTACCTTGAAGTCCGATCGGTTTTAAAAAATATCAAAAAATCGATTACACGGTTGATTTTTAATATTTTACATCCTCGCCTTACCCTTTTAAATCTAAAAATAAATTATGAAAATTAGTGAATAAACTTATAGATTTGACGTTAGTTTTTATTTCCTTTGGGGAATTTTAATAACATTTTAATTTTGGAGTCAATCCACAAAAATATTTTTTAAAAATACGACCCTTTAAAAATTTAAACTAACTAGAATGGAGTTGTTCGATCGCCCTGGATAGGTTTAATTAAATCACCATTGATGGGCGATCGCCTCCGTCATTTAGCTTAAAAAAGATCGGCGATCCTCCGTAAGTAACACAATCGAAAACCCTTTACAGTCAAGACTTTCGACCGCTTCAAGGGGGAAGTAATTCGGGGGAGTGACTCACATCGGCACCTGGGGACGACGCCAGCAACGAACAGCTTTTACGGATTAACAACCGTCAAATAACCCTAAAAATACGGAAAGATTTATAAAGTTTTCATGTAGACTGCGTGAAATTACGGATGTAACAGGACGACTGCGGGCGATCGACGCCCTGCGATCGCCACGGGTAAAACTCGACAATCTCGCAAAAGTTCAATAAGAAGAACTGACGTTGAACGTTTGCCAGGTTTTAAAAACTTCTAGAGATTCCGGGCGCATAAAGTCGCCGTGAAGGGCGATCGTGCTACCGCCAAGCTGTTTCATTTGTTCGCAAGAAATACTCAACTCACTAAATCCCAAAGCTTTAGCGTCGGCGATGCGCGTCCCGAATACAATTTTGTCCAATTTGGCCCAATGACAGGCGCTGAAACACATCGGACACGGTTCGCAAGTCGAGTAAATCGTGCAACCGGATAAGTCCACGGTATCGAGGACACGACAGGCGTCGCGAATGGCGTGGATTTCCGCGTGTGCGGTGATATCGGTACTGTCCCAAACAATATTGTGAACGCACGAAACGATCTCGCTTTCCCCTCGGACGATACAAGCACCAAAAGGGGTTTGACCTTTGTGGATCCCTTCGAGGGCTTTGGCGATCGCCTGTTGCATGAAATATGTATCGTTCATCGGTTGGATTCCATCGGATAACGGATTGATTTGGGGGGATTGTCTCACAGTTGGGGGCGATCGCCTCACCTTCGCCAGGAGACCGACTCAACGCGGTCAGATCCCGCAACCCACCGCTTCCGTGTCTTCCTCAAAACTGATGAGATCCAGACAGTGAGGGTTTTCTAATAAAGCATTGGCGAGTAAAAAACCCGCGATCGACCAGGTTTGATACTTGCGCGCCGCTTTTCCCACCAAACGGCCATTTTTTCCGTCATAATACTCGGGCCAGCCGTCCTCGGCGAGATTGTGCGCCGCAATGGCGATCGCCTTCTCCCCCCATTCCGTTCTCCCCGTTTTCTGTAACGCCGCCACCAGGGGCCACAACAGGACGGGCCAACTCCCGCCATTATGATAAGACCAAGGACGATTTTTCGGGTCGCATCCCGTAATAATTTCCCACTCCAAACCTTCCACCGCCGGGAAACAAATTTTCATCGGCATTCTACCGACTAAATCGTCCCATCGTCGTTCGATCGAATCGACGATCGCCTGACTTTGCGCCTCCGTCGCTAAAGAAGAGGTAATCGAGAGTAAATTGCCGAGGCTAAAAAAGCGAAAATCCATCCGTCCCGGACCGAGATTACCCGCGAGATAGCCGCCTTTATCCGGCATCCATTCCGTCAGCCAATAGGGAATCGATTCGGGATAAATATTAAATTTATTCACCGCTACTTCTCCGAACTCTTCTCCCTTATAGCGGTGAATTTGATTGAGTCGTTTGAGATCGAGCCAATAATATTCGCGAATGTGGAAAATTAACGGCCCCAAACGCTTATTAATCCCGTCAATATAGTCCTTGCCGATCTCGTTGGCAATCAGTAATTCTCGTGCAGCCCGCAAGGCGGTATAAAATAGGGCTTGAATTTCTAAAGGATGCCCGTAAACCCCCATGCGGCGGTCGATAGTAAACGATCCGTCGGGAACTAAGAGGGTCGGGTACATCTCGAACCGAGAGACCAAACACATTTCTAAAATGAGTTGAATTCCCTCTTGAAATTCCGCCCGCCGCGCCAGTTCTTCGTCTCCCGTGGCTTTGGTATAGGCGCGCAGCAAAATAATCCACCAAAAGGATGAATCAATTGGGGGAACGCGACCGATCGCGCGATCGCCGAAATCGGCGGTTAAATACTGTCCTCCACTTTTCGATTCAATTTTAAAACTCGCAGGCATTAACCCCGGCCCCGGTTCGTAACAATCCATGCGTTTGTCATGGCGTTGTAAGGCGAGAGTTTGAATGAGAAAATTGCGAACGATCTCCGGTTTACCTTCGATCAGAAACACTAAAGCCGAGGAGATGAAATCGCGAATAAAACATTGGTCGTAGTTGAGGGCGTCGGCGCCGACATCCCGCGCCGCAACCGTGCCGACGGCTTGTTTTCGATAGTAAACTATCGATTTATCGAGCAGTTCTCGACCTTGTTTGAGGAGGGTTTCTATATTTTTTGCCATTAATGTTAATGATTATTTTTGATGAAAATCAAGTTTCTTTCAATTTAGATGGACAGGTCACTACTTTTGGCATACAGAAATAATCCTTGTTTGACTGGCTTATTAAATTGCATCCCAACTTCTATCATTTCTGACTGTATATTAACGCGATCTTTAGGTAAATCATTTATGCGAAGACTGGTAATTTCAACCCAGTAACAGGATGAACTCTCTTGATTCATAACAACTAGATCGTTTTGTCCTACAAATAAATCTACTGAGCTATCTTTCGAGCAAACTTGAGCGATCGCTGCTTGTGGCTTCTTAAAATATTCTGTTATTTTACCAATTCTTTTATAATGACCTACATTAACTTTAACCAAGATCGCTTGACAGATTAATAATTCAAACAATGCTTGACATAAAGCATCGACAAAATCGGTCAACTGTAATAACTCTTTGTATGACAAAAATCGATCTATACTTTTTCCATGAGCCGCTTCATTGCGATAGGTAATAAATTGATTAAGTTCTGCTTCAGCAGTGTTTTGTTTTCCTATCTCTTCTTCAAAGAAGAGCTTAACATCTTTGTGTTTTACAACCCAAGACCAAGCATTGGAAATGCCAACATTAGAAAATACGGTTTCTAAAATTTCTTTCCGCAAATTTCGATCTTGTAATAAAAAAGCATCAGGAAGTAATTCGTATTTTCCCTGATTTGAGACTCCGCAGAATAAACCCTTAACAACAGTTTCTATTGATAAATGTTCAAATCTATTTTTTTGGATGTTTAGAAGTAATTGTCCCACTCCGTCTCGATGCGTGTTGCGTATTTTTTCATCTAATTCTAAGTAATTGGGAATATTTTCCGGAAGAAATTGCAACCACTCTTTAATGAGAGATTCAACAAATTGTTCGTATAATGCATAAAGACGAAGAATTGCAGAACAATGATCGTGTAATCGCCAAGCAGTTCTATCCGGACTCTCATCAATTAACCGATCTAAATCTAAAAGTTCGATTTGCTTATATTGAGAAGAGTTAGAAATTAATCTAATTAGATGCTGGTGAGTTTTCAGGATTTGACGAATCGTAGAAGTATTTACTTTTAAATCTTTTATCAGCCAATCGTACATCAGAACATTAAATCAAATTTGTTAGCAAATTTTCAAATAACTGAAGGCGTTGTTGTATTTCAGCTTTAGACTTCCCCCCACCCATCAATAAAGAAGATTGCGGCTGAGTAAAAATTTGCTTAGTTTGTTCTACAATAATTTCTTTTTTTGATTTCCATGTCGTTGCATAATCTAAATACTTGCTAAATCCAACCATAATTGCATCATAAAATGCTTTATAGGGTTTAGTTTTCCAAGTCCTTTGTTCGAGATCGTAAGGACAAAATAAGTGGTTTCCATAAATTTCACTAGCTAGTTCAATCGTTTGATTAAAGATACTTCTTAAATCATTAATGTCATTATCTTTAAAATTCAAAGATTTCATCATATATAAATCCAAGAATTTTTTGATTCCGCCTTGAAAATACTCTACATTTCTGAGTGCAAAAAATCGCAATATGAGTTCGATATCCTCCATTTTTTCATACATTTTACTTGTTTTGTTGTTGTGCGAATCAGTAGAATCTTCGCCATGAATTTGCCAAGCACGGACAAATATTGGATTTTTAGATAATTCAAATAGTAATTCATTGAATTTGCCTTGATACAAGCAATTTCTAACTTCTTGAGGGGTTAAAGCAATCCCGCCAGTATTGAGTCTTTCAAAAGTTTTCTGTTTCAAAAATAGCGCTTCTTCCGGATTTTTGGTTGATTCAGTAATGATGACAATAGAGGATATCGAACGGCGATCGATTCCAGCTTTAATTTTACTGGGAAGCTTTGAATAATTTAAATCATTGAGTTCTGGCCATAACTCTAATCCTTTTAAAATCAATTTGTCTTCATAAAATTCTTGAATCGCCGTAATTCTTTGTTGACCATCCATGACTTCATAACAGTTATAGTCTTGTTCGTAGAGAACGATAGGAGGAACTGGAATGTTAATTAAAAAAGATTCAATTAGTTGTGATTGTTTTTTAATATCCCACCGCTTCCTTCTTTGATAGAAAGGTCGTAAATCCATATACCCAGGCTTTTTTAAAGATTCGACAAAACTCGGTAGTTTTTCTCGATTTATTTCTGTCAGAATTCTTTGCTCGCGCGATTCATATCTTATATTCAAATCTATATCTTTATTGGCAACAGAATGAGCCGTTTTTGTGGAAGATTGACCCCACATTCTTTCTTCTACAGGTGCTAAGGTCATTATTAACCTCCTTTAAACTTTAACGTCTTGACTCTAGAGAGAATTGAATCAATTTATTCGATGTTGTAGAGATCGATAGGTTGGTAAAAATTGAATTTTTAACCCTATCGATCTCTAATTCTAGCTTATAGTGTTACTTCACCTCCAAAGTCGCAGACGCCGATCGCCCGAACTCTTCGGGGGCATATTGTAAATGAACTTCGGCCCCGGGCCATTCGTACTGACCGGGGGTGACCGATCGCACCAGGTAGTGCAACGTGTACGACCCCGGTTCCAAACGGTCGGCGTAGGCGACGATCCGATCTTTGTAGATCTGCTGATAGCCGATTTCCCAGCTATCCGCTTGCGCCGCCATCGCTTGGGTGGAGGTTTGGAAACTCGTATCGATCGCCTCGAATCCGGCGGGGAGGGGGTCGGTAATCACCACCCGATCCACCGGGCGATCGCAGATCGTCTCCACGGCGATATCGAACACCTGTCCGACCTCCACACTCAGAGGCTTGTCCGGTTGCGCCAGACCGAAGGTGGCGATCGCCTCGTCCTCGCCGACGGGCTTGATTTGGCGTTCGACGCGCAACCCGTTAAACCGTCCCGGCTGATTTCCGGGCAGTCGGTAGCTGTAGTCCACCACATAGTGCAACGTCCCGCTACCGGATTTCGCCAACACTAACTCGGACGACCCTTTCGGGAGGCGATCGATCGCCACGTTCAGAAAGCGGCTGGGATTCTCGTAACCCCGGAACTGCATCGAATCGAGGGTTTCGCCACCTAAAACCACCGTCGCCGTGAAATTCGGCGGGGTCGGCTGAGTTTCGCCGTATGCCACCAGTGCATTTAACGCTTCGGCGTTGGCGTAAGTACTGCCCCAAGTGCCATTCCGGCGCAAGTTGAGCAAGCCTTGCAGCAGGCGATCGATCGTCTCCGGTCGCGTATTGGCGGCGAGACCCAGGCGTAAAGTTTGCGCCTGCAGGGCCGTCGCATCACTCAGCCAACTCCAACCGCGCGGCAAATTGACCGCCGCCGATCGCGCCGTTTCCGAAACCGTCTCGAACAGTTCGTCCGCCAACGATCGCCCTTCCGGTTGCCATTCGGGGAACTGTAGCAAGTAGCGCGCCAACTCACTTTGTCCGGCGCGATCGAGATCCGCCCGTCCTTGGTAAATTTCCGCGAGAAAATCGTTGCGGGTTTCCCCCAATTCCGACAGCGCGATCAGCGTTCCCAGGCGGATTCGACCCTTGCAACTCGCCGTATCGCACCAGTCGTACTGACCGGGATCCGCCAGCAGTTGTTTTAAATACCCCTGCAATTGAGACACCATCGCCCCATCGACGGCAAATCCGGCTTGTTTTGCTTTCGCCAAACTTTCCGCCGCATAAGCACTCATAAACGGGTCGGACCGTTGGTAACCGGGCCAACTGGCAAAACCGCCGTCGGCTGTTTGCAGTTTTTGCAACTGGGTTAACGCTTGAGTGGCCTGTTGGCTGGGGTTGAATTCGGCAAAAGCTTGAGCGTATCGTTCTCCCAACTGTTGCAAATTGGCGGCGATCGCCAATTGGGAAGCGGTCGGTTCTAAAAAGGGTAAGGTTTGTTCGTCGAACACCCGCCGCGCCGGGGCGGTAATTTCGGGAATCAACGTGCTGGCGAGGTCGAGTTGCAAGCCGCCGATATCCGTCATGACTTTCTCGTCAATATTGAGGGGAATCGTGGCGCGATCGCCCGTGGTTCCCGTATCGACGACGTTTTCCGTGACGGGCAGTTGTAGCACGGGCAGTGGCACCTCGAAGGCATCCGCTTCCCGGTTATTGAGTTGGGCCGCAAAGCGGAGGTTTCCTTCCCCGAGTTCGGTTGCGGCGATCGCGAAGCGATAGGCATGGGTTCCCGCGTCTAATTTCTCCCGTCGCGAGGTCGTCTGGGTCGCCTTCTCTTGGGCAAATTGCAGGTTTTGGCTGACGGCGGCTTCGATGTCCAACCTGCCGCGATCGCCCGTAGTATTGGTCACCGCCAGACCGCCTTGGAAGCGATCGCCGGGTCGCGCGAACTGGGGTAACAGGGGATTCGCCATCACGGGTTTAGTCGTGATAAAGGTGCTGTCCGCCTTGCCGAAGCGCAGGTCTTCCGTCGTCGCCACCGCCATCACCCGCCAGGTGGTCAGGTCGTCGGGAAGGGGAAAATCGACTCGGGCTCGTCCCTGGCGATCGCTGACGATCGATCCGTTGTAATAGGCGAGGGGACTAAATTCGGTGCGAACCCGGGTCTCGCCAATTCCGGCAGAAAAACCGCCGCCGTAGCCCCATCCTTTGTCCAACGGCGACGCCAAAGCTTGCAAGATTACCTCAAAACGGCTGTCATCCCAGCGCGTGGCGATCGGCTGTTCGGCGTAAACGGTCTCGACCAAATCCGGCGGACGGTAACCCGTCAGTTGCAACACTGCCTCGTTGACCACCATCACCGTGAATTGTGCCCGGACAGGTTTTCCTTCGCGGTCGGTCACTTGCAGTTGTACCCCTTCCGTCGCCCCGGGTTCGAGTTGCGATCGCACCGGATCGACCGTGACTTGCAGGTATTTGTCCTCCAAACTGGTCGTAAACGGGGCAAATCCTACTTTTACCAGGTCTTCGACGCTGCCGGGTTCGACGCGATCGATCGGCGTTCCCTGGCGAACGAGCACCGCCTGCACCGCAGCATTCGGTAGCATATCTTCGGTCACTTTAAACCGGACTTCCGGCGCGCCGCCACTCACTTTCACCGTCGTTTGATATAACGGGCGATCGCGTACTACGGCGAAATACAATTCCGCTTCCGGATAGGGAGATTGAATCAACGCCGTCGCCGTTTCTCCCGGTCGGTAACTCTCTTTGTCTAACTTGACTTCGAGGAAGTTCTCACTGTCACTGCGATCGCCCCAGACCACCGCATTGGATCCGGTCACCCACAGTTGCAGGTCCGTCACCGCGCGATCGTCGTTCTCCGAAGTGGCACGAATCCGGTAAGACCCGGCCTCTGCGGCTTTCAGCGAGACGCTGACGGGTTGCCGACTCGATTTGACCGTTTGGCTGTCCTGGGTTTGATATTCGACCTGATAGCGTTGCTGGCGACTCCCTTCGACCACCCGAGTCACCCGGCTGTAGTCCATTTTTTGCAGTTCCAATCGCACGTTGTTTCCGGCGATCGCGTTCCCGTCCGCATCGGTAACCACCACTTCCACCGGAAAACTTTCCCCCGCTTCGGCGACGAAATTCGTTTTTAAACCGATGAGGCGATCGCTGGGTAAAGCGGTAATTGTCTGAGAATTGGCCACCGAAAGATTAGAAACGTCGCTGACTTCTGCATCGACTCGGTAAGTTGTGGTATAGGGTAAATCTTTATCGATCGTAAAGCCGAAACTATCCCACCCCGTCCCGTCTAAATTATCAGTTTCTTGCAGGACATCCGGACTAATTTGTGGTTCTTCTTCCGGCCAAAACCACTGTTGGCCGAATTGATAGTTTTCCCAACCTTTCGGGCTAAAATCGGCGCGCGATCGCGTCACGTAGTAAGTGACTCGACCTTCGGAAACAGGGGCGCCAAACAAATAATCGCTTTGAGTTTTCACTTCAACTCCTTCGTTAGCGACGACCACCTGTTTATCCACACTCAACTCAACTTTAAAGTTGGGCGGTTTAAATTCAGCCACTCGGAACTCACCGAAAATCTGCGCGTCATTGTTAGCTTTTGCTTCTACCGTATAGTAACCGAGAGATTGCGTTTCCTCTAAAGGAATTTCGAGGGAAAACGTACCGAAATCGTTGGTCGTTTGTTGTCCCAGATCGATTTCGTTGCCGTCGGGGTCTCTCAAAATCAGGGAATAAGCATCATTTTTATCGAGAACCAATTCCCCTTTATCCAGATAAGAAGCAACCCCCGTTAACTCCACCGTTTCGCCGGGTTTGTACAGTTGGCGATCGGAAAAAATCGTCCCTCGCGAAAGCGGTCGATCCTCGTACCAACCGCCAAAAAATCCATAACCGTAATTCCCACTATAGGCATAGGTACGAACAAACGCCCAATCGCTATTTTCTCGGGCAATAACTAACAATTCCGGGGCTTCCGTCGCACTTTGCCGACATCGACGCATTTGCGCCGCATTCAGTTGTAAAAACCCCGTCGCATCCGTCGTTCCCGTCGCGCAAGTTTGCGGCGTTGTTGTTGCATTACTATTCAGTCGCGACTGGTAAATTTCAACCGGAATGCCACTCGCTGCGGAACCATCATCTAAATGATTGACTTTGACAATTCCCGACTCGGGAAACCATTGAGCGAATACGCCTAAATTGGTTAACTCGACCAGTCCATAATAGGTTGCTTCTCGCCAGCGTTGTCGTCCATTTTCTTGATAAGAATTGGTCTTAGCTTGGACGCCATACGCCAGCAGTCCCGTTGCTGCATTCAGTTGTTCGCGAACGGGAACGGTAATCTCAACCGTTTGATTTTTTTGACCGGAAATAGGAAAGGTCTGCCAGGTATTCGGCGAGGGTAACAAATCGTTGCCTTCCCCTCGCGGATAGGCGGAATCGGCATAAACTAAATCCGTCGGTCGTATCCTTCGATAGACCGCTTTATATTCGGAATCCGGTAAATTAATGGCGCTAAAGTTAAGATTGAGGTCGGTTCCGGCGGGGAAAATATTGAGCTCGGAGGGCGCCCAAAAGTCGGCGGCTAAATCTCCCGTTTCGTAAGTTACGGTAACGGGTTCACCTAATTTTTGTCCGAAGCGGTCTTCGAGGTCGGCCCCTAGAGTAATTTGATAGCGGGTATTCGGTTCGAAGGCATAAGGATTGAGGTTAATTGAAGTTTCTTCGTCGTAAGCTTGGATGGCTTGCGGTTCGTCTTTAGGGGAAGGGGCGATCGTGATATTGTTGAGAGCAGAATCTGCATTTAACCCGTTATTAAATTGTAATTGTGCCGCCCCTCGAACGAAGCGACCGTAAGCCCCTCCGGCATCCGGTTGTCCGAAAAATTGTAATTCGTTAAAGGCTAGGGGGGCATAGGTTTGAACTTCGCTAGAGAAGGCTTTCTCGCTAGCTAGATTGCCCCGTTTCGGTTCAATTCCGGCGGCAAATTCGATCCGATACGTTGTGGCTTTTTCTAGTTGTTGTTTGGGGGTGAATTCGTAATGCCACGATCGCCCTTCGCTATTGAATTCATCGATCGCGAGATCGCTGTCTATTTCTCGTTGGCGAACCCTAGCGGCGATCGCGCGATCGCTATTTTCAGGAATAAATCGCAAATGTTGTTCGAGACTGCTTAAATCGAGTTCTACATTCGAGGTAAACTCTAAATTGGGTTCGAGGGCGATCGCCCGAATTTCATCCTCCGAATAAGGAACAGTTGAAGTTGGTAAATTACTCAGTTGTATCGGTTTCGTCGTAAAAGTCCAGGCGAGATCTTGCCCCAGTCGATTTTGATTGACATCTTCTAACCCCGCTTTAACTTTTACTTGAATGCGAGTTGCACTCGGTAAAGCTTCCGCCGCTTGAAATCCCACCATTCGAGGAGTTAAAAAGCGAAATTCACCGGGTAATTGAGGTGTAATTTCAAAGTATGTTAATTTCTCTTCTCGATTCGGCGAATCCAAACTTGCGATCGGAATCACCGGATTTTGAAAGCGAATGCGAATTTGTGCTAAATTCTCCGCTTCTCCTGTCGGACTGATTTCTTCAATCCAAGCGGGGGGTTTGGGCGTTTCTAAAGGCGCTACCGAGGGCAGTTGTTCGACTTGCGCCCCCGGATTAAAAACTCCACACGCCGCAATTCCAATCGCGGCGAGAAAACCCAGGAGAAACCATTTCCAAGTTTTCCGAATAATATGCATGATTTTAAATCGTCGGCTAATTCACGGACGGACAACCCGTAACTGTTTCAATGCAAGCATTTGAGCGTACCGAGCCTCCCAATTTGGCGATCCCCCCAGTCCAGCACGCACGGGTACATCTGCAATTTAAACAAATATTTTTCAACTCCTCCGGATTTTGTAGAATTTCTTAATCCTATACAGGAGATAGTAGAGGCGGATAGTAGGGGCGGATAGTAGGGGCGGATAGTAGGGGCGATCGCCTTTCCAGCAACAATGATTTCTTTATTAAAAAGCTATTAAATAGCCATCCTAAGTCGTTAGATATTTAAACAACATCAGTCAAGCCAGTAATTCCCCTAAAAACACCATCAAATCAGATTTTCGACAGGGAACTCCTCCGACTCACCGCCTTACTCCTTTGCATTTTAAAAAAGCAACTTCTTAGGGAGTCAATTCACTCTTTTACAGCACTCGGGCGTCTGATGAGGCACAGTACCGATCCCCCTATCCCCCCATCCCCCATCCCCCCATCCCCCCATCCCCCCTTTGAAAGGGGGGTTGGGGGGATGGGCGAAGGGGAGATTTCAGAGGGAACCAGCAAAGTCCCCCTTTTTAAGGGGGATTTAGGGGGATTTAGGGAGATCTAAATATCTTGCATACTTGCATAGCAGAGGAAAAAGCTGTAAACGTTCATTTTCTTGAGAAAAATTCACCCGCCGATCTCGGACTGAACTCCCTCCACAATTGGGTTGAAATTCTATCCGTTGATTCTTCCAACAAACCAAGGATGACTATCAATTCGATATGACTATTTCCGAGTCATCCGCAAACGAGTTGACAGACAATAAACACCAGTCAATAACAGCCAGATCGACACCGAATAAAAACAAATCGGAAAGACAGGATTAACAGGACTAATACTTGCTGCATCCAGCTTAACCTCAATCAACCGATTAACATGCGGTTCAACAAAATTGCTATAAGCATTCTCCAACGCTTCCCGTTGTTTGAATTTATCTTGTACCTCGTCCATCACTGACCTCATTGGTGTCTTTGAGGTCAGTGTTTTTTTGGGCTGTTACCCAATCAAACTTACTGCTAAAATCCTGAAACCCTTGCTACAATGGCTTTACCTGGTTTGGGCAACTCTCCCGTTTGGGCAAGTTTCCCCAAACCAGCACCAGTTTTCTATCGAGGGTCGTCATGGTGGGAAAATCGGGTCAGCCTTTCAAAAAAAGCCGCAAATATGGAGAAAGCGCCGACGACTTGCAAGACCGTCTGGACTTCGTTGCGGCGTTGCTGGCCCTGGCGGATGAGGAGATAACCATTTCCCCAGACTCCCTCAAAGCTCAGTTCAAGGTGGAGTGGGTTCAGCACAATGAGTTAAGGGTTTCTGGAACTATTGAGCAAAAACAGGGCAATGGACAGACCAAGCTGATAGAAAAGGGAATTACCAAGAAGGATTTAGGGGTTTTATTAGAAACCTATCGCCAAACGACAATCTTGGAATCAGCGAGAGATGAACTGATTCAAAATGCGCTGGCTTGCCTTCGAGATTTGGGGATTCTAAAAGAGCATGAATCAGCCAAAAACCAAGGATATTGGAAGTTTTCCCTCTATCTCAAGCATCAAACGGCTGAGAGAGAAGAAAATTTACAGATTATTAAAGATAAATGGAAAGAAGCGTTTGGGAAACTTCCCGAACCTAATCATCCTCCCCAACCTTCGGAAATTCTCAACCGTTGCATCCTAGGACTGAAGGGAAACTACCAAGACGCGCAACATAAACTCAGCGAAATCACCGAAACTCTGCAAAACCTTCTCAACGATAAAACTCTCTCGATTACTAAAGTTGAGGAAGGCAGTATTCTGCTGATTGTGGAGAGTTCCCAAACCGGGTATGAGCAACTTAAACGCTTGATTGGGCAAAAGATTGCCGGGTTTCCGGTGGAATATGCGATCGATGAATGGCAAGATATCTGCCGTCGGATGTTGATAGACCGGAAAAACTTAACCAGCAATACGGTCTTAGGTCAAGTCTATGGGAATCGCAACTTAATCGATGAGGATTTATTTGTCGATTTGGCCCTGGTGAAACCGAAACGGAGTGAGAATCCAAAACACCCCCAAGAGATTGACCCCGAAAAAGCTTCGGACTTGTTCACTCGGCAAGAAGAAACTGTCGAGAAACGGTTTGCTTATCGAGAGTTTCTCCAAGAAGTGATTAAGAACCGTACCGAGAAAAATATTGCCATTATTGGGGAACCGGGGGCGGGGAAAACTACCTTACTCCAGAAATTAGCTTTTTGGTTATTACAAGAAACCGATGATTTAGTGGTTTGGGTATCCTTGGCAGAATTGGGCAGTCAACCCCTGGGAGAGTATTTAGAGGAAAAATGGCTTACAGAGGCATTGAGGAAGTCCAGAGACGAAATTAAAGCCGACTGGGGGCAGAAATTTGAGGGGGGTGCAGTCTGGTTACTGTTGGATGGCTTGGATGAGATGAGCCAGACCGACCTACAGGGGTTAAATTTCCGAGGTTGGGTGACCGATGCGCGGATGATTGTTACCTGTCGCTTGAATTTGTGGCAAGGGAACCCCAGCCAGTTACAGGGTTTTCAAACCTATCTCACCCAACCGTTTCAGGATGAACAAATGCAGGAGTTTATCCGGCGCTGGTTTCGGGGGTAGGGGATGCAGCGATAGGGAAGAGTTTAAAAAAGGCGTTAGCACATTCGGAAAATTCCCGTCTCAAGGAGTTGATTCAAAATCCCTTGCGGTTGTGGATGTTGTGTCAAATATGGCGGACGGGGGACGGTTTGCCGGAAACGCAAGCGGGGTTATATGGGCAGTTGGTAAATTGGGTGTATGACTGGAAGGCGGATAATGAAATTTTAGACTAACGGGAGGCAATTGACAAGACGTTGTCTCCGTTGGCGTTGGCGGTGATAGAACAGAATGTAAGCCGCATATTAGTGTCCGTTGCATCGGATTGTTAGATAAGCAACTAGAAAAGCATTAAGTTTTCGTTATCATCATCATAGTCACTTCGCTTTGCGGTTTCCCCGTAAAATTTTTTAATAGCATCAACTTTTGGGGGAGAAAAACTCTCGAATTGTTCTGGAGATATAACAAAGTTTTCACAATATCTCAGTATAGTCTTAGAAAGAAGATAGAGTCGATCGTCACCATTAGCATTTATAATTTCATTAGCGTAAGAACTTAACTCTTTTTGATGATGGCTCAGATAAGAAAGCAAAACAATTGTATTTTTGTTGTGTGGAAACACATTGAGAACAATAAATTTTGGTTCAGGTCTCTTATTCTGAGCGCTGCTGTTAATTGGATTAAATAGGGAGCTTACAGCTAAAGGGCAACTTTTCTCAATGCAAATATAATCGTGTTGAACTTCCGTGAATGAATTACTGTTGTAGATATTATCGTACATCTTTTTGTATAGACAAAAATCAATAGCATTTACTATGCGACAAGTTACGAACAACGATATATCACGATTGTTAGGATCGCACTTTCCTAGTTTAACCGATTTCTGATAAGTAGTTTGTAAATCAATAGCAGCTTTAATTCTTGTATGTAATTCACGAAGAACTGATCTGTAAGCGATCAAGAATTTTTGCTCTTCGTTGCTACTGTCAAACTTATTAACATCTATAGGACGGAATAACTGCCTATCATGTTCGCTGCATAATCCTGTAAACGTTGTTGCTTTATTGCGTCCAACCTTCTTAAATTCTATTTCTGGCCCTGTATCAAGATTTAGTCTGGCTACAGGCATAACGACATGATTGTTGCTGGCTAGTTGGTCTAAAATCTGACTATTCTGAATTGAGTGTGCCTTGATACAGTCGTTAGTGCAATCAGACTTAGGCCATAAGCATTTATTATATTTGCTGCTAATTTGAGTATATATATCGTTTTTCAACTCATTCATCACTTTTTTATCTTCGCTCATAAGTTTTATTCCCCTTTTTCCTTCATATACTGCTTGTAAAGCGTCGGCAAATTTTCAACTTCTTGATCGGAAAGCCCATAGCTTTTCCAATATTTCTTGGCTTCTTCATGTAATGTTTGGTGGCCAATATCCATCTGTGTTTGATATCTTTTCACGCAAGCTTTAATAGCATCCTTAAAGGCTCCATCCTTGTCACGATCCCATATTGGGCAAAACACAGCAATCCTGCGCTCGCTCTTATCTTCACAAAAACGCCCATATATTGATTGAATGTGTAAATAAAAACCGGGGTCATCCCGCTCGAATGATCCAATGTACCACTCAACATTCTTAATCCAGTCATATAAAATTGCATGACCGAGACTATAAGCAACTACTACGTCACTGCCACCTGGCTCATAAGAAAGTCGATTTTTCCTACTATGTCTTGGGCATGGTCGAACAATTTTCTTTAATTCAGGGGGTAAGCCGTGCATCTCATTACTAGAGAAAATTGCCTCAATCACTCCTCTCTCGGCACGAAAACGATCTCTAGCTGATGGAATTTGAATATTCTTTGCATCATACAGATTTATTTCCACTCGCTCTTTGGACGATTGAGTTTGATTTCTACTCCGCCTCGCCTGTTCAAGTCGAGATTTTATCAGTCTCGCCTGTTCAAGTCGAGATTTTATCTGTATTTGTTTTTGCTCTTTTACTTCATTTCGCTTACGAATTTGATCATCATAAAGTTGCTTCAACCCATCTTTGCGAACTTGTCCAACTACAGCAATTGTGATTGAATCTAGCCATTCAGGAAGGGAGTTATCAGGATTACACCATAGTTGCTCAATATAAACAACTAAACTATCTCGTTGCTGCTTAGGGATGTCTTTTGGATCTAGCCATATTTTACTGACTTTTTCGCGATCACTATTATCAATTTCGTACCAAAAGTTAATCTTTGCAAACGAGCCATCATCTAATTCTTTGGCCAGATTAGGATAATCACGCTTGATCTTTGTGATGTGAAACCAAACATTATTTCCCTGTAACCGATTAGCACTCCTAAATGTGCGGCTTACAAAGCCAAAGCCCCTTACTGTATCGTATTTCTGAACATGACCAAATTCGATTTCCACGACTACAACTCCCCAAATTTATGTTGGACAGAATATAAACGAGATTCATATAGCAATCCGAGATGAGTCGTAGAAAGACTGACCCCCTAAACCCTTGCTATAGCTAGATCGAGAATCCACAAATGATTTAGGACTGCTTAGGACTGCTATAGTATAATCCTAGCATCAACTTTCGCCCCCATAAACCTCGCCCAAACCCTGCAACACCTGCCCCTGTATTGCCTCAACGCGGACCTCCTCGCTGACGAAACCCGCGAACGGGAAATCGCCCTCACCGTCAGCGAACTGATTTGGGAAATCACTTGTCCCGACGAAGACCCCCCCAAACCCGCCACCCCGGCAGAACTGCGCCGAGACCTCAAAACCCTAAAACGCCGTAACTTCCTCCCCCACGGAGCCATCCTCTTCGGTAGCGAAACCGTTTCCACCCCGACCCAACCCACCCCAGAACTCATAGCCTTTTGCCAAAAACTGACGGGGGTAATTGCCGTGGGCTTCCTCACGGAGGAACCCCTAGAAGCGCCCTTAAAAGGCTTTCCCCCCAATCAACCGAATCTGTTATCTGCCATTGAAACCTGGTTAAAGGAGATTTGAGGATTTGCGTTTTTAAGGAGTATTCGTAATTTCCACAATCATTTCCCCTTGGCGCAATTGCTCTAACGCATCAGATAAAGTCGCCGTCAACAATTTTCGTAAGTTGCGGTTAGTGACATTGCCACAAGTGAGCCATAAAATTTGAGGAGGCGATCCTAAACGACATACCAAATCGATGAAATCACTGTCTTTCGTCATAATCACAACATTTTCAGCCTGTGCTGCTGCAAAAATTTCGATATCTTGAGCATCTCGAAGTCCTAAATCTCGCAATGCCATCGCTTCCAAACCAAAGGTTTCTGTTAGCCAATTGGCTAATGTGGGGGCAGTTGAGCATCGATCCAAATCTTCATGCGGTTAGTCTGGGAAAATCAGTACGTCGTGCAGCAAAGATCAAACAAGCCTGAATATCGGCTAGTTCTAGATCGGGAAAGTCTTCTAAAATTTCAGGAATGCTAACATTTTCTGCCAACATTTCTAAAATATCTGTGACGCGAATTCGCATCCCTCGAATACAGGGACGACCGCCACATTGACCGGGATTTTGCGTAATTCGGTTCAGTAATTTAGGCGTTGAACTCATGATTTTTTAGGCTGAATGAGTGATTGATTTTTCTAATTAATTAGATGCGAGAATTTTACTAACTACAACCCGATCTGGAGCTGTGCCGAAAATCTCCCCTATCCCCCATTTTATCAAGCATGGTACAATCCCGCGCCCTCCTCCTCACCGACTGCGAACATCCCACCCCGGAACTCATCACCTTCTGCGAAAAACTCACCGGAGTCATTGCCGTTGCCTTCCTCACCGACGACCTCCTAGACGCGCCGTTAAAAGGCTTTCCGCCGAATCAAGCTAATCTAATCTCTGCGATTCAAACCTGGTTAGAGGAGATTTAAGGATTTAAGAAACCGGGTTTCTCCCTGAAACTTGGGATAAAACGAAAGATTTCACACTTAATTTAGTGGCCGAATTACTAGACCCCAATTGATAATCACGCTTACAGAACTACTTCTCACGATCGAGTAACTTTCACATCTTGATAAAATGATAGCCTTTCTCGGAATGGATTGAGGAGTACAAGCTAGAAGCTCGTACTCTTCAAAAAAATCATCGCATTTTTGCGAGACATGCTATATCTAAGTTTAAAAATAGAATGACAACATCAATAGAATGACAATATAAAGTGACTCTCTTAACTCCAAATACGTTGTAAGTTAAGAATAAATCCGGGTAAAATTTTCTCGCCGGATAATTGAGTCGGGTTGTTCATCACTTCCACGGCTTGTCCCGCGCGGTAAATCTCGACTTGTTGCTGTTGGGGGTCAATTAACCACCCCAGTTGAGTACCGTTTTCTAAATACTCTTGTAACTTGGCTTGTAATTTGGCTAAATTATCGGATTCGGATCGTAATTCTATGACAAAATCAGGACATAAAGGGACAAAACTTTGACGCTGTAGTGGGGTCAAGGTTTGCCATCGCTGTTGAGTTATCCACGCGGCATCTGGGAAACGAATGGCACCATTGGGGAGGGTAAATCCGGTGGAGGAATCGAAGGCAATTCCATTTCCCCCTTGTTCCTCAATCCACCGAACTAAATAATAGGCAATTTTGATATTGCGATGTCCGGTTTCGCCACCTGTGGGGGGATTCACTATCAATTCTCCTGCGGCTGTTCGTTCGAGTTGTAAGTCGGGATTGGCGGTAACGAGGTCAATAAATTGGTCTGGGGTGATGCGAACTGAAAGATCTCGGGGCCATTGCAAGGTTATGGTTGCGAGGCTGTTGGGAAGAGTGACAATCATTGTTCGCTTCTCCAGTACCGCTAGGGTTGTATTTGAATTAAATTTGAATTGTGAGAATAGAGGTCAGGACACGGGATTTCCGTGTCCTGAAAGGGGATCTAAGATTTGGATAAGGCTTCGAGTTTTTCCAAACGGCTGCGGAGTTCTTGATTCTCTTTTTTGAGTTGGTCTACTTCGCTGCGTAAGGCTTTAACGGCTTTATCGGATCCGATCTTTTTCTGCACTTTACCGACGGCTTCTTCGGCGATGCGACGAACTCGACCGTCGGGGGTACGATCGCTTAAACTTTGTAAGATCGCGATCGCCTTTGGCGTTTCCATCTGTCCCAAAGCGACGACGACAGATACTTGTGTGAGGAAAAATGTTTCGTCCGCCAGTTGAGATAAGCGTTCTAAAATCCGCTCTAAATTAGTCGCACTTTGACCCGTAGAAATACTGCCGAGGGCGCGAATGGCGGCCAACCGCAAGGGTTGCGGCGTACCGGAAGCAGTATAGTCCAAAATCAGATTTAACGCAGCTTCCGAGGTCTTCATCTGACTCAAGCCGGAAATGGCGCCACTGCGAACGACTTCATTCCATCCGGCCCGTTGTTCGAGGACGGTTTTTAATAACTCGATCGCCTTACTTTCTTTGGGCTTTTCCTCTAGTTGAGAAGCGGCGATCGCCCCGACCGCTTTCGCCGCCGAAGCTTCGACTAAATAACTCTCATCTCCTTTCTTCACCAAAGGTTTAATCGCCTTATAACTGGCGTGAGTTTTGATACTCCCTAAAGCTTCGACGACAGCCCGACGGACGCGCGCATCTTTATCCTTCAATCCTTTCACCAATCCATCGAAGGCTTGGTCGAGTTTCACCGTGCCGAGTTGTTTCGCCACTTCGACGCGAACGCCCCAGAACGATTCATTTTTTAGGGCGTCACTGAGGGCTTTTACGGCCTCCAAGCTGCCTTTTTTCGCCAAAGCTTTCGCCGCCTCAATGCGCGAAACCGGGTCTGGATCGCCTGTTAACTGGGCTTTGAGTTCGCCGATCGCATATTCCAGCGTCACTGTTTTGAGATGGGAGTTACCCGCATCGAAACTAATAAAGTTCGGCTTTTCTTCCAAGGGGAAATAGAAAGTATGCTCCCGTTCGTGGACGCGAACCGTAAAAGTTTTGAGTTCGGCTTGTTTCCCTTTTTCGGTATAACCGAAGGCGATCGGTATTTTCAGATCGAATAACTCTTTATGGGGTAACTTCGTGGTTTTACTGTCTTTAACTTGCGCTTGAACGACTTTGACTTGGGCTAATTTAGCGTCTCCATCCCAAGAATAAGATACCTTATATTCCGGATGGCCGCCGCGATAAACATATTGGTCGAATAAAAAGGCTAAATTGCGTCCGGTGGCTTTGTCGATCGCCCGTAACAAATCGATCGTTCCTACGGTATTGTGGGCGTTGTCATTGACAAAGGTGTGAATCGCCTTTTTAAATAACTCATCTCCCAATTCGGCGCGAATCATGTGATAGACACAGGCACCTTTTTCGTACAGGTGGCGATCGTACAATTCGATCGCCTCCCGATACACGTGAGTGACGATCGCCCGCCGATAGCGGCTGCTATCTTCTGCTAAATAACTCCGCGCTTCATTGAGCAAATAATACGCCGCATCTTCTTTTCCGTATTCCTTCTCCGTCCACAACACCTCGGAATAAGACGCCATCCCCTCTTTAATCCAAGCGTGAGACCAATGTTCGATCACGATTAAATCGCCGAACCATTGGTGCGCCAATTCGTGCGCGACCAAGCTTTCCGTGCGCGGATCGTCAATTACCGCCCGTTCGTCGAGCAGACAGCGATCGGTTAATAAAGTAGTCGAAGTATTCTCCATGCCGCCAAAAATGAAGTCGGCGACGCAAACTTGTGCGTATTTCGGATAAGCATAAGGATAGCCGAACGTTTCGCTGAAAAACTCGATCATCTGGGGCGTTTTGCCCATGCTGCGGCGGGCGTCATCTTCCCGTCCTTTCTCGACATAATAGGTGACGGGTTTGCCGTTCCATTCGTCGCGCAATTCGGCAAAATCACCGACGGCGAGGGTCATTAAATAGGTCGGATGGACTTCATTTTGGCGCCAGTGAAAGATTTTTTCTTTCCCATCTTCTTCGACGCCGACGAGTTCGCCGTTAGAAATTGCGGTGTACGCTTTGGGAACGCGGACGCGAATTTCCGAGGTGGCGAGTTGTCCGGGATAGTCGAAACAGGGAAACCAGAAGCGAGAGTCTTCGTCTTCGCCTTGGGTCCAGACTTGTACGGGTTTGTCGGGATAGTCTTTATCCGGACCGATGAAATAGAGTCCGCGTTGGGGATGGTCCACACTGTAGGCGATTTCGAGGACGATCGCGCGATCGGCTTCGGTGGGGGTACTCAGTCGGATGTCGAGGTTTTCGCCGTCGTAGTCGAAGGATTGGTCGTCGCCGCCGATTTTGACCGAGGCGATGTCGAGGTTGACCGCATCGAGGGTGAGGCGGTCGATCCCGGTGCGAACGGGGTTGAGGGTGATGCTACAAGTCCCGCTATAGCGTTGTTTGGGAATATCTAGGCTGAGGTCTAAAAAGATATGCCGGACCTGTCCGGGGCGATCGGGGTTGTAATGGGGTTTGGCGCCGGGAAGTTCAAAGGATTTGCGACCGTTTTCGTCAGTATCAAAATAATTGTAAGTGTGGGCCATGGTAATCAATTTACGGATAAGACTGAAAAGTGCCGAACGAGGCGGTATGAGATATCTTTAATCAGGTTAACGCTTTCAGGTGGTTCCCGACCAAGGGCAGGGAGTAGGCGCGCGTGAGTGCAAACCAAGGAACAGAATTAACGAAGCATCCGCAGACTCTTATTTTAGGGGTGGACGGGGGCGGGACAAAAACCGCTTGCGTGGCGATCGCCCCGTCGGGAGAGATTCTCGGACGCGGGGAAGGCGGACCGTCGAACTATCAAAGTGTGGGCGTGGAGGCGGCGGAAGCGGCGATCGCCCACGCAATTTCCGGCGCCCTGGCTGGGGTGTTCGAGGGGCGCATCGGCGCGATCGGCTTGGGATTGGCGGGCGTCGGGCGATCGCGGGATCTCGAAGTGATTCGCGCCTCGGTCGATCGCCTCCAGCAACGCCCGGAATTCGGCGATCGCTGGCAACTGTCCCCGGATAAAATCGCGATCGCCCACGACTGCGCGATCGCCCTGACAGGAGGCGTCGGCGCCAATGTCGGCGTCGCCACGATCGCGGGAACCGGGGCGATCGCCTACGGACGCAACCGCCACGGCGCAACCCGGCGATCGAGTGGCTGGGGTTATCTCCTCGGCGACGAAGGAAGCGCCTACTGGATCGCCCTCGCCGGACTGCGCGCCGCCGTCCGCGCCGAAGACGGGCGATCGCCTGCCACGGCGTTAACCGAGGCATTTCGCCAACACCTCGAACTCGATAACTTACAAAGTTTAATCGAACTCGTCTACCGTCGCGGTTTGACCGTCAAAGAGATCGCCGCCCACGCCGCGATCGTCGATCGCTGCGCCCGCAATGGCGACGCGATCGCCCTCGACATCCTCGATCGCGCCGCCGACGAACTCCTCCTCGCCACCCGCGCCGTGTTTGCACCCTTGTTCAACCCCGACGAACCTTTCGAGGTCGTCACCATCGGCGGCGCCTGGAAAAGTCAGATCCTGCGCGATCGTTTTTGCCAAAATTTGCACCAGATAGCCCCCTTCGCCTCGGTCATCTGGCCCCGACACGAACCCGCCTATGGCGCTGCTTTGCTCGTTTTATCGTAAATGGTCCGGTGTTGGATGCAGGCAAAATGCCCGCACTACAGATTCCCGACTCCCCAAATTTCAACGCTAAGATAACTACAGCCAAAATTTGTCATTAATTTGGGTGAGGAGTTCGTGGAGACTTGGGCTAGAAATCACACACAATTCATGATCGAACCGATCGCGAAAACCATCGCCAAATTCGGCATTTCTCCTAATGCCATCACGGCGATGAGTGCGATCCTCAATCTGGTCGCCGGAATTTTTATTGCCTTCGGCGAACCCATTTTCGGAGGATGTTTGATGGCATTTATTGCCATGCCTCTCGATGTTTTAGATGGGGCAGTCGCCCGGGTGTTGGGGCGATCGACCGCCTTCGGTGCTTTTTTTGACTCGGTTTTAGACCGCTTTTCCGAAGGCGCCATTTTAATCGGTATCGCCGCTTTATTGATTCAGCGACAAGAGTTTATTACTGTCTTAGTTTGCGATCTCGCCTTGTTAGGATCGTTAATGGTCAGTTACACCCGGGCGCGGGCGGAAGGCTTGGGAATTGAGTGCAAAGTCGGTTGGTTTCCTCGTTTGGGGCGCGTCATCGTCTTGGCGACGGGTTTAATCCTCAATGTCCTCGATCTAGCCATCTGGATTTTGGCGATCGCCAGTCTGTTTACCGCCTTACAACGCATCGTTCACGTCTATCAAGTCACTCACGCCGATCCGTAAAAGAAAGTCTGTGTTGTAGCCCTGCCTTTTATTTCTTGTCAAACCCAGTTTTAAGCGGTCCAAAGCCTTCTAATTTTCGAGTGGCGAGGCGCGCGGCAAATTCCCCGGCTTCGCGCCCTTGCAGCCCTAATAAACGTTGGTAGAGATAACCCGCGATGTAGGTATCGCCGCATCCGGTGGGATCGACTTCCTCTTGGGGAGGAAAGGCGGGAACGCGATCGCCGCGATCGCCCGTGTAAATATAAGATCCACCACTTCCGAAGGTAATGACGACTTCTCGGACACCCAAGTTAGCCAGCACCTTTGCCGCTTCTTCCGGGCGATCGCACCCCGATAAAAGGCAGGCTTCGGTGCGATCGACTTTGAGAATATCGACGAATTGCAGCCCCGTTTCTTTCTCCTTCCAATCGACGGGACAGACCGTTTCAGCAGCATCAACCCTTCGTAAATAGCCTTGGGCGTCGAGGGAAATTTGACCAGTTTTAAACTTATTTCGATCGCGAATGGTCGAAATAATATCTATGGGAATATCTCCCTGAATTAAGGGACCGAGATGAACAATTTTGGCCTCAATTTGAGCAACATCTTCAACGGTAAAGGGATCGGCGATCGCCCGCACGTTCTGGGTACGGCGATCGAGATTATCCCGTCGATAATTATTTTCAAAAATGGTCGTTTTTTCGCTTTCTTGCCAAAAAACCGTAATTCCCCATCGTTCCAATTCCTGATTGACGAAGGGGCGATCGTCCCCCGCCGTTTTGGTCGCGACGGCGACATTCGCCCCCAAACTTCTGAGGGCTAAAGCGCTATAAATCGCCGTTCCCCCCGCAATTTCTCGGGTAATTTCACCGTCAATCCGAATAATATCTTTAGTAACGTGACCGATAATGCAAATATCGAACATGGGGGAAAACACGGAAGTTAAGGCAAGAAGTACCCGTCGGGAGTGGGGCGTTAGGCGTCGGGATGGTGTTGCTTCTTTGCTCAATCCCGATTCTTAATTCTCGATTTCCTAACTTGCTCAATCTAAAATCTAAAATAAAAAAGGACTGCGATCGCCCGCAGTCCCTTGAGTTCGGATCGAAATTTAATACTCTCGAAAACCGTTGATAAATTCCTCAGTCATCCGATAAGCATCGGAATCGGGATATTGATTCGGCGGATGCTTCATGAAGTAAGAAGACGGCGAATAGAGAACGCCTCCCTGACCGCGATCGAGGGCAACTTTACAGCAGCGAATCGCATCGATCGCCACCCCGGCGGAGTTGGGCGAATCTTCTACAGAAAGCCGCAATTCGATATTCATTGGCACGTCGCCGAATAGTTTGCCTTCGATGCGAATAAAGCAAACTTTATTATCTTTTTGCCAGGGAACGTAATCACTCGGTCCGACGTGAATGTTCTCATCTTCCAGTCGTTTCTCGCACGCGGACTGAACGGCTTCAGTTTTTGACTCTTTTTTCGATTTGAGTCGGCTGCGATTTAACATATTGAGAAAATCGCTATTTCCCCCAGTATTGAGTTGATAGGTTCTCTCAATTTTCACCCCTCTTCTGCGGGCTAAATCCGACAGGGTTCGGTGAACGATGGTAGCGCCGAGTTGCGATTTAATATCGTCGCCGATAATCGGAATATTGCGAGAAGCGAATTTATCCGCCCAGAGAGGATTGCTGGCAATAAAGACAGGAATGCAGTTAATAAAAGCTACTCCGGCTTCCAAAGCACATTCGGCATAAAAGTTAGCCGCTTCTTCCGACCCGACGGGGAGATAATTAATTAAAACTTCCGTCCCGGATTCTTTTAAAATCTCGATAACCTCTTCACGAGTGGGCTCGGGGGCATCACTCGGCGTAAATGTATAGCGTTCTTCATAGTCTTGCATGTGTTCTGAGAATCCATCCAAGATTCTACCCATGCTGACTTTAACGCCGAGTTCCGGAACGGTTTCACAGAATTTGGTCGTACAGTTTGGTTGAGAAAAAATGGCTTCAGAGACATCTTTCCCCACTTTGCGTTTGTCGATGTCAAAAGCCGCTACGATTTGGATATCGTAGGGCTTGTAACCGCCGAGTTCCCAGTGCATTAAGCCGATGGCTTCTTCACTACTTTTATCTTTATAAAAGTAAATTCCCTGTACCAACGAACTAGCACAGTTACCAACACCTACAATCGCGAGTTTGATTTTATCCACAAGCAGTTACCGTCTTCTACGTACTTGGAAGCTCCCAATTGCCAAAGTTCACAATAACACAACTATGGGAGAAAAAATAAGTGTCGGGACTTGGGACTTTACCGCTTCTCGAACCCCAGATTTCCGGTTAGCGGGCGATCGCGCGGCGATCTCCTCCAGGATCGGCTATAAAAGGGATAAAAAGAGGGAGGGGTCTTGAGGCGGGATTCCTCAGCCATTTTAACGGTTCGATTTGGGTGTTGCCCGTTCCCGGTTTGGAGTCGGTTACGGGGGAGACCGGGAGGGGTTCCCGGCGCTATTGCGGGAAGTTAACCGCCGCGACGATACTGGTGATAGCGGTCTAGTTCTACGTTAACGGTTGACAATTTCATGCTCAGTTTCATTCGCTCCGATTTGTCGGATCTCAAGGCTTATACGCCCCATCCAGAAACGGCAATGGAGGGGGTCAGCGCCACGCCGATCCGGCGCGATCGCCTCGATACCAATGAAAGTCCTTACGATCTGCCTGCCGAGTTGAAACAAAAACTCGGATGGACTTACGAACAACTGATCGAAACCAATCGCTATCCCGACGGGACTCACCAAGGGTTACGGGAGGCGATCGCCGAATATGTCAACGAATCGGCGGGGCCGAATGCGGGGGCGATCGCCCCGTCTCAACTCTCGGTGGGTAACGGTTCGGACGAGTTAATTCGCTCGATCTTAATTGCCACCTGTCTCAACGGACAAGGGTCGATTTTAGTCGCCGATCCGACCTTTTCCATGTATGCCATTCTCGCCCAAACCCTCGGCATCGAGGCGATCGCCGTCGGACGCCACGAGGAGAATTTCGCGATCGATGTCGATGCGGCTCAACAGGCATTGGAAACCCAGAAAAATCCGCCAATTCGCGTTATTTTCGTGGTTCATCCCAATTCGCCGACGGCGAACGCCCTCACTCCGGCGGAAATTGACTGGTTGCGCGCCATTCCGGACAATATTCTCGTGGTCGTTGACGAGGCGTATTTCGAGTTCAGTCAAACGACTCTGGTCGGCGAACTGAACCGACACCCAAATTGGGCGATTTTGCGAACCTTTTCTAAAGCCTTTCGCCTCGCCGCGATGCGGGTCGGCTACGCGATCGCCCATCCGGACTTAATCGCCGCGTTAGAAAAAATTCGCCTCCCTTACAACTTGCCGAGTTTTTCCCAAGCTGCCGCCGAATTGGCGATGCAACAGCGATCGCACTTACTCGCCAGTATTCCCGAAACCCTGGCCGAACGCGATCGCCTCTACCAGGCTCTCTCTAACTTATCCGGTTTGACCGTATGGCCGAGTAGCGCTAATTTTATCTACCTGCGCGGCGATCGCCAAACGCCTCCGGATCTCGCCCGTCTCGCCGCCGAACTCAAAACCCGAGGCACCTTGGTGCGCTACACCTGCAACGGTTTGCGCGTCACCGTCGGGACTCCCAGCGAAAACCAGCGCACCCTCGAAAACTTTCAACGTTTACTCGGCGCCTCCTCTTGAAGGCAATCGTGCGACAAGCCCCCTACTCGTGGGAGTAAGGGGCGATCGCGGGGGGGTCTGTTCTCAAACGGCGATCGGCGATCGCCCTTGGGTGGCCGCGTGTCGAACCATCGCCACCGTGCGGGGCAAAACCCCCACCAACCGGGCAAACGCTTCGTCGGGAACGTCTTCGACGGTCTGCCAGTCGAAATAATGGCCGAATTGGGTCAAGATCTGCTGCGCCCTTTTTAAAGGAACGGGATTGGCGGTCAGTTGTTCGGTCAGGCGAATCCAGTGACGGCGGATCGTAAAGGCTTGTTGCCGTTCTTCGTAAGATTCCGGATAGACTAAGGCCAGATCGCCGACGGGTACGACTTGCTGGCATTCGAGATCGAATAAGCCCCCCACGGCGGCTCCCGGCCCGGCAAATTCAGCGTGGTAGCGCTTGTAAATAATTAAGCCATTGCGGCGGCGGCGATCGACGACGAGCAGTTGACCGCTATTGAGTTGAGCGAGTAAATCTCGCCGTTGCGGAGCGCCGATCAAGGCCGTACAAGGGTTGGATGCGACTCGATTCCCCTGGCGATCGCCGCTCGTTGGAATCGCTCGATAAGGGTCTGGCACTGGCCCTACAGTGTCCGACGCTTCGAGGGCGCGCTGTTGCTGATTCGCAATCATCTGAATGTTTCTCTCCCGGTCAGGCAACCTAAGTTTGAGAGCGCAGAACTGAGAACCCGGTAAGGGCGATTTCGCTCGCCAAAATTCTCGGGATTACTTTTTAGTCTTCTGTCTCTATCATGCAGTAATCCAATGGGTTGAGTATTTATTTCTGAAAAGAAAGGCTAAAGAATTGCCTAGATTTTCTAAAGAGATTGTAAAGCCAAGATAAATTATAAGGGAAAGCGCCTTTAAGTTCATCAAAAATTGATATGACTGAAGGGAGATTGGGGGAGAGTGGCAAGCGCTTTTGAGACGAATGGTGGCGATCGCTACGAGGCGAGTGTACTCCTTTCAACCCTGTCTCGCCCGTCAGTCCAGCCGCGATCCCAAAGCCAATCCGATAATATTTTTTCTCAAAAAAATAGCCGGATCTCCAGCCAGAATAGAGGCCGGGCGCATCGGTCATGGAGTCTCGGCGAGTCGAGCGGCTTTAGTGGAGAGTTTTGTGTAACAGTAAGCGTCGGGGTTGTCGGAACAACCACGCGCCCCAACTCCAATCGACCTGACGCAAACGGTAGCCCATTTTGAAATAAAGCCGTCTGGCAGGACGATTGTTTTCTAAAACGTGAAGGTAGAGTTCTCGATAACCCCACTCCCGAGCCATCTCTTCGCAAGCGAGCAAGAGGTGCCGAGCGGCGCCCCGTCGCCGGGAATCAGGGGCGACGGCCAAATTGGATAAGTAGGGGAAGGGGGAAGCGTCTAAGGGCCAGGGATGGAGACTGCGTAAGGCCATTTCCACGGTGGCGATCGCCTCGCGCACGGGAGACGGGGTCACGGCGACCAAACAGATGTAATGGGGAGAGCGCGATCGCAAGCGGGTTCGCAAGTCTTCGTGAATTCCGACCCGCAATAAGGGATTCAACCAACACATCGGATCCTCGCGACCGTGAAAACTTTCGGTGAGAATGTCGGCGATTTTTGGCAAATCTTCGGGTTGAGCGGTCGCGATCGAAAACCCCGACGACCCGGCACCTAGGTGGGTCGTTTCGGGGTAGTGCTGTTGGGGGGTCGTGAAAGATAAGTTCACATTTAACTATTGGAAAAAAGTTGGGGGTTTAGGTTCCGTCACGCCACTCTGGATTCTAGAAGAGCGCGCCGTACGGACAGAAAAAAATTCAAACACAGATCAAAAAAAATGGAAATCTTAACGCAACCTAAATAATCATTCCAAGTATTACTATGCCACAAATTGACTGAGGGATTGTCGGTTGCGGACGGCGAGCGATCGCCAATCGGACGGGATCCCGCGTCGGCGCCAGAAATCCTAGCACTGAACGAGAAGAGATCGCCGAGAATACTTGCTAATGCCCGCGATCGCCGCGAGCATCCGGAAGTCTCGGGAGTAGATCGCCGCGATTCGAGCAAAAGGTTAGCCGCCATGCCAGAACCCCAGGTAAACTCAAAAGAGCTTCTGCTAGATAAAACCTACCCAAACTTACCCATCAAGTCTGAAAGCTTGATGAACAATACGTTTGAGTTGATTTTACTTCCTGCTTCTACCAAGGGAGTCTGCTCGCTCTTGTCCACAGGCGTTAATTTGGCCGTAGCTCGACCTATTTTTTCCAGATTTTTAGCTGCGTTTAAATCTCTGTCTATTTTGAGATGACAATGGTCGCAACCAAACAGTCTTTCTGATAAGAGTAATGAGTCTTTAATGCTTCCACAATTAGAACAGATTTTACTAGATGGATAAAATCTGTCTACGATTATTAATTGTGACCCATATATTTGGCTCTTATATTCCATCTGCCGTCGGAATTCATAAAACCCCATATCGGCGATAGATTTAGCTAGTTTATGATTGGCCATTATGCCCGATACGTTTAAGTTTTCTATCACATTAACGGCGTGGTTCTTGCATAATTGCGAGGTCAACTTATGTAACGTATCTTTTCTGAGATTAGCGATTTTCCGATGGAGTTTTTGGACTTGAAGCTGGGACTTTTTTCGATTGGCAGAGCCGAGACTTTTTCGGCTAACTTGTCTTTGGAGTCTAGCTAGTTTATTTGAATGCTTTTTATATGCTTTTATTCCTTCTATACTTACTCCCGTTGATAAGGTGGCAAGCGCTTTTATCCCCAAATCTATCCCCACTACATCTGTTTTCTTCTCGGTGGGGGTCACGTTGACATCTATTTTAAACGAAATAAACCAGCGATCTGCCTCTCGACTAATCGTCACATTTTTGGGTTGATAATTTTCCGATAATCTTTCATAAGTTTTCAGAATTCCAATGACAGGAACCTGAATTTTATTTTCAGATAATATTTTTATGGTTCCATCTAGAGTAAAGCTGTCTTGTCTGCCTTTTTTCTTAAATTTAGGTCTAGATTTCTTTTTTTTAAAGCAATCTTGCCACGCCTGGGCGAGATGTCTGAGAGCGTATTGAGGGGCACACTTAGAAACTTCGTAATACCACAGATTCTCTGGTTTTACTAACTTATTTAACCATTTATGTAAGTCAATTGCTGTGGGAAATTTGATTTTTTCATCGGGACGACAATCGGCATTATGTGATAAAATTCCTAAACATAACCCGTGACCCCAATTGTAAGCATGACGCGCCACTCCCGCATGACGAGCAAGTTTTTGTCGTTGGGTAAGATTAACTTTAAGTTGTGTTTTAAACCCTAATAACATGGAGTTAAATGCTCTACGCTACCAATAGCGCCTAACTAGAGCTAATTTTACCACCACTGATGACTTTATTAACAATTCAGTTTCTAGAAATATTGGTCAATGCTCCGGGAATTTCTCACGATTTGAGTAAGATTGGATAAGATTGGGTAAGTTTTCGGCTTCTGTAGTTAACCCCCGTCCACTGCACCCCTGGAGTGGCTAGGGAACTCTCCCGTGGGTGAACGAACGAGCGATAATTGACCTTGAAGATTATATCCGAGGAAAGCGTCCTGATTTTGGCTGACGTGAGCAGACACAACCCATTAACAGAGGATAGAACGGGGCTAAAGGGTTTGAAAACGGGATGCGCCGTGGGAGGCAGCAGCCGAGATCTTCGCCGGACAGGGGGGACGAGCCGGGATCGCGCCCGCACGCGGCGACCCCCGGGGACTTGAGCGATCGAGCCGGGCGATCGCGACGCCCCAATCCCTATCGGCGTGAATGTTGAGACCCCTTGCAGCAGGAGATCGGTGCATGAGTGAGGAACCCAAAAGTAAGCCGAAAATTCTGGTCGTCGATGACGAGCCGGACAATCTCGACTTGCTTTATCGCACCTTTTATCACGATTATCGCGTTCTGAGAGCCGACAACGCCCAAGACGCCCTGCAACTGCTCGATCGCGAAGGGGATATCGCCGTGATTATCTCCGACCAACGGATGCCGCGCATGAGCGGTACGGAATTTCTCAGCCTGACGGCGACCCAATATCCAGACACGATCCGGATCATCCTCACCGCTTACACCGACGTCGAAGATCTCGTCGATGCGATCAACTCCGGTAAAGTTTTTAAATACGTCACCAAACCCTGGAACGACGAGAAACTCAAAGGGGTAGTCGCCCAGGCGATCGACACCCACAACGTCCTCAAGGCGCGCACCCGCGAACTTTGCCGCACCTTGCGCCAGGAATCGTTGCTCAACGCGATTACCAATACGATTCGATCGCGCACCACGGACCGCCAGATCCTGCAAACGATCGTCCAAACCCTCGGTCAAATGTTTGAAGCGAGTTACGCGATCGTGCGCTCCTGTCAAGACGACCGCCTGGACGAGGAATCGTTCATCTATCAAAAAACCAAAGGGGGCAACACCCCCACCCTGCCCCCGGAAATCTTGGCGGAAACGGTCTGGCTGACCTACGACCTCGAAGCGATCGCAGATGTAGAAACTCATCCCCTGTTTCAGGACGACAGCGAGGCTGCCGAACGACGACGAGCCGCCTATCGGGCGGCAAATATCCGGTCGAGTTTGATCGTCCCGTTGATGTTTCGCATGGATTTACTGGCGGTGTTGGCCCTGCATCAATGCGGCGAACCGCATTCGTGGCAAGACGACGAAGTGCAGTTAGTATTTATGGTCGCCGATCAAGCCGGACTGTCGTTGTCCCAGGCGAGAGCTTACGCGCAAGTGCAGGCCCTGGCGAAACAGGAAGCCCTAATTAACGCGATTACGACGGCGATCCGGTCGAGTCTCAACCCGCAAGATATTTTTGCGGCGATCGCCGAACAACTCGGACAAGCGTTGCAGGCGGACGGCTGCGCCCTCTCGTTGTGGACCGAAGATGACGAATACGTGCAGTGCGTGGGCCTGTACGATGCCAGTTTGCAAGCGGTGGAAGTCTCCCACGACAGTTCCCTGACGGCGGGGGACGAAGGCGATCGCGCTCCGGAGGAAGGGGACTCGCTCCCCTCGGGCCGTCATTTCCCGTCCGAATTACCGCGATCGCTCGTTCCGATTCGCGGCAATCCGGTTCAACAACGCTTGCTCACCACTCAAGCCCCCGTCGTCGTCAACGACTTGCAACTGACCCCGGAATTTGCCGGGGTAGACTTGCCCTTGCGCCTTCCGGCCCGGGCCTTACTCGTGGTTCCCCTGATCGGCGACGGCAAAATTATCGGCAGTATTTCCCTGCGTCAAAGCCACAACCCTCGCCACTGGCAGCCTGCAGAAATCGACTTGGCCCAGGCGGTGGCGGCCCAAGCGGCGATCGCCGTCCAACAGTCGCGCCTCTATCAAAAAACCCGCCAGCAAGCGGAACGCCTGCTCGAACTCAACCGTCTCAAAACCGAATTTTTTCAAAATATTTCCCACGAATTTCGCACCCCCCTCACTCTGATGCTCGGTCCGCTCGAAGCGGCGGTGGAACGCCAGCAACCCCTCCCTCCCGAGCAAGCAGAAGTCGCCCTGCGCAACAGTCGCCGCCTGCTGCGTCTGGTCAACCAACTGCTCGACCTCCAGCGCCTCGATGCGGGGAAAATGCAGGCCACGTTCCGCCCGTGCGATTTAGTCGCCTTCGTCGGGCAAACGGTGGAGATGTTTCGCCCCTATTGCGAGAAAAAAGGGTTGACGGCGATCGCCCAAATCGAGCCGTGCGAACCGATTTATTTGGATCTCGAAAAGTTCGACAAGGTCCTTTATAACTTGATGTCCAATGCGATCAAGTTTACGCCGAGGGGCGGACGGATTGTGGTGAGTTTGCATCAGGCGGGCGATCGCGCGATCGTCCAGGTCGGCGATACGGGAATTGGCATTCGCACGGATCAGATCCCCCACCTGTTCGAGCGCTTTCGTCAGGCGGAAGGATCGGCGAATCGCTCTTACGAAGGCAGTGGCTTGGGGTTGGCTCTGGTCAAGGAGTTGGTGGAACTCCACGGCGGTCAAATTACGGTGGAGTCGGTTTACGGTCAAGGGAGTCGCTTTACGGTGTGGTTGCCGATGGGGAATGCTCACTTACCGAGCGATCGCGTCTTGGAAGTGCCGACGGAAGTTAGCCCCCGCCGTTCCGCCGTGGAATTGGCCGATGTGGAAATGGAATTGCAAAATGCCACGGATTGGCAAGGGTTGCCCGCCGAGTTGCCGACGGCGGCGGGCGAACGCGAGGCGGTGGCGATCGGGGCGCGGGTTCTGGTGGTGGACGATAACGCCGATTTGCGCCACTACGTCGCCTCGATTCTCGAACCGGAGGGTTATCGGGTCTCGTTCGCTCGCAACGGCGCCGAAGGCTTTGACAGCGCCCAATCCCAACCACCGGACTTGATCGTCAGCGATTTGATGATGCCGTTGGTGTCGGGGTTGGATTTAATCCGCATGGTTCGTCAGGATGCTGGGCTTAAGGGGATTCCCATTATTTTGCTCACGGCGAAGGTCAACGAAGAAACCCGGATTGAAGGGGTGGAGAAGGGGGCGGATACCTATTTGGCGAAGCCGTTTAACGATCGCGAGTTGTTGGCCCAAGTTCGCAATCTGCTGGCGCTCAAGGAAAATGAACGCCGGGTCGCCGAGTTGAATCGGTATTTAACCGAGTCGGTCCTCAAGCGCTTTTTGCCGCCGACGTTGGTGGAAAAGGCGGCAACGGGTGAACTGGCTCTCGATTTGCGTCCGGAACCCCGTTTGATCGCGATTTTATTTAGCGATATCGTCGGGTTTACTCAGTTGGCGAATACGGTGCGATCGCGCCGGGTGGCGGAAATTCTCAACGAGTATTTGGCGGAAATGACCCAAGCGGTGTTCGACAATGGCGGAACCGTGGATAAGTTTGTCGGCGATGCGGTGATGGCGATTTTCGGCGCCCCGGAAGAATGTTCGCCGAACGAACAGGTGTTGCGGGCCGTGGCCGCAGCCCGCCAGATGCACCGCCGCCTCGATCGCCTCAACCAAAACTGGGAAGCCCGGGGTCTGCCTCGGGTGCGCTTTCGTTGCGGCATTCACCAGGGAACGGCGGTAGTGGGCATGTTCGGCAGCCCGGAACGCTCGGACTACACGGCGATCGGGCCGAGTGTCAATATTGCCGCCCGTCTCCAGGAAGTCGCCGATCCCGATTGTATTTTGGTCTCGGCTGCCGTGGCGGACTATTTGCCGGACGAGGAGATTCGCAAGTGTCGCCCCTTGCAGCTCAAAGGGATTGACGAGACGGTGTTGACGTTTGTGGTCGATCCCGAAGCGGCGAGTTGACCGCGATCGCGCTTCCCCGGAAGGTCTATTTCCCGGTGAATTTGAAGCGCGATCGTGCAACGCAGACCCTGCGCGATCGCGACCTTGACAAGATCGCGCAATTATGCAGTCACTAATTGCGCGACTTCTAACGGTTCTCCCGTCAAACTAAAGGCGCGAACTTCGGTAATTTTCACCTTCACTAATTGTCCTTTGAGGCGATCGAGATCTCCCGTGAAAAAGGTCAAACGATTCGATCGCGTGCGACCCATCACTTGCGTCGGATCTTTGGGATTGAGATCCTCGACTAACACCTCTTCAATCCGTCCCCCATAACGCTGCGATCGTTCGGCGGCGCGAACCCCCACCAAATGATTCAACCGTTGGAGGCGATCGCTTTTCACCTCTTCCGAAAGCTGGTTTTCCCACAGCGCCGCCGGAGTCCCGGGACGCGGCGAATACGCCGCCGTATTCAACTGATCGAACCCAATATCGTCGACCAATTTGAGCGTATTTTCAAACTGTTCTTCCGTTTCTCCCGGAAACCCGACGATCGCATCCGCACTAATCGCCGCATCCGGCATCAATTCGCGAATTTTATCGATAATTCGGCGATATTTCTCTTGCGTATATCCCCGCGACATCGCCTTGAGCACGTCATTATCCCCCGACTGAAACGGAATGTGAAAATGTTCGCAAACCTTCGGCAAATCCCGACAAGCGCGAATCAATCTTTCCGTAAAATAACGGGGGTGACTCGTCGCGAACCGAATCCGTTCGATCCCCGGAACGTCGTGAACGAAATAGAGCAGATCGGTAAAATTATACAAATGCCGTCCGTCCTCTTTCGTCCCCGGCAAATCGCGCCCGTAAGCGTCGATATTCTGTCCGAGTAAGGTCACTTCCTTGTACCCCTGACGTCCGAGTTCCTCCATTTCCGCCCGAATCGCCTCCGGCGTCCGCGATTGCTCGATTCCGCGCACGTTCGGAACCACGCAGTAGCTGCAGCGTTCGTTACAACCGTAAATCACGTTCACCCAAGCCGTCACCCGACTATCCCGGCGCGGTTTGGTGATATCTTCGATAATATGAATCGGTTCCGTGGCGACCACCTGATTGCCCGCAAACACGTCGTCGAGCAAATCTTGCAGGCGGTTCGCATGTTGCGGCCCCATCACCAAATCCAGTTCCGGAACCCGCCGCATCAGCGCTTCCCCTTCCTGTTGCGCCACGCATCCGGCGACCACTAAGGTTAAATCCGGTTTCTCTTGTTTGCGTTTGGCTTGTCGGCCCAGATAAGAATAAACTTTTTGTTCTGCATTGTCGCGAATCGTGCAGGTGTTGTACACGACGAGATCCGCCGCTAACGGGTCTTCCACCCACTTGAAGCCCATGTTATCGAGAATACCAGCCATGCGCTCCGAGTCGGCTTTGTTCATCTGACAGCCGAAGGTTGTAATATGATATCGGCGAGGAGAAGACGACATAGTTATCGATGGTTTGTCACTAAACGGTCGAAGATTGAGTCGCGATCTGCTGCCGTTGCTTTCATCGGGATCGACGCGGACAGCTCGGCTGTGGCATTGACCCTAACGCGATCGCTCCTTTCCCTTAGCATCGGCGTCAGATCTCCGCACAGACTCAAACGCATCCTCTATTATAGAGCCTGGGGTTCAATTGCTCCGCTAAAACCTGCGATCGCCGTTGCCGAAATCGTCGTTCGTTGTCGCCCGGGCGATCGTCTATCATTTGAGCTTGAAATCGATCGCCGTACCAAAATAGAGCTGCCGTGCATATCGAAAATCGCTCCCAATATAAAGAAACCTGGGATAATTTAGCCGGATCCAGTGATAACGCCAAATTATATGTAGCCGGACATACCGACGAAGCCGAATTAGATCGAACCGGACTCAATACCGTCAACCGAATCGAACGCTTGGTCGGGATTCGTCCCACCGATATCTGTTTGGAAATTGGCTGCGGAATTGGCAGAGTGGGCAAGTTTTTAAGCCCGAAATGTGCCCAATGGATCGGCACCGATATTTCCGGGCAAATGTTGCGTTATGCTGCCGAACGTTTGGCGGGATTGGACAACATCGAACTGATTGAATTAAGTACGGTGGGGTTGAGTGAAATCCCCGATTCTTCTATCGATATGGTTTACTGTACGGTAGTTTTCATGCACTTGTACGAATGGGATCGCTATCGTTACATCCTCGAAGCCTTTCGCGTTCTCAAACCCGGCGGACGTTGCTTTTTTGACAATCTCGATATCACCTCCAAACGCGGTTGGGAAATGTTTATGGAGGGCTTTTCTTATCCGATCGATCGCCGTCCCGCCCATTTGAGTATGTGTTCGACCGGGGACGAACTTTATACCTATGCCAAAAAAGCAGGTTTGGAACGAGTAGAAGTTCATCGCTGGGGTGATGCCCGCGTGGGCGTAACGGGGGTCAAACCCGGACGCAGTCGATCGTAATTTCTCAATTTCTCATAAGGTTCTCATGAGAGGAGAACGGTCAATCGTCCGAATGAAAGATTTCTACCGATAGAAATATAAGACTTGAGATAGAGGTAGCGATCGCCCTCCCACGCCTAAGCTAATTGATAGCGAGGGACATATCGAAAAGATCTGGAGCTTCGTAATTCTCACGGCCAGATTGAATCAAAAAATTCGATAGCTTTCGGAAACTGGATGAATTTATCATTCGTCCAGTTTCAGTTTTTTTCACTCTTGCTGTTGGACGACAAGGAAAGATTTATGAAAAAGTTAACGAACTGGTTCGCAACTATCGATTTTAAGCATAATTTAAAGAATATTTTGGCCATCGGACTAGCCGGGATCTTCTTAGTGGTAACGACTGCGTGCAGTAGTGGCACGATGGGGGGCATGAATTCCACCGATGCTAAGGTACAAACCCTTCAAGAACGGGCGGAACAAAACTTAGACAATCGCACGGGTAACCCCGCCGAAGCCGGACGCCGCGCCGTTGAAGATTTATCGGCAACTCAAGAGGAGTTAGGCGATTCTGCCGAAGAAGCTGCGGAAAATATCGGTAAAAAGGCTAAAGCCGGATTGGAAGAAGCTAAAGAAGAAACGGAGGATTTCTTACAAGGAAGTGCGCGCCAAGCTGAAGATGTCGCCGATACGGTTACATCGAAAGCAAATCGAGACTTGAAAAAGAGCAAACGCGCCCTAGAAGATACGGTAGATGCGGCAGAAAATAAAGCTAAAAAAGATTTGAAAACGACCAAACGCGCCTTAGAAGATGCGGAAGATGCGATCGACTAAAGGCGATCGCCCATCTTCAAGGAAACAGCCCTCTCAATTCTATTGAGATCCAAATCTTCTAATTTTTTTCAATCGATAAAATAGACAAAAATTATGGCGAACGATGGTTCGCCTAATTTTTTATGAGATTTTTGATGGGTGCCTTACTTGCAGTTTGCTTGCTGTTGCAAAATTTTGCTCCTATTTTGCTCTTTTAAGTCTAAAATGCAACCTCCTGCGATCGGCGATCGCAAAAGACTTCCAAAGAAGTTCGATCCTCAAGAGATGTTCGATACCTATCCGCTACCAGCATCCTGCTTCTGTTCGATTGAGATACATGCTACCGCCTCAGATAGTGCCGACAGATTGCCAGTCCTCGTTTGCTTCATGGCCCGCCGTTCGTGCGATAATTTATTCCAATCAGATACATAAGCCGATCCGATCGCCCCTCCCGAGTAAGGGATCGATCGCCGGGTTGAGATAACCTATAATTTGTCAGCGATCGCGATCGCTCCTACTTGTGACCGAGATCTCGGTAGAGGGGGGGTGGCGATCGCCCCCGATCGACGTCCCGAGCGGCCACAATGAGGCACGCCGTGACGTCGATCGAATTTTAAACCCATGCAACACTTAGGGAATCGCCGCCAAGAAACCATGGAAGAACTGTTCGGGGAAATCTTTCTCTCCGGTCAACTCACCCGAAGCGATCGCCTGCGCTTGCGAGAAGCTCTTTTAGCCGACACGATCGCCGAAGACCATCAAGACATCATCAACCGCGTCCTTCACAGCACCAAACGCGGTAGACTCCAACTCAAAGCCTAACAGCCTAACCGTTACCGTCGGTCGATCGCCCTTTTTCCAACGGGGGAACCGGATCGTATCCCCCGGGATGGAAGGGATGACAGCGCAAAATTCGGGCGATCGCCATCCAACCTCCCCGCCACGGTCCGAACCGTTCCACTGCTTCTAGAGCATATTGAGAACAGGTCGGCTCAAATCGACACGAAGGGGGAAATAAGGGCGAAATCAACCATCGATAACCCCGAATTAATCCGGTCAAAATCCACTTCACGATCGCCACCGTCTGCAATCTTTCCCTCTATTCTCTCATTTTTCTCCAACTTTTACCGAGACGCAACCCGGCGATCGCCTAAAGTGTAGGGAACGAGTTCTATCCCTAAACATCCGTGTTTGAAATTGAATCGATCGGTACTCTTTCCCTACAACTGGCGGTCGTCTCCCTGTGGTTAGGTGGAATCATCCTCGCCGCCGAAGGAATTTACCAATACACCCACATTTCCTCCGAAGTCGTCCGCAAAATCGTGCATATCGGTACGGGAAATGTGATTTTATTTGCCTGGTGGCTGGAAATCCCCGCCTGGGTGGCTATTGGGGCGTCCGCCGTCGCCGCCACCGTCGCCTTACTGTCCTACCGCTTCGAGTTTTTACCGGGAATTAACAGTATCGGACGTAAAAGCCTCGGCACCTTTTTTTATGCGGTCAGTATCGGCGTTCTCGTCGCTTGCTTTTGGCCCGTGGGTCATCCCGAATATGCGGCGATCGGCATTCTGGTGATGGCGTATGGCGACGGGTTAGCCGCGTTAATCGGCCAACATTTCGGCAAACATCCCTATCGCTTTTGGGGCGAAAAAAAGAGCGTGGAAGGCTCTTTAACGATGGCGATGGGTGCCTATTTTGTCAGTATTTTAATATTAATTGACGTGCGCGGTAATAGCTGGGAAGTCTGGGCGGTGAGTTTGGCGATCGCCGTGTTGGCAACGGTTCTCGAAGCTTTTTCAAAACTGGGAATTGATAACCTCACCGTTCCTCTCGCGAGTGCGGGATTGGCGTTTTTCTTATCTCAATGGTTTTGATCGCAAACCGAACCAATGGGGGCGATCGCCCACCGTTCGATCTTACCTTTCCTCACCGTCGCCGTGGTAGGGTTCGCCTTCAAACGGTTGGACGCCGCTTTCAGGATAAGAATCGTCGCTGGGTCTGAAGATTCGGGCGGCAGCTTCGGAAACGGACTGCATAAATTTGGAAAGCAACTCTGAGAGGTTCATAAAATACCTGCCTCCAAATGACATTACATCTGTCTTTATCTTAACGGGCGATCGCCGATCGCGTCATCTATCATAAGAATGAGGGAGACAACCAGGGATCTCTAGGGTCTGGGGGTCTCGAAGGTCGGGCGATCGTTAGGTTACAAAATGTTATCTTTTCGAGATTGATAACTCGATTTCGACCCCAAAAGGTAACGGAGCGATCTGCTCCTCGCCGAAGCGATCGACCTAGGGAATCCGTAACAATTATTATTTCCCCTTTTCAAGTGCTTTTTGCAAACACTCGGGCGATCGCCACCGATATAAAAGACCCCATTCGGAACCAGAAATGGGGTCTAGAGTGGGTGGAGATTTTAGCATTCAATGGATTGGCAATCTCAATCCGCCCAACGGCCTTGTTTGTACGGTTCGCCTTCAAAGGGTTGCACTCCAACCATCGGATAGCGATCGTCACTGGGACTGAACAAGCGGGCGACGGCTTCGGAAACATGTTGCAGAAATTCTGAAAAAGCTTTAGAGACATTCATGGTAAGATCCTCAAAGTGAAAGCTATGGGAACTGGAAAGCTTCGATGGGAAATACCATCACCTTTCTTACTTTTCAGGATAAGCTCAAAGCCTCCTTTTAAAAATGGGTTTGCAATATTTATTATTGGAACTTATCAAACTGCAATATTTTAGTTAAAAACGATCGCGGGGCGTAGGAGAGAAGCCCCAGGAGATCGCTGCTATTTTTGTGCAAAGTTGGGGTCAACAACCTGCCCGCGCGGAGAAGATCGCCCTGATGCCCCGGGTGGGGTTGCCCGGGCAGACCCGGCGCCGTCTGCCGCCCCAGATTTTAATGAGATTTACTATAATTGCCGTCTGTCAGAAGATAGAAAATTGCCGGATTCGGGACTTTAACCAACGAGTCGTACGGGTTTTTGGAAAAAATCGTGAAAATTTGACCGGGTGAGGTCGATGATTTTTAGTAAATACCACTATAATTAAAAAGAAAGACGCGAGGAAGCGGGTCAATGGCCAGTGGAAGTCAATCGGACAATGTTCAGCCTCTTCCTTCCCTCGGGATGGGCAACGAGCTAGAACTGACACTTAAAGGCGAAGATTACAGCTTGCTGACCGATTTGTACGAGCTGACGATGGTCGCCTGTTATTGCGGCGAGGGCCTCGACAGCCGTCCGGCGAGTTTCGAGCTGTTCGCGCGATCGCTGCCCGACCACTTCGGATATGCGATCGCGATGGGCTTGCAGCAGGCGATCGAATACCTGCAACAATTGCGTTTTACCCCGGCTCAGATCGAGAGTTTGAAAGCCACGGGCATTTTCGCCAAAGCACCGGAAAAATTCTGGACGCTGTTAGAAACCGCCCGCTTTACCGGAGATCTGTGGGCCGTCCCCGAAGGAACCGCCGTATTTGCCAACGAACCGCTTTTGCGCGTCGAGGCGCCCTTGTGGCAGGCTCAACTGGTCGAAACTTACTTGCTCAATACCATTAACTATCAAACCCTAATCGCCACGCGATCGGCCCGCTTGCGCGATGTCGCCGGACCCGAGGCCATTTTGCTCGAATTTGGCACCCGGCGTGCCTTCAGTCCCCAAGCTGCCCTGTGGGCGGCCCGGGCGGCTTTAGCGGCGGGATTGGACTCGACCTCGAACGTGCTGGCGGCGCTCAAACTCGGTCGCAAACCTTCGGGAACGATGGCCCATTCCCTGGTGATGGCGCTCACGGCGACGGAAGGCAGCGAAATGCAGGCATTTAGAGCATTTTTGCATTATTTTCCCGGGGCGGCAGTATTGATCGATACTTACGATACGGTAGAGGCGGCGCGCTATTTGGCCGATCGCCTGCAAGTGGGCGAGTTTGAAGTGGGCGGAGTGCGCCTCGATTCCGGGGATTTAGTGAGTCTGTCGCAACAAGTGCGATCGCTGCTGCCGGAGGTACCCATTTTTGCCAGTGGCGACCTCGACGAATGGGAAATTGCCCGCCTCAAACGGGAAGGCGCCGAAATCGACGGCTATGGATTGGGAACGCGCTTGGTGACTGGAGAAACCTTTAACGGGGTTTATAAGTTAGTCGAAATTGACGGGATGGCGGTGATGAAAGAGTCGAGTTCTAAGGTGACCTATCCCGGACGCAAGCAGATTTTCCGGCGCGTTGACGAGGACAAGGGACTGGGCGATCGCCTCGCCTTGGCCCACGAAACTGCCGAAGTGGGAGAAGTAGCGCTTTTACAACGAGTGTTAAAACAAGGAAAACGGGTGCAACCGCCAGAAATGCTCGAAGCGATCGCCGAACGCACGCGCACTGCCGTAGAATCGCTCTCGGAAGAAGCACGCCGCATCGAAGGGGCGATCGCCCCGTCCGTGGAGATTTCAGCCGAATTGCAAGCGCTGACGGAAACCACGAAACATCAATTGTCTAGCTAAATCTTCACGGTCAATTTGCCCGCTTGGTTTTCTGACCCAACTCCCCCCGAAACTCGCGGCGATCGCGCCAGCAGACCCCCCTCAAGCGATCGCCGATCCTTCCCCAACTCAATGATTTCACCCCTCGACACCATAGGCCCATGACTAAAATTGCCTTATTTGGAACCAGCGCCGATCCGCCGACCACCGGACATCAAAAAATACTCGCTTGGCTGTCGGAACACTTCGACTGGGTAGCCGTGTGGGCCTCCGACAACCCCTTTAAATCCCACCAAACTCCCCTCGAACATCGGGCAACCATGTTACGCTTGACCATTCAGGAAATCGCGTCACCGCGCCATAACATCGCCCTCGATATGGAACTGAGCCACGGTCGAACCCTCGAAACCGTCAAAGTCGCCCGCCAAAAATGGCCCGACGCCCAACTCTTCCTCAGTATCGGTTCCGACCTGATCGCCCAACTGCCCCAATGGTATCGCGTCGAAGCCTTGCTACAGCAAGTCGATTTACTCGTCGTTCCCCGACCGGGATATGCGATCGATCCCGCCGGATTGCAACAGTTGCGCGACCTCGGCGCCACCGTCAGCGTGGCGGATTTAGGCGCCCCCGCAGTTTCCTCCACCGCCTATCGAGAACGACAGCAAAGTGAAGCGCTCACTGCCGCGATCGAGGCATACATCCATCGAGAAAAATTATACGCATGTCAGGACGCGAGCTAAAAAAAACGATCGTCGAAACCGCCGGACCCCCCGATTTTAAAGTTGGCGTCGATAACGCAATCTTCTCCGTGGATACCGCCCAAAACCGCCTGCTGGTCCTGTTGGTCATGCGCCAACACGAACCCTTTCTCGGTCAGTGGAGCTTACCCGGAACCTTAGTGCGCCATAGCGAATCCCTCGAAGACGCCGCCTATCGCATTCTCGCCGAGAAAATTCGGGTCAACAATCTCTATCTCGAACAGTTGTATACCTTCGGCGACCTCGGACGCGACCCTCGCGAGTCCCCCGACAGTTACGGCGTGCGCTATTTGTCCGTCAGTTACTTCGCCTTAGTCCGCTTTGAAGAAGCGGAACTCGTCGGAAGTGGCGTGCGCGGGATTGCCTGGTATCCCTTAGAAGAAGTCCCGCAACTCGCCTTCGATCATAATAAGATCCTCCAATACGGTCATCGTCGGTTGAGAAACAAGCTCGAATACAGTCCGATCGCCTTTGAAGTGCTACCCGAACTGTTTTCTTTGAGCGATCTTTACCAACTTTACACGACTGTTTTGGGAGAAAACTTCGCCGACTATTCCAATTTTCGCGCCCGGATTCTCAAACTCGGTTTTCTCGCCGATACGGGCTTGAAAGTCTCTCGCGGTGCCGGACGTCCCGCCACTTTGTACCGTTTCGACGCCGAAGCTTTCGCCCCGTTAAAAGATAAACCGTTGGTGTTTATTTAGAATTTAGAGTTTAGATTTTAGAGAACCAGTCAGCAGTCTTTTTACCTTTCTCCCTCTTATCCTCCTCCCTCCTACCGTTCTAACAATGAAGATCGCGATCGCCCAACTCAATCCCACCATCGGCGACTTGACCGGAAACGCCCAACGTATCCTCAATCGCGCCTACAAGGCGGCGGATGCTGGCGTGCGTCTCTTACTGACCCCCGAATTGTCCCTGTGTGGCTATCCCCCGCGCGATTTACTCCTGCGTCCGAGTTTCATCGAGGCGATGTCCGACCAACTGCACGAATTGGCGCGCCAGTTACCCCCAAATATTGCGGTATTGGTCGGAACGGTCGATCCCAATCCCGGTAATGCGATCGATGGGGGTAAACCTTTATTTAATAGCATTGCCTTACTCGACAATCGCCAAGTTTGCCAGTTTTTTCACAAGCGATTGCTACCGACTTACGACGTTTTCGACGAACACCGTTATTTTGAACCGGCTTCCAACAGTAATTTTTTTACTCTGGACGGATCCTCGATCAAAATTGGCGTGACGATTTGCGAGGATTTGTGGAACGATGAGGAATTTTGGGGCAAGCGATCGTATTCGTGCAATCCGATCGCCGATCTGGTGCAAGCGAAGGTCGATTTAATTGTCAATTTATCCGCTTCTCCTTATACAGTTGGCAAACAAGAATTGCGCGAGGCGATGTTGCGTCATAGTGCTTTAAGGTATCAAATTCCGATTATTTATACCAATCAAATTGGCGGCAATGACGATTTAATTTTTGACGGATCGAGTGTGGCGTTTTCTCGGTCTGGCGAGTTGCTATGTCGCGCCAAAGCATTTGCTAAAGATGGCGTCGCCCTACATTTTAACGAAACAAACAAAGATCTCGAAGCGATCGCCCCTTCCGACGGGTTACATACGGCGATCGAACCGCTAAAAAGTAAAAATGAGGCGATTTGGTCCGCATTAGTTTTAGGCGTCCACGATTACGCCCGGAAATGCGGTTTTGGGAAAGTAGTTATCGGTTTGAGTGGCGGCATCGATTCGTCCCTGGTCGCGGCGATCGCCACTGCAGCTTTAGGGGCCGAGAATGTCTTGGGAATTTTGATGCCGTCGCCGCATAGTTCGCCACATTCGATCGCCGACGCCGTAGATTTAGCGAAGAATTTGGGCATTCAGACTCACCAACTGCCGATCGCCGAGATGATGGAAACTTACGATCGCAGTTTGAGTGAATTATTCGCCGGAATGAGTCCGGATGTGACCGAGGAAAACTTACAGTCTCGCATTCGCGGTAATTTGTTAATGGCGATCGCTAATAAATTCGGTCATTTGTTATTGTCTACGGGGAATAAATCGGAAATGGCCGTGGGGTATTGCACCCTTTACGGCGATATGAATGGCGGTTTGGCCGTGATTTCTGACGTTCCGAAAACCCGAGTTTATGCGATTTGTAAATGGCTAAACGAGCGAGAGAAACAAGCGGGTCGAGGCGAAATGATTCCCGGGAATGTATTAATTAAACCTCCGAGTGCGGAGCTCAAACCGGATCAAAAAGACGAAGATTCTTTACCGCCTTACGAGATTCTCGACGATATCCTCTACCGCGCGATCGAGAATCACGAATCCCCGGTCGAGATCGTCGCCGCCGGACACGACCCCGCCACCGTCGAACGAGTGGTGCAACTGCTGACCCGCGCCGAATTCAAGCGGCGACAAGCGCCACCGGGGTTGAAAGTGACCGATCGCGCCTTCGGAACCGGATGGCGAATGCCGATCGCCGCACGTTTGCGCCACATTGTCAAAAATCCCCAAGAGCATAAAAGTCCGGTGACCTTGCACGCCGCACCTTAAATCGCTTCTCGCGGGCGATCGGGTACAATACAGTTGTTTCAATGCATCTATTTTGCAAAAATCGCTCGCCTTTAGCGGTTTTCAACCTGTTGGCTCCAAGAGCTAACAACTGCCGAAACCGGACAAATTCATGAATGGTCTAATTTGGTGGATGGGAGGGAGTGCGATCGGCATTTTCGCTCTCATCTTTTTTGTACTTTATATTCGCGGAACTTTTCGCGATCGCGTCGAATACAAAATCGAACATCTCCCCAATCCCGAAGCCGAATATTTCCCGTTGGCGATCGCCAGTTTATCCAATTCGGTCGTGACTTCCGGTTATTGTACGGACTTTTGGAACGACCCCGATCGCATTCAACGCGCGCGTCTCGAAGCGATTCAAAAAGCGCGTCGCACGATCCATTTTGAAACCTTTTTCATGACTCCCGGACGGCGCGCCAATGACTTCGCCGACGCGATCGCCGACCGCGCGATCGCCGGAGTTGAAGTCAAGTTAATTGTAGACGATTACGGAACCAGTCAACTCCCGAAAAGTTACTGGCAGCGTTTGCAAAATGCAGGGGTAAAAATCCGCATTTTCAACGCTTTTAATTGGAAAGCGCCTGCCAATTATGCCGGACGCAGCCACCGTAAATTATTACTTGTCGATGGTGAATTAGGGTTGGTGGGAGGTGCGGGAATTTCCGATCGCTGGGATGGCTGGCCAAAAATTGGCGATACTCAACCGTGGTTCGATTGCGAATTCCGCTTAGAAGGGGCGATCGTTTCGGTTTTAGAAGGGATGTTTCTCCAACATTGGACGTACTGTGGCGGTCAAGGGAATCTCTCTAAAGAAATGTTTATTCCTCATGAAGATAGCGAGAATAACCCGCAATTTATCGTCACGCCGGGAGCTAATCCCAGCTATCGATCGTCGGGAATTAGAGCTTTATTTCAAACCGCCATTATTGCCGCCAGAAAGCGCATTTGGTTGGCGAGTCCTTACTTTTTACCCGATCCGAACTCTCGTAAAATGCTCGTCGCCGCCAGGAACCGAGGGATTGACGTCCAAATTTTAACCACCAGCCAGCGTTGCGACAAACAGTTTGTTTATTATGCTTCTTACGAGACTTATGGCAAATTACTCAAAGCTGGGATTAAGATTCACCAACACCAGCCGAGTATGCTGCACGCGAAGTTATTATTAATCGATGATTGTTGGGTGAGTACGGGGAGTGCGAATTTCGACCCGCGCAGTTTTTTTCACAACGACGAACTCGATTTTTCCAGTGGCGATCGCACCTTAGTCGGTTACGTCCAAAAAGCTTTTGAGGAAGGCTTCGCGCGATCGCAAACCGTGAGTTTCTCCGACTGGAAGGCGCGATCGCTCGAACAGCGTTTGATGGGTCGTTTGGTCAGTTTCATTCAGTGGGAACTGTAAGGGATTTTAGAGTTTAGAAGCGAATGAATATAGCATAATGCTAAATTGTGAAATTGATTCAACCGTAGGGATTTTATACCGATCCTTGTTCTCAATAAAGTCACTCAACCTATTATTTCCATGAAAAACTTTAACCAACCCATTATCTAACTCATACAACTGAGAAGAGCTATATTGTCAGAAAGAATAGGATGAGAAGAGCTATATTGTCAGAAAGAATAGGAAAAGAGGGCTAAGCTGTTAGACATTTAAACTGCATGAGTTAGACTAGCACTCTTTCCTAAAAGCACCATAAAATAAGGTTTTCGGTGGTGCGGGCATCCTGCCCGCCTCTTTACTCCTATGCATTTTAAAAGAGAAACAGCTTAATGAAGTTACTTATAGTATTCAAAAAGTGACTTATTAGCTGTTGTCTCATTGTCATAAAAAGTTTACATATAGTCTATATTTATCCCAACTTCAAATTTTGCAAGTTGAACTCTAAACGTGGAAACAATATAAAAAAGTGCTTTGGTCTGGGAATTAGACGGCGTAGACGAGAGCTAGATATTTCTCAAGAGAAGCTCGCCGAATTATCCGGTCTACACCGCACTTATGTTTCCGGTATAGAAAGAGGACTTCGCAATCCCTCCTTAGAAAATATTGAAAAACTTGCTATTGCTTTAAAAATATCGATCGCAGATCTTTTCAACCAATATGTTCGTTCAAACAACTTAGATGAATAATCAAAACTGGTTTTCGGATCGTAATAATCAAATCCAAATTAATACCATAGAGATTTATAAAAGCTTAGTCGATCGAATTGAACGTAAAATACAAAATAACGAACAAACCGCAAATATTGTAGATTGGCTAGTCTCTGAAACACAACGAGTTTTCCAAAAAAATTATAATAGAATTCCAACTCAAGGGGCTTTGAACAACTCAATTGGAAGATGGAATGAGTTTATTGCTCTAACTTTATTTACAAAAAGTGTAATTGACTACAATCAAAAACATCCAGACTCTTATGTTGTTGTTTTTAAATTACCTAATACAAAAATTAGCAGACAAAATTTAACTCCCTCAAAATTTTTACAGCTTTTCCATAAACAGGAGTTTGAAAAGCAGGGAAAACTTGCAAAATTGTCACCATTTAAAGAAAAAATATTTTTTCCCAGTCCAGATTTTATAATTGTTAATTTAGACGGACAGTCCCACCTTTTATTAGGGAATAATTATAAATCAGAACTTACACAACTGTTACAACAACAGTCTCGGGAACCAAATGAAAATAAAATATTTCCTTTTTTACAAGGTAAAATGTTAGCCAGTCACCTGAAATCTGCTATTTCTTTAAAGACATCTAACCGTCCGGACCGACGATATCAACCCTTGTTTGAAGCTGCCATGATTAAGGCAATGAGTTCTGCTACTCATCAACAGTGGCGTTACTATATGGTTGCTAGCGAATTTACTGAAACCGATCAAATCTTATTTGAAAAAGCGATAGCACCTCATGGTATTGCCATTCAAAAAGAGTCTAAGTTTGTAGATAATATCTATTTGAATTTAAACAAAAATAATTTCCATGGACTAATTGACGATTCTATGAGCTAAATTGATTTATTATTTTATTGGTCATAATTCTAGAGGTAAAACAAGCTGAATATCAAGTTTTTTAGATTGAATTTTATCATAACTTTGCGGTTTTAACAAAAAGTCAAAGATACTTTTAGCAATTCCTTGAGCAGCTAAATAGGGAACTCCATTGCCAATTGCTTTGAACATACTTGTTAAAGATAAATTATCGGGAAAGATAAAATTTCTAGGCATCGATTGAATTGCTAAAGCTTCGGCGACAGAAATACGACGAGGTTTATAGGGGTGTAAATGAACTTCATTATTACCATAACAAGCGGTAGGAGAATATCGCCATCGATGGAGTCTCTTAAAGGATTTGCGAGAATTATCGCCTTCTTCAATTGACATGAATTTAGCCTTGCCAGATCTCGGTTTAAAGTGGTGACTTGCATTGAAATGTTCTTTCACTTGGTTTTTACAAGAAAACCAAAACTCAACGGTTAATTCTAGAGAAATATTGTCAGGACAGGGAAGAATAGAATTTTCGCCAAAAGTATTCCGGGAAGGCCAATTGTAATTTAAAAGCACATCTTTTGAATAGGAAGTATATTTATCCCAAGGAAATAGTTTTTCCACTGAATCAGAATGATTTAAAAGATTGTTATCGCGTAGTACACGATTGTTGAATCCAATCAAAATAATTCTTTCTCGATCTTGAGGAACACCATATTCTATGCTATTAATTAGATTTTCGGTCAAAATATATCCCGATTTTATTGCTTTTCTTTTTAGTTCTTCATAGAAGAATCTGTGCTTTTTTGTTTTCCACAAACCTTTAACATTTTCAAATAAAAAAAAATCGGGCTTGTATTGACAAATAATTTCGATATATGAGGTAGATAATTTACCTAAATTTCCTTCTCTTCCTCTATTTTTACCACCAATTGAGAAATCGGGACAAGGTGGGCCACCAATAAAGCCAATGATATCCGTGGCACGACGAGCTTCAGTAATAATATCTTCAAAATACGTTTTACTGTTGCCATCGATAAATTCTTTTATGTCTCCTGCTTCTCCTGAATGGCAGCCATATTCTGGAAGTGGTAACTTTAAATTTCTTCTAGAGAATTTATAAGCATGAATAAAATCGGAAGAAATATCGCTGGCATGAACAATTTTAAAACCAGCCTTTTCAAACCCTAAATCTAGGAAACCTGCACCGGAGAAAAATGAAAAAATAAAAGGTTGCATGAATTTAGATTAATAGATAGACTCTAGCTTGAAATTTTACAGGACGGTACCGATGAAGCTAGGCAGCAAAAACTTTTGAAAGAAGAGATTGCTACACTCAGTCAACTCCCCACAAAATGACCGACTTATCCTGACTTCCGGTGGCCAAAATTGTGCCGTCCGGAGAGAAAGCAACGGCTAAAACATAACTGGAATGACCGCGCAAGGTAGCGATTGACTTTCCAGAGGCGATCGCCCATAACTTAATCGTACCGTCGGTGCTCGCCGTGGCCAGAACTTCGCCGTCCGGGGAGAACGCCACCTCAGAAATCGAGTCCGCGTGTTCCGTCCACTCGTGCAGCTTTTCCCCTGTAGCGACATTCCAGAGGATGGCGCGACCGTCGAGGTCTCCACTGGCAAGGGTTTCGCCGTCTGGAGAAAAGGCCACCGTCTCTACGGCGCGGGAATGTGCGATCGCCGTCTGGCGCAACTGACCCGTGTCTGCATTCCACAACTTGACGCTACAATCCCAACTCCCACTGGCAACGGTTTCGCCATCCGGGGCGATCGCCACCGCCACGATCGGTTTAGAATGTCCGGTAAGCGTGCGCGTCGCTTCTCCCGTTGCCAAATTCCACAATTTGACCGTCTTATCCCAGCTTACGCTGGCCAGGGTGCGACTGTCCGGGGAAATGGCGATCGCCTCGATCGGCTTTGGATGCGCCAACCAGCTTTTTTGTTCCTCTCCCGTCGCCACATCCCACAACTTAATCGTCCCGTCCAAACTCGCCGTCGCCACCGCGTCCCCATCCGGTAAAAACACCACCGCATTGACAAAATCCTCGTGACCGACCAAGATTTTGCCTTCTTTCCCCGTCGCCACGTCCCACAGTTGCACCGTCGTATCCACCGAACCACTCGCTAACTGCCGTCCGTCCGGCGAAAACGCCACGGTCACCACCGGGGATGAATGTGCGGTAAGTATCCGATCTTTCTGCCAATTGTGGGATACCTTCATCATAAATACTGGCGATCGTGCGATCGCTCGACAATTTCCAAACACAAAACAACAGCCATTAATATCGATCTAAGCTAGACCTGTTACACTAAACAGCCTGAGTCCCCTCATCCAAGCCAGTCGCCATGACCCCTTTAACACCCCTCCTGCTACCAACCACTGCCTGACTATTTTAAGTCGTAACTGCACCCCCGTCAGCCGTTCCCCACTTTTGTACATTTCCTCCAAATCCACAACTATGCCTAGAACGAGCAACACCGCCGCTTTTGACTTTGACGACGATAAATTCCAGGCGCCTCCCTCCGAGATTATGCCGTGGTGTCAAATCGTCAATCCCCGCTACACCGACAACGGTATGACCCCCTTCGGCTTCGCCATCTCCGCCGAAAACGCCACCAACGCCGGATTTACCCCCGATGAGAATTGGCAGCATGTCGAATACGAATTCGGCGACGGCGAAATCAAAGACCTCTACCTCACCACCACCCCTAAAGTGATCGTCGTCCGGCGCGGTCCGGTTTGCATCAAATATCGCGAAACCGGGGAACTCGTCGGACGACTCGGGGACTATTACGACATGTTCATGGCGAACAAAGTCAAATTCAAAACCTTCACCCGTCACCTGGTCTTTCTCGTCGGGGAAGATAAAAAATTCCTGCACCCGCATCCCTTGCGTCTGAGTGTCAGTGGCGCCGCCGGGGCCAGTTTTGGCAGTTGTTATCGCCTGGTGCGTTCCGGCGAAACCCCGAGTGGATTTACCGTCGAACTCGAAAAAGCCTACGCCAGTTTCCGCAACCAACCTTACGTCGCCAAAAATCCCCTATTCCACGCCCACGGGATTTACTGTCCGTTCATCGAAGCGGTGGAAAAAGGCATGGGAGAAAATACCGCCTTAGTCGCCACCACCACGGATTACGAACATCCCACCGCCTCCAATTTGATCGATTATTTAATCCCGTCGAACTCTAAAGAGTCCGAAATTATTTGTAACGCCTTCGAGGAATATCAAAACTTCGGACAAGATATCCCGAAAATGGAAGAACCCCCCAAAGAGACAACCCCCGATGACGGCAACGCCTACGTCTACGAAGACGAATTCGACTATGCGGAACCTCCTTATTAAGGGTTGAACTTGACGACCTCGACCGAGCGCCTGAAAAGGCGCTTAATTATAAGCTAAGAAGGCTCCATCACTTCAGGCAAAATGGCGCCGTCCAGACGCGCGCCTGTGAAGTATGCTCCCCAAATATCGGCTTTTTCTAAAGTTGCTCCACTTAAATCGGCCATTTTGAGATCGGCCATTTTTAAGTTGGATTCGCTCAAATCGGCTTCGGCGAGATTCGCTTCAAATAAATTGGCTCCATTGAGGTTCGTTGCTTTTAAATTAGCGCCGTTGAGATTGGCTCCGTTTAAGGTAGCTTCTAATAAGATGGCTCCTTCTAAATTGGCGCCTGAGAGATTGGCTTCCGATAAGGAACAGTAAGATAAGTTAGCGGCTTTGAGATTGGCTCCGGCTAAATTGGCTCCGGTGAGATTGGCTTTGCGAAGATCGACGTTTTCTAAGTTGGATTGGGAGAGGGTGATTTCTTTAAAGTCCCGCTCTCCGGAAGCATAACGTTCTAATAAATCTCGTACTTCCATCGGTGTTCTCCTCGATGTGGATAGCACTCGATCGCCAGCATAGTCCGATTGGCGCGATGTTACAGTAGCCATTGTTGCGATCGCTCTATTTTAGCGGCGATCGCGATCCTTACAGGGAATAAATTCAAACTATTGCTTTAACCGATCGCTTTCAACTCAGGTGTCATGCAAAAAATTACGATAATCGGCGCCGGACCTGCGGGACTGTTACTCGCTCACTATCTCTTAAGTCGCGATCGCTTTCAGGTCGAAATGTACGATCGCCTCGACGACCCGCGACTGCTTGAAAATGCTGGAAATCGTACCTTTCCCCTGTCCCTACAAGAACGGGGAACCAAAGCACTACAAGGGATTCCCGGGTTGGCGGAAAAAATTGCCGATCGCGCGACCTTCTGCACGGGAACGATGCTCTATTCCCAGTCTGGAAAACCGAGAATCGTCAAACGAGAAAAGCCGATTTTGTGCATCGATCGCCATGAATTAGTGACGATCTTATTAAATGAATTGACGCAAAATCATACTGGCGATCGTCTCAAAATCACGTTTAACTGTTGCTGCACCGAAATTGATGCCGAGGCGAAGTTGGTAACTTTAGAAACAGAGAACGGCGAACGATTGACGACCCATTACGAGCTTTTAGTGGGGGCTGATGGGGCGCGATCGCGAGTTCGAGAGTGCTCGGTCAATTCAACGGATTTAAACTGCGAGCAAAGTTATGCTTTAGATGATTATAAATCCCTATTTTTGAATCGCATCAATTCCGACGAATCGATTGCATTAGCACCGGATAAAATTCATGCCAGCAATATAGGGAATCAAATTCGTATTCTTTTAGTTCCCCAACCCGGCGATCGCCTGAATGGAACGATTATTTTCAAGCGGGATAAAAATCCCTTTGAGAACTTCTCGACAGTGGCGGAACTCAAAGCCTTTTTTCAAGAAAATTTCCCACTTTTCAGTCAATTAATGTCTTCAGAAGAAGCAGAATCTCTCTTTGAAAGGGCGATCGGTCGGATTGTAACTGTGAAGTGCGATCGCTTCCACCATAGTAATAGTATTCTCTTGATTGGAGATGCAGCTCATGCCGTTTCACCGTCCATCGGACAGGGATGTAATATGGCTTTGGCAGAGGCAAAAGTTGTTGCTGAATTGAGCGATCGCCACGGCGATAATTGGTCGCAAATTTTAGCTGAATTTTCCAGACAGCAAGTTCCGGAAGCTCGTGCGTTGCAAGAATTATCGGATTATTGTTTTCCTCGGAGTAAATGGCTGATTTTAGAATTTTTCTTGCGGTTGCGAATTCGCCGCCTTTTAAATCGATGGTTTCCCCAGTGGTTTAAACCGTTTTTATTCGATTTAATTTTCGATACCGATTGCTCTTATTCCGAAATAGTACAAGATTATCGATTTTGGATCGATCGCGTCAAACGCAATACAGAATCATTTCAGTAAATCAGGAATAAGAACTTTTTATAACCTCTTAAAAGATCTTCAATTGGGGGAAATCGATCGATAAAATCGGGTTATTTACAGGAATTAACAGCAATAACCCGATTTTAAAAGCGCGATCGCTCATCCTACCGTAGCCGACCAATTACAATAAGGATTGCGAACCAAATTGACATTAAAGTAACGCGGATCGTCCGATACTTCTCGACCGACCCAATCCGGGAGGGCGATCGCCTGATTTTCCTCCGTCAATTCGACTTCAGCCACGATCAACCCTTGATTTTCCCCAGAAAATTCATCAATTTCCCAGATGAGATCGCCGACTTTAATTTGATATCGGATTTTTTCAATTAAGGGAGGATCGCATAAATTATCGAGCAAAGTTCGCGCATCTTCGAGGGGAATGGGATATTCAAACTCTGCCCGAGAATTGCCTTCAGTCGGTCCTTTAATCGTTAAAAAACCGCGATCGCCGACAATGCGAACGCGCACGGAACGACCGCGATCGGTGGGAATATACCCCTGACGGTAAAGGGTTCCCGTTGCCATCGCCCGCCAACTCTCATTTTTTACTAAAAATTTGCGCTCTATTTCAGTCGGCATAAGTTCGTATCCGTGCCAAATTTTCTAACTTTTTTTCTTGATGATTTTTGGGGTTACTTTGAGTCTTTCACTCGGCTCGATCGCCTAAAAAGGCTTCTACTTCGGCGTGAGTCGGTTGAGCGGCGATCGCCCCCGGTTTCATCGTCGTTAACGCTCCCACCGCACTCGCATAACGGACTACTTGTTTCGCCTTTTCTGGATCCTCCAAAGGTTGAATCCCATATTGACAAATTTGATGGACGAACCCGGCGACAAATCCATCACCGGCCCCCGTCGTATCGACAACTTCGACGGAAAAAGCGGGGACTTTGCCTTCATTTTCGCCCAAACAATAGGCACATCCTTTCTCCCCAGCCGTGACTAAAACCCCTTCGAGATTGCCGATGCGATAAGTAATCGCCCCGGCGTCGGCGGTATCGAACAACCATTGAGCTTCTTCGTCGGTAATTTTGAGAAAATCGACATGCTCGATCAGTTTTTCAATCAGAGGTTTGCACTCGCTCGGATCGGGCCAAAACATATCGCGACGATTGACATCGACCATAATTTTGACATCGTATTGTTCGGCCCAGGCGATCGCCTGCCAAATGGCCGATCGCGTCTCAGGATAGGCCAGTTCTAGACTGCCGAGTACTAGAAAATCGGCATTTTCAAATAAGTCCCGAGGTAAGCGATCGGCTTGCAAATAAGTATCGGCAAATTCGGTGGTGGCGCGATCGCCAAATCCGGCAAACTTGCGGTCTCCACTCGGCGATCGCAACACGTAAATTTGCCGGGTCGGCGCACTCGAATGCCGTTGCACTCCGCTACAATCTACCCCAATTTCCCCGAGCAAACTAACTAACTCTTCTCCCGGTTTATCCTCGCCGACACAACCGACAAATCCCGCAGGAGTTCCTAATTTGACCAGGGCACAAGCGACATTGGCAGGCGCCCCCCCGGGATAAGGCGTCCAAGATTCGACCGCTTCCAAACTTTTTCCCGCTTGGTCGGCGAGACAGTCAAACAAGATTTCACCCAGACACAAAACACGTGGATCGCTCACGATCGCCCTCCTTGATTGATTAGATTGATTACAGCCTACAGGTTACAGGATAGGTGTTTTTCGCCCCGTTTAAAGTCTTCCCCCGGTTCGTCGCTGTAGGATTTCACTCTTCCCCGGTTTCCGTTTCCCGTGCTTCCTCCAACCCGTTAGCAATCCGTTCGCCAAATTCCGGATCCACATTTGCCAAACTCAACAGTTGTAAATATTCTTGTTGGGTCAGTCCCGCTCCCTCGATAATGTCGAGAGCTTGCGCTTCGATTTCTCCTTCTAACTGTTTGGCTTCCAGTTGACTCGCAGCAGCTTTAACTTCCCCCTGACGCTGTTCGAGTAAGTCCAAAACCTGCACGTAAGCTTGGACGAATTGGCTGACTTTTGCCGAGGGAATCGTACTCGCATCGAGGGGAGGAGGGGTCGCGGACGGCTCCTCGATCGCCGGGGGCGCCTCGGAAGGTTCTGTCGCCGATTCTTGGGCGATCGCGCCGTCGCCGCCCATAAACAAGAGCGTCGCGGCGATCGCGGCAACCCACCCCAAAATCGATGCGACTCGAAGGCTTCGACCTTCAAAAAAACACTGGATTGCCCGTTTTAACAATTTGACTATTCTCATTTTTTATGGTATATGCTGCTGTGGATTGGTTTCGTCAACGTCGGCGATCGGGTCATTCCTGGCCGTCAACTTGTGGGAATCGACAATTTTGGTCGTGGCCGATGGGCGATCGCAACCCCAGACCAGCCATAACTAAAAATTAGTTTTGAGCAAGATTCTATTAGAATCATTACAATATAGGTAGATATACAGAGATAGGAATTCATTATGGCTGGCGGCGAGTCTCAGAGTAATGCATCCCTTTCCGAGCGCGAAATACAAGTCATCGAACTGGTAGCTGCTGGCTTGACCAACCAGGAGATTGCAGAAGAGCTAGAAATTAGCAAGCGCACGGTAGACAACCATATCAGCAACATCCTGACCAAAACGGGAACCAGCAATAGAGTGGCCCTGGTACGGTGGGCTTTGCAATCGGGAAAAGTTTGCATTAACGATGTCAATTGTTGTACCTTACCCACTCCAGAAACCCAAACCCTCGAACCAGATCGCGACGATCGCAATCTAGAAGGACTGGGTTAATCGCTCAATATCAATCAACCAGATGAGGAAACGAGGGTTGGAAACCACTCAATTCACCTGTGAAATTCCCGGAATGCCCTTAGCCGTCTATCGAGAACTGGCGGCTCATTTGGAGCAAATCGGAGGGGTTGAAGTGGATTTAATCCCCCAAACCGCTCCGGATTTCGATTACAAGCGCAGCCAAATCGGGGGCGCGTCGATTCGGGTTGGCGAAGGAGCCGAAACAGGTGCTCGCCAACGGATCGAGCAAATTTTAAACTATTATCGTCAGCGCTACGCCGCCAACTAAGTTGAAAGGCGCCGGGCGCGCTTTCGCTTCAGTTGGCGTCATCGTAGCGCCTCCTTTTTTTGGAGAGATCCTCAAGGCGATCGCGCCATCCATCCGCCTCTAATTGTCAGTTAACGTCAAACTCAGCATGGGTCAAATTCAAGCATTACGAGGAACGCGGGATATTCTTGCCGACGAGATCGGCTACTGGCAACAGATCGAAGCCATTGCGAGCGATCGCCTCGCCAAAGCAGGGTATGCTGAAATTCGCACGCCGATTTTCGAGCAAACCGAGCTGTTCGAGCGCGGGATCGGCGAAGCGACGGATGTCGTCGGCAAAGAAATGTACACCTTCAGCGATCGCGGCGATCGCTCGATTACCCTGCGACCGGAAGGCACCGCCGGAGTCGTGCGCGCCTACATCCAAAACAAACTCCAAGCCGCCGGGGGCGTCCAACGCTTGTGGTACGCCGGGCCGATGTTCCGCTACGAACGCCCGCAAGCCGGACGACAGCGCCAATTTCATCAAATCGGCGTCGAAGTGCTAGGCAGCGACGACCCCCGCGCCGACGTCGAGACGATCGCGATCGCCCACGACATCCTGCAGCGCTTGGGCCTGCAAAACCTCCACCTCGACCTCAACTCCGTCGGCGACCTCGAAGACCGCCAGCGCTACCGTCAAGCCCTCGTCGATTATCTCAGCCCCTATCGGGCGGACCTAGACCCGGATTCCCAAGATCGCCTGACCCGCAATCCCTTGCGAATCCTCGACAGCAAAGATCGGCGCACCCAAGAAATTGCCGCCGACGCCCCTAAAATCTTCGAGCATTTGGGCGATCGCTCCCGCCAGCACTTCGACCGCGTGCAGCAACTGCTCGCCGATTTGGGCATCCCCTACCAACTCAACCACCGCCTGGTACGCGGACTCGACTACTACACCCATACCGCCTTTGAAATCATCTCCGACGACTTAGGCGCCCAAGCCACCGTCTGCGGCGGCGGTCGCTACGACGGGCTCGTCGCCGAACTCGGCGGTCCGTCCACCCCCGCCGTCGGTTGGGCGATGGGGGTCGAACGGCTGATCCTGCTGTTGCAACAACTCGGTGGTACCGTCGAAACCAGCCTCGATTTCTATATCGTCTCGCGCGGATCTAGGGCCGAAGCCGTCGCCCTCCAACTCGCCTGTCAACTGCGCCAGCACGGCTTGAGTGCCGAACTCGATTTGAGCGGCAGCGCCTTCGGCAAACAGTTCAAACGGGCCGATCGCAGTGGCGCCAAAGCCTGCTTGATTCTCGGCGACGAGGAAGTCGCCCAAGACCGGGTCCAGCTCAAATGGCTCGCCACCGGAGAACAACAGGCGATCGCCCGCGCCGATTTATTCGACAAAATCGAACAACTGCGCGCTCGATTGGATCGCTGAACCCACGCGGCGATCGCCCGAGTCCCTCTCGTCACTGATAAAAGGCGATCGCCGCCGCGCAGATTTCCCGAGCTGAGCTAGACTGTCTACAAAAGCTTCGCAACAACTCAGGCCCGAACGAGTTCGCAACCGATGGAATATTGGGAATTTCTGATCCAGAAAGAGGGCGATCGCTCTTGGCTGCCTCTAGAAACTGCCGACGTAGAAATTCTAGAAGGTCGCTATCGAGTGGTGGCCCGTTCCAGCCACAAAAACAGCCCCGTCGAAATCCGGGTCACCTACCACTGCATGGAGGAATTCCCACCGAAACGCCGGGTGCAGAAACGCAAAGGTCGCACCAACGAAGAAGGGGCGATCGTCGTCATTCCCTTTACCCGTCTCAAACCGGGCCTGTGGGAACTCAGTTGTATTGGCGAAGAACTGCCCGCCGACGGCAAACCCTTTCACCAGAGTGTGGTGCTCGATGTTTTGGCGGTCGATGTCGAAATGACCCCAGACCCGACCGCCAGCCCGAGTGTAGAGGCGGCGGAACCTTCGGATCCGGAAGATTCGGCAGTCGATCGCGCGATCGCCGCCCCCGCCGAAACCCCGGAAACCCCACCCACCCCCAAACCGCCACCGGAGGCGATCGTCGCCGAAGCGGTCGCCTCCGCAACGGCGAGTCCTCCACCCCCGGCAGCCTCGACGGAACCGACCCCAAAAACCGCTCCCTCGGAGAAATCCTTACCCACAGGCGATCGCCCAATTTCCTCCCCGGTGGCGCCGCTTCTGTTGCGCTTGAGTCTCGATCGCGAAACCCAAACGGTCCGGTGGGGAAGTGAATTTACCCTCGGCGGGCGCATCGAAGGGGTCGATCCGGGCGATCGCTCCCCCCTCGATGGCATCGTCCTCCACGTCGAGTTACGCAACCCCCAAACCGGAACCGTCGTCGTCGAACGTCGCGAAGACCTCACCGCGCGATCGCTGCCGTTTTCCTTTGCTTGCGCCCTCACCATCCCACGCAAATGCGACACCCACCTCGTCTTAGGGGAAGTCAAGCTTTACGATACCCGAGGCGGCGAAGGCGAAGACACCCCCCGGGAACTTGCCAGTCGTTCCCTGACGATTACCGCCGATTTATACGACTTGCTCGGCGCCCTTCCCCTGGAAATGGAAGCGGAAGAGGTTTTAGAGTATTCCCAAGAAGCCCTCCTCAGACGCAACGCCGAAGTGCTCGGACAGTCGTTCGAGGAGTTGATCGAGACGATCGGTAAAAGTCAGCCGATCTCGTTCCAACCGTCGAACCATCCGGTGTTACCGCCGCAACTGGCGCCGCCGAGTCCGGCGAGTCCGCCTCGGGCGAAAAAACCCCTGGATTTGCCCAGTTTCGGGCGATCGCCCGCACCGCCACCCCCAGCCCCCCCCGAACCGGGCGATCGCGAGGATCGCGCTGCCGCCACCCCGGCGCCGGAGTCCGAGGACGGCAGCGCAGACCCAGAACAGACCCGATCCGAGATCGCCGAGAACGGCGCGCAAGCGACCCCACCAACGGAAACCCCAGAGGAACGACAGCCCGAAGTTGCCCCCGAACCCGTACCCCCTCAATCCCGGGTCGATCGCGCTTTCGCGTCCTTGAACCTGGAAGACCGCTTTTTCTCCCGTCTCAACGCCTTGGCGAACGATGCGGAACTGTCGGAATGGTTGGAGACGAATTTATCCCGTTCTCAAGGACACGGTGGCGGCGATCGCCTCGTGACGGAAACGGGGGATGTCGATGGGGAGGAGGCGACGGTCGGCGAGGAACCCGACTGGGAAGCCAGCGAAATCGTGATCGACGAGGAGGAAATGACCCCCGATCCGAGTTCCTCGGCCCTCACCCCGGTTGTTCCTCGGTCCGTCCGGGGCGATCGCACGGTGGAAATCCCGGCGGGTATGGTGTTGGCGGAAGACGAGCCCGTTCCTACGCCGACGATCGAGATCTATCAGAAAGAACTGGTTTCCGGACGTCCGGTGAAAGTGACATTGCGCCTACCGGATATCGTGCCCCGCTTGTACGTCAAGTTATGGTTGGAAGATCGCCAAACTCGCGAAATTTTAGACGGCCCCCATTGGGTGGTTGAATTTTGGCCGTCGGGATCGGGGGATAAATTTGCGACCACGGAGGTATTGGTTCCTTACGGTTGTTTGGAAGTCCAATTTGAGGCGATCGCCGTCGAAGTCCAAACGGACCGTGAAAGTCACAAAGTCGTTCTCGAACGTCGGGTTTTACCCCCGGAACCGCCCCGTCTTCCTCTCGATGGCGAGTAGCTCTACCCCACTAAAAAACCGCCCATCTATTCGAGAAAGGCGGTTTTTTAGGTGTATTGGGATAGACTTAGGGAGCGGTTTTTACAAAGAAGAGCCGACTCCGGCGTAAGCTCCGTAGAAAAACAGACCTAAAACCACCAGAATACCCGTTCCGGCAACCGTTGCAATGACCCAAAGGGGAATACGACCAGATCCAGACACAGCTTTTACCTCTCTATTCAATACAAAACAGACTCGTTTTAAAACCAGTCGATCGCTCCAAAACTTCTCGCTTAGTTAAAGAAATAACTGGAGAAGAGGATGCCCAAAACGAAAATCAACAGCAAACCCAGATACAGGGAAGTCCGGTTTAATTCAACAGGTTGCTTATTGGGATTTGGATTACGAGTTGGCATGGTTCGCTTCTATCGTTGAATAAATTGCATTGCCGCGATCGCTCCCAGGAAAAAGACTGTGGGAACGGCGAGGGTATGAACCGCCAACCAACGGACGGTAAAAATCGGATAAGAAATGGGTTCGTTGGGATTGTTACTGGTCACGATCTCCTACCTCCTCTCAACTAATTGCCAATGTATTTTTGGATTTCTTGCTTCGACTCAAAGCGACCTTGAACCACGGGCAATTCTTGACGGTCTTGAGTGAAGTATTCATTGGGTCGGGGCGTACCAAAAACGTCATACGCCAACCCCGTACTGACAAACAGCCACCCGGCAATAAATAAAGCGGGGATGGTGATACTGTGAATGACCCAGTAGCGAATACTGGTAATAATATCCGAAAACGGACGCTCTCCAGTAGAGCCTGACATGGACGTTCCTCCTAACTACAACAGCGAATGATGGGGAGAGTTTACATCGATCGCCAACCCCTTGGCGATCCTCGGTTCTTGCATTTGTCGAGTTCGGCGTCCCTTCTCCGAGCAATCCGATCGGAATCGACGGAGAATGACGCGACGAATCGGCGACAAATCGACGGCGATCGCTGCGAACTCATTGGTTATTATGATACGAAACTTGAGAAATACTCACAAGTAATCGACGCGAGGGAACCACCCCGGCTCAGTCTTGTTTCCTATTAGCTTTGACAGCAATGGAGCGAAGATTTAGGCCGCTTCTGGTTGTCCTCGATATTTTAAGAGAATACCGCGTTGTCCGATAATAAATCCGCGATCGCGATCGAGAAATACAATCTTGTAAAAATTAGACGGCACTTGTTCCACTTCCCGGTCTTTTTTCCAGGTTTGACCGCCATCTAAACTACACAGTAAATTACCACTGCCCCCGCTCACCCAAACCTCATCCGGGGTGCGGTACGCCAAATCGAGCAAGCCCCAACTGGTCGAAAACTCCGGGTAAATTGGCTCTTGCCACTCTTCTCCCGTCGCAGATTCGCTAAACTGAATTTGACCGCCTCGGGCGAGCATCCACAACCGTCCGTCTTCCGTAAATCCCATATTCTGAATTCGGCGCGAACTGTTGCGGTTGTGTCCGACCCAAGATTTCTGACCGGGCTCCCAGGTGGAATAAAAGTTTCCTTTCGCAGAAACGGCGATATACTTGCCGTCCGGGGCGCGTTCGAGGTTACGAATCACCCCGACAGACTGCTCGACCAACGCACTCCAGTGTTTCCCGGCGTCCTCGGTACGGTAGATCGCCCCGACATCGGTGGTCATTTCTGCGGTTTGCGGGCCGAGGGCGAGAATTTTATTCGGCTGACCGGGTAACTTCTCACTGAGTTTGATCTGTTCCCAGGTTTGACCGTCATCTTCCGTATGCAGCAACAAAGCGGGTTCGCCGACGATCCACCCCTCTCGTCCTTTGAAACTGACCGAGTTAAAGCGGTAGTTGTCACTGTCGAGTTTGAGGGTCTTCGGTTCCCAGGTTTCCCCGCCGTCGGTGGTTTCAAACAGGGTGGCATTTGCCCCGACGACCCATCCGTGTTCGAGATCGTCGCCGAAACCAATACCGATCAAGTTCGCCTCGGTCGGTAACTCGATCGTCTCCCAGGGGTTGTAACTCAAGGACGGAACCTTACTACACCCCACGCACAGTAAGACGAGTGCGAGTAAGGGAACGAGTCGTTTCCAAAATTTCACGATGGAATCCATCACCTTTTTAATCTTTGTCGTTCTCAAATCCATCGGGCGATCGCGCGATCGCGCCGCTTATTTTAAGCCGTAGAGGCTGAGAAAAAATAAAACCGCCAACCCCAAGGCGCTGAAAATCAGCAAGCTTTTTTGACCTGCGGTGAGGGTATTGACCCCCAACCCATAACTGTAGTTTTCCTTAAAGCCGGAGGCTCCTTCTTTGGGGCCGATATTTTGGAACGCCGACGGTTTCGCCCCGCAAACGGGACAGCGCCAGCTTATCGGTAGTTCGTCGAACGGCGTTCCGGCAGTCGCCTTCCGACTGTCGCCCTTTTCCGGTTCGTAAACGTAGCCGCAGGCGCGGCACTCATAACGGTCTAGCTGTTGAGATTCAACCGCTTCTTCGCTACTCATGGCTTGCTTCGTACAAAGTGGGCAAGGGGATCGCTAAGATTAAAATCTATGTTACAGATTATAAAGGAAAACGGTTCTCCCCCTCGAAAGATTTCGCCCCGGTCTCGGACGCGATCGGCGTAAACCTCGACCCCACCCTCATTTGAGCCATCAACTGACCGTTATCTTTACTATCAGAATTCAAAATATCGACCTCAGACGGGGCGATCGCACCCGATCGAAGCCGCAAAAACAAATAAATCCGGCGATCGCTTTAGCGGCGATTCCCCGGATCGTGTAAAAATGTAAACGATTGCGTCTGATTGTCCACTATCTATCTCGTTATTTATCGTGTTTGTCCTGAGCGGCTACGAGTATTTTCTAGGCTTCCTCTTAGTGTGCAGCCTAGTCCCGGCGATCGCCCTGGGTGCCTCGGCCTTGTTGCGGGCCAGAGGCGGTTACCCCGAACGTGTCACCACCTACGAATCCGGTGTCGAACCGATCGGTGGGGCGTGGATTCAATTCAACATTCGCTACTACATGTTCGCCCTGGTCTTCGTCGTCTTCGACGTCGAAACCGTCTTTCTCTACCCCTGGGCTGTCGCTTTCCATCGATTGGGACTGTTAGCCTTTATAGAAGCCCTGATTTTTATAGCAATTCTCGTTATTGCTCTAGTTTATGCCTGGCGTAAAGGAGCTTTAGAATGGTCTTAGACTCTAACTTGCCCAAATTCAGCGATTCCGATCGCCAAATCATCAATCCGATCGAGCGCCCGCAAGTTACCCAAGAACTTTCGGAAAACGTCATCCTCACCACTGTCGATGACCTGTACAACTGGGCGCGCCTGTCCAGTTTGTGGCCGCTCCTCTACGGAACTGCCTGCTGTTTCATCGAATTCGCCGCCTTGATCGGCTCGCGCTTCGACTTCGACCGCTTCGGTCTCGTGCCCCGTTCGAGCCCGCGCCAAGCGGACTTGCTGATCACCGCAGGCACGATCACCATGAAATACGCCCCGGCCCTGGTGCGTCTGTACGAACAAATGCCCGAACCCAAATACGTAATCGCCATGGGCGCGTGCACGATCACCGGAGGCATGTTCAGCGTCGATTCTCACAGCGCGGTGCGCGGCGTCGATAAACTCATCCCCGTCGATGTCTACATCCCCGGCTGTCCTCCCCGTCCGGAAGCGATTATCGATGCGATTATCAAACTCCGGAAAAAAATATCCAACGAATCGATGCAAGAACGCGGCCAACTCAAACAAACTCACCGCTTCTACAGCATCAAACACGGGATGGAAACCACCGAACCCATCCTCACGGGCGAGTACCTGCAATCGGCCTTGCGCCAAACCCCGCCCCAAGAATTGACCGAAGCGATGGGAATGCCCGTCCCTCCTGCACTCAAGGCCAGTCAGACGGAGAAAAGCCGTGCCTGAAGAAGAAAAGGAACAAGAAGAACAACAAATCGTCCGAGGCGGTAAAATCTCCGCATGGCTCACCGAAAACGGTTTCGAGCATGAAGCGATGGAACCGGATAGTCTCGGGGTCGAAATCGTCAAAGTCGAACCGCAATATCTGCTTCCCCTCGCCACGGCCTTGTATGCCTACGGCTTCAACTACCTGCAATGCCAGTGCGGCTACGACCCCGGTCCGGGACAACCGTTAGTGAGCATGTATCACTTAATCAAAGTGAGTGACGACGCCGATCGCCCGGAAGAAGTCCGCATTAAAGTCTTCCTCCCCCGGGAAGACCCCCGCGTTCCCTCGGTGTACTGGATCTGGAAAGCTGCCGACTTCCAAGAACGCGAGTCCTACGACATGTACGGCATCATTTACGAAGGTCATCCCAACCTCAAGCGGATTCTGATGCCGGAAGATTGGATCGGCTGGCCCTTGCGTAAGGACTACATCTCGCCGGACTTTTACGAATTACAAGACGCTTATTAATTGGCGTGTCCACAGCCAAGCCAATCCCAAGCCCGCTAACAGGGGGAACGTAACGGCGTGTCCCCCTCGTTTTTTGGCGGCAAATCTGGCTAAACTGAAAGGAGAATACCGAATCCACTGGAGCGCCCCCATCCCGGAACGATCGCGCCGGAATGCGCTTCGCGGTTCGGCCCGAGGCGATCGCCCTATGTTAAAACCCGAGTCGGTCTTACAAGAACGCTACCAACTCAAACAGCCGTTGAGCGACAATCCCGGACGCCAAACCTGGCTCGCCGAAGATTTGCACTCTTCCGATTCGGTCGTGGTCAAATTACTGGTGTGGGGCGGATCGAAACAATGGGAAGCCTTCAAATTATTCGAGCGCGAAGCCAAGGTCTTGCAAAATCTCGACCACCCGCGCATCCCCCGCTACCGGGACTATTTTTTCCTGGACGAACATCGCTTCTGGTCGGCCCTGGTTCAAGACTACATCCCCGGGGCCTCGTTGATGGAATTACTCGATCGCGGCAAAAAGTTCAGCGAAACCCAAGTGCGCGAAATTGCGATCGCCGTCCTCGACATTCTCACTTACTTGCACCAACTCAATCCCCCCGTCCTCCATCGCGACATCAAACCGAGCAATATTATCCTCGGCGAGGACGAGGCCGTTTATTTAGTCGATTTCGGGGCGGTGCAAGACCGGGCCGCCATTGAAGGCAGCAGCTTTACGGTGGTCGGAACTTACGGCTATACCCCTTTAGAACAATTTGGCGGACAGGCGGTTCCGGCGTCCGATCTCTACGCCCTCGGCGCCACCCTGATTCATTTACTCGTGGGGATAGCTCCCGCCGAATTACTCCAGAAAGATTTACGCCTCGATTTTCGCGATCGCGTCAGTCGCACCCTGTCGCCGACGTTCTTGGACTGGCTGGAAATGCTGGTCGAACCGCAGTTAGACCGACGTTTGAGCAGTACCCAAGAGGCGATCGCCGCTTTAGAAACTCCCGGCGCGATCGCCCCCTACACCCCCAGCGCGATCGATTGGTCGAATTTAACCGAAATTCACCTCAAAGAATCCCAGCGTCAACTGGCGATTCGCATCCCCGAACCGGGATTGAAAATCATGGAATGGGGCAAAACGGCGATCGACCGAGTGAAAGAAACCATCGAAAGCGCGATCGCCTCCCTACAAGAAAGCCTCAGCGCCTCCGACGTCGCCGCCCAACTGCTGGTTTACATCCTGATCGGGATTGGCTTGCTGACCTTGCTCTCCCTGCTGTTGCAGGTCGCCGTGGGGGTTTTTCCCCTGTTGATTTTCGTGGCCCTGTTTGCCAGTTTTAGCGATTATTTCGAGGGAACTCAAGTGCTGCTCGATCGCGACCGCGATCGGTTCGAGATCCAGCACAAACGTCTCGGATTGAACTATCGCACCGAGTCCGGCGTCTTGTCCGAAATTGAAGAGGTCTCGATTTTTTACGACAATCGCCGTTTCGTGATGGGCGTCGAACTCCTGACGCGATCGCCCGACGAGGCGATCGGCGAATACTATTTCGGTCAATCCGGTCGTAAATTGAGCGAACAGGAATGTCTCGGTTTAGCCAAAGAGATCCGCGACTGGCTGGAGATCGACCCCTCGGAAACCGAACCCTAAGCCGTCGTCGCACCGCGATCCCCCCCTCGGGGGCATCGCCAATCTTGCCGATCGCCGCGCGATCGGACATGATATGATTGTCAAGTTTTGTATCGAACTATAACAACCTGTTTCAAATTTGGGGTCAATCTACAAAAACCGCTCGATGGCAGCGATCGCGAAGGGTAATAGTGGCGCGGACTGGCAAACCGCTCCCGGATTTTGAACCCAATCGCCAGAGCGAGAGTCAATACCCTCTAGGGTGCATCTGGAGGGCGCCGCGATCGGCTGACCCGAACTCTGCCCCGATCGCCACACTCCATCCGGATTGGAGTTGAGGCAACTCGTACTATCGTAGAAGCCCGACCGAGGAACCTTTCGGTGCGATCCTAGCGCTCCACCTCGATTCCTCCGATGCGGACAGTCAGGATCTATAACCCATTTGGGCGATCGATCCTCCTCTCAACTACAATAGCCGACCCCCTCGATTCCCGAAAGCTCCTATAAATTCGATTTCAAAATAGGAGTGCGATCGCAAGCGAGGCCACCCGATGGAGGATCGAGCCTCTCCCGTAGCGGTGGATCTTGACAGGTCCGGCACAACCCGAGTCCGAGCCGAGACCGGGCAAACGCCAGAGCCATCAGGTTGTAAGGACAGACAGTCGTTTACTGGATATTAAAACGGTGACCCGAGGTATTGGTTTGCTCAACACTCACAACCAACTCAGGAAGACAGGCATCGTGGCGCGGTGGTTACTCCCCGGTCTGGTCGGTGCCTTTCTAATGGCGACTCCCGCCGAAGCGGCGCGACTGCTCTCGTGGCGGTTCGACGCCGACAGCGATCGCCTCTCATTTACGACCGCTTCCGGGGTTCAGCCCCAAGCCCAGCTCTTAGCGAATCCTACCCGGCTGGCGATCGACTTACCCGGAACCACCTTGGGACGCCCGAGTTTTAGCGAATCGGTCGGCGGCAACATTCGCGAGATTCGCGTCGGACAGTTCGATCCCAATACCACTCGCATCGTGGTCGAACTGGCGCGCGGTTACACCCTCGATCCGCGCCAAGTTCAATTTAAAGGGATCTCGCCGAGTCAGTGGACCGTACAACTGCCCGAACCGCAAAGATTGAACGAAATTCCTGCAGCTTCGACGACCGAGGGTCATTCAGGAACGGCGATCGCCGCCAACAATGGCGCCCCCACCTTGCTCGAAGGGATCGAAATCACCGACGATGGTTTCGTCTTGCAGACTCGGGGGGAAAAACCGCAATTCAACCTCAATGCGAGAGGCGATCGCAACTGGATCGGTCTCGACCTGCCTGGGGTGGCGGTTTCGTCGGAGCTGTCGCCGCGTTTGCTCAATGTCGGTCGCTGGGGCGTCGATCGCGTGCAAGTGATTGAAGTGACGTCCTCGCCCCAACCTCTGACCCGCATCATTCTGAGTTTGAACGAAAACGCCAACGACTGGCAAGTTCGCAGCAACGATTCCGGCGCGATCGCCCTCTGGCCCAAGGGAAGCCCACCGCCGAGCCTCACCGCCGCCAATCGCGAACCCGTCACCGTCAACGCGATCGAGCTGAAAAATAACGGCGCCGAACTGGTCATCGACGCCGACGGGCCGATCTCTTACGAAAATGGGTGGGATCCGGAAACGTCCGCGTATAAATTAACCTTATATTCCGCACGCCTGGGCGACGGCGTCAAAGTGACTCGCCCGGAAAATAATCCCTCGGTATTGTGGATTAAAGCCACTCAGCAAGATGCCGAGACCGTCGTCATCCGTTTGTTACCGGGGGCGGGCGTTCAAATCGGCCAAGTCGAACAAGGCAACAATTCCCAACAACTTTCTTTGAACTTGCAGCCGAACCGGATGACGTCTCAAGGGGATAACGTGGCGATCGCCGTCCCCTCGCCGAATAACTCCGCGCCGTTACCCGTACCGAACAATACCCCCGCACCGACACCGCGCCCCACGAACGGACGGATGGTGGTGGTGATCGATGCGGGACATGGGGGCGGCGATCCCGGGGCGATCGGGATTGGCGGCTTGCGCGAAAAAGATGTCGTCATCGATATTTCTCGTCAGGTGGCGCAAATCCTCGAACAAAATGGGGTCAGCGCGATTATGAGCCGCAACGACGATCGCGAAATCGACCTGGCGCCGCGAACCCAATTGGCGAACCGGGTCAATGCCAATTTATTTGTCAGCATTCACGCCAATGCGATTAATATGAGTCGCCCGGATGTGAATGGGATCGAGACTTACTATTACGAAAGCGGTCGGCGATTGGCCGATTATATTCACAGCAGTATTCTCAATTCTTTAAATGTCAACGATCGCGGCGTGCGTCGGGCGCGGTTTTACGTTCTGCGTCACACGCGGATGCCTGCAGTGTTGGTCGAAACCGGGTTTGTCACCGGACGCGACGACGCGCGCATGTTAGCGAATGCGGGGGAGCGATCGCGCATGGCGGAGGCGATCGCGCGCGGGATCCTCAATTACATCCGCGATAATAGCTAATTTTCCCACGGCGTCCCTTTGACTGCCCGAATTTTCCAGCTTGGCCCCCGTGCTAAACTGCACGGAATCGATCCGGGGGTTCGCCGCTTGAGGGTCTCGTAGGTTGCCAAGGGCGATCGCCGCGAAATCCCAAGGATAGAAAATAGCTCAATTCAGTCGTCCCTATCGTTCCTTAACCCATTGCTAAAGAAGGTGATTCCACCGACTCCTTACTTGCCCATGTCTCAACTCGCCCGCAAATCTCATCTACCCCATCGAAACCTGTGGCTCGGTCTGCTCGGCGCTTTACTCTTGAGCAGTCCCGCTCACGCCCATCCGCATTCTCTCTCCGATCGACCCGAGCGCCCCGAGCAGGATTACTCCACGGTTGAACCCGACGATCGCGCGATCGCCGCTACCGGAGCCGCTACCCTGCTCGAAGACATCGAAATCAAAGACGAAGGCTTTATCCTCCACACCCGAGGTCAACAAGCCCAATTCGACCTCAAACCCAGCAGCGATCGCTCCTGGGTCAGCATCGACCTGCCCGGAGTCAGTCTCTCCCCAGAACTGGCCCGCCGCACCCTCAACGTCGAACGCTGGGGCGTCGAACGCCTCCAGGTCATCCAACTGTCGAGTACGCCGCCGATGACCCGGGTAACCCTCAGTTTGGACGAGTCCGCGCCCAACTGGCAGGCTCGCAGCAACGGATCCGGCCAGGTCTTGGTGTGGCCCGAAGGATCCGCCCCGCCAAATTTGGCCCGGGGTCAATCGGGATTAATCCGTATCGAAGGCGTCGAGTTGAGTGAGGACGGTTCCCGCGTCACCATCAAAGCCGACGGCCCGATCGCCTATACCAGTAATTGGGACCGCCATACTTCCGCCTACATGCTGACGATTTATTCCGCCGAACTCGCATGGCAAGGCAGTCTGACGCGCCCGAATTCCGATTCTCCGGTCCTGTGGGTGCGCGGCAGTCAAGAAGATCCCGAAACCGTGGCGATCCGAATTCTGCCCGCCGCCGGAGCCCAAATTGGCAATATTACCCAGAACGGCGATCGCGAAATCTCCTTGCAGTTGAGTCGCGGTCCTACGCCCTCGAACTTACCCAATGCTAACAATCGTCCCCCCATTCCCACCGCTCCCCCCGCCGAAAAACCCAGCAGTGTCCCCCAGGTTCCTCAAACCCGATTGGCGATTGTTATCGATCCCGGACATGGCGGACGCGACCCCGGTGCGGTCGGCATCGGCGGATTGCAAGAGAAAGATGTAGTTCTCGATATTTCCGAGAAAGTCGCCCAAATTTTAGAACAAAATGGGGTCACGGTAGTCATGACTCGCCAGGACGATCGCACCTTAGATTTGGCGCCGCGAACCCAACTGGCGAATCGGGTCAATGCCGATTTGTTTGTCAGCATTCACGCCAACGCCGTCGCCGGAAAACGTCCGGAAGTCAACGGTCTCGAAACCTTTTACTATTCGAGCGGGCGCGAGCTGGCAGGGTATATTCAAAACAGCATGATTCAGAGTTTTAATACGATGCCCAATCGGGGCGTGAAACAGGCTCGCTTTTACGTGCTGCGTCATACGCGAATGCCTGCGGTGTTGGTCGAAACCGGGTTTGTCACTGGACGCGACGACTCGCGCATTTTGGCCGATCCGGCACAACGATCGCGCATGGCGGAGGCGATCGCGCGCGGCATTCTCAACTATGTTCGCGATCGGCGTTAACATTGAGGGGAGGGCGAGTCTTGTTCGTCCTCTTTTATTCTTTGGTCACATTTCTTTTTTGCTCTAAGCGTAAAAGATCGACTGAATTGAGCGATCTACTTTTTATTTTCAGACAACAAGGTACAAGGTAGGGGCGAAAAATTTTTCGCCCTTATCGTTATTGCTGCATAACTCACCAACTCACCACCAGCGATCGACCCAAACTTATTAAAACTAAAGATAAAATCTAAAATCTAAAATCATCTAAAAAAATCTAAAATCCAAAATTCAATGACTTCCGAATCCGAACAACCCGTTTCAAAGTGGCGATTTTGGATTCCTTTACTCTTCCAAACCGTCGTCCTCGTTACGATTCCCGCCCGGTCGATTTACGTTCTCGCTACCGGATCCAATCTTGTTTTAGAAACCGTTCCCGTGGATCCTTACGATTTGCTGCGCGGTTATTCTCAAACGTTGCGCTATCAAATTTCTGAATTTGATACCCTCAAAACCCTCCCCGGTTGGGCGGATATTCCCGGGGAACCGATTCCCTGTCCCGATCCGGGGAACGATACCGATTCCGAATGCGATTTACTGGCGAAAAATATCGAACAGGGGACGGATATTTACGTCATTTTAGAACCGCCACCAGAGGAGAAAGGTCAGCCCCCGGCGCCGTGGCAACCCGTAGCGGTCAGTCCGCAACTCCCGGATAGTTTGACAGGCGATCGCCTTGCGATTAAAGGGGATGCGAATTGGAATGGAGTTGAATACGGTTTGGAAACGTTTTATTTTCCGGAAGCGCAACGGGACGAACTCAATCAAGCGATTTGGGAAGCGCAACAACAGCAGCGTCAAAATCAAATTGAGCTTTCGGAAGCTGAATCTGAAGAGCAAACGCACTCATTTGTCGTGGAAGTGAAAGTCGATCGCGCGGGGAAAGCGATTCCCGTGAGTTTGTGGGTACTCGGCAAAAAGTATCAGTTTTAAGCATCTCGCGCCGATCTTGGTCGCGATCGCCATCGGGAGAATAATACTGTAGCTTTTTAAACAAAAATGGTGTAATTTCTCCCAAACTTGCGAAATTTGACAATTTGTTACAATGTACAAAATTCGCTTGCGATCGATTTCACAAGTGAGGATCGACCGGAGTCAAAACCGGGCGCGATCGCCTGTAGAGGAACGCATCCTTAGAAGTTCTCGTCGCGAACCTGAGGACGGCGATCGCCGAAAGAGAACAAGTGCGAGTCAGTAAAACAGGCACTGTAATGTCTAAAAATCCCCTAAAGCTAAAATCCAACATCTAAAATCTAAAATCTAAAATCCCCCAAGAGTGTCAGTTTAATTCAAAGATAAAGCGAGTTTTCGGTGATGGAGGAAAAACAAAAAGCCAAACATCAAATCCTTTACCTTTTAAAAATGTACGGCCCGCAGAGTGCGGCAGAGTTAGCGGAACAATTGCAAGTTTCGCCGATGGCGATTCGCCAGCACTTGCAAAACCTGAAAGCCGATCTGCAAGTCACTTACGAAGAAGATCGACGACCTTTAGGACGTCCGGTAAAACTGTGGCAATTAACCGAACGATCCGCCGATCTTTTCCCGAACGCCCATGCCGATTTAATGGTCGATATGCTGCAAAATGTCGAGAAACTTTTTGGGGCGTCGGCGTTAGAAAAAGTGTTAGCCGAACGGGCGAAACAACAGGTCGAAACCTATTCCCAAGTATTAGCCGAACCCGAGGACGATCGCGAACGCGGCGACCGCCAAAGCGAGTTAGGGCGGCGGGTTCGCCATTTAGCCGAAATCCGCGATCGCGAAGGGTATATGGCCCGGGCGATCGCCCGAGAAGACGGCAGCTTTTTACTGGTCGAAAACCACTGTCCGATCCAGACCGCAGCGCATACTTGTCAATTATTGTGCCATTGGGAAATGAAAGTTTTTCAAACCTTGCTCGGTCCGGAGGTCAGCGTCGAACGGGTAGAACATATCATGGAAGGCGATCGCCGATGTGCTTACGCGATCGCCCTCAACCCAAAGCGACCCTCAATCGAAACGTAAATTAAACGGAAGACGGGCGTAAGCGCCGATCGGGTCATTCAAGCCTTGTAAACTTTGTAAATCGGCGCGTACATTCTCAAACTCGCGAGTGAGGGCGTCGGGAACGACCCCGGAACGGGGAGAACGGCGCACGGAATTGAAAAGCCGATCGATTAAAATTTCCTCCCAGGTGCGCGGTTTGGGATAGTCTTGTAACGTCCAATCGTCGCCGAGTTCGGCTAACTTCACCGCCGAGGCGATCGCGTCTTCCAAACCGCCGAGGCGATCGACCAAACCGAGTTTTTGCGCCTCGCGACCGGACCACACCCGACCTTGAGCGATTTCGGCGACTTTCGCCTTCGGTAATTCCCGAGTTTGAGCCACCAAATTTAAAAAACTATCGTATTTGCGATCGACCAAATTTTGAATCAGATTCATTTCCTGGGGCGTTTTCGGGCGAGTAATCGTATTTAAGTTGGCATACTGCGCCGTTTTCACCACATCCCAGGTAATCCCGTTATTGTTCGCCAATCCCTGAATATTCGGCAACAAGCCAAAAATCCCGATCGATCCGGTCACCGTATTCGGTTGGGCGAGAATTTCCGTGGCGGACGTCGAGATCATGTAGCCCCCGGAAGCAGCATAATCGCCCATCGACACCACGATCGGTTTAACTTGGGCGATCGCCGCCACTTCGCGTTCGATAATTTCCGACGCCGTCACCCCGCCGCCGGGACTGTTGACGCGCAAAATCACCGCTTTGACATTTTCATCGAGGCGCAGTTTGCGTAATTGTTGCGACAAGGTACTGCTACCGATTTGATTGGGACTGCTGGCCCCTTGAACGATCGACCCTTCGGCGTAGACGATCGCAATTTCATTGTTCGAGGTTCGATAAGTTTCGTCGCGATTGGCGTCGGCAATTTGGGCGTAAGTGGGTAAATGAACCTGGCGGAAGGTGCGATCGTCTTCGTCACTTCCCGTGAGTTCTTTGAGCTTGGCGATCGTCGTATTATAATCCGCTAATTCCGTCACCAAACCACTATTTTTCGCCTCTTGTGGCGTTAACAACCCCTTACTATTCGCCAATTGCTGGATCTGAGTCGGATCGATCGCCCGAGTTTGGCTGGACACTTGCAAAAACTCACCCCAGAGGTCGCCGAGTAACTTTTGGGTCTGTTGTTCGTCTTCCGGACTGCGTTCTTTCAACAAAAACGGTTCCACCGCCGATTTGTACTTACCCACCCGGGTAACTTGCACTTGAATGCCGTATTTTTCCAAAGCTCCCGCAAAAAACATCCCTTCCGCCGCCAAACCGTTCAGTTCCATCATCCCCAAGGGGTCGATCGCCAGATCGCTAGCGGCGGAAGCGAGATAATATTCCCGTTCGGACCAGTCGAGATCGTAAGCGAGGATCGGTTTGCCCGATTCCGCAAACTCTTCGAGGGCGTTTCTGACTTCGTTGAGGGTTGCGTAACCCGTCGTATTGGCGCTACTGCTCCCTTCTAAGTACAATCCCACGATCCGATCGTCTTTGGCGGCAGCTTCCAGACTTTCTAAGACTTGGCGCAGGGTGATGGTTGCGGGAACGTCATCGTCGGAGACCGCATCGGAGAGCAGTTCGGCGGTGGACGATTCCGGTTGCGTATCGGTGATGGTCATGGAAAGGTCGAACACCAACACGGATTGGTTTTCGACTTCCGGTTCGCTCTCTCCGGAGGCGAGTAAGGCAATCAGGGCGATCGCGCCGCCAATCCCCAAACCGCCGAGAATCCCGAGGGCGATTAAGGTACCGAGAATGCTGGCAAAGGTATTTTTAAGAAAATCGCGCATATCGAATCGAGGGGGTAAAAATTCAGCAGATCGAGGCGATCGCCCCTATATTTTCTAATCAATCCGTTGGAGCGATCGCGATCGTCGCAACGCTTCGAGGTTGGCATTTCCCGTACAGAACAACACCGTCGCTACTTCCGCCATCAGCAGTTCCACCACTTCGGCGACCGCCGCTTCCGATTCCGAGGCGGCTTGCAAAAAAGGCATCGCCAATCCCGCCAGATCGGCTCCGAGGGCGATCGCCTTAGCCACATCCAAGCCGTTACGCAATCCCCCGGACGCAATTAAAGGAACCTCCCTATGGCGGGTGCGGATCTGTTGCAAGCATTCCGCCGTCGGCAGTCCCCAATCGGCAAACGTCTGTCCCAAGCGACGCTGACGCGGATCTTTGGCGCGCTGTCCTTCGACTTTCGCCCAGGAGGTCCCCCCGGCTCCGGCGACGTCGATCGCCCCGACCCCGGCTTCGAGCAATTGAGTCGCCATCTTCGCCGAAATGCCGTTACCGACTTCTTTCGCCACGATCGGCACGGGAAGTAAATAGCACAGTTTATTGATTTTGTCAAGCAATCCTTTAAAATTGCGATCGCCGTGGGTTTGGACCGCTTCTTGGAGCGGGTTCAGGTGCAGAATCAGGGCATCGGCTTCGAGCAAGTCGATCGCGCGGCGGCACTCGTCGATCCCGTAAGCGTAATTTAACTGAACCGCTCCGAGATTGGCAAAGAGGAGAATATCCGGGGCGTGCGATCGCACCGCAAACGTATCCGCCACCTCCGGCTTTTCGATCGCCACCCGTTGCGAACCCACTCCCATCGCGATTCGATACTCCTGCGCCACTTTCGCCAGTCGGGTATTGATCGTCTTGGCGAAATCCGTTCCCCCGGTCATCGAGGAAATCAATAACGGCGCGTTCGTGGATTTGCCCAAAAAGGACGTTTTTAAGTCAATTTCGCTGAAATCCAATTCCGGCAAACAACAATGCTCGAAGCGGTAGCGTTCAAAACCCGTGGCGATCTGGCGAAACTGCACGTCCTCTTCCAGACAGACACGCAAGTGATCGGCTTTGCGGTTCTGAGTTTGGGTAGACGAACTCAAAGAAGGATTCACAATCAATATTTGCAGTTAAATAGGGTAGGTGAACCGTGGACAGGAGATCCCGACTCTAGATCTAGAATAGCGGCGGAATGGAGATCGAGGACAATCCTCAATCATTCTGGCGATCGATCAATTCGATGCCATCGCGACCGTCGATTTCGTTTAAGTAGACCTTGACCTGTTCTTCTTTGGCGGTCGGCAGACATTTCCCGGTAAAATCCGGGTGAATCGGTAACTCGCGGTGTCCGCGATCGGCCAAAACGGCTAGGCGAATGACCGCAGGACGTCCGTAATCGTTGATCGCATCTAAGGCGGCGCGGATCGTCCGTCCTTTAAAAATCACGTCATCGACCAAGACCACAGTTTTGCCGCTTAGATCGAAGGGAATCTTAGTTTTGGCGGGGGTTCGCATTCCGATGCGATCGAGGTCGTCGCGATAAAAGGTAATATCCAAAGCCCCCACGGGGACCCTCGTATTTTCGAGGGCTTCGATTTGCGCCCCTAGCAAGTGGGCCAGAGGCACCCCGCGCGTGTAAATGCCGACGAGGACTAAATCGGACAAGTCCCCGGCTTTTTCGACGATTTGAGAGGCCAACCGGGTTAAAGTGCGCCGTAACTCTTCTTCTGAAAGGATTTCAACAATTTTAGGGGACATGGTTAAACAGGGTGGAGTTTAAAGGGTCGGATAATGCGGATGTTTTCTTAGCTTAGTGCGATCGCACTGAGGAGGGGGAGTTTCACAGATCTCCCGATCCTTGAAAGTCGATGCGGGTTTTGAGCGCTTCTACGGAAGGGACTCCCTCGATCGCCGCCATCAGATCCGGCGGCTCGATCGCCTGAAAAGAATTCCCCTTGTAGGAAATCGCGATGCGATCGCCGTCAGCTTCAAACAGATAGTCGCTTTCCCGACTCGGAAGTACGAGGCGATCGCGTCCGACCTCGAAATTGAGAATGTCGGCGCGGTCGAGGTCGCCGTTCCCCACGTAAAAATTGCGCTCGACCACCCCCACTCGCGTGACCAGTAACGACCCGAGGACGAAGCGATCGACCCCTTCGCCGCCAACGAGAACGTCTCGTTCGTCCACCCCTTCACTGACGAATTGCAAGCATTCCCCACCGACGGGGGTCCCGCCGACGACGCATTCTCCCGGCAAGACATCGACCCCGACGAGGGTAGGGATCGGACCGAAGGCGGTGACGGTATCGTTGCCGGAAGTGCCGCTAAAGAGGGCTTCGCGTCCTTCCGTTCGTCCGAAATCGAGATAGTGTGCCAATCCGGAGACGACGGTTCCGGCGGCGATCGCTTCGGCAACGTCGGGATAGTCGTCTTTATAGGCAAATTCATTAAAGGGGGTTCCCGATCGCCCTTCGGCTTCGCCCAATAAAATGTAATGCTCCAATCCCGACTTAAAGGCGCCCGCACTCACCGCTTGAGCGATATCCCGATAGCGTCGGCGATACCAAGTTTCGTCAAATAAGGGACTCGCCGGACGCCCTTCGGCTTGTCCGAATTGGAGATAGTGCGCCAGTCCGGAGACGAAGGCGCCGCGATCGACGGCGGCGGCGACGTCGGCTTGGTTGGCGAGATAATAAGTTTCGTCGTAAAAGCGCGAAATTTCGACCCGTCCTTCGTTCAAGCCGAAGCGATCGAAGTGTTGGCGACCGGACGAGAAGACTCCGGCTTCGACGGCGGCTCGCACGTCGGGATAGTTGCTCAAGTAGAGGTTTTCGTTAAAGAGATTGACGGTCATGTTTATATTTTAAGTGAATAAAATCAGTTATGAGGGTCTCTTGTGAGTTCCTCCCTCCTAGGAAAAGGACGCGCCGAGGGCGATCGCCAAGCCGACGGCGATCGCCAACCAGATTAAAAAACAAGAGCGGGTTAACTGAGTGGCTTCGCGAATGACTTCTTCGGAAATCGGGCGTTTTGGCTCGCCCAGCAGGGGTTTCGGTTTGGGGACGCCGCGATAGGTATTGAGGCCGCCGAGTCGAACGCCGAGAATGGCGGCATAGGCGCACTCGCTCCAGCCTGCATTGGGGCTGGGGTCTTGGGTGGCGTCGCGCTGGCAGGTCTGCCACACGTACCGCAGTTGACCCGCGATCGCCCCCAAGGTCAGTACGGTCAAACGACAGGGGAGCCAAGTGAGGCGATCTTCGAGATTGGCACTAAACCAGCCGAGGTGAGTATAAGGAGCGTCCCGATAGCCGACCATCGAATCGAGGGTGCTGGCGGCTTTGTAGGCGAAGGCGATCGGTACCGGACCGACGCCGGGAAGGGTCGCCCCCACGGCGGCATAAAATAAGGGAGCGGTGACCCCATCGACGGCATTTTCGCTGAGGGTTTCGAGGACCGCGCGCCAGATTTCCGGGGGGGAGAGGTTGTCTGTATCGCGACCGACGTAGAGGCGCAGGCGATCGCGCGCCCGGTCGAGATCCCCGGAGAGGAGGGGTCGCAATACGTCTTCGGCAGCGCGGCGCAAGCTCCGTCCGGCGAAACAACTGGCGAGTAAGAGACTGGCGCAGGCGATTCCGAAACTGGGGTGAAGTTGGGAGGCGAGGCGCACGATCGCCCAACTGCAGCCACTGGCGATCGCGATCGTCGAAAGTGCGAGAACGACCCCTGCAATTCTCTGCGATCGTGGGGTTGGACACCGTTTTAAGGCAGTCTCGGTTCCGGCAGCAATCCAAGCACCGATCGCCTGTACCGGATGGGGCCATCCCCAAGGATCGCCGATCGTATAATCTAACAGCGCCGCGATCGGCAAAATCAGCGCCCCAGTCGGCAAAAACCAATGGTCTGTCAAGAGTTTCGTTCCCCATTCGCGAGCTAAATTTCCGATCTTATCGCATCTTTTGGGGGAAATCTCGCCGCCGAGATCGCGATCGTCAAGGTCGTTTTTGCCTGTTGAGAAGCTGACCGAGGGGGTCGAAATTAGAGGTTTTTGAGAACAATGCCGTGCAGTGATGATGTTAGTTTTCGAGCCGATGGACGGCACCCGGGAAATGCGATCGGATCTCCTCCCTGTCGGTCTTTCCCGGTGTCGGTCGGTCGGGAATCGAGGGGTGTGGCGAGGGCTTGGCGGATCGCACCGAGAGAAATTTTAGGAGGAGGTTTCACCCATCGATCGTTGGCGCTGGCGCCGGGAATGGAAGTCACGAAACTCGTCCGATGCCTGGGGAGCGATCGCCTTTCTAAATAGGGGACAGGTCGAGGTTGACGGTACCTTATTTTACTGACCCGACTCGCTCCAAATAGTCCTTGTAAGATTCGATCGAAGCGCGCTTTTACACGATATTATGCTCTGGTAGTTAAGCTCGCAGACAGCTCCTTTTTTAGCGCCTTAAAAACGGGGGAGTCGATTGGAGGAAAGAGTCGATCGTTAGGGGAAAGAGAATCGAATCGAGAATACAGTAAAGACTCTCGGGCGGGTTTGAAGGCGATCGCCGCCGAGGTCGATCCCGGTGCAACTGGAGCGATCGCGCCATCGGATCTCGATCGAGAGTTTAAACTTAATTTTGGCGATCGCCGCGATCGTGATGGTAGGTGGAAGGTGAAGACGAGTAAGGCTTTCCCGATCCAGTTTCGAGGGGTTGGCGGCGAACTCGCGATCCGTCTCGTCCGGGGTCGATCCGTTGCGAGTTCATTGTTTCAACGACCGTAAAATTAGCGATTTTATCGAGTTCGAGCCGCGTTGACAACGGTAAATTTACCCGAGATTTGCACCCGTCTCCCGGCTGAATACACGAAGCAACGACCCTCGACGATGGCGTGCGACTGGGGTAGAAGGCGCGCGATTGTTTCTTTACTTTGGTTCGTCGGTCAAGACTGACAGAAATCGAGAGGCGATCGCCTCTTCAGGCTGTTGTCCGGAAGCTGCCGCCCGTCCCCTTCTAAAATTCGGTCGAGAACGTTCTAGTTGCAGGGATTCTCATCGCATTGGAGCGACAAAGCACGAGGAGCGGTTATAAAATTTGTTAACCCGCATCAGAGGAATTGCTGACAGCGAACCGCCGCGTCGCGATGGAGGGCGTCTCCCTCGCTGTAAAGGGATTGAAGGTCAAGATAGGGTCTTAAAAATCTCGTTCCATGCAAGTCGTGAAGCGATCGCGAAAGGAATCGAAGCTGTGGATAGGTGGGTGCATTTTCTGGGGGAAAGCAGTGAGCGATCGCCGATCTCCTTTGATAAGCGATCGCTCTCGATCTTGTGCGTCTGAATTTTAGGAATTCGATCGAATTCTTCGCTTTCTTAGTGTAAGATGGATTTGTTATCTGAGTCGAACCCAAATATTTCTGGTTTCTAGCAAGACTCAGAGCGCAGAGAACCCGATCTATCTATTGTTCCTGGCGGCAGTTCTAAGTTCATGAGTAAAAAGAAAAAAATGGAACCTCTAACTGGCGAAGAGCTACTCAAGAAAGTCAAAGAGCTAGAAAACCTCAGTAAAGAAGAAAAAGCGAGAGCTTGCGGTTACTACACCGTCACCAAAAATGGCGTGGAACGAGTCAATATGATGAAGTTCCTCAATGCCTTAATTGATGCTGAAGGCGTACCCCTCGACGGCAAACCGAACGGGAACGGACGGGGCGGACGCAGTGCCAGCTATCGGATTACCGTGCAGTCCAACGGCAACTTACTGATTGGTGCCGCCTACACGAAGCAGATGAATCTGCAACCGGGAGATGAGTTTGAAATTTCTCTGGGACGCAAACACATTCACCTGCGACAAATCGGAGCTGAAGCGGAAGAAGTTGCGTAATCCGAATCTCGACAAGCGGCTGGAACCATCACCAAGTTCGGCAAAGATTCTCCAATAATTGACGGGATCTTAACGCTATAACTGTTTTTAGATCGGTCGTTCCACGGAAAATCTTGTCGCTTTCGAGAAGACGGTTAGATGGAAAAGAGCGATCGCATCCGTCAGGGGAGATTCAACTTCAGAAAACGCAATCGGAGTTGGATGGAAAGGGGGAATGGGATCGCTTTTGCCGGATCGATCGCGTGCCGCTCGGGCAGATCCCTCGATCGCCTTTTCACCCATGGCATCGTAGCGGTAAAACGGGCGATCGCTCCCGACGATCGCCGAACCTGAGAACTTCAAAATCCGAGTGAGAGTCGCCACCGAATGGGGCGATCGCTTTCCCGAGAGGGGATAGGGGGGAGCGATCGCCCCCGACGACCGATCGACCGTGTTGTGAGATCGGCAAACTTCCCTCGAAAGCGCCCTTAGAAAACCGTGGCGATCGAGCTGGAAAGAGGATCGAAACCCCAGGGAAGCGATCGTATTTTTAACTTTTGAGGGGTTCGGGGAGCGATAAGTCCCGCGCTGTATGCGAAGCATCAGCGTCGGGATCCATGGACTCCCCTTGAAAAGTCTCATCCCCACCCTCCGGGAAGGGCTAAGCCCTACGATGGGGATGAGACCAGCATTTACAGGCAGCTATAGCCTTTGGTAAACTCCGGCTATGCTGACCATAAACTACACCTACCGAATCTATCCAAATGTCGTACAGCAGACTGAACTGAGATCGTGGCTTGAGACGTGCAGAGGCGTATATAACTACGCGTTGCGCGAACTCAAGGATTGGATTGCTTCGCGTAAGTGTTCGGTAGACCGATGCTCGTTGGAAAAGGAATACATCATTCCCGCCGATGAGGCATTTCCGTCCTACCACCGTCAGCAGAACAACCTGCCCAAAGCAAAGAAGCAATTCCCGCATCTGGGTCAGGTACATTCTCAGGTGTTGCAGACCACGATTCGCAGACTGCACGATACCTGGGAGGCATTTTTGCAACGGGGACATGGGTTTCCACGTTTCAAAAAGTTCGGTCAGTTCAAATCCTTTGTGTTTCCCCAATTCAAGCACAATCCCATCAATGGCTTCACAATCAAGTTGCCAAAAATTGGGGAAGTACCCATCAACCTGCATCGTCCCTTCGCCCCCCTTTCAAAGGGGGGTTGGGGGGATACAGGTAAGGGTATTGTCGAGGGTGCGAGGAACGCAATGGTACGTTGTCGTCACGATTGAATCGGATATCTCGGTTCCCGATGCTCCAGTTCGCGGTCGGGCGATCGGGATTGACCTGGGATTGGAGCGATTCTTGACTGCTTCCGATCGCTCTTTCCAAGAGCGACCCAAGTTTTTCAAGTCGATGCAACGCAAGCTGAAATTGCTGCAACGCAGAGCCGCACGAAAACAAAAGGGTTCTCAAAACTGGGAGAAGGCGCAAATCGAAGTGACTAAAATGCACCATCGGATTGCCAATCGTCGTAAAGATTTCCATCTGAAAACGGCTCATCAGCTTTGCGACCGGGCGCAAACTATCTTTGCAGAAGATCTCAACGTCACGGGGTTGACGCGAGGGATGTTGCGAACAGATTGTGTTGATGCTGCTTTCGGGCAGTTCTTGTCTCTGACGGAATGAGTGTGCTGGAAGCGTGGGGTCTACTTTGCTAAAGTCAATCCCAACGGCACCAGTCAAACCTGTCCATCCTGCTTTGCTACGGTGAGCAAGGGGTTGGAAGTCAGAGAGCATCATTGTCCTGAGTGTGGGTATCGAACGCATCGCGATACGCCTTCGGCGTCGCTACGCGAACGTGCTGCAGCCGAGATGGTTTTGGATCGTGGACTAGAGAATGTAGTAACCCAGGGACTCTGGGGAACGGAAACCGCCTGTCAAGTCGGTCTGTCGGGGGTCGATGACCTAGATAAGTGGCGTGGGACCCGAATACCCAATTGTGAGGTTGGGAAGCCCGCGCTGTAATCTTTGATTCAGTGTCGGGAGGATGTCACATCGATCCCTGGGGAAAATTGCTGTAGGAATCGGCGGCAAAAAAGAAGAGAACCGCTATAGTTAACCAAAATATAGTCAGATATAAACAAGACATGGATTCTATTTCAAAAATCCCCTTCATTTTGGCTTCGAGAGATTAATTCTCCTTGGGTGAACTACGCACCTCTCTATCCCATAGCCCATAAAGGCATTTGGGAATGCTTTTCTTAAGATATTATAGGAGCCTAAGATATCCGCTTGACACAAGAATCCTGTATCAGTCCGGTAAAGACCTCTTTTAATTCTTTTTCCCGTAAACTTAGGAACTTTTACCGTTTCTCCATAAACCGGAAGCGGATCTAAGTTGAAAAAGTTCGACTGACTCGTATAACTCTCTTCAGTTAGAACCACTTTGATCCCTACTAATTGACATTTATAGGTCAACATTTCAATCAGACGGTTGAAAGGAATCCCCACAAATTTTTGGTTGTTCACTTTCCCCATCTTGGCATTTTGTTTCCACCCCTCATTTTTGCCAATGACTAAAGTAGTAATATTTTTATCAAGCAGTAGATTGACCAGATAACGGCTGGCTCGATGGAGATAGTTATCCACTTTTTGATTTCGGCATCGAGTCAGACGCTGGATTCTCTTAGAGGTGGGTCGATTTCCTTTTAATTGGGATTGGAGAAAGGCTTTTCGTTTATTGTAGAATTGATTCAGGCTTTTTAAGGGTCTGCCATTTATCAACAGAGGAACAAAGTCCGGTTGATTAGAAGTTACAGCCATTAAAACATCTACACCTAAATCCACACTAGCGACCCATTCATTGGATTTTAATGTTGGTTCTACTTCTTCATAAATGACCTCAATGATATAACAATCGCATCGAGGAACGATTCTCACCTCCACTACTTTTTTGGCTACAGAAGTCTCCAACTCTATTTGGGTTTTTGAGCATTTGATTTTACCTTTTTTTAAAGCCACTTTACTTAGAGCCTGTTTCACGTACACCAATAATTGACGACCTTTCTGAGTGTTTTTATATTTGGGGATTTTCGGGTTGACTAAAAACTTCTCCTTGTTGACTTTGTAGGCTTGATTGGCGGCAAAAAAGGATTGCCAGTTTTTGTCTAATCCTCGTAACACCTGTTGAGAGACTTTAGCTGGTAAAGCGCGATATTGCTCCGTCTTCTGCATTAATTTATCCATCCGGTTATAGTTCAAGTAACCATGACCATAAATAAAGTTTTGACGGATTAGATAATTAGCCGCATTGTAGAGATTTTTGGAATGCCATGATAACTCATCGATCTCATCCCAAAACCTATGACCTTTTTTGATTATATGTCTTTCGACTAATTTCACTAGCGTTCCTTTAATTCGGCCATAATTTTTTCGGTTTTCCGTTTCGAGCGTCTTCATCCATAAAGACGAGAACAGAATGAAGTAATGATAGAAATTAAATCTTCCATCAATTCATCTTGTCGATCCTCGCTATGATTGACAATTTCAACGGTTTTTCCCCTCTCTTTTAACCGGATCTCAAGGTAATTTGTCCCCAACCTCGCCAAACGGTCTTTATGCTCCACTATCAATATATCGTAATGGGAATCGGTTAAAACCTTAGCCAATTTTGGACGATTATCATTTAAACCACTGCCAATTTCTTTGACGACTTTATAAATTTGATAGCCTCTGGCAATAGCATAATCTTTTAACCGTTCCGCTTGTCGCTCAAGGTGATCTTTATTTTCTGCACTAGAGACTCTGGCATAAATACAGGCCATTCTCTCGGTTTTCTTCTTCCCTTCTTCGGTAATGATAATTGTTCCCGAAGTTGATAGCCCGTTAGATGACCTTTTTGCCACCATCTCCACGCCGTTTGATAACTCACCCCGGCTTTTTTGGCATAGTCTGAGAGTTTCATGGTTATATCTTAACAGGAATGACTATACTTGACTATGTATTCAGTTAAAGTTTACAATACTTTTTCAAAGAAATAATTCAAGAAGTAAATAAAGAAGGCGCGGGAAGCGCGATCGGCGATTGAGAAATGATGACATGGGCCGGGACAGTGCGGATCGAGAGAACCGCAAAGAGATTCCGATCCAGGAGAAATGACGGATCCAGCCAAGAAGTGAGTAAAAACACTCTCGAACACGATCGCGATCGCCTACGGGCAACAAAGATTTAACTATACTTAAACTTTAGAAACAAAGAATTGAGCTTGTCCTTCTGGATCTTTTCCCGAGAGAGGTTAAGCTAGTGAAAAGTAACAAGTGAATTTCACAAGCTAGAAACTGAATCTTCGGATTTACCCGAGCCAATGAGGGAAATTTCAACCCTGCCAAACTCATTTCTCGTTGAATATTTACAGAGAAGACTGCGGTTAGGCTCGGCGCGTCTGCGAATTGAGAACGGGCGATCGGTGGCCGGGATAGGTCGTCAGACCGTTGCCGGGGAAGGCGATCGCCCATTCGGGGGTGCAGCGTAGGGACGGTTCGATCCACATTCCGAACGACAACCGAGAAGTCCGCTCCGAGCGATCGGGTCGGGTCGAACGCCGGAACGAGTTCGGAGAGGGGGAACGAAAGGGGCGGTTTTTTCAAACCCAGCCCCACCCAACTTTCAGTCCCCCGACGCCACAAGGCACTCGACATCGACCGAGAGACGTTTTCTTAATGTCCTCTTTGTTTGAGAGGCCAACATTTGTTTTGGTACCTAAATGGCCGACTTGACCCAGAGCGATCTTCTAGACTATACCAATCAACAGATCGGCAACCGCCCTTGCTCCCGATCGCCTCTCCCGCTCGCCTTTCCTTCACGCCTTCTCGACGGGATTGCCGAGGGGCGATCGCCCCCACTCGATTTCCCCGATGGAGGCTCTCGGATGCAGGAGCGCGAGGCATCGATGGCCATCCCCCCAAGGGTCGCACTCGTCAACGGACTCGGCAGGTCACCCGCTCCCCTTTCCCCCGAGCGGGTGGAAAGGGACTCAATCGGTAGAGTAGACTCGGATCCAAACGAGTCCGCCTGGAAGCCGTCGAGTGTTACTCGTCCCTCGCGATCGCGAGGGAGTGACCTGGGATCTGAGTTTGAATATAGTTACCCCTATTTCTGCATCTTTATAAAGCCGAAAAGCAAAAGCTGATAACGGACTGCCAAAGGAAGGAAAGCGAAATACACCCATGTCTAGCATCCAACATCAATTCACCGTTCACTTCTGGGGCGTGCGTGGGAGCATTGCATGTCCCGGTGCCGAAACCGTCCGCTATGGAGGCAATACGCCTTGCGTTGAAATGCGCGTGGGTGGGACTCGCCTGATTTTTGATGGCGGCACCGGACTGCGAGTCTTAGGACAATCCCTGCTCTCGCAAATGCCCGTAGAAGCCTACATGTTCTTCACCCACTCCCATTGGGATCACATTCAAGGATTTCCCTTTTTCGTTCCGGCGTTTGTCAAGGGGAATCGCTTTCACGTTTACGGGGCCGTCGCTCCCAACGGTTCGACCATCGAGCAGCGCCTCAACGATCAAATGCTCCATCCCAACTTTCCGGTTCCCTTACAAATTATGGGCGCCCAATTGTCGTTTAACGACCTCGAAATCGGCAAAACCGTTGAAATTGGAGATATTGTCGTCGAAACCGCCTTGTTAAACCATCCCGGCGAAGCCGTCGGCTATCGGGTCAACTGGAAAGGCTATGCTGCCGCTTACATTACCGATACCGAACATTTTCCCGATCGCCTCGATGAAAATGTCGCTTGGTTGGCTCGCAATGCCGACGTGATGATTTACGACGCCACTTATACCGACGAAGAGTATTACTCGAAGACGACCTCGAAAGAGGGGTGGGGTCATTCTACCTGGCAAGAAGCAGTGAAAGTGGCCAAAGCGGCGAAAGTGAAAAAATTGGTCATTTTCCACCACGATCCGTTGCACAACGACGACTTTTTAGACCGAGTAGGGGAAGAAGCAGCGCAACAATTCCCCAACTGCGTGATGGCGCGCGAAGGACTCTCGATTCAGTTAATTCCGCCGTCGGAAGACCATAACAACGCAGCGTCCGATTCGTCCTCGGTCAAAGAAGCCAAAGTCTCGGCATAAATCGATTCTGGCCGAAGTGATGGTCGAAGATCGCCGATTGGCGTCCCGTCCGGCAATCAGTGGGCGATCGCGCCGACGGACGCGGGGTCGGGGGATTGAGCGATCGCCGCTTTGCCGTTGGATCCCCCTCGATCTCCAGACGACTTTTTCCGAGCTGCCGTCGAGAAGAGACGGTTATGTGTCAAAATGTAAAGCGTGTGGATAACATCTTCTTTATCAACGGCTCTAACTCCAACCTTGGTTGCCCTGGGAAACTTTGACGGCTTGCATTTGGGGCATCGTCAAGTCGTGCAGCCGATTTTACATAAAGACTTGGCGCGCCAAGGGTCGATCCGGGACAAACGAATCATACAAAACCCGTCTTGTCAAGAGCTGGCGGCCCGATCGCCGGGAAACGAGGGAGAATCGGGCGATCGCGAGTCGGCAGGCGGGTCGCGCGAGGGCGGCGATCGGGCCTACCCGAGCGTGGTGACCTTCAACCCGCACCCGCAAGAATTCTTTTCCGGCCAACGTCGCATCCTGTTGACCCCACCCAACGAAAAAGTCAAACAGTTAGAAGCGATGGGAGTCGAGCAGCTCGTGTTGTTGCCCTTCGATCGCGAATTGGCGCAAATGACCCCGGAAGAATTCGTCGAAGAGATTCTGATCGAACGCCTGCAAGCCAAGCGGATCGCCGTCGGGGAAGATTTTCGCTTCGGTCGGCATCGATCCGGCACCGTGCGCGACTTAGAGGCGATCGCCGCCCCTCACGGCATCGACGTATTTATCGTCCCCTTACAAACCGCCGAAAACGAACGGATCAGCAGTTCCGCAATCCGCACCTGCCTGCAAAACGGCAACGTCCAACGAGCCAATCGCTTGCTCGGTCGGCCTTACAGCCTCGTCGGTACGGTCGTGCACGGTCGGCAACTCGGTCGCACCCTGGGCTTTCCCACCGCCAACGTGCAGGTTCCCCCCCAAAAATTCTTACCGCAATACGGCGTCTATGCAGTCCGCGCGAGCTGGGAGTGCGACAACGGCGGACCGTTGCCCCTTCCCGGAGTGACCAACATCGGCTGTCGTCCCACGGTAGAAGGCAACTTAGAAGTGAGCGTCGAAGTTCACTTATTCGACTATTGCGCAGACTTGTACGGAAAAACCCTAACCGTCGAACTGGTGGGATTCGTGCGCCCCGAACAAAAATTCGGCTCCCTCGACGCCCTCAAAGCCCAAATTCAGGCCGATTGTGACAGCGCCCGCCAAATCTTAGAAAACGCCGACAGGTGAGAGGTCGGGATGTAAAAGGCACAGATTATAATACGGGGGACTGAAGCTAGCTTCGCGCGCGATCGCCCCTACCCCCAAAGCCCGGGAGCGAGCGGGAACTGGCGATCGGTCTGTCACTGTCGCCGAAACTGAGATCGTAATGAGAGAACGAGTCGATCGCCTCAAACAAAACTTAGCCCGTACCATCGTCGGCAAATCCGACGCGATTCGTCTGGTCTTAGTCGCCTTATTTTCCGGGGGACACGTCTTGCTCGAAGACGTTCCCGGCGTCGGGAAAACCCTATTAGCCAAATCCCTCGCCCGCTCGATCGCCGGACGCTTCCAACGCATCCAATGTACCCCCGACCTGCTGCCGACGGACATCACCGGAACCAACATCTGGAATCCCCGTAGCGGCGAATTCGAGTTTCTCCCCGGTCCGGTATTCGCCAACGTGCTGCTCGCCGACGAAATCAACCGCGCCACCCCGCGCACCCAGTCCGCCTTACTCGAAGTCATGGAAGAGCGGCAAGTCACCGTCGATGGGGTCTCGCGCAACGTTCCCCAACCCTTTTTTACGATCGCCACCCAAAATCCGATCGAATATCAGGGCACCTTTCCCCTTCCCGAAGCCCAGATGGACCGCTTCACCCTGTCGCTGTCCCTCGGCTATCCCAGCGAAGCCGAAGAACTGCAAATGCTCGACCAAAAGCGACAAAACATTACCGTTGCCGACCTCGAACCCTGTATTGAATTAGAAGAAGTTCTCGAATTGCGACGGGCCTGCCAGCAAGTCGAAGTCGAAACCTCCGTACAGCAGTACATTCTCAACCTCGTCCGCAGCACCCGGGTTTCCGAAGCGATCGCCCTCGGGGTCAGCCCGCGCGGGGCCGTCGCCCTCCAAAAAGCAAGCCAAGCCCTCGCCTTTCTCGACGGGCGCGATTACGTCATTCCCGACGACGTGAAATTTTTAAGCCCCCACGTCTTGGCCCATCGCATGGTCCCGGCGGGAGGGCGACGCGCTAAAACCATTGTCGAGCAGTTGTTGCAATCGATCGCCATTCCCTAAAGTCCGATCGTTCCTCCTTCCTCCTCGTCGAGCCGCTATGTCCAGCAAACCCAGTTCCAGACCCATTTTTAAGTTTCGGCGGCGATCGCCCGCCCTCCTGCTGCTCCTCCTGCTGTTCTGGAGCCTGATGATCTCCATCGGGTTGGCCCGGGCGATCGAACCGCCCCAACGGCCCGGGGCGATCGATCCGGTACCGCCCCAATCCCAACTCGCCCTCGGTCGCGACCTCTATCTCGAAGCCTGCGCCGAGTGCCACCTCGCCGTCCCTCCCGGGGTCTTGCCCACCCAAACTTGGAAAACCCTGCTCGAAGATAGTAACCACTACGGGCAGCAAATTACACCCCTGGTCGATCCGACCCGCTTGCTCGTCTGGAAATACCTCAACCTGTACTCCCGACCCCTGAGCGCCGACGAACCCGTTCCCTATCGCCTCGCCGAATCCCAACCCTTCCGCGCGCTCCATCCCCGAGTCGAGTTTGCCAGCCCCGTCACCCTCAATAGCTGTGCAACTTGCCATCCCGGAGCCAAAACCTATAACTTCGGCACCCTGACCCCAGAATGGGAAAACGCCGAATAGCGGGCGCGTTGCGGGCGATCGCCCTCCGAAGTCAGTCACCGGAGACTCGGGTGATAGGATGAAGATAATGCAATCTTTCTCAGGCCACCAACCTCAGTCAAGCTGGCCGCCCGCCAAGCTCCCTTAAAATACTTTTAAAGTACCGTCACTCTCCTGCCATGCTTAAAAATCTGCTAGGCGATCCGAACGCCCGCAAGCTGAAAAGATACAAGCCGCTCGTCGCCGATATCAACGTCCTGGAAGAAGATATCCAAGTTCTCAGCGACGAGGAACTGCGCAATAAAACCCAAGAGTTCAAACAGCGAGTGGCGCAAGCCAAATCCTACGGTGAAGAACGAGAAATCATGGACGAGCTGCTTCCGGAAGCCTTTGCGGTAGTCCGGGAAGCAGGACGGCGCGTGCTGGGGATGCGTCACTTCGACGTTCAGTTACTCGGGGGGATTATCCTTCACGACGGCCAAATCGCCGAAATGAAGACGGGGGAAGGTAAAACCCTCGTCGCTACCTTGCCCTCCTATTTAAACGCCCTGAGCGGTAAAGGCGTCCATATCGTCACCGTCAACGACTACCTCGCCCGTCGGGACGCCGAATGGATGGGTCAGGTTCACCGCTTTTTAGGCTTGAGCGTGGGGCTGATCCAACAGGGGATGTCGCCGAGCGAGCGGAAGAAAAACTACGGTTGCGATATCACCTACTGCACCAACTCCGAACTCGGATTTGACTACCTGCGCGATAACATGGCGACGGCGATGGCGGACGTGGTGCAACGACCCTTTAACTACTGCGTGATCGACGAAGTGGATTCGGTGTTGATCGACGAAGCGCGCACGCCGTTGATTATTTCCGGTCAAGTCGAACGTCCTACGGAGAAATACACGAAAGCCACGACGATCGCGGCGTCGCTCAACAAAGACGAACATTACGAAGTAGACGAGAAAGCCCGCAATATTATTCTCGCCGACGAAGGATTTGCCCGCGCCGAAGAACTGCTCGAAGTCACCGACCTCTACGATCCGGCAGATCCGTGGGCGCACTACGTGTTTAACGCGATTAAAGCGAAAGAACTGTTTATTAAAGACGTTAACTATATCGTCCGTCAGGGAGAGGTGGTGATCGTTGACGAGTTTACCGGACGGGTGATGCCCGGACGGCGGTGGAGTGACGGACTGCACCAGGCGATCGAAGCTAAAGAACACGTCGATATTCAACCGGAAACCCAAACCCTGGCCACGATTACCTATCAAAACTTTTTCTTGCTCTATCCCAAATTGGCAGGGATGACGGGAACCGCCAAAACGGAAGAGGCGGAATTCGAGAAGATTTACAACTTGCAAGTGACGGTGATTCCGACCAACCGCCCCTTACGTCGGAAAGATATGTCCGATGTGGTGTATAAGACCGAACAGGGCAAGTGGAAGGCGATCGCCGACGAATGCGCCGAAATGCACGAACTCGGACGCCCGGTACTGGTGGGAACCACCAGCGTCGAGAAATCGGAAGTCCTCAGCCAATTGCTGCACCAACTCGAAATTCCCCACAATCTGCTCAACGCCAAACCGGAGAACGTCGAACGGGAATCGGAAATCGTCGCCCAAGCGGGACGCAAAGGCGCGGTAACCCTGGCGACGAACATGGCGGGACGCGGAACGGACATCATCTTAGGCGGGAACGCCGAGTATATGGCCCGCTTGAAAGTGCGCGAATATTTGATGCCCCAAATCGTGCGCCCGGAAGAAGATGACTCGTTTGCGGCTCCCAGTGGGGTTCCCGGCGCCGGAAGCAAGGATAAAGCTCAAGGGTTTACCCCCGGGAAAAAGGTGAAAAGCTGGAAGGCGTCGCCGCAAATTTTCCCGACGGAATTGAGTGCGGAAACGGAAAAACTGCTCAAAGAAGCGGTCAAGTTTGCGGTGAATCAGTACGGGGAACAAAGTTTGCCCGAATTGGAAGCGGAAGATAAGGTGGCGGTGGCGTCGGAGAAAGCGCCGACCAGCGATCCGGTGATTCAAAAACTGCGCGAAGTGTACAACCGGATTTTGGAAGAGTACGAACAATTTACCCATCGCGAACACGAGGAAGTGGTCGGACTCGGCGGTCTGCACGTGATCGGAACGGAACGTCACGAGTCGCGCCGAATTGACAACCAGTTGCGCGGACGGGCCGGACGCCAAGGGGACCCGGGTTCGACGAAGTTTTTCTTGAGTTTGCAAGATAACTTGCTGCGGATTTTCGGGGGCGATCGCGTCGCCGGACTGATGAACGCTTTCCACGTGGAAGAAGATATGCCGATCGAGTCGGGAATGCTGACGCGATCGCTCGAAGGCGCTCAGAAAAAGGTGGAAACCTACTACTACGACATCCGCAAACAGGTCTTCGAGTACGACGAGGTGATGAATAACCAACGTCGCGCCATCTACGCCGAACGCCGCCGGGTTCTCGAAGGTCAAGACCTCAAAGAACAGGTGATCAAGTACGCCGAACAAACGATGGATGACATCGTCAATTACTATGTCAATCCGGAATTGCCTTCGGAAGAATGGGACCTCGAAAATCTGGTGAGCAAGGTTAAAGAGTTCGTCTACTTGCTCGCGGACATGCAAGCGAGTCAACTCGAAGACTTGAATGTAGACGAAATTAAAACGTTCCTCCACGAACAAGCTCGGATCGCTTACGACATTAAAGAAGCTCAAGTCGAGCAGATCCAACCCGGTTTGATGCGTCAAGCGGAACGCTTCTTTATCCTCCAGCAGATCGATACCCTCTGGCGGGAACACTTGCAGCAGATGGACGCTTTGCGCGAGTCGGTGGGGTTACGCAGTTACGGTCAAAAAGACCCGTTGATCGAATACAAGAGCGAAGGTTACGAACTGTTCCTCGATATGATGACCGACATTCGCCGCAATGTGGTTTACTCGCTGTTCCAATTCCAGCCCCAGGTTCAACCTGCGGCGCAAACGGCGTCCCAAAACGTTTAGGATCCATTTGAATAAAACCTCGGCAGTTGACGGATTTTTCGATACTGTCGGGGTTTTTGATGAGACCGCTAAGTGCTCCGTTTGTGTGATTGAGTTTCGTGGATATTTATAAAAGCGTCCTGCGTCCGATTATTTTTTCCGGGGTACAACCGGATCCGGAATGGTGGCATCACCAAACGATGCAAGTGTTGAGTTGGCTCGATCGCGGCGGGGATCGTTTTCCCACGGGGGCGATCGCCTCTCAATTAACACGAGCTTACTGCATCGAAGATTCCCGCTTATCGGTAGATTTGTGGGGGGTGTCGTTTCCCAATCCTCTGGGATTGGCGGCGGGATTCGATAAAAATGGGGTGGCGTCGCGGGTATGGTCGCGTCTGGGGTTCGGTTTTGCGGAGTTGGGAACGGTGACGTTGCACGCGCAACCGGGAAACCCGCGCCCGCGTATGTTTCGCCTGCCGGACGATCGCGCCGCCCTCAATCGGATGGGGTTTAATAATGGCGGGGCCGAGGCGCTGTCCCGACGGCTGCAAGGGACTCGCGAACCGGGCGATCGCCCCTTCCCGATTCCGATTGGGATTAATTTGGGCAAGTCGAAAATTACGCCCCTGGATGAGGCGCCCCAAGATTATCTCGCCAGTTTTCGCCTGTTAAAAGATTTAGGCGATTATTTCGTGGTCAACGTGTCGTCGCCGAATACCCCGGGACTGCGATCGCTACAAGAAGGGAGCCAATTGGCGGGGATTTTCGACGCTTTACAACAGGAAAATCGAGGCCAAAAACCGATTTTAGTTAAAATTGCCCCAGATTTGGAGTGGGAGGCCATTGCCGAGGCGATCGCCGTCGCCCGACGCTACGATCTGGCCGGGGCGATCGCCACGAATACGACGATCCGCCGGGATGGACTGGTGACCGAAATGCTGAATTTAACGGGTAATCCGGTCCGTGAAGAAGCGGGCGGCTTGAGTGGCGCCCCCTTGCGCGCGCGATCGACGGAAATTATTCGGTTTATCTGGCAGCAAACTGAGGGGAACTTCCCCATTATCGGCATTGGCGGCATCTTTAGTGCCGAGGACGCTTGGGAAAAAATTACGGCGGGAGCCAGTTTGCTCGAAGTTTACACGGGTTTGATTTACGAAGGACCGGGAATGGTGCGCCGCATCCTCGAAGGATTGCTCGAAAAACTCGACGCCGAAGGACTCAGCCATCTGTCCCAAGCGGTCGGGATCGCCAATAAAATCTAAAAAAATCTAAAATCTAAAAAAATCTAAAATCTACAATGCTTTGGACTGCATGGCTTGATTGGCGCATTGGGGTGGCTGTGGCGACGGCGATCGCTCTGTTGCTCCCCTTAATTTTGAGTTCCTACATCAGACTCGCCACCCGAGGCGATCGCTATTACGACCTCGATCTCATTCCCAACCAACCCGTGGCGATCGTCTTCGGCGCCGGAGTCTGGGAAGACGGTTCCCCCACCCCCATGCTCGCCGATCGCGTGCAAGCTGCGGTAGATTTGTATAAAAATGGACGAGTCAGCAAAATTTTGATGACTGGGGACAACAGCACTCCCCATTACAACGAAGTCGCCGCCATGCAGCGCTATGCCGAAGGGCGAGGTATTCCCCGCGAAGCCATTACCCTCGACTATGCCGGATTCAGCACTTACGAAAGCTGCTACCGCGCCCGCGAAATTTTCGGCATTACCCACGCCGTCCTCGTGACTCAGCGTTTTCACCTCCCCCGCGCCGTCTACACCTGCCGCACGATGGGAATCGAAGCCGTTGGCTTGGGAACCCCCGATTGGGGCAAATTTCGCGACGATTCGATGCGTTACTATAGCTTCCGAGAAGTCCTCGCCGGGATTAAAGCCTTGTGGGAAGTCCATATCACTCGCCCCCGTCCCACGTTTCTCGGCCCGTTTGAGGGCCTGTCTTAGGGAAAATGTAGCAAAAATTTGCTTTTGTCAGGAATCGATCGAAATTGCACCGCCGAGTAGTACAATACAGTTCTTACGCCTCTTTTCGCCCAAACTGCGAAAGACACGCGCTAATGCGTGTCTTTCGTCGTTAAAGTTTCGATCCCTCGCCCGCTTCGATCGCGGAGATCTCCCGTTCCAAATCGACGTGGCGATCGAGATCGTCTCCCACGTTATAAACATAATTGAGCGCTTCTGGATCTTGAAGGACGTGAGCGCGCAAAAATAAAGCACTCCATCGGGCGATCGTTTCGGTGGACAGATCTTGGGCGATCGTCGGACGCACCGGGTCGCGAATGCTATCTTCGTTAGTAATCCCGTAGTGATTGGCTCCGAGGACGGTAATCAAGACTTTGGGAGGGTCTTGAATGTTCTCATACGTGGTGACGACCGCATCGAGTTGACCGCGAACCACGCCATCGCGATCGCCCGCAATCAGCCCAACCGGAATCCCCTGATTGTTTACGGGTAAAATGACCACGTCTTCCTGACTTTGATCCCGGAATGTCGTGCCATAAAATATCCCCGCTTTGAGAACTTCGGGTCGTGTGAACGACTCGCTACACAGCAGGGGAGGGCAGATGTTCTGAATCGCCGCCAGACCGACCGCACCCCCCCAAGAATGGCCGAGTAACGCGAGTAAAGACGTATCGACGAGACCATCGAGAGGGGAATCGGGATTCGTTGCTTCCGCCTCCATGTAAGTGAGAACCTCGTTGACTTGTTCCACCTGGGCAAATAATCCCGGAAACTTTTCTCCCGAAATCGGGTTAGTCAACGTCCGAAATCGATTGGGGATCACGACTACAAAGCCATAACTCGCTACGGTACTGGCAAACTCGGAATAGTCGGCTTTATCGACCAGTGCCCCCGGTAATAATAAAGCCAGAGGAAACCTCATTTCTCCATCGGTGGAGACCGCCGGATAGTAAATATCTGCCGGATCTTCCGTTCCTTCCGCAGTCGGAATCGTCGTTTCAAAACGAGAGACCGTATCGAACCGAGGTTCGGGAGTCGCGGCGGTAACGGGAATATGGGTAAAGACGGCGACTAAGACAGCACCTAGAGTGGCGAGGCTAGAATGTCGAGAATCTATTAAACTCATGCTGGTTTGAGCCAATGATTGTTTTCTCAATAGCGCACGTTTTGATGGGTCTTGAAATCAGCATTCCAAACCCTCTAGTTTGAAACGCCTTTCCGTGAATTTTAATCGATCGTCGAACAAAGATCGCTGTCAATCCAGGATTGAGAGCGAAGAAATATTTAACGCTGTCAATATTATTCCCTTGTCCGCAAAACTCACATCGTTGCTCGTCGATTTCCTCGGGACACTTGTCTCCAATCAAATATTCTAAATCCTCTGTAATCGCTAATGCCTGAATTGGCAAAAACTCTGCAAACCTCCGATAGGGAAAGGGTATTTCCCCGACTTCGCGATCGCAGATCGCAGATTTGCCATCGCTATAGTTGCGAGGATCGAACCAGAATCGATCCGCAGACAAAATCGGTCGAGCAAACGGAAGTAACGCCAACGGTTTACCACGATACATAAACGAACGTTCGGCCCCAACGAGTTCGCTATCTCCCGCCTTGAAACCGTAATATTTGACAGCTTCGCGAATTTCTGACACTGAAAAAATTGATCCAGAGCAACAATGCGGCCCTCCATCCCAAATTTTTCGATCTTCTTTCCCTTGACAGACACATGGGATCCTCTATGAGAATCCATGATGACAGATTTAACTCATATTTCCTCTTATTTTAAACTTAAGAAGGATGTCAGCTATTGCAATTCATCCTATCCTAAACATGGACATCAAAAAAATACCCAAAATCTCTCATGTTTGAAAAATTATTCACTCCCCAACAAACGGCTGATGGAGCATTGTTGAGTCACCGCCGACCGCTTAAAGGCGTGATTATCGGGGCGGGACAAGTAGGAATGGCTTGTGCTTACTCCATGCTGATTCAAAATACCCTCGACGATATGTTACTGGTGGATATCAACCAGGAAAAATTACAAGGGGAAGTGATGGACTTACTGCACGGCTTGCCCTTTGTCGAACCGACCGCCGTGCGTGCGGGAACCTTGGCAGAAAGTCGAGACCCCGATGTTGTTGTCATTACAGCCGGAGCCAAGCAAAAACAAGGCGAAACCCGCTTAGATTTGGTGCATCGCAATGTCGAAATCTTTAAAAAATTAATTCCTGAAGTTATCGAACACTGTCCGAATGCGATCGTTATTTTGGTCACCAATCCCGTCGATATCATGACTTACGTGACTTTAAAACTTTCTGGCTTACCTAACAATCAAGTGATCGGATCGGGAACCGTTCTCGATACGGCACGATTTCGCTATTTATTAGCAGATAAGTTACACCTCGATCCGCGTAGTCTGCACGCTTACATTATTGGCGAACATGGCGATAGTGAAGTTCCGGTCTGGAGTAAAGTAAATATTGCTGGGATGAATTTATGCGGGACGGGAATTGAAGATTGTCTCGAACAAGAAGCCGATAAATTAAATGAAATCTTCCATCAAGTTAAAAATGCCGCCTATGAAGTGATCGAACGCAAAGGCGCCACCTCTTATGCGATTGGTCTGGGGGTAACCCAAATTGTGAAAGCACTTTTGAGAAATCAAAATCGGGTTTTAACGGTCAGCACGCTGATTAATGGGATTCATGGGATTAACGATATTTGTTTGAGTCTTCCCGCCGTAGTTAATCGTCAGGGAGTTACGCAAATTTTGAATTTATCGTTAACGGAAAATGAGGAAAAAATGCTGCAAAATTCAGCACGGGTTATGGGTGAAACGATCGCCTCTCTGAATTTATAAATTAATTTTGACTGTAATTGACAACGAGATTTTCTCGTAAATCTCAAAGAAGGCAGATTGTCGGGATCTGTCTTTTTTTATGAGTTTTTATCAGATCGAGTTATAAGCTATAGCAGTTCTAAATCAGTTGAATTGAATCTGAAATAGACCTTGTAAAATCGCCAAGTTTCTGTAGGGACAAGGCAATGCCTTGTCCCTAGCATCCCTGAATTTTAAAACTAATTTAGGATAGCTATATTAGCCATTGAAACTCCATGAGTAAGGTCAGCCATCTTCCTAAAAACATGATAAATATTTCTGGGATCCGGGCATCTTATGCGTCCTTTTACACGATTGTAGGGTATTTTGTAGGGAATCGATCCTCTCAGATACAGAAATGCCACCATAAATCACTACATTTTTAGGGCGCTGTTTCTCGACGATCGCTTATTGTAGACATCGACCTTGACGTTACGATTGACAACGTTTATGTTGTTATTGTATGCCCAAAATTTCCGATCGCTCGTTCGGGTTAAATCATTTACTTTTACCCGTAAAAATAAAAATAGATTGCCGTATTTTTGCAACTGACGATAGTTAAAAATACTCAAATGGCTATTACAGGGACTGGGCGATCGCTCTAAAAATTTCCGTGATGTCGGATCGCTTCTATTTTTATTTTATTATTTTATTTTGAAAGGCGTTCCTACTTCAAATTCTCTGGAAATTACAGTCCGTATTTTGACGTTATTAAAACTATGAAATTCCAGAAGTCGGCGAAACCGCCTAGGAGAGGCGATCGCCCATCACTTAAAATCCCCGCAAAAATTATCTATCTTTCTAGTCAAACTATTATTGCACTTTTACTCTTTGAAATCGCTTTAGATGGAACAATGGCAGGGCGATCGCAAGAAATTGTTCCGGCGGAAGATAGCACCGAAACAACGGTAATTCAACAAGAAAATCAACTGCAAATTCAAGGGGGAAAAACCTCTGGCGACGGTCAAAACTTATTTCATAGTTTTCAAGAATTTGGCTTGCAGATCGGTCAAACTGCTAATTTCATGTCTCAACCCGAAATTAGAAATATTTTCGGGCGTGTTACTGGCGGTCAGCCTTCTTTTATTGACGGACAACTGAGAGTCACTGGAAGTCATGCAAATTTATTTTTAATGAATCCGTCGGGTATTGTTTTCGGTCGAAATGCTACCTTAGACTTGTCCGGTTCTTTTGCGGCGACAACGGCAACGGGAATCGGTTTCGATCGCGGAACATTTCATGCATTTGGAAATAATAATTATACCAATTTAGTATCCGAACCGCGCGGATTTTATTTGGATCCAAATTCATCGGGAAATTTGGTCAGTCTCGGGGATTTGAACGTTCGATCCGGGCAATCTTTACTCTTAGCGGCAGGAACGATCGCGATCGCGGGCAATTTACGCGCCCCGGAAGGGAAGGTCACCGTTGCGGCGATCGCGGGTAAGCCATTTGTACGTCTTTCGCAATCCGGTTACTTGCTCAATTTAGAGATAGAAAACACTGCATTTAACTCGTTGCCTATTGATTTAAAACCTTTGGATTTGCCCGAATTACTGACAGGAAATCCTATCGGTCATGCAACGGCGATCGCCCTCAATGCGGCGGGAGAACCGACACTGATCGGGTCGGGTTTGACGATCCTCCCGGGGAATGGAGCGATCGGCGATCTCCCCCAAATAGAGGCCGGAGAAGTGAGTTTATTCAGCTCACAAAGTCTCAAGATCGAAGGCGCTCGCCTTCAATCCACAGGAGATCTCAACCTTCACGCCGGGGGAATCCTGACGATTCGAGCAGGAACCGCCGGATTTGGCGCGATCGCGGGAAACGATCTCACCTTGAGGGGCGATCGGGCGATCGATATCCTCGCCTTTGAGTCCCTCCCCGGTTCGGCGGCGACCTTCCAAGCAAACGGAGATATCACCTTACTCAGTGACGGTCTGGTTTCCGGTGATGCTCACTTCGATACTGGCGGAAACTTCGCGATCGCCCAACTCAACGGCGACGCGGCCAATTTTTTGAGTATATACGATCCGATTATTACGTCCGAGGGAAGTGTGAGTTTTGGCGACTACCAAGGCGCCTCACTCAAAGTAGAAGCGCGAGGCTCGATCTCGGGGGGTAATATTACGATCGATCGCCCGGATTTGAGTTTGTCCGACTCCGACGATCCGGACGTGGAGATTTTGCGCAGTCGTCCCAGTTTGATTCTGCGATCGGGGGTCGCCAACTTAGAGAATCCCGTGAATGTTCCACCCCTCCAAATGCAGGAAGGGACTGTTTTTACAGCAGTTCCCGGACTCAATCAAAATATTTCTGTAGGTACGATCGCCACTGCAGGCGGTCCGGTAATTCTTGATAGTCCCGGTCAAATTATTTTCGACTCGATCTCCAGTGGAGGCGGCGCGATCGATCTGTCGGCAGGTGATACGATCGTCGCTACAGGAACGATCGACTCTGCAGGCGGTTCGATCGCGATCGTCACCGGGAATTTTCTACGGGTCAATAACAGTTTTAGTGCCCCCAACGGCATTGAAGCAAGTATTTCAAGTGCGGACAATAATGGTGGTGGCGGTGAGATTTTCATTCGCCATGCAGGGAGTACGACGACACCCTTTATTGTCGGAGATTCTAGCACTAACGGGACTACAGCCGCAATCACGACGGGATCGCAAACTCTCTCACCTCAATTTGCAATCCCCGTTCCTCCAGAAATATATAATCAAGGGAATTTAACCATTGAAACGACTGCAGATCGACCTAGCGAACCTAACGTCCAACCCAGCGAACCTAGCGAACCTAGCGCCCAACCCAGCGAACCTAGCGCCCAACCTAGCGAACCCAGCGAACCTAGCGAACCGATCTCATCCCCAACTATAGAACCAATTCCCAGGGAACCTGAAAGTCCCAGTCCTGGGGTCAATTCTACCAATGGCGAAGCTGTCAGTCCTCCCGAACCGCCCAATAATCGGGAACCGCCCAATAATCCGGAACCACCCAATAATCCCGAACCGCCAACGTTGACCCCCGCGATCGATGAATTTCCGGATAATAGTGAGAGAGAGCCGACGCCGACGCCAGCACAACCGATCCAACCGCCCGAGATCGCCCCTCAACCTCCTGTAATCACTGACAATGGCGGCGCAATCAGCAACGAACAACCGCCCAATTCCGGCGATCGCGGGGGAGAGGCGATCGCCCCCGACCTTCCAGCTTCTCCGATTGTGACTCCCGAACCGACACAAGTGCGATTACCGGATCCCGCGATCGCCAATGTCCTGACGCAAATAGGGAATTCGGTGAATTTGAGTGATTTTTCAGCAAGCGAAAATCGCGATCGTGGGCCGTTACCTCAAGACAATTCCTTCACCTTAAAAACGGTCAGTTCTCAAGAAATTGGTCGCTTAATTGATGAAGGAGATCTTCCTCAAGCCACTCTATTTCTCGATGTTTTTTTTAGTGAAGAACTCGGAGGCTATCTCAATCGAGAAGTTACTCGCGAACTCAATTCTTTTAGTGCCGTTCAGCAACGAATTAGCAAAATTCCTCGGGAAATTGGAACTCAACCCGCGATTATTTACACTTTTTCTCGCGAGGATCGACTCGATCTAATTTTAGTTCCTCCCAGTGGATTTCCCATTCACAAAGCGATCCGATCTGCGGATAGTGCCAGTCTTGAAAAAATTGTCAATCAATTTCGTAATAAAATTACGGATCCGAAAAGTTTACACCTCACCCGCTATTTACAAGATTCACAACAACTCTACGATTGGATCGTCCGTCCTTTAGAAAACGATTTAAACCGTTTGGGAATCGAAACGTTAGTTTTTTCAATGGATGAAGGATTGCGATCGATTCCTTTGGCTGCTTTGCACGATGGAGATCGCTTTCTCGTCGAAAAATATGGTGTAGCTTTAGTGCCCAGTATTAACCTCACGGATACACGTTACCACAACTTAAAAAATGCAAGTGTTTTGGCAATGGGAGCCTCTTATTTTGAAGAATTAATTCCATTGCCTGGAGTTCCTTTAGAAGTTGCTAACTTACAAAAAATTTGGTCGGGTAAAGTCTTTTTAAATAACGAATTTACGCCCAATAATCTACAACAACAACGAGAAATTGGAAAATTTGCGATCGTTCATTTGGCCACCCATGTTGCTTTCAATCCCGGTCAACCGGAACAGTCTTTTATTCAATTTTGGGATGCCAAATTGGCGATCGAGCGTATTCGCCAATTTGGTTGGAACGATCCCCCGGTGAATTTATTAGTTTTAAGCGCTTGCGAGACCGCCTTGGGCGATCGCAAAGCTGAATTAGGATTTGCCGGATTGGCGGTACAAGCTGGGGTTAAAAGCGCCTTGGGGAGTTTGTGGTACGTCAGCGATCGCGGAACCTTAGCCTTGATGACGGAATTCTACGCTCAATTACGTCGAAATCCGATTAAAGTCGATGCTTTACGTAAGGCTCAAGTTGCCGCTATTCGCGGTGAATTGAGAATTGAAAACAACCATTTAATTGCCGATCGGGGTAACTTTGAAATTGATTTACCGCCAGAGCTCCAGCACGGGACAGATCCCGATTTAAGTCATCCTTACTATTGGTCGGCATTTACTTTAGTCGGTAGTCCTTGGTAAACTTATCTGGCTTGACGCGAACCTATAGTTATTTTATTTTTTATCTCATTTAGGAAACTTTCATCCCGGCTTTAGAGTCTGTAAGATTGTGGAAGTATCTACGTAGTTTTACGGTTAAAAGATTTAAATTTTTTCGACAAACTTAATTAAGGGTAAAATTGGTAAAATCAATTAGGGCAAATTCAGAAAGGAGATCGACACCTTTACAAAAATATATTTCTAGAGATTCTAATGATGAAACTTTGCGATCGTTCCAGCGACCTGATTCTAATTGACCCCGAAGTTAAAGATTACCATCACTTATTGAGAGGTAAACCTTTAAACGTCGAGGCGATCGCCTTGAACCCGCGAGGCGATGGAGTCGAACAGCTTATCCGTACCCTCCTCGTCCGTCCCTGGCTGTCGAGAGTTCACCTCATTTCTCACGGTCAACCGGGGGGCGTGACCCTCTGCAACACGACCCTCGACCTCGATGCGATCGCCCGCTACGCCCGTGTATTGCAGCAATTGAGGGGATCTCGCCTGTCCCTCCTCTTATACGGTTGTCGCGTCGCCTTCGGAGAACTCGGTCGGCACTTTGTTAACACTTTGGGAGAAGTCTCCGGCGCCGCGATCGCCGCCTCCACGACGCCGACCGGGAACGCTACTCGCGGTGGAGACTGGCAATTACAAGAGTGCTTCGGTCAACTCGATCTCACTTCGGTCTTCGATCGCGCCACCTTGCAATCCTATCCGGGCCTTTTGGGGAACGGACCCGGTGGCGTCGGAACCGGAGATGGCAGTTCGAGTTTAGAACTGTGGCTGAAAGCCGATGCAGGGGTTACGGAAACGGGCGGAACGGTCAGCAGTTGGCAAGACCAATCTGGGAATGGAGTAGGGTTAACTCAAGGGACAACGGGACGCCAACCCATCTATAATCTCGGAGTTCAAAATAATCGCGGGACGATTAGTTTTGATGGAAATAACGATTATTTAGAAACCGCTTTTTCGGCAGCGCTCAATCCTGAAGAGTTTACCTTATTTTTTATTGGTCAGACGACAGGAGGTAGCGGGTCGCGACGATCGATTATTTCCAGCCGCAGCGAGTTTCCGTTACTTCCTTTAGCGAACGGTGGCTATTCTTTATATGCGGAAGATAGCGATCGCTGGTTGCTCGAAACTGGGCGTGGAGTCTTGCCGATTGTCTGGAATGAAATCAGTAGTTCCGCCCCGGTTGTCGAGAATAATTTTACCCTCATTTCCAGCCATTATAGTAGTGACAGTTTAGCCCATCAACTATTTATTAATGGAACAATTGAAGGGAGCAACAGTTCTGCTTATATAGCGAACACGACTCAACCCCTGCGTGTAGGAGCTGGGAGAACGGAAGGAACGGCAAATGACTTTTTTAAGGGCGATATTTCCGAGATTATTCTCTATAGTGAAAGCCTCAATGAAGCTCAACGGGCGATCGTCGAGAATTACTTAAGTGCTAAATACGACACGCCCCTAAGTGCGGGAGACGTTTATCTCGGAGATACACCAGAAAATGGCAACTATGACGAAGATGTAGCTGGAATTGGTCGTAGTGCGTCGGGAACTCAAGAAAGCAGTAGTTCTGCGGGTTTAAGTATCGAAAATAGCGGTTTTTTACAGGATAACGGCGATTATTTGCTGTTCGGACACGATCGCCCCGAGTCCAACGGCGAAGTGAGTGCGGATTTACCCAATGGGGCGATCGAACGCTGGCAACGCATTTGGTATCTCGATCGCACCGACAGCAATAATAATGGGGGCGAAATTTCTCTCAAATTCGATCGCTCGGAATCCGGACTGTCGGGAGCCGCCGAACCGGGAACATACGCTCTCTTATACCGTTCTGGAGAAAGCGGCGAATTTGAAGTTGTAGCAACAACAACGACTCTGGAAGACGGCGATCGCGCCGTATTTTCGGGGATTGACAGTACCACGATCGCCGACGGCTACTATACCGTTGCGCGCTTATTTGAAGTCAATATCACTGCGGAAAACAACCCCAGCGAACCCTCGGTCAACGGTAGTTTTACCGTTACTCTCAACGAGACCAACAGCACCCCAAATCCGATCGCCGTCAACTACACGATCGCCGGAACCGCGACCCCAGGCGCCGACTATCAATCCTTAAGCGGAACGGTCTCGATTCCCGTGGGGGCCGACAGGGGGACGATCTCACTTCAGGTTCTCGACGATTTTGAAATCGATCCGGCGGAAACCGTCGCCTTGACCCTCGCCCCTGGCGGCGCTTATATCATCGGCCCTGACGACGCGGCGGAATTGGCGATTACCGACGATGAAAGTCCGGGGATCGCGATCGCCCCCCCGGGAAATAGTACGGCGATTACGGAAGGCGGCGTCACCGACACCTATACTCTCGTTCTCACGAGTCAGCCGATCGCAGAGGTGACGGTTAACTTCAGCACGGACGAGCAGATCGAGGCGATCGCGCCGATGACCTTTACGCCGAGTCACTGGAATACGCCCCAAACCGTTACCGTACGGGCGATCGACGATGGCGAGATCGAGGGCAACCAGACCAGCGCGATCGCCCATACCGTCGGCAGCAGCGATCGCCATTATAACGGCCTCGTCGTCGGCGAGGTGACCGCTCACATTACCGACAACGATAGTGCAGGACTTTCAGTGATGCAATCCGGAGGCAATACGACGGTTGCCGAAGGGGGTTCTGGAGATGCCTATCAAGTCGTTCTCACAGCGAGACCGACTGCAGAAACAACGGTGAATACGATCGCCGACTCGCGGCTGAGTACCACATCCCAGCTCGTTTTTACCCCCGAAAACTGGAATATTCCCCAGGCGATCGATGTTACCGCGATTGACGATACGATCGCCCAAGGCAACCAAATTTTAACGATCTCACACTCGATCGCCAGCGCCGATCCCAATTACGACGGACTCGCCACCGATAGCGTCATGGTAGATGCGATCGACAATGACAGTGCGGGGGTTTCCATTGTCCAAATCGGCGGCAATACCAGCCTTGTCGAAGGGGAAAGCGGCGATCGCTACGAAGTGGTTTTGACCGCCCAACCGACCGCCGAAGTAACGATCGCGATCGCCCCCGACAACCAAACCACGGTTTCCGCAACCTCACTCACATTCACCCCGGATAACTGGAATGTGGCGCAATCCGTCAGTGTGGAAGCCATCGACGACGCGATCGCCGAAGGACTGCACCTCAGCACGATCGCCCATTCCAGCAGTAGCGCCGACCCCAACTATGACGGCTTGGGCATTGCGGCGGTCGGGGCAGAAATTACGGATAATGACAGCCCGGGGGTTGTCCTGACCCCGAGTGAGGAAAGCTTGCAGGTTTCGGAAGACGGCAAGTATACTGAATATAGTGTTAGCTTGACGACGATCCCGCAAGAGGAAGTGAGGATCGTGCCGACGGTCGCTTCCCAGTTAGAGGCGATCGCCCCGTTGAGCTTCAATCCGCGCAATTGGAATATTCCCCAAACCGTTACCGTGCGGGCGATCGACGATGCCCAACTCGAAGGGGTACATAGCGGCGCGATCGCCCACCAAGTTGAAAGCGACGATCCCAAGTATAACGGTCTGGAAACGTCGAGTTTGTGGGTGGAAATTATCGATAACGAAGTGGCCCCCGCCCCCGCCCCCGCGCCTCCGGGCAATCCGGGCGTCGCGATCGTCCAACCCGTGGGCAATACGTCGGTTCTCGAAGGCTTTGGCAGCGATCGCTACAAACTCGTCTTGCGCGATCGCCCCACGGCTGAAGTGACGATCGCGATCGCCACGGACGGACAAACGACGATCGATCGCCCCACAGTTGTCTTTACACCGGACAATTGGAATATACCGCAAACCATTGAAGTGACGGCAGTTGAAGACGACGCGATCGAAGGCGCGCACAGTAGCGCGATCGCCCATACTGTCGCCAGTTCCGATCCGAATTACAACGGGTTGTCCGTCCCGGCGGCGATCGTCGAAGTCGGCGATACCGATCGCTCCGGCAAAATGTTAGATCTGATGTCCGCCTCGGCGACGGGATTGAGTGAGAAAGACGATCGCTTTTGGGGGTCGGACGCCGACGATCTCGTTCACGCCCGATCCGGTAACGACTTACTCTTCGGGCGATCGGGTCGCGATCTGCTCTACGGTCAGTCAGGAAATGACGGAATAGATGGTGGCGAGGGCGACGATTTACTCTGGGGAGAATTGGGAACCGATTTTATCGAAGGAGGGGGCGGCGATGATGTCATTTACGGTGGCGAAAATAGCGATCGCCTTCACGGCGGCGACGGCAACGATTTGCTCGTCGGCGATGGGGGAAATGACCATTTATTCGCCGATGCAGGAGTAGATACCTTGACGGGAGGAAGCGGTTACGATGCCTTTGCGATCGGCTTAGGAACGGGGGGAATGAGTTTAGAAACGACGAATTTAATTGCCGATTTTACAGTAGCAGAAGACCGCATCGATTTAATCGATAACTTCTCCTTCGATCGCCTGACGATTATTGCAGGAACGGGAGATCGTACGGGCAGTGCGATCGTTCGCGATGCCGTCACTCAAGAATATTTGGCGATCGTTGCAGGAGTTGCTGCAGAACAGTTAACCGCCGACGCTTTTATTTGAAACTCTTTTATTTGAAACTCTTTTATTTGAAACTGACTCTATAGCCGTCCTCAATCAGTTGAATCTGAGATCGATCTCCAAAAGTCGCCTAAAAAAAGAAACAAATTGTAGCATTTTTCAACAATAATGAGAGTGCGCGAGAGTAGGGAAACGGCACTGCCGTATTCTTACAGACGATCCATCTCCATCGAGGGTTTAAAAAATTGGTATTAAGATCGCGATCGACGAGCTAATTTTCGATTCAATCCAAATGGTTAAAAGCGAAATTCGTACTCGACTAAAGCGCGATTGTCCTCGTCAAAATCTGTCGAACCTCGTAACATGATGCGATCGTTGACGCGATAACGTAAATTTAATTGAGTCGGTTGCTTATCTAATAAAATACGCTGGATCGAAACCGAAAACTTGCGAGTAATATCGAGTCCCGCTTCCGCTTCTAGGGCCAATTGATCCGAACTGCCTGACTTAACAATGGCTGGAGATAAACGAAACTCACTCAAGCGTAAAGCATTGGCGATCGTATTCTGGAAACCGCTCAATAACGCACCTCCAGCTAAATTCGCCAAAGCCAAGGTCGTATCTCCTTGACCCAACGTATTGATAAATCCACCGCCAATGAGGGCGACGATTTCCTGTTCCGTCCGACTGGGCGAACTGGTTAATTGTAAATTGCGATCGAGTTGACTGGCGTCCCCCGTCACTTGAGCCTGTACGCGAATGGTTCGTACCGACCCTAAAATATTAGTATCGATCGCCTCATTAATTTCCGAAGAATTGGGATTAGAAGTAATATTAGCGCGATTAACTTCGCGAACGGTTGCCAATAAACGCACATCTAAAAACGGATCTAAATTGCCTTGAAATACTGCAATATTGTCGTAACTGCGAACCAATCTAAACTGAGTTGCAAATAAATTCACCTGACCGCGTTCGAGGCGAATCGTCCCCCGGGGGCGTAAATCGTCCAAAAAGCCATTAATCGTCAAGTCGCCGACGGCGGCAAAACTCAATAACGGGGGACTGGCAATTTCTAAATTCGGACCTAAAATCACCCGTAAATTCTTGTATTCCGGACCGGGGAACGCTTCGGAAATGTCCCCTTCTGCGGGAGGAGGCGGGGTCGTTTGCGTTTCTTCCGTCGGTAATAACACCACCCCATCCGCCAACCGCAACTCGCCGCTAATTTCCGGGGCCAGGGCTGTTCCGCCGACTAACAAGCCCCCATCGACGCCGCCGCGATACAAACCTTTGAGATTGACCGCGAGGCGATCGAGTCCCACGGTTAAAGGATTTTGGCGGTCTTTATCCTCCGGTTCCAAGGGCAGAAAAATCGGTAAGACGCCGGAGGCGACCACCTGACCCTCACTAAATTCCCCTTGTACCCCTTCGACGATGATGCGATCGGTTTCAAAGCGGGCCGTTCCGGTGACGTTCGTGAGAGGTTCGGGCAACGCTTGGGCGTTAATCGTGGCATTTTCGATGGTAGCAGTTCCTCGGGCGACCAATTCTTCGATCGCCCCCCGTTCTGCATTCAAGCGACCCCGTGCTTCAAACTGCACTTTCCCCGTACCGTCAACCCATTCGACTTGGTTCGCCGAGAGCAAATTGACCAAAGTCAAGCCGCGATTTTCGATATCCACATCGAGGCGAATGGCGTCATTTCCCGGAGAGGGAGGAATCGGGACGCTGCCAGTCATCTGTACCGCCGACGGCTCGAAACTACTAAATGTGAGCCGGGAATTGGCGTAACTGAAGCCGCCGCGAACCCCCGGAATCGACTCGCGATTGATCGTTCCTTCGAGAAAACTGACTTCGCCGCGTGCTTGGGGATTTTCCAAACTCCCCGCCAGGTTGGCTTTTAAATTGAGCAATCCGGTCAGGGCGATTCCCGGGGGAAGTTCGGCAAAGTTCCGCAAGTCGGCCACCGATAAATTGCTCACTTCTAACCTGCCGGACTGATTTTGACCGCCGACGGTGCCGACAAAGGAGACTAATGTATCTTCCGCTTCGATGCGGAGGGGATTTAACGTGAGGATTTCGTTATTTAACGTTCCCCGAAGCAGGGCACGATCGATATTGATAATCCGATTTTCCTGTAAAACCACGCGATCGCCCACCACTTCTTGATAGGGACGTTGGGGACGCCACTCGACCTGTCGCGCCTCCAGGTCGAAACTCATCTGTAGTCCCGCTTCCAAAGATCCGTTAAATGCCAACTCCCCGGTGACCTCCCCGCGCACGTCCGCCAACTCCGGAATGCCGGGGGCTTGGCGTAAAATGGCGTTCTGTCGTACCAGGGCGGTAATTTCAGAAAAGCGCCGCAACTGATTTTCTAACGATGCCTGGGGCAACCCTACCCCTTGGGCGACGATCGCCCGTGCATCCGCATATTCGGGGGGGGTTCCGGCGCGTAAGAAATCGTCGATCTCGAATAACTTCAACGCTTCGAGTAGATCTTGGATGCGTCCGCGATCGATCGCGATTTTGCCTTGAAATTGGGGATTGTCGGCGATCGCCAACCGTCCTTCCATGCGATACAAACTCTCCCCGAGGGCGAGAGACCCCTCATCGAGGGCGACAATGCCATCCTCGTAATAAATCCGTCCCGCGAACCGCTTCAACGTGATATACCCGATCGCCGGATCGGTAATTTCCAAATCCGCCAACCCCCGCGACGTCGCCAAATTGAAGCGGACGCTACCACTCAACGACCCGGCGACGCGATCGAAGCCCAAATCCGGCGCCGGGGCTAAATTCAGCAACGCCAACGGAAAATTACGGGCTACAGCCACAAACTCGTCCCCCTGCAAGCGACCGCGCGCCACGATCTCACCCTGTCTCAACGAGAACGACTCGGGCAGAAATTGCCGATTCAAACTCACCGCAATTTCGTCATTTTCCCCCTTCAAACTCACATTCACCCCTTCTCGGGTATCCACCGCCACCGGACCGGATAACAGGGGTTCAAATTGCAGGGTCGCCAGGGCAAAATCGTGCAACTGCATCTCTCCCATCAGGGAAATGGCAAAGGGTACATTCGGTAACGGCGAAGCTTCCGTCGGCGTAGCCTCCCCGCGCAAACGCCCCACAAACTCCACCGACCCCGCCACCAACGGCGGAACGGGTTCCCCCGGGGGACTCATCAGGGCGAGGGGATTGCCCCCGGGAATCGGCAAGCCGTCTAAATTAAACCGATTTAATTGCAAGTTAAAGTCAAATCCGCTTATTTGCGGAAAATCCACCCCCGCGACATCTACGAATACCGAGCCATTGGCGCTCAACCCCGGGGCGATCGCTTCGCGAATTTGCAAAACCTCGCCCGTCCACCGAAACGACGTGCGAAACGGAGAAACACTGGTGGCAAAGGGAGATAAAGGCGAATCCGTCCCCACCGGGGCGCTCAACGCGGCGCTGAGATTTCCATCCGCCCGAAGATCGGCGAGGGAGAACGAGGCCAAAGAACCGGATAAATTCACCGTTCCCGTCGATAATTCCAGAGATTCGGTGAGTTGGGGCGCAAAAGCGTTCAAATTGAGGCCGTCCGCCGCGATCGCCCCCTGCCAGCGTCCTTGTTGTAAACTGCCCTCACCTTTGACCCGCCCCCCGGCCACCGTTAACGCCACCGTTGCGGTGCCGTCTATATTTTGTGGGTCGAGATCGTCGAGTCGTCCGGCTACTTCGGCGCGACCGCCCACCAAAGTGACCGGAACGGGCAGATCCGGGGCGAGGGCGGTTAAATCCAGGCCGGAGGCGGCGATCGCCCCTTGAAACCCACCTGCTTTCACCGTGCCATTCGCCAGCAGATCGCCCCCGGCGAGATCGACCCGGGCCGATCCCGAGGCGGCGATCTGGTTGGGGTCGAGATCGGCGAGATTGCCCAGAACGGTGAACTCGGCGTCTCTCACTTCCACCGGGACGGGTAAGTCTGGAGAAAAGCGATTCAGGGAGAGGCGATCGCCCCTCAACGACAGTTCAAAATCCCCGCGATTTAACTGACCCGTCCCCGCGATCCGAGTCTCGGCGACATCGAGGGCGACCCGGGTCGTGGCGCGTACTTGCGCCGGATCGAGGCGGTTGACATTGCCGAACACGGTCAATTCTCCCTCGACGAGTTCCACCGGGACGGGTAAAGCGGGGGCGAAGGGATTGAGTTGCAAATTAGCGGTATCGAGGGCGAGTTGGAAGTCGCCGCGATCGAGTTGTCCGTTGCCGCGAATCGGCGCCCCGGCAACGATCGCGTCAAATTCAGTGCGCGCGGCGATCGCCCCCAAATTCAGATCGGCCAGATTGCCGGAAACCCTTAAGTTGCCAGCGTTTAAGCGAATGGGAACCGGGAGGTTCTCGGCGAGGCGATCCACGGGAATCCCGGAAGCGGCGACCGCCAGTTGGAAATTGCCGCGATCGATTTCTCCCTCGGTTTGTAGGGTGCCTCCGGCAATCCGAACGGTGGCGGTGCCCGACGCAGCCAATTGCGCCGGATCGAACGAGTCGATCCGACCCGCGAGGTCGATTTCCGCACTCGGCAACCCCACGGGAACGGCTAAATCTGGAACGAAGGGGTTGAGGGAGAGATCCGAGGTGGCAATTTGGGCGGTCCAGCGACCGTTTTGCAAGCTTCCGGTGGCGGCGACGGTCCCGCGATCGCCCAAACTGAGAAAACCGCCCCCCTCGGCGTCGATCTCCCCTAACTCGAAACTATCCAAGGTTCCCGATAGCTGCACGTTAGCGGCGATCGCCCCTTCGACAGAAGGCGAACCCGGCGGCAATAACGGGGCGAGGGCCAACTCGTCTGTAGTGACAAAAGCTTGCCAGAGGCGAGTCTGTTGGTTGGCGCTTCCGGTGACCTGTAATTCCCCCCCGGGAACTTGAATGCGAGTGTTGCGAAAGCTGGAAATTGCCCCGGTGACGACGATTTCCCCGGAGGCGGGATAGTCGCCTTCGCGGGCATCCCAATTGACGAAAGTAACGGGATTTTCGGGGGTTCCGCGTACCCGGGCCCGGCCTTGAATCGGACCGATCGCCACGTCCGAGGGACCGCCCGAATAGACTTCGCCCAAGGCATCGCCGGGAAGGTTGCGGGCGGTGAAATTGAGGCTCATCCCTTCATCCGGGGCGAGGGGGATGGCGCCGCTTCCGGTGATGCGCCCTCCGGCGACAGGTTCGCCAATCAATGATTCTAAAACCATCTGTCCGGCGATCGCGTCGATGCGGATTTGTCCTCGGAGGCGATCGAAATCGATCTTGTCAATTCGAGCAACTTTGGTATTGGCGACGGTTCCCGAGAAAATCGGCGCCTCTAGCGGTCCGGTGACTTGAAAGTCCCCGGCGATTTCCCCCGTGACGGGGACGGGAGTTTCTAAATCCAACGTGTTCGTGACTTTTTCGAGGGTCGTCGGGGGGAGTTGGATGTTTAAGTTATAGTCGGCGGTGGTGTCGATGGTGCCTGCGGCGGTTCCGAACAGTTCTCCGTAAAAGGCGCGGGTATCTTCGAGGGCGACTTTTAATTCCGAAAAGCGCAGCCGTCCGGTCGCTTGGGTCAAATTGGGTTCGAGGGTCGCCAGTCGGGCGGTGATGTCGTTAAAGCTGGCGATGCCCTGCCATTGTAAAACCTCAGTTTCGCGTAAGGTGAGGGTGAGATTGGCGCCCAGGGTTCCGGCGAAGACGGCGATCGGTAAATTGGGAATCAGGGGCATGATATTCGGCCCGGAAAGGTCTCCGGCGCGAACACCGAGTTTGATGTCGAGGGTATCGACGAGCACTTCGCCGTCGATGTCGAGTTCGCCTCCCGTGGCGGGGGTTCCGGTGACTTCAAAGGCGATCCGCTTTTGGTTGTCGAGAAAGAGGGCTTGACCGTCGAGAGGGGTGACGACGACGGGAGGGATCGGTTTGGGTTCGGTGTCTAGAAGTTCGGCGCGGACTTCGGCGTTCGGTTGGAGGGTGAGTTGTCCGTCGCGAAAGCGGATGGCGTCGAGTTGGATTTCGATCGCGCTGTCTTTGCCGTCATCTTCGGTGTGGAGGGTCGTTTTTAACCAGGCTTCGTCCCGACGTTGTTCGAGGTACAGTTGGGGGTCGAGGAGGGTCACGTCGAGGCTGAGGGTGCGCGTCAGCAGGAATTGCAACGGGTCGAAACCGACCTCGACCGCCGGGACGATCGCCCGATCCGGATCGGTGGCGGTGGCGGGAATCGTACTTTCGCCGACCCGAATCCCGGTGAGGGAAACCCGTTGCACCGGACCGACGTTCACCGGGCGATCGAACAGTTTGCTCAATTCCCGACCGACCAGGGGCGATAATTCAGTGTTGACAAAATACCATAAATATGCAGCACCTGCCGTTCCGGCGATCGCGGCGATCGGCGTGACGATGAGGATAAGGCGTTTGAGGCGTTTGGGCCATCGGCGGCGATTCTCCTTGGGAGACGCTTCGCGATCGCGCGCGGGGGGTTCGGGGGGATGCTGTGGCATGGGAGACGGACTCATTCCAACAAGGGAGAAGGCGGTCGTACCATTTTTGATTGTAGGTTTTCGATTTTAGATTGGAGATGCAAGGGGAGAACCATCACTTGAGTCTTGAGAGGGGAGACTTTAGACTTGAGACGGGGACGAGACCGACAAAGCAGTCAAGAAACGACGGCGCGATCGCCTCGAATCACTTGAAACCCTAAAACCCAAAAAATTACCGCTTTCCAACTATGCGAGTTTACGTTTTACTCTTCAATCCACGCACTGAAAACGAAGGGATCCATACCTTGCAGATCGGCGATCGCAATACAGTTCTGATGTTCGAGTCGGAAGACGACGCCACCCGTTACGCCTTGATGTTAGAAGCACAAGACTTTCCCGCCCCGGTTGCCGAGGAAATCGACTCGGAGGAGGTGGAAGCCTTTTGTAACGAGGCGGATTACGATTGCAAGTTAATCCCCGAAGGGGAATTAGCCGTCCCTCCAGAAACCAATATCGAGGATACGGACTGGAAAGCCGACCAACCCCAACAGACCCCAGCCACAGACGAGACGGAGATCTCTTCCGACGATCTCGACCGCATCCGCCGACAGTTAGAAGGCTTGTTGTGAGGATTTGAGATTTGAGATTTGAAATTTCACATTTGAGAGTGACAGCGTAAAGTAGATCGAACCCTACTAACAGCCCTCAAGATGCTCGGCGCTACAGTCAACTCCGAGATCTAACCGCCTACCCAAAGCGGGCCAGAGGCCCGTATTCCAAGCGGGCCAGAGGCCCGCACTACTCCTTACTCCCCCAAAACATGGAAGAACGCGGACATTTACTGACCGAACAAATCAATCCTTCGAGTGCGAATCTCGATCGCCTCAGTTCCCTAGAATTAGTCGATTTATTCAATCGAGAAGACCAAAAAACCCTAGACGCGATCGCCGGGGCGCGCGAATCTCTGGCCCGGGCGATCGATCGCGCGGCCCACGCTTTAGGGCGCGGCGGTCGCTTATTTTATATCGGCGCCGGAACCAGTGGTCGTTTGGGCGTGTTAGACGCGGCAGAATGTCCGCCGACCTTCTGCACCCCTCCCGAACTGGTTCAGGGCATTATTGCCGGAGGCGCCGGAGCGTTAATCCGCAGTTCGGAAGACCTCGAAGACCGGGCCGAAGATGGCGAACAGGAGATCGCCCGTCGTCACGTCACCGAATTGGATATGCTGATCGGCATTACCGCCGGGGGGACGACCCCTTACGTACAAGGGGCGATCCAAGCGGCGCGGCGGCGCGGGGCAACCACGGCCCTGATCGCCTGCGTACCCGTCTCGCAAGTTCCCGTAGAAGTCGATATCGACATTCGCCTGATTGTCGGACCGGAGATTTTGGCGGGTTCGACGCGCTTAAAAGCGGGAACGGTTACCAAAATGGCCTTAAATATTATTTCGACGGGAGTGATGGTCAAGCTGGGTAAGGTTTACGGCAATCGCATGGTCGATGTTGCCGTGACCAACAGCAAGTTACACGATCGCGCCTTGCGGATTCTGCGCGACCTGACCGGATTAAACCGCGATGAGGCGGGCTATTTGCTCGAAAAGAGCGGGCGATCGGTCAAATTGGCCTTAATCATGCACTGGACCGGACTCGATCGCGACAGCAGCGAAACCCTCCTCGCCGAACATCACGGTCAACTGCGAGCGGCGATCGACAGTTACCGCGATCGCGACTCTCAAACGTCCGATAATACTAAATCGTAGAATTAAAATCGTCTGCACGATTACAACGACAGCATGAATATTGCAACAGAAAACGTGGCGACGATCGCGATTGTCTTCCTCGCCTTGGGAGTCTTGGGATGGGGATATTATCGCGCCCGATCCTTCGGAAAATTGGGGATCTTGGCGTGGTTGCAGTCCGTCGTCCTCATGGCGCCGTGGCTACTCTTTTTCGGGCTATTTGCGGCGGGGATTTACCTCAATCTGGTCGGGATTCTCTTCCTCGTGATCGGATCGGCTGGGATTTATATCTTCCTCGGCAAAAAGTTACGCGCCGAAGGACAGGAAACCCTGTTGCGAGAACGGGCCGCGCAACGCCTGCAACAGCAAGAGGCTTCGGACCCTGGGGAAGCCGCCAAGGAGGGCGGCGATTCCACGATCGCCCCACCGGAATTCGTTCCCATCCCTCAAGAAGACCTACAAAAAATTCAAGGAATCTTCGGAATCGACACCTTCTTCTCGACCGAAACCATTCCCTACCAACAAGGAGCCATTTTTAGAGGCAATTTGCGCGGCGACCCGGAAGAATCCCGCCAGCGCCTCTCTAAAAGCCTCCACGACCGTCTCGGCGATCGCTACCGCCTCTTCCTGGTCTGCGATCCGGAAGACAAGCCCGTGGTCATCGTCCTACCCCAGGAAAACGACCCCCAACCCCTGAGTACCGGACAAAAAGCCCTCGCCGGAATTTTACTGGTGGCGACGATTTTAACCAGTTGCGAAACGGGCGGTTTATTCCTCGGCTTCGATTTATATAGCCATCTCGATCGCTTCGGGGAAGTACTGCCCCTCGCCGCCGGAATTTGGGGCGTCCTCCTCGCCCACGAAATCGGTCACCGGGTCTGGGCCAAACGGCACGACGTGCGCCTCAGTTGGCCGTTTTTAATCCCTACATGGCAAATTGGCTCGTTTGGGGCGATCGATCGGTTCGAGTCCCTCTTACCGAACCGCAGTGTCTTATTTGACGTGGCTTTTGCCGGACCGGCGGCGGGCGGTTTGGTCTCCCTCGCCATGCTCTTAATCGGTTTTAGCCTCTCCGGAGAAGGCAGTTTATTTCAAGTCCCCTCGGAGTTTTTCAAAGGCTCAATTTTAGTCGGGACGTTGGCGAAGGTCGTCCTCGGGTCCCAACTCGAACAGCAACTCGTCGCCGTTCATCCCCTCGCCGTCATCGGTTGGCTGGGGTTGGTAATTACCGCGATTAACCTCTTACCTGCGGGACAGTTGGACGGCGGGCGCATCATCCAAGCGGTCTACGGTCGTAGAATGGCGGGACGCACGACGATCGCCACCTTAATTTTTCTGGCGATCGCCTCGTTTGCCAATCCCCTCGCCCTCTATTGGGCCGTGCTGATCTTCTTCTTGCAACGCGGTTTAGAACGTCCCAGTTTGAACGACATCACCGAACCGGACGACGCCCGGGCAGCTTTAGCCCTACTCGCTTTGTTCCTGACGATCGCTACTTTGTTACCCCTCACCCCCGGTTTGGCCGGACGTTTGGGTATCGGTAGTTAGGGCGACGATCCGCCCTTCCATCGCTTGGAACGGGCGCGATCGCACCGCGATCGCCAGGATCGATAGGGGCAAAAACAGCATCTGTCCCACCAAATACACGGTCACATACAGTTGACCTGCCGCGATCGCCAGCAACCCATCGGAGAGCCGCCAGTACACCGCCAGCATCAACACCACGGATAACCCCAAGACGATCGCCCCCTGACGGCGGTTCCAGCGTCCCATCCCCGTAAAGGTCAAGGGACGCCGCATTAAAGCGATCGCCCACGAAGCACATTTTTCAAATTTTGTCAAGGTTATTCCCGGCCACAATAACTCGATCGTGACGAGCAGAACCAATAGCCAACTCGGTTGCAAACCGAAGCTGTAAATCGGGAAAAACAAGAGTTTCACCTTCAGCAAGCCGTTGTAAAGCCAGAATAACGGCCACTGGATTAAAAATAGGGGTAAAGCGAGCAGATAATCGGGATTGGCGAACGCTTGCGGTAAGCCATTCATCAGCGCCGGGGCGATAAAGGCGATCGCCAGCAGTCCCAGATAGAGCAAAGGAACCCCAAAACAACGGGCGATCGCGCGATTGCGGGCGATCGCGTAATTGCTCGTCAGTAACAGCATGTAGCCAAACCCCACCATATTCCCAGCCCCCGACCTCGGCGCCACCTCTAATAACGCCAACCCCCACTGTAGCGCCATCACCAACCCCAGCAGCCAAGAAACGCAATAACGATAAATCTCCCGAATTTCCGGCAATCGCACGGGTAACCCCGTCCGCCAAAATAAGTGGGTTCCCAAAGCCACTCCACCGCTAAATATCGCCAAAAAACAGACAATCAAGGGCGGCGCTTTCGGAAATCCCAACGGTTGCGACACACCGAACGCCTGCTGCAACCACTGCGTAACCCCTCGAATTAAATAAGGATCGAACGGTTCGCCGATATGGTCCGTACTCGGCGAAATTTCCAACGCCCGGGCGGTTCCCTGCTCGAAATTCCCGCAAATACGCTCGGAATTGATACAAACCGCATAATTCTGTGGCGCTGCTTGTTGCAACAGGGCGATCGCCTCCGACGGCGGATTGAGTTGTTCGTACAATCCCACCCCTAAAAATAAGTTTTTCGGCATCTTTGGCGTCGCCTCTCCTCCCATTCCCAAAACCACCGTCGCGGCAATTTCGGGATCGTATTTCCCCAATTTGAGGGCAATCCTGCCCCCGAGAGAATGTCCCACCACCGCAATGCGATCGCGATCGAACCGATCGCCGCGATCGCGCAGGTAATCCACCACCGCCCGGGCGTCCGCCAGTTGCCGATCCTCCGTCTCCTCGACCTTCTCCTCCTCGATCCGATAAGACTCCCCAGACCCGCCAAAATCGAGGGCGATCGCCGCCATTCCCCCCCGCGCCAGTTCCACCCCCAACGGCGCCATCATTTGCTTGTAGGCGTTAACCCCGTGCATCAGAACCGCCACGGGATACGGTGGCGGCGTGTTTTTCGGAACGTATAAGCGACCGATTAACTGACCCTGGGAATCCCGGGAAATACTTAACGCTTCCGAGTCAATTTCGGCGATCGGATTCAATACAAATGACCCGACCAGTCCGAGAGTCAGTAAGAAGATACTGAAAAATACACTAAGGCGCTGGAGATGCATTTGGATTGTAGATTTTAGATTGTAGATTTTAGATGCAGGGAACAGATCGAAAACAAGAGCGACAATTCTGACGGTTTCTCTTGCAACTCCCCACTCCTGACCGCTAGCCTCGTGCCAGAATAAAGTTAATCGTGCTGTTGTCTATCTTTCTATATGCAGTTTAATCCTTATTTTCCGGCGATCGCCGCCGTCGCTTCGATCGCGATCGTCGCCCCAGTCGCCCGCGCCGACAGTCCCCTGACCAGTACCCGTTTTTGGCAAGCCTATGAAGACGTGGAAATCGTCCGTCATGCGTCGGAAGCCAAACTCGACGATCGCGTGATGGCGGCGTTGAGCGACCCGGATGTCCCTCACGACGTGCGAGCGGCGATCGTCAATGCTCTCGGCTGGCAATTTGAAACGACCTACAACGCCCGTCAATATTTGGAATATGTCGCCGAACGGCACGATCGCCCCACCTCGGAATTGGCGATCGCCGATTTGACGGCGGAGGAAACCTTTGCCCTCGGTTATTTATTGGCAATGGACGATTATTTCACCATGAAAGCGATCGGTGGTGAAGGCGAAGTCATGCAAACCGACGCTTTAAATCTGGTGGAAGCGGCGATCGACAAACAACCGAAATCCCTCTCAATTTTTCTGGTTAGAAGTCTCGTGCGCGCCCAGGAAGAAATGGATCGTGTCGAACGCTGGTGCGGCGTTTATCAAGGGGTCGATACCGCCCTCAAAAAGTATCCCTTCGAGACAGATATGCGCCCTGAAGCCGTAGATATTATTATGGGTTATATCGAGGGCTATCAAGATTATTGTAATTGACGGGCGATCGCCGATCTTACAGCCATTTTCCGATGACTAATTTCCCGAACTTTCCTGAAAAACGAGCGGGCGATCGTCTTCTTAACTCTCAAATAATTAACCCTTAAAATGAGGGGCGATCGTCTAGCGCTTAAAGGTGAACCGAAGCAGTCAAAATGTCCGCCCTACTTTCTCCACGAAAATCTTATGAATTGGATCGCAAATTTTCTGGCCTTAATCGCCTTTGTTCCTGCCAGCAGCGTTAATTTACCGCCCGGAACGGGTACCCGTGTAGATTCATTTAGTGACAATTTTGAAGACCGTAACTGGAGTTACACTTATAACGCCCCCAAAGTTTACAATCGCTACCACAATCCCGGTTCCGGCTGGGTCAACGAAATCCCCGCCAAAAATGCTCCTTTCGGTCAGTCCACGAATAATAAATGGCATGAAGGGCAAGTACGCGGACAACCGGATATTGTCGAACAAGTTCCCACCCCTTCTGGCGGTATACCGGGCAGTCAATATGCGTTGAGATTGGCGACTAAAGACTGCGGGACCCCCAATGTAACCCGAGGAACATTGCAGCAAGATGACTTGTTACTGCGTCCGGGAAATCAGAGTGTTAATTTAGCAAAAGGTAAGGGAGTTAGTGTCGTCACCCGGATTTACGTACCGCCATTAAGTGAATGGGAAAATCGCCAAGGGTATCACATCGGTTTTCGCGTCGGGGCGACGGGCGAAAAAAATGGCAAAAGCGAGAATTATTGGCCGGGAATTTGGATTTGGTTTAACAATAAAGCTGGGGAACAATCCTATCAGTTTGTAGTTCGGGCGAATGAAAAAGGGGAGGATGCTTTTGCGAGCGATCGCCGCCACACGCGCGGGGGTTGGTGGACCCTAGGAATGGCATTTAATGAGGACGGATCGATTAGTTATTATGCCAGTCCGGGGGTAGACGACCTCAAAGCGAGCGATATTCTCGCCTATCGGGCGGGGTCGCAAAGTGCAGTAGCGACATACAAAGCTTACGGGCTGGAATTTCAGGATTTAGATTACGTTTTCTTCTCTCTCGGCAGTAATGACGGTCAGTGGGCTACGGAGTTTATCGTTGATGATGTGGCCGTGTATCGCATATCGAGTTAGGTCGAACTAAAGGAGAGTTGCAATATCGGAGCGATCGCCAAAACAGGCGATCGCTCTATTTTATGCTCAATCACGGCAAATATGGTAAATATATTATTATTGCATCTGCCCTTCGGTTCAGCCCGATTTCGATCCTCATGGGTTCCTATCGCGTTAAAGTGGCGAAAGATAAAGCCGAATTAGTCAAAGCCCTCACCGACGACGACAATAAAGAGGGGCCTTTTTCCACTTATGCTGACGTGTTAGCTTTTGCGGCGGCGTTAGGCGCCAAGCGACACCAACGGATCCCGGTACAACAAGCGGCGAAGCGCGAACCCTCCCCCATTCCGACGGAAATTTTCATTTCGCGCGGCTATGATTTTCTCTTCAAGTTACTGGCGATCGTCGAACTCGGCAACCCCAATATTATTTCACCCACGGATCCGAATGCGGAAGCTCAACGCGGTCAGATTTTCGAGGAATACGCCAATGGAGGTTTGGAGGTCTTGCGTGAGGAACTGCGCGGGGCGATCGATTATTCCGACAAGTTAGCGTTGTTGTTGATTGGAGAACGTTTTAAGGAAGACGAACACGGACAAAAAGAGTTCGATTTAAGTCGATTTTTGTAGCTCGATCTCAAGGAATAAATTGTAGATTTTTACAAGGCTTTTATCGGTCATTTTCGTGCAACTAGAGCTTGCTCTAATCTCACTCAATTGGCGCGGTGACCGATCGCCTCAACAGGAGGAGTATCCGAGTTGAATTTAGCTGAGTTAGACCTTAAAGAAGATTATCGGAGCGATCGCGATAATTTGATTGACGATTTTTACATCCCTTGCTTGGCAAAAGCAATACTTTATCGACGCGCCGTCGGTTTTTTTTCAAGCAGTTCGATGGCAATTGCCGCCAAAGGGTTGACGGCTTTAATTCGTTCGGGCGGTAAAATGCAATTAATTACGTCTCCGAAGTTATCTTCAGAAGATACTCACGCGATCGCGATGGGATTGCAACAACGCGAAGAAATTATTGCGCGGGCGATCGCGAGAGAACTCGATCGAGAATTTGAAAAGATTGTAGGCGATCGTCTGGCTTGTTTGGCTTGGTTGTTAGCACGAGATATTCTCGAAATCAAATTAGCGATTACCAAAGCTGTCAATGGTTATGGAATTTATCATGAAAAACTGGGAATTTTTACAGATCGAAACAATAACAGTGTTGCTTTTACTGGTTCTGCGAATGAAAGCTCTTCCGGTTTAATTGCCAATTTTGAATGTATCGATGTTTTTTGCTCTTGGTCTTCAGAAGTGCGATCGAGAGTTTTACGAAAAGTTGAAGACTTCGATCGCCTCTGGAATAATAGAACTGACAATGTAGAAGTTATTGAATTTCCGGAAGCCGCGCGGCGATCGCTGCTGAGAATGGCACCCGATCGCCCACCGACTGAGGAAAGATATGAGGTAACATTCAATCAGTTTTCGGTATCTGAAGCTCGGGATAATTATAATTTAAAATCATCTAAAAAACAGAATACTTGGCGACACCAAAGCGAAGCAATTGAAATATTTCTAGACCACTGTCACGGTGTTTTAGAAATGGCAACAGGAACCGGGAAAACGCGAACTGCATTAGAAATTTTAAAAAAACTTGTCGAGTTGAATGCAATTGATTCAGTTATCATTACTACTATCGGCACAGATCTTTTAGATCGATGGACTAAACAGCTATATCGCATCGCAACTTGTTTAACAATGGGAGCGGGAATTCCCCGATTCTACCGAAGGTGAATCGGGGGATGAAAGCGACTCTTCGGCAAATCAGTTATAATCTTATCATCTGGCTATATCGGCGATAATGTTCAAGGCGTACAAATACCGCATCTATCCAACCCACAAGCAACAAGCGACTTTAGCCAAGAGCTTTGGTTGCTGTCGTTGGTATTGGAACTATGCGTTAAATTTGTGCCAAGAGACTTATCAATCGACCGGGAAAGGTCTATCGAGGGGTTATCTTCAGGGATTATTACCTGCCCTCAAAAAGGAATACCCTTGGCTTAAAGAAGATGTCTATTCCCAATGCTTGCAAGTCGTGGCGTTGAACTTATCGACCGCGTATCGAAACTTCTTTGAGAAACGGGCAAAATTACCCCGATTCAAATCCAAGCAGGGAAGGCAATCTATCAGTTATCCTCAAAATGTTAAGTTTGAGGGAAACTACATCAAACTGCCTAAAGTTGGGTTAGTGCGTTGTCGTCAGCATCGAAGTTTTGAGGGAAAAATCAAAACTGTAACCCTCTCCAAAAATCCAGATGGTAAATATTATGCTTCAGTTTTGGTAGAGGGTAAAAAAGAACCTCCCCTCCTCTCAACTGAAGGAAAAGCAATTGGCATTGATTTAGGGCTGACCGATTTTGCGATGACCAGTGAGGGGTCGAAATATAATAATCCCAAGCATTTTGATAAACACGCGCGAAACCTAAAAAGAAAACAGCAAAAACACGCTCGAAAAAGGAAAGGCAGCAACAACCGCAATAAATCGCGGGTAAAAGTTGCTAAGATTCACACCAAAATAAGTCGCTGTCGTGAAGATTTTCTCCACAAGCTATCCCGTAAGATAGTGAACGAAAACCAAGTGATTGTGGTCGAATCCCCCCTAACCCCCCTTAATAAGGGGGGAACTAAAGGGGGGATAGGCATGGTTCGCCATCACCAACTCGCCAAAGCGATTAGTGATGTCGGTTGGGGGATGTTTTGTACGATGTTAAAGTACAAGGCTGAATCAGAAGGAAAAGTTGATCTAGAAGTCGATCGATTGTTTCCTTCTTCTAAAACCTGCCATGTATGCCTCAATCAAGTCAAAACCTTACCTCTCGATGTGAGAAGCTGGACTTGCGAACATTGCCAAACTCATCATGACAGGGATATCAATGCGGCCATCAATCTCAAAAATGAAGGCTTACGGATATTAGAGTTAGGAACTCGCTCTACTGCCCTTGGAGGGGATCTAAGACGAGGTGGTAGAACTTCAGTTCTATCTAGCGCAGTCCCCAGTGAAGAGGGAAGCCGCTATTGTAATCTTTGATTCAATAGCGGTAGTTCACTCAAAAAAATTATTGCAGATGAGTCAATTCAATTCGCTACAATTCAACATTGTACGTTCGGCGTCGCCTTGAATAAAAAGAAATCTCAATCCAGCTTGACCCAATGGATGCGGCGATCGTTCGCCGCGATCATGCTCGGCGGTCAAGTCATCTATCACCTACTCTCCGGCAAAATCCACCGTCGCAACACCCTCGAACAACTCGCCGCCGTCGGTCCGGACTCCCTGCTGATCGCCCTAATTACCGCCGCCTTCGTCGGGATGGTCTTCACCATCCAAGTGTCGCGAGAATTCATTAACTTCGGCGCCGGGAGTGCGGTGGGTGGGGTCCTCGCGATCGCCCTCGCCAGAGAACTCGCCCCCGTCCTGACCGCCGTCATCCTCGCGGGTCGCGTCGGTTCCGCCTTCGCCGCCGAGCTCGGTACCATGCAAGTGACCGAACAAATTGACGCCCTCTACATCCTCAAAACCGATCCGATCGATTACCTCGTGATTCCGCGTTTTCTCGCTTGTTGCATCATGTTGCCGATCTTGACCTTGTTTTCTCTAGTCACGGGTCTAGTCGGCGGGCTGTTCATCGCCACCAATCTCTACAGCTTGTCGCAAACCATGTTTCTCGAATCGATTCGCAACTTTTTAGATATTTGGGATATCCTCAGCGCCGGAATTAAAGGCTTATTTTTTGGCGGTTTAATTGCCACGATCGGCTGTAGCTGGGGCTTGACCACCACAGGCGGAGCGAAAGGCGTCGGACAATCCACCACCACCGCCGTCGTCACCTCCTTACTCGCGATTTTTATTGCGAATTTCTTCCTTTCCTGGCTGATGTTCCAAGGAATGGGTCAGGGAGGCGGCTTGTAGTTGAGACCCGTCGATCGACCTTCTAAAATAGAGGCGATTAGAGGCGATCGCCCCTTCCCGGGGTACGGAAATCCACCGAGATCGTTATCCTCAACTCAAGTGCAACTCAACACGACTCTATTGAGAACTGCTATAAAATTAGCGCTTTCAGATTCACTCGTATCGTATCACCAATTCGGGAGGGCTTTAATCTCGTGACCACCAGTTCTGGCTTACAACCGACCCAAACCGTTCGACTCGAACCCAGTTACGTCTTACCCTTAGCCATTTTAATCGGCTCGATTCCCGTCGCCTTACTCAACCTGTGGATCGGCTTTGTCATCCTGGCTTTTTCGATCTTTCTACTGCTGCAGGCGGCGACCTTGCGCTTAGAATTTACCGCGACCGACCTGGATATCTATCGCGGAGAGAAGCGGATTCGGCGCTTTCCCTATCGGGAGTGGGAAAATTGGCGGATTTTTTGGCCGCCCGTGCCGATTCTGCTCTATTTCAAGGAAATCAATAGCATTCACTTCGTCCCGGTCTTGTTCGACCCGAAAACCTTGCAAAATTGCTTGGAACAGCGCTGTCCTTATCGCTAAATCCCGTTGAAACCACAGGCGATCGCCCGATCGCCCGATCGCGGAGAATTCGGGCTGACTGGTACGCTAAAAAAGCTTGAAAATGAGACTGTACTTGCTATGAGTTCGGACGATATCCACAATCCAGAAGCCTTAGACCCCCAAGGGGAAGCTACGAAAGAGCAAACGACCGACGAGGATCCGGCGATCGCGGAAACGCCCACCGAGGCAGAACCCGCGCCAGAACAGGAATCCGCGCCAGAAACAGACGCTTCAGAGGCGATCGCCGCCGCAAGCGCCGCCGAGGAAGAAGCCGACACCGACACCGCCAGCGACACCGAACCCCCGGCAGAACCGGAAAGCGCCCCGACAGAAGAGGCGATCGCCGCGCAGTGGGGCGATCGCATTGCCCAGCTTGAAGCCCAACACCGCGCCCTTCAAGAAGAAATCGCCCAACTGCAAGACAGCCGCGCCCAACTACTGCAAGACCAACTCACCCAAACTCAAGGGGCGATGGGACGCCTGATTCAAGAGTCCCTCAGCGAACTCGAACAGCGCAAACACAACCTACAAATTACCGTCGAGCAACTCGAACGGCGACAAGAACGCATCCGCGAAGAAATGAAAACCAGCTTCGCCGGAGTTTCCCAAGATTTAGCGATTCGCGTCCAAGGATTTAAAGAATATTTAGTCGGCAGCTTGCAAGATTTAGCCACCGCCGCCGAACAATTGGAATTGAGCCAAGCGCCCAATTGGCAAGGACAACGAAGCGCCCCCCCAAGTCCGACCCCGGAACCCCCCGAACGGATCGCCGCCCCGAAATTTGCCAAACAACGGTTTCAAGATCGGGTCAAGCAAATTCGCCAACTGCTCGACCAATATCGCACCATGCCCGATTACTACGGGCCTGCATGGCAGTTGCGGCGAACCTTCGAGCCGATTCATGCCGATCGCCTCTCCGATTGGTTTTTCGTGCAAGGGGGACGCGGTGCGATCCGCACGATGGGTTCTCGCCTGCAAAATATCTTGATCGCTTCGGCGGCGATGTCGGTCCTCAAAACCCTTTACGGGAACCGTTTTCGGACGTTAATTTTAGCCAACAGTCCCGAACGCCTGGGGGAATGGCGGCGCGGTCTGCAAGATTGTCTGGGCATTTCGCGCGGGGATTTCGGACCGGAACGCGGGGTGATTTTATTTGAAGAACCCGAAGTGCTAGCACAAAGAGCCGATCGCCTGGTCAAACAAGGTCAATTACCATTCATCGCGATCGACGAAACGGAAAACAGCATCAGTTTGGCACTGTTGCAATTTCCTTTATGGCTGGCATTCGCCCCGGATCCAGAAATGCCGGGAGGGCAGTTTTAATCCTTATTCTCCACTCCCCCAACTCCTTGAATACAGTTGACAAAACACAAAAAACATGATTGCTTGGCTGACACTTAATGCTGGATTATGGCTGGCGGGCTACTTACTCGGCTCGATTCCGACCGGGTACCTCGTCGGCAAACTGCTCAAAGGGATCGATTTGCGACAAGAGGGATCGGGTTCGACCGGAGCCACCAACGTGCTCAGAACGATCGGCAAAGGTCCGGCGATCGCCGTATTACTCGTGGATATTTTAAAAGGAGCCGCCGCGATCGCCCTCGTGCGCGCCGTCTACGGTTGGGAGGCGATCGCCCCGTTCGTACCGCCGACCGCCGACGCGGACCAGTGGTTGCCCTGGATGAGTACGATCGCCGCTTTTGCCGCCTTAATCGGTCATAGTAAATCGGTCTGGCTCGGCTTCCAAGGCGGAAAAGCAGTCGCCAGCAGCCTCGGCGTCTTGCTGGCGATGTCTTGGCCCGTCGGCTTGGGAACCTTGGGCGTATTTGCGGTCTTTGTCGCTATTTCCCGAATTGTCTCCCTCAGTTCGATCGCCGGAGCGATCGCCGTATCCGGCTTGATGGTGTTATTCGGAGAACCCGCGCCCTACTGTGTCTTTGCGATCGTCGGAGGGCTGTACGTGATCTGGCGGCATCGCACCAACATCGAGCGCTTGCTCGCCGGAACCGAACCGCGCATCGGCGAAAAGCTCGTCGCGCCGGACTCCCAAAGCCAACCGTCTTAAGCGATTCGCCCATCGAGAATCAAGTCAATCGGGCGACCCTCGGGCCGCCTCGATGTCCGGCGATCGCACCGGGGTCAATCCCCGCCAGGGGCAAACGCTCAACCTCGTAACAACGGCAGCACTAAGGTCGCGAAATAATAAACGATCGGCGCGGTAAACACGTAACTGTCGGCGCGATCGAGAATGCCGCCGTGACCGGGAATCAACTGTCCCGAATCTTTCACCCCGGCATCGCGCTTCATCAACGACTCGGTTAAATCCCCGAGCAAACTGGCAATCCCGATTAACAGCCCCAAGGCGACCCCCGTTTCCGGCCATGCAGGCCAGTGGATATACCAGCCTCCGGCAGTCGCCACCGCCACACTGCTAGCGATGCCGAAGATCGCCCCTTCTACGGTTTTCTTGGGACTGATATCGGACAACGGCGTGCGACCGAAACATCTCCCGAACACGTAGGCGCCGATATCGGCGGCGACAATACAGCCGAACGCGATTAAGGTCAGGGTCAAGCCTTCCGAGAGGTGGCGCACCCCGTCGGCGCCCAACTGCCAGGTTTCCGGGAAAGGAAACACGGAATCGTTGAGGGTCAGACTGCGCCCGAGCGATCGCAGACGGACCCAAAAACTGGGTAAATAGCCGATATAAAACAAACCGAGAATGGAGGCCGCCAAATCGGCGATCGTCGCCATTTTCGGTTTGAACAATAAATAAAAACAGATAAACGTTCCAGCCAGAGGCAAGAGTGCATCGGCAAACTGCGGGTTGATATTGGCGCAGCAGACCAGACAAATCGTTAAAAATAGACTCGTTTTCCCTGCCGGGATAATTCCCTTGGCGCGAACTAAATTGAGATATTCGCGATGGGCGAGGTAAACGAGGATGGCAAAACCGAGGGTGTAGTACCAACCCCCCAGCCAAATCGCCCCTAAAGCGAGGGGGCTAGCGACAATCGTACTGAGAATCCGGGACCAAGGCATAAAAAGGGTTGTTCGAGTAGAGTTGGCGTTGAGTTAGGCGATCGAATAGAACAAGCCAGCTAAGCAAGCACGGGGAGCCAGACTGACCCATCCGGCTTACTCTATTAACCGTAGCGAAAATCGGAGTTAACCGAAGCTTAATTTTATCCGAACCAGGGAGATTGAGGGAGCTATAAAACCCCGTCCTCAAAAATGCAAAAATGGGCGAGTCGTCCAGACGAGCAATGTTTGACGGCGGGGATACACGAACTCCCTCAAGCCAATTCAGGGGTTCGATGCCGCGATCGTTGGCATCGCCTTCCTAACGCCACGGGTTTCGAGTCGTCCTCGACCGTGGAACCTTCCCCGTCGGGGAGGGAAACGGTCGAGCCAAAAGCCATCGGAGTCTCGCACCGACTTCAGTCGAGCTTTTCTCCACTCAGGATAAAAATCGGATCCACGGCGGCAAAAGTTTGATGGGTGCCGCGCGTTTCCAAGCGATTGATCGACGATTGCACGACTTCGACATTTCGCACGTGCAACTGCGCGAAACTTTCGGAAATGCTGTAGAGATTTTCTAAATTGGCGGCAGTAGCGACGACGCGACCGCCGGAATTGAGATAGGGCCAGACTTCTTTGAGAATCGTGGAAATCGATCGCCCCCCTTCGATGCAAACGCGATCGGGTCGAGTCGTCAACTCGGCGAGACATTCCGGCGCACTGCCTTCGATCACTTCCACATTGGTCACCTCGAAGCGATCGCAGTTTTTGCGAATCAGTGCCGCTACTTCCTCATCCCGTTCTACGGCCACAATTCGCCCTTGAGGACAACTCAACCCAGCTTCTACCGGAATCGTCCCCGTTCCCGCGCCGATATCCCACAACACCGAATCCGGCATCAATCTCAGGTGGGAGAGTAACAAGACGCGGATTTCGCGCTTGCTCATCGGAATTCCCGGCAGTCGCTCGAACAAATGGTCGGGAATTCCAGGGGTCATGTAGGGCCACAAAGTAGAAGGCATAATCGTTACAGCAGTTGAAAAATTTCGATACGGAGCTAAAAAGTGAATAGTGAATAGTGAGTGAAGAGTAACTTTTCACTTTTCACTTTTCACTCATCTTCCCTACTCTTGCACGACTTGCACGGTTTGAAAGCTCGGATCGCTACATCCGGTGAGCAGGGCTCCTCGGGTCTTGACGGCGTGCAAGTAATCGATCGCGGCTGCACAAATCGCCTCTCCGGGCATCAAAATCGGAATTCCAGGCGGATAGGGACAGACCAACTCCGCACTGATGCGGTTGACGGCATCGATCGCGCGAATCGTTTCCACCGGAGCAAAAAAGGCATCCCGTGGAGACAGGCACAACGGTTTCGGGGACAATTCGGGAAAGGCGAGGGGGGGGCGATCGCCACCACAGGCGCCCTCCCGTCGAAACTGCCGAGCTAACCCCTCCAATCCCGCTACGAGGCGATCGATATCGGTTTGAGTATTGCCCAAACTGACGATAAAAGTCACCGTTTTCGGTAACGGCAATTCGCAAACTACGCCGAATTTTTCGTCGAGAAGCTCGTCCGCTTCGTAACCGCTCAATCCCAACTCGCTGACGTTGACGACGATGCGGGTGCGATCGCGTGCCGTAAATCCCGAGGTCGGCGCACTCGGCCCGTCCAACACCCTCAACCCGGGAATCGCCGCAATTTGCGCTTGGGCCGATCGCCCTAATCTTAACGTCTCCTCCATCAGCGCCTCGCCGTCGAGGGCCATCTGTCGCCGCGCCGCATCCAGGGACGCCAACAGCAAGTAACTCGGACTACTCGATGTCAGCAGTTGCAAACTCGCACTGAGGCGGTCCGGATCGAGGCGATCGCCTTTTACGTGTACCATCGAAGCTTGGGTCAACGCCCCGAGGACTTTGTGGATCGACTGCACGCTGACATCCGCCCCCGCCGCCAACGCCGCCATCGGCAAGTCTCGATGAAAGGTAAAATGAGGTCCGTGGGCTTCGTCGGCCAACAGGAGAACGTCGCGATCGCGGCAAACACGGGCGATCGCCTCGATGTCACTACAAACCCCCTGATAGGTTGGATAAACCACCATCACGGCTTTAGCGTCCGGATGCTCGTTTAACGCCCCTTCCACGGCCTCTGGCCCCATCCCCCACGCCAGATCCCACACGGGATCGTATTCCGGATTGATAAAAATCGGCATCGCCCCGGAAAGGATTAAACCGGAAATCACCGAACGGTGGACCGTGCGCGGCAAAATGATTTTGTCCCCACTGCTGCAAGTCGCCAAAATCGCCGCCACAATACCACTGGTAGACCCATTCACTAAAAACCAGGTGCGATCGGCTCCAAATGTTTCTGCCGCCAACTCCTGGGCTTCTTGAATCACACTTTGGGGCGAAAACAAATTATCGAGTTCCGGCAATTCCGGCAAGTCCGCCTGAAATACGGGCAACCCCAGCCACGCCGTCAACTCCTGCGGCATTCCCCGCCCGTGCTTGTGACCGGGGGTATAAAACGGCGCATGACAACGCTGAGTACACGCTTGCAGGGTTTCGAGAATGGGAGCTTTTTTAGGATTGTGGGTAGATGACACGAGGAATTTTAGATTTTAGATTTTAGGTTTTAGGTTTTAGATTTTAGATTGCCACTCAACAGGCTGTGGTGTACGCATCCTTCGGCAGCGATCGCCAACCCCTGAGCGCCACCCAACCCGATCGCCGAAAAGTGTAACCCATCAATTCTAAAATTAAACTCAAATTTTTAGCCCGTCGCCGCTTATTGTTGAGCAGATTGGCGGACGATTTCCTCGATTTGGCGGCTGAATCGATCCGTGGGGGCATCGAGGCGTTGAGCCAATTCTAAAGCGCTTTGGAAGGCGGCGAGCGCTTCCGGATAGGCCCCACGATCGCGCTGAATTTGGCCGATGCGATCGAAACTCTCCATCAATCCGTAAAGATTGGTGGCGCGGCGATCGACAACTAACATCGCCTCGTAAACTTGCAACGCTTCATCAACTTTCTCTAAAGAATAATACAAGTCCGCCAATTGTTGCAGGGCTTCGCGAGCCACTTGGAATTGTTGGAGCGACCAAGCCATCGTATAAGCTTCGCGGTAATTTTCGATCGCCTCCGGCAGTTTGCCCAGCAGTTGGTAATTGACGCCCACCGCCACTTTCAACTGCGGAACTTTGCGTAAATCCTGCACGTTTAAATAGTGGGCGATCAGTTGTTGGCGCATGACGATCGCCCGTTCGCGATCGCGTCCTTGGGCGTACACGAAAATCAAGCGCTCGATATAACCGATTTGAGCCTCGCGATCGTTTCGTGCTGTCGCATGAGCAAGCAATTCTTCGTAATAGGGAGCGGCAGCTCGATAGTCGAGATTTTCTACCTGTAATTGTCCAATTTTTTCTAAATTAAGCTTAATTTCCTCAATATCTTCCCGTTGACGGGCATTACCCAACAGTTTGCTGTAGACGCGAATAGCGAGATCCCGCGATCGCACCTGCTCGAATGCTCCTCCCAACTCCCGCAAAAGCGCCAAATCGCATAACTGACCCCCCGGACAAAACTCCTGGTGAATCGCCTCCAAGCGGGTCTCGACAATTTCGACTTGAGTTAACTCCTCCTGTTGCCACGCGATCGCCCCCACCCGACTCAACGCCTGCACTTCGGCGATCGGGCCGAGATAGCGACGCAACCGTAATTCCCGATTCCACAATTTAAACGCCTCTTTCCCATTTCCCGCCGCCAATTGAGCCAACGCTTCCGCATTGAGGCGATCCAACGCCAATTCCAGAGATTGACGGCGTTCTGGAGGCAATACACCGTCTTCAGGAGGATTGGGCAACAGGGGATCCGGCGCCATTTCCGAAGACTCCGTCGCCGGAATCGGCGGTGCTTCCGTCGTTTCCGAACGGGCGCCAACCGGGGCGGGCGCCCCACTCCATAGGGCGATCGCCAGCAGACTAATGGGAATCTGAGCGAAACCAAAACAGCCTGTAAACCGTTGAAAACGGGTTTTTGTCAAAATCGGGGGTAATTTGTACATAAATTTGGCAAAATGGGCTAAATCATGCCAGAAAAACGCAAATTGAAACAAATTGTGACTCTTCAAGACAGTTTCACCCCTTCTATTTCTCTGGAGTTCCAAAACCGATCGACTCGATTCTCAATCTTGACCCGATTACCGCCTAGAAACTTGTATCCAGCTTGCTTCAGGGTGCAGGAATTGTACTTTTTAACCTTCTTAAATCCGGGGGATCTAACTCCTTTTTTATGAGGCTTGAAGAACCATCCATCGGCTTTCTCAATACGTTGACAGCTTTCCTGCACCGCCTGAGAGCCAACCCATTTCCAGCAGGGATTACGCTTTCGCAACTTGACCAGATGAGACTGAAGTTTTGCACAGTTCAAGTGCTTACCCCCCATACGCTAGTACGGTTTATGGAGAGCAATGCAATGGTTATAAAAAACCCCAGCCGCATTAATTGACCGCTTGAGGTGCCTATTGTGCTTGTGGCTGTATAACTTAAACTTCAATATCTTCATGGGATTTATGATAACGTGGATCGGTAGCCAGTGGGTAGGACGATCGAGGAAAGATCGAGCATTTTGACAGTGAAAGACTCACAAAACTGAGAAGAATTTCCAAGCAAAAACGCAAGACAATGATTCAGATGATTGAAGATTAGATTGACAGATTACAAGAAGAAAAACCGTCCTAGCAGGCCGGGGCTTTAAACCCAAATTTTCGGTAAGATAGCTAATGGGTAATAATTCAGAGGTTCGAGTGTTGCAGCAAGGGAAGCAGTTCGTAAAATTTGGTTTTCGCAAAGGGGCGATCGCCCTAGTCGCATTAGTTTTAGCGATCTCCAATCTCTTGAGTGGCTGTACATTACCTGCAGTCTCCGCGCAAGATCGGATGTTTCTCGACCTTTCCCTAGAATTTTTAGACGAATATAAATTAACCGGGAGCAGTTTTCAGGGAACCCAAATCGGCGGGTTATCCGGGATAACCTACGATCGCGGGCGCGATCGCTTCTACGCCATTTCCGACGATCGCGGAAACTACGGACCGGCCCGTTTCTACACCCTCAAACTTACCCTGGATTCTAGCAATCCTGACGCGATCGGCATTCAAAAGCTCGAAATCGAGAACGTTACCGAAATCCGCAACGAAAACAATCGTCCCTATCCCATCGGCGAAATCAATCCCGAAGGAATCGCCTTCGCCCCACCCCACCAACTCTACATCTCCAGCGAAGGGGTCAATCGCAAACAGATTGCTCCTTTCGTCGCCGAGTACGACCTAGAAACCGGACAATGGCAACGGGGCGTCCCGATTCCGAAAACCTATCTCCCCGACGAGACCGAAAACGGTCAAACCCGGGGAGTTCAAGAGAATTTAGGGTTTGAATCGCTCACCCTCAACGCCCGCAGCTTCGGGGATCCGAGTGTGGATCCGATTCGGTTATTTACGGCGACCGAAGCCCCCCTCGTACAAGATTTAGACGATCCCGAGGCGGGATTGAAGCCGAAAAATCGCCTGCTGCACTATCTGATCGGCGACGGACCGCCGATTCCGATCGCCGAGCACCTCTACGAACTCGACACGGACGAACGATGGAGTTTATTTACGGGATTAACCGATTTGCTGGCATTAGATCGCGGCGGTCACTTGTTGAGTTTAGAGCGTTCTTTTGGCTTTCTCGGTTACGAAGCGAAGATCTTTCAAATTACCCTGGGTTCGGCGACGGATACGTCGAGAATTGCCAGTTTGAAAGGGCAGTTAACGAAAGTTGCTCCGATTGAGAAGAAGTTAGTCTTAGATTTTGCCGAGTTGGGGGTTCCGATTCACAATTTGGAGGGGATGAGTTTCGGTCCGCGATTGCCCGATGGGTCGGTCAGTTTGATCGTGGTCAGCGACGATAATTTTAGTGACGATCGCCTCACCCAGTTTTTGCTATTGCGGGTGAAAACTGACGAGGCGATCGGGATCTAAAGGGGATCGGCGATCGCCAGTCATTCTAAAATAGAGGGAATGTTCGTCCTCCTTGCCCCCTCAACGATGAGGAGAGCATGGATGGGTTAATTGAAGTTTAAGCATAGAAATGACTCATTCGACTGATATTGAAACATTAGCCCGTTGGATGGCTGCCGACTTTAGCAATCAAGAACAGGCGATCGAAAATCCGCCATTTTTTGCCCACATTCGAGTATGTATGCGTCCGCTTCCCTGGGAACTCCTCGACGGGTTGAGCTTGTATTTAGAACAAGCTTACGATTACATGCTCGGTCAACCCTATCGAGTGCGCGTGTTGAAGTTAATTCCCACGGGCGATCGCATCCAGATCGAGAACTACAAAATCGACGAGCAAGAACAGTTTTTCGGCGCGGCCCGAGAGGTGCAACGCTTGCAAGAACTGACCCGAGAACGACTGGAAAAAATCCCCGGTTCGACGTTTATCGCCGAATGGACTGGAGAGGGCTTTAAAGGGGCGATCGAACCGGGCAAAAAATGTATTGTCGTCCGTAAGGGAAAAACCACCTATCTCGACAGTCAATTTGAAATTACCCCCGAGGTATTTATCAGCCACGACCGGGGTCGCGATCCCGAGACAGACGAACATGTTTGGGGATCGGTCGCCGGACCTTTTGTGTTTACAAAGCGACTGGCAGATTTTGGCGACGAAGTGATCCTCAAAGGGTAGACGTACCGGGATCTCGACGACCCCTGTAGCGATCGCCCCCCCTCAAAGTCATTTGGATACTAAATCCGAATCGGGCAGTCGGCATGTATGTCATGGGGGACATAAACCTGATAAATTTACCGAGTATTGGCAAGCAAGATTCATCACCCTTATGAGAGTCCTGGTTATTGGCGGTGACGGTTATTGCGGTTGGGCAACCGCACTCTACCTTTCAAACAAAGGTTACGATGTCGCAATTTTAGATAATCTGGTGCGTCGGCACTGGGATTTACAACTCGGAGTCGATACCCTGACTCCGATCGCCCCGATCCAACAACGTCTCCAGCGTTGGAAAGACCTGACGGGCAAGACCATCGATCTCTTTGTCGGGGATATCAACCACTACGATTTCCTGATCGATGCCTTGCAGAAATTCCAGCCGGATTCGATCGTTCACTTCGGCGAACAGCGTTCGGCGCCGTTTTCGATGATCGATCGCGAACATGCCGTATTGACCCAGGTCAATAACGTGGTCGGAACGCTCAACATCCTTTACGCCATGCGCGAACACTTCCCAGAGTGTCATTTAGTCAAACTGGGAACGATGGGCGAATACGGCACGCCGAATATCGACATCGAAGAAGGCTACATCACCATCGAACACAACGGACGCAAGGATACCCTACCCTATCCGAAGCAACCGGGTTCGTTCTACCACCTGAGCAAAGTACACGACAGTCATAATATTTACTTTGCCTGCAAGATCTGGGGTCTGCGCGCCACGGACTTGCATCAAGGGGTGGTCTACGGCGTCTTGACCGAAGAAACCGGGATGGACGAGATGTTGATCAACCGTCTCGACTACGATGGCGTCTTCGGAACCGCACTCAACCGCTTCTGCATTCAAGCGGCGATCGAACATCCCCTGACCGTTTACGGAAAAGGCGGACAAACGCGCGGGTTCTTGGACATTCGCGATACGGTTCGCTGCATCGAATTGGCGATCGCCCACCCGGCGGAAGCTGGACAATTGCGGGTCTTCAACCAATTCACGGAAATGTTCGGCGTCCGCGACTTGGCAATGATGGTCAAGCAGGCGGCGACCGGAATGGGTCTCGATGTCGAAATCGGTCAGTTCGACAATCCCCGCGTCGAACTCGAAGACCATTATTTCAACGCCAAAAATACAAAACTCCTCGATCTCGGCTTGGACCCCCATTACCTCTCGGATTCGCTCATCGATTCGCTGTTGAATTTTGCGATCAAATACAAGCATCGCGTCGATAAAACCCAAATTCTGCCCAAGGTCTCTTGGCGTCGGGAAGTCGGAACTAAGTAGACGTCCGCCGTTGACCTTTGAGGGGTCTTCTCGGGGCGATCGCCGATTTCGCGATCTTCCGGCGGGTTCGAGATCGCGATTCGCCCCCTCCCCTCTAGCTTTTTAAGAGCCACGATCGCTCGTTTCTGTCGTTCGTGAGCCGTGTTAACCAGCCGCTCGGACCGTCGGTTGTCTGGAAATTTTTTATGAGAGTAGCCCTTTTCACCGAAACCTTTTATCCCAAAGTAGATGGGATCGTGACGCGACTGTGCCGAACCGTCGAACACTTACAGCGTGCTGGCGATCGCGTCCTCGTGTTCTCCCCCGATTACGGCATCGACGAGTACCAAGGGGCTAAGGTGTACGGGGTAACGGGTTATCCCTTACCGATGTATCCCGAACTCAAAATCGCCCTGCCGACTCCCTCGATTCGACGGGTTCTCGAAAAGTTCGACCCCGACCTCATTCATGTCGTCAACCCGGCAATTTTGGGTCTTGGCGGTATCTATTACGCAAAAAACCTCAAAATCCCCTTAGTCGCCTCTTACCACACTCATTTACCCCAATATCTCCATCACTACGGATTCGGGATGCTCGAACCGTTGTTGTGGGAACTGCTCAAAGGCGCGCACAACCAAGCCGCACTCAATTTGTGTACGTCGATGGCAATGGTGGAAGAGTTGCGCGCTCACGGGATCGAGCGGGTCGATTTATGGCAACGGGGAGTCGATACGGAACTGTTCCGCCCGGAATTAGCCAGCCGCGACATGCGATCGCGCCTTTCTCAAGGTCACCCGGACAGTCCTTTACTACTGTTCGTCGGACGCCTGGGGGCGGAAAAAGAGATCGATCGGATTAAACCCGTCCTCGAAGCGATTCCCGGCGCCCGTCTGGCGTTGGTCGGCGACGGTCCCAACCGCGCCCAACTCGAAGCCTATTTCGCCGGAACGGCGACCCATTTTGTCGGCTACCTCCACGGGGAAGAACTCGCCAGCGCTTTTGCTTCGGCGGATGCGTTTATCTTCCCGTCGCGCACGGAAACTCTGGGGTTAGTGCTGTTGGAAGCCATGGCTGCCGGGTGTCCGGTGGTCGCCGCCGCACGCGGTGGGATTCTCGATATCGTCACCGACGGCGTCAATGGTTACTTGTTCGACCCGGATGACGACGATGGGGCGATCGCCGCGACTCGACGCTTGCTCGCCAATGGGTCGGAACGCGACAGTTTGCGCCACAACGCACGCACTGAAGCGCAACGCTGGAGTTGGGCCGCCGCGACCCGTCAGTTAAGTCAATATTATCAAGGGGTTTTGCAAGGTCAGCGCTTAGCTTCTGCTGCGCGATCGAGTTCGTAGAAAAGGCAAAAGCGATGCGATCGCGCTTTTGCCTTGTTTGGCGGTGCTTCGATCCGATCGCGATCGGGTCGATCCCGGCGGCGATCGTTTCAAAATGCCTCGATTGAATCGGGAAGCTCGACCATGCAGGCGACTGTCGAAACATTAGCAAAGATTGCGGTTTTTAGTGGGTTGGAACCCGCCGAACTGCAACGGTTGCAACCCCACGCGCGCATTCAAGACTATCACAGTGGCGAAATTGTCATTCATGAAGGCGATCGCCTCCCGGAAGCTTTACACGCTTTAATCGAGGGAGAATTGCAAGTTAAAAAAATTGCTCCAACCGGAAAAGAAACAATTTTACGGAATATTCATTCTGGCGAAATTTTTGCCGCTCCGGCGTTATTTGGCGATCGCAGCGCTCCGGCGACGGCGATCGCTTTATGTGATACTCAAGTGCTGCTGCTCGACCGTCAGGGATTGCTCGACGCGATCGCCCAAAATCCAGAATTGGCATTGCGTTTATTAGTCGTTTTTAACCGCCGTTTGCAGCAGTTACACGACACCGTACACGGTTTGGTTTCGGAACGGGCGATCGTTCGTTTGGCGCGCTTAATTCTTTATTTTGCCACCCTCCACGGTACCGATCGCGTTCCGGGGGGAGAACTATTGAAAATTGAGTTATCTTACTATCGAATGGCGCGCACCGTCGGGATTACTTATGAAGAATGCGTGCGCTTAATTAAAACTATGAAACCCGCGATTACCTACCGTCGCGGCGGCAAAATCACGATCGGCGATCGTGAAAGTTTGGAGGCGATCGCCTCTGGAGAAAATGACTAACTAGGGCGAGCATCTTGCTCCCTGATTGATTTACAGCACTCGGGCGTCTGATGAGGTACAACAGTGCCGATCCCCCAATCCCCCCAACCCCCCTTTGAAAGGGGGGCGAAGGGGGGATTTCGGGGGGAACGAGGAAAGTCCCCCTTTTTAAGGGGGATTTAGGGGGATTTTTAAGGGAGATTTAGGGGGCTCTAAATGTCTTAAATGACAGAGGAAAATGCTGTATAAATTATTTAAAATCGCTGATATTTGAACATTCAAGTCATTTCTAAAAACTCAACTTGAGGTAAAAGTGGATCGCGAACGATCGCAATTCCCGAATAACTCCAACGTTTGAGCAGTCCGGGAAGTTGCGAACCGGGGATCGATTCTACGGCGAGGCGATCGCGCAAATCTTCCCCATATTTATTCAGATAAGTTAAAGCGTCAAAATGTTCTGAAAATAATAGCAGATAACTTATCTTATTGACTTGTTCTGACGGGCGATCGGGATTGGCGGTTAAATATTGCCCGTCTACTTTAGAACGAACTAAATAATAAGTTTGCGATAACATTTTTGGGAATTTTAGATTTTAGATTTTATAGCAATCCTCAATTGAATCTGAGATCGACCCGGGAAAGTCGCCAAATCCCCTTAGGAAAACGGCAGTTCCCTGTCCCCAGAAAGCCCTAAATTTTACAACCGATTTACGATTGCTATATGGTCCTTTAAAAATGGCTACAGGCAGCAATGTTTTATTGTTCAAAAAATCATCATTTTTCTTGTTGTTTCAACTTGAAAAATCAACCCTTTTAGCTTTTAACTGTCCTCACCTCAAATTTCATTTAAGATTGCTCAACTTAATGCGAGGATCGACGGCTTTGAGTAATAAATCAGCCCAGAAGTGTTGAATGTTAAGAGAAATTTGACAAAAAAAGTCCCTAATCAAGTAAAATAGGGGCAATATTTCGATAAATACTTAACAATGATTGTATCAAACTTTCCTGAAATTCTCCAAAAACATCTAAGTCATCTGCCCCAAGACGATTATCCAGTACTAGACACTTTCAAGTTTGTCTCAATTTGGCTAAATTTCATTTTAGACCAGAGTCAAACAACGATGAGAAGTTTGTTTAAAAGACTAAATATTCGCGGAGAATCCGTAGATATATCAACCTTCTCAAAAGCCAGTAAAACTCGTAGTCCAGAAGTTTTTCATCGATTGTGGGATGAATTGAAAAAAGAAGTAGCCAAAAAATCCCAAAATTCAGATAAAGAGTTGATGATATTTCCTTTAGATTCAACCATTATCACTTTGACGAGTAAACTCTTATGGCATCAAGGATATCACCAATTGAAACTGTTTAGTGGCATTAACTTAGTGACAGGAAACCCAGGAGGAATATCAATTCATTTGGGTCAAGGACACGATAGCAAATATGGAAATGAAACGATAGAAGCCACGCCGGAAAACGGAGTCGCCGTAATGGATAGAGGTTTTTGCAGCTTAGAAAGAATTGCCCAACTTCAAGCTCAAAAAAATCGCTACTTCGTCTTGAGAATCCGAAAAAACATTAAATTAGAAATGTTAGAGAATGGGGAATATTTAATGGGGACAGGAACAGCACAAGTACAAGGAAGAGTAGTAATGTTTTGCGACCGGGAAGAAAAAACTGAATTTCGCTTAGTGACGAATTTGCCAGAGACAGGAGAAGGAGGAATAAGTAACGAAGAAATTGGTGAATTTTATCGACTACGCTGGCAAATTGAATTGCTGTGGAAGTTCTTGAAAATGCACTTAAAGTTGGATAAATTTATCACGAAAAATGTGAATGGAATGGAAATCCAGATTTATTGCTGTTTAATCGGATATCTAATTTTAAAATTAGTAAAAATTAACCAAGAATGGGGTTCATCATTATTAGATAAGTTGCGATATTTACAGGCTTTTATGTGTGAAAAGATTAGTTATGTCCACTGGTTTAGAGAGCTAGTTTTCCATCACTGAAATCAGCTTTTCATAGGATTCTTGTATCTATTTTATGCTAATTCATTAGTACCGTTCAACACTTCTGAAATCAGCCAATAAATTACCGACAATTAACATCATGCCTCCCATCATCAAACTGGCCATAACTAAATAAATATCTTGGGATTGAACCGCTTGTAAAATCAAGCGCCCCAACCCGGGCCAGTTAAAGAAAAATTCAGCAATAAATGCACCGCCGAGCAAACTGGCAAACTCAAAACCCAAGAGAGTGATTAAAGGATTGACCGCATTGCGTAAAGCATGGACGTAGATCACGCGATTTTCTGGTAAACCTTTAGCGCGGGCAGTTTGGATGTACTCTTGGCGCAGAACGTCGAGTAATTCGCCGCGCGTGATGCGCTGCAATCCTGCAAAACTGGTGATACTGAGGGCGAGAGTCGGTAAAATCATGTGCCAAGCGATATCGACGATTTGACCCAATGGGGTGAGTTGGTCGTGGTAGACGCTGCGCATGTCGCCGACGGGGAAGAGGGGGGAGGTGATTTGGGCGAACAGGAGGAGGAGTAAGGCGGTGATGAAGCTGGGAAACCCTTGTCCGGTATAGCTGAGGACGCGCAGGACGCGATCGAGCCAGCGATTTTGATTGACGGCGCCGACGATACCGAGGGGGAGGGCGATCGCCCAAGTGAGCAGGAGGGATGAAATCGAGAGTAAGAGGGTATTGGGGATGCGTTCCCAGAGGAGTTCGGCGACGGGGCGACGGTAGACGAAACTGGTGCCAAAATCGCCTTGGGTCAGGACTTGTTTCAGCCAGAGAAAATATTGAGCGATCGGCGATCGGTCCAAGCCGAATCGAGCTTGAAGTTGGTCGAGAGTTTCTTTGGAAATTTGGGGATTTTGACGGAGGTTATCTAAATAATCTCCAGGGGCTAATTGAATGATAAAAAAACTCAAAGCGGAGGCGAGAAACAGCGTCAAGAGCGCTTGTAATAATCGCTTGAGGATGTAGAAAAAGGTTTCGCTTTGAGCTAAACCGAGGAGATGAGTTTTCAAATTAGACAAGCTCTCGTGTAAAGCGGCGCTCTTTTTAGTCGAAAAAGTCATAAGGCGATCGCGTATAGTCTCAATCCGGAAGAGGCGTTGGGGACGAGGGACACGGAAATCAGCCCAGTCCGACAACCTCAGCCTCCCCTAACGCCGGTCGGCGTCGCTGCGCTAACGGGGTCGTAGCGTTCGATACGACAGTCTTAAGATTGTTCTTAATCCTCTTAATACTGCACTAAACTAACAATTGGCACGTTGGACGGCAGTTTTTCCCGTCCGCCCAACTCGCGCAGTTCTACAGCAAAACAGAACCCTGCCACGTGGGCGCCCGCCCGTTCGAGGAGGTCGGCGGTGGCTTTGGCAGTGCCTCCAGTGGCGATCAGGTCATCGACGACGACGACGCGGTGACCGGGATCGAGGGCATCTTTGTGCATGTCGAGGCGATCGCTACCATATTCGAGTTCGTACTCGACCGAGTGACAGTCTGCGGGGAGTTTGCCGGGTTTGCGAACGGGGATAAAACCGACGCCGAGTTGGTAAGCGAGGGGCACGCCAAACATGAAGCCACGAGATTCCATCCCGACGATAAACTCGGGTTCCCAAGCTTGGCAAGTTTGAGCCATGGCATCGATCGCGAATCGCAGACCCTCGCGATCGCGCAGCAGAGTCGTAATATCGCGAAAAACAATACCGGGTTTGGGAAAATCTGGAATGTTGCGAATCAGAGATTTAAGATCCATATCAAAACTGGTGTGGATTCAGCCGTCCCTACAGAACACAGAATTAAGCAGCGATCGGGAGAAGATTTTGAAGTCCGGACGCTCTAAGCTTTAAAGTGCAAATTATAGCTGAAAACGGTTGTTGCGATAGGAGTTGGCGGCGATCTTGATACAATCAACGGTCAAGAACCGACCCGTACTCCAGCTATAATCCTTGATTTGGCTGGTGGTGTAGGCCGCGTAAATTGAGCGGTTCAATCCCCCGAAACCTAAAATCTACACGGCTTCTGTTATCATCAAAACTCCTGGTTCTGAAACCCCGCCCCTTCGGCTCAGCTCAGGGCAAGCCTTGTAGGGCAGCTTTACATTGTCCGCGCCATAATGTGAGCATGACTAAAAAGGCGTTCCGATATCGTTTCTATCCAACTGAATGTAGTTGCAACCCCGATCGCGATGTCAATGCTGCTATCAATGTCTTGGCCGCCGGGCAAGCGGTGTCAATCTGGGTCGCGATCGTAAGACCCGAAGAGCGTAAATCTCGCTTATGCTGGTGCTACGAAACAGAAACTCAGATCGTGAGGTCTGGGGATCTGGGCGCCTTGAGGCCGCAGAGGATGTCAACTTAGTGCCGATCGCGTGCCGAGTCCGTTAGGAATGAATGGTCCAGTAACCCTCATGCAATCTAAGAGTCCACCAGACAAAACTATCCCAGATCTTCTACAAAGTCTGCCCGATCCGCCAGGACACTGGGAAATCGGCTGTCCTCGCAGTACCCGGTTGCAAATCGACCTGATTTTACTGGCCATTGAAGCCTTATATCTAGGAGGTTCCGAGGCAATTTTAGCGGTGGCGAAAGAACAACAGCTAGACCACATTATTAAAAACCGGGTATTTTTGTGGCAACTTCGCAGTAGCAATCCCCTCAGACGCTACAGCCAACGGCGTCCCTTAAGCTTGCTCGAAGCCAAAGCCCTCGTGGCGATCGCCTGCTCCCTAGCCCGTCGCTTGACCGTAACGATCCGCCAACTCTTACTCGACTACCACCAATTACAAGTCAAGCAGATTCCGATCGAGCAACACCTGCGCCTGTCGAACTATTTAGAACGATTTCGAGCCCACTTTCGTAGTCGGATGAATCCCCGACGGGCGGGAGTAATGGCTTATAACTCCAACGAGAAGCTCGACGAACTGGCCATTTCCCTGCTCGGTCAACTGCTCTTATGCACGGGAACCGCAGGAATGCAACGGTTGTGGACGAGTCTGTTTGATGGAGAGGTCTGATGAGCATTCAACGTGAATATATCCTGCCCAATTGCAAGCTAATTTTAGAAGGCTTGAGTGACGAGAAAAGCTCCGGGTCGGGAAGTTCGACCTCTGCGAACACCCTGTCAATTTTAGTCAATGCGGACTGTTACGTGGCGGGGAAAGAGCAACCGCTTTCCGGGGGGATGGAATTCTTCCAAGCCTTGGTGATGGCGGTCAGTAGTTACGCGCAAGAATTCTTAAGTGGCGTAAGAGCTTACAGGCGTTTGGGGGATCCGCACGGCGACGAAGACGAGAGCGAGTCGGCGTTGGTGCAGTTCAAACCCCTCGATACCAACTTACATCGCTTGCTGGTACGATCGCCGGACCGTCCCGGAAGCCCTCCCCTGACCATCGATCTCAACTCGGTGCAGTTGTTCGATCTCGTCGAAGCAGTCGATCAATTTTTAGCCGATCGCGAAACCCTACCCCAATTGGCGCTGCAGTTGCGATCGGTCTCAAAAAGCGAGGCCAAAACTCAAATACCCGTCACCCAGCGCGCCTTACCTGCGGCAATCGGGGTTTCCAGTTTGGCGATCGCCGCCATGGCGTTCTTCTTCGTCCCCGTCCCGGACATCGAACGACCCGTCGAAGATCCCAAACCCCAACCGACCTCCGAACAACTGCAAGACTCTCAAGACACGACCCCCGCCGGGAGCGATCCGCCGGAAGATCGCCCCTCGCCGCCGTCTCCGGACGAGTTGAGCCGCACCAGCGCCCCGGCGACCCCCACCATTACCGACCCCGAAACCTTAGCAACCCTCGAAGACCAACTCTACGACCAGATCGATGAAGCGTGGCAAACCCGCCCCGAGTTCGATCTCGATTTAATCTATCGAGTCGGCGTCGGTGCAGACGGGGCGATCGTCGGTTACGAAGCTCAAAACGATCTCGCCCGCGAATACAGCGACGGGACCCCCTTGAGCCAACTGGTTTACAAACCCGTCGAAGGGGGCAGCGCCCCCGAACCCGTCGCCCTGTTTGAAGTCATCTTTCAACCCGACGGCAGACTGCAAGTCGATCCCTGGCAAAACCAACAGCGTGAGGAAGCCATCGATCTCGGCGACGCCCCGGAAATTACCGATCGCGCCGTCATCGACGATCTCGTTTACACCCTCCAAGGTCAATTAATCGATGCCTTGCCCGCTTCTCGGGACTTCGTTCGCCCCCTCACCTACCGGGTCGGCGTCATCGAAGATGGCACCATTGTCGATTACGAGGCCGTCGATCGCCTCTCCGAGGAGAATTTGGACAAAACCCCCCTCCAAGAACTCCATCAGCCCTCCGCCGCCGTCGTTCGCAGCAACAACACCGTCACCCCCGCCGCGATCGCTCAATTTCGAGTGGTCTTCAGACCCACGGGGGTTCCCGAAGTCAGCCCCTGGGACGGCTTCTAGCGCAGGCGAGGCCCGAGTAACGCCGTCGGTGCTTCCGGCAAGATCTCCGGATCGAAGCCGCCGATCTGATTGGTTCGCAAAATCCACAAAGCGGCCCCCCGTTTGAGCAAAATGGCGGCAATTTCGTCGTGGGCGCGACGGGGGAGCAAGGTCCGCCAGGTGGCGATCGTTTTGAGCAACACGGCGATCGGGTCTTTAGATCCCCGACTCGCCGCCACTCGCTCGACATTTCGCCGCCAGTCGGGCTGTACGATACCGAACGGAACGAGATTGCGTTCGAGAACTTTCGCTAAATCGTCTAATTGACTCAGTTGTACCCTTTGCGGGTGGTCGAGGTGGCGCGCCAGCCAATTTTGAATCGGGGCGCTGGTGGCGATCGCCTCTTCCAGACGTTTGATGGTGACGTAAAGCGCCTGATTCGAGTCCTGCACGCACGAACTCGCCGGATTGACCAGGGAAACCCCCGTCCCGTCTCCGGTTCGGTAGCGGGCGCACATCGTCGTCAATTCCCGGTCGAGATAGGCGATCGGCGACAGTTCGATCGCGTCAAACTCAAACGCTTCGGTCACGGTCTCGAATTTGACCAAAATATCGGATACGGGCCGCAACCCCAACCATCCCCGGCGCAAATTGCCCATGTACTCGGACCAATCGATCGCCCCGGAAATAATGCCTTCGCGATTGTGGGCGTAAATTTGGCGATATTCGATCGCGAAGCGCAATTCTCCGGTAAACGAATCTTCGATCGCCGTGGCGAAACCGTAGGCAAAATGACCCGTCACTAGACCCAAGGGCGCGGGTTCGGCGTTTTGACCGCCGATTCCGCCGAAGAGATGGATGACGATCGCGCGATCGCCCCCTCGCCACCGCGCGATCGCCCCTTGCGGTCCTTCCGAGGTCGTATCCAATAACACCGCCGACCCCCTGCCTTTTTTCGCCGCAGTATCGGACCAGTTGTGCTTTCGTAAATGGGCGATCGCCGCTTTAGCCGTGACGATCGCGCGATCGCATTGCACCCAAGTCAGGGCGCGCGGTTCGATCGCTTCGACCACAAAGATCCCGTCCGCCTCTCGATTCCCGTAAACGTACCAACCGCTTGCATTGAACGGCGATCGTTCTAAATCCCGATTCGTAGAGGGATACACTCCCTGACGGTTGCGCGGAACTTGGGGAATGGCGATCGCCTCGAACGGGCCGTCGAATCCTCCGGTCTCGCGATCGTAGTGACGTACTAAAAAGCGATCGCTCTCCCCTGCTTCTAACCGTTGAATTAACGTGACTAAGGCTTTCAACCGACCCGCTATTTGGATCGGTTCGCGATCGATCGTCAAGGCGATCGCCTCTGCGTCTTTTTCGACCTGCGGATCGCACAGTTTGACCGCGACATCGTTTTCCGGTCGTCCCCCCGCCAACGATTCCAACGGTCCGACCCGATCCCACCCGTCGAGGCGCTTCGGGACGATCGCCCCGAGTTTCCGCGCCAGTTTGAGTTGAGGACCGAAGCGCAGATCCACCGTGACTTGTTGCAGGTAATCGCGAACTTCCGGCGTGTCTCTCCATTTCAACGTCACCACGCGATCGCGCAAAAATGCCCACTCCGGCGGGCTGTTGTGGACTTCAAAGGCGATCGCCCCCGACCGTTGACGGCGATCCGGGGTCGGTAAAATCAGCCGACCCGTCCACGGGGCGATCGGTTGGTAAAGTGCTCGTGCTGCAATGAGATTGTCGCGATCGAGTAATTGCCCTACATCGTCTTCAGCAATCGGAGGGGGGCGTTTTGAAAACGGCGGTTTGGGGACGATATAAAACCGACGGCGATAAACCCCCATTAAAATTGCCGTCAATCCCAATAAAGCGACAACAAGTAGTAGGGTATTCCATTCGAGAGGAGGCATTTTGGATAGGGATATTGAGCTTTTATTGAGCTTTTAGAGTTTAAGTTGCCGTGGTCCACTTTTGGGATAAAATCTGCGCCATGCCGACATCCTCCCGGTAGACCTAGCCATGGCCCACACCCCACGACTCGCCCAATTGCGGTCCACTCCAGACTGTATTCACCTTTTCCCCTATGATGACCGGGCGATCGCCTTTCGCCAACGAGGTTTTTCCGGTGACCTCCACCCGCCACTCGGACCACAAATCGCCGCCAATTTTACCCGCACGGAATAAGATAGAATCCGGCGCGCGATCGCTCCACCCCAATAACACTGCATGGGTGTATTGAATTTCCGTAGGGGCTACCGTATTGCTGTTGAGCGACTCTCGATCCCAAACTAAGGCATAATCCGAGGCAATATCGGAACAGAATAAGGATTCAAAGACTCTGACTAACAGGCGATCGCCCCGATGGGACCAAGAAATCGGAACGGCGATCGAAATCGTCCCCGAGACAGGCGCCCCCCTCTCGCGATCGAACGGATTTTCTGCTAGCGGTGACGTCGGACAGAGGGTTCGTAACTGACCCGTTTTCAGATTTTCGACGATCGCCACACTGCTGACCCGAGAACGAACCATCACCGGATCGACTTTCATCGAAATGCGACTGTAAGCTGCATAACAACCGTCCGGCGAAATCAGAGAACTACTGCGATAGTGACGAACAGCACACAATTTTCTCGCCGACGCTTGGGTTTGAATGGCGACAATCCAACTCCACGGGATCGGATGGGGACTGTCGAGGGGATCGAGTTGCACCGAGTTATTCATCGAACGATTCAAAAGCGCAAGGTTGGATGAGACATTGCAGCGAACTCGCGGCATATTGGGGGAGTTTCCTGTCTCCAGCCCTCAGTGGCGATCGTCGCCTTCGCGGATCGAGATCGGCGAGTTCGATGTACTGCGTTAACGTGGGTTACTTGCTATTTTGAAGGCATTGGGAAATAAATCGACATTTTGCCAAAGTTTGTTACATATCACCCCTGTATTGGGCGAAATTGTTTCCCCCAATCCCCCCAGGGGCGATCGTTTTGAGCGAAAATTGACCGAAAATCCGCTTGTCTATCCGTCTCGTTAGAATCCCCAATTGTCATTATGTTATTGCGCTTGCTCACGTTCCCCGTACTCGGCCCACTCGAAGGCATTACCTGGATTGGCGAACAAATTTTAGACCGCGCCAATGCAGAACTCGACGATCGCGAAAACCTACAAAAGCGCTTGTTGTCTTTACAGTTAGCTTTCGACCTCGGCGATCTTTCTGAGGAAGAATTTGAAGCCCAAGAGGAAGAGCTATTATTGGCAATTCAAGCCTTGGAAGATGAAGAGAATCGAGAGTATCTTTGATCTTTTTAAGTTCACGGCGATCGGAACCAATTGTATTTAGGGGCGAAACATGTTTCGCCCCTACTTTTATCCTCTGTTAGTTTGAAATTAAAACTATTTGTAGTCAAATTAACCTCAAAACATGAAATATATTCGTCTCGAAGATTTGGCAGTAAAACCCGTTTCTCATAATCAAAAAATCAACAAAAAAGTAATAATCGAACCGGGAGAGTTGCCTAACTTAGTCTATTTTTCTCAAGCGACTTTTCCGCCAGGAGAAATTGCCGACGGTCACGCTCACTCCGATATGTATGAGGTGTTTTTTGTTAGTGAAGGGAGGGGAACGATTCGGATCGGCGATCGCGCCTATCCTTTAGCACCGGGAACCTGCATCGCCGTGGAACCCGGAGAAATTCACGAACTCATCAATGATAGTCAAGAAAACTTAGTCGTGACCTATTTCGGAATTCGCGGGTAAACTCTTTCAGTTATAGCCTTTTCGATCGTCATGAGGAACCGAACTTGTTGGATTAAAGCCAAGTCGTTCGAGAAGTTCCCCTTCTCAAGGTTAAAAAAGAGCCTTAAATAAGGAGAAGCCCCAATGTTTAAATCACTGGGGCTGTCTTTGAAATAGGGTAGGATTTTTGAATTGGCTAAGGGGGGGTTAGCCAAAGCTAGCGGTTTCCTATTACCAAACTGGGGGGTCCTTTCCAGGGGTATGAAAAGGTTCGCTTGTTTGGTTAACCGCGATTGATTTTATTATGTCCGAATCTAGGCTGCTCCAACATCGACCGACCGGGCGATCGCCAATCCCCCAATTGGGTGAACCTCATGGAGGTGACGCGATTTGCGCCAAATAATTGTCAATTGTGCCATCGGCTTCTAAGCTCGATCGCGACGAACCGTTCGCATTTTGCCCGAGGCAAAATCAAGCCCCGATGACTCAACTTTCGGAAGATGCTAGAAAATACGCCCCCGCGACCCAGCGCAACCGAGACCCAATTTTAACGGTCTTGAAGCGAGTGCTGCCGCCGACGGGGACGGTGTTGGAAATTGCCAGTGGAACGGGGGAACACGCGGTTTATTTCGCGCCCCAGTTGCAGCCGCGAGGTTGGCAGCCTACAGAACCGGAAGCCATGTTGCGCCGCAGTATCGAAGCGTGGCAAATGGCTCGTCCCTGTAAAAGTTTATATCCGCCGTTGGCTGTGGATGCGCGGGCGTCGCAATGGGCGATCGAAACCGATCGGGAATGGGCGACGGGAAAACCGCCTCTGACGGCGATCGTGGCGATTAATTTGCTGCATATTTCCCCCTGGGAAACGACCCTCGGCTTGTTGGCGGGGGCGAATCGCCTATTACCCCCCGATGGCGTTCTGTACATTTACGGGGCGTTTAAACGCGGCGGTCGGCATACGGCGGCGAGTAATGCGGCGTTTGACGAAATCTTGCAGCAGCAAAATCCGAGTTGGGGAGTGCGCGATTTAGATGAAGTGGTGGCGATCGCCGAGGGCGCCTGTCTCGATTTGAACGAACTGGTAGAAATGCCTGCCAATAACTTTTCCGTAGTTTTTCGGAAACGCCCGTCGATCGCCTCTCCCGGAACGTCCCGATAAAAATTGCCGATCTCGTTCGCCGAGACCCGCAAGGATGCCGATTGATTTTGTGATGGCGATCGCGTCATAATCTAAGCGCGATCGCTTCCCTTGCCGAAGTCGATCGCCTCTTCGAGGGTCGCGCGATCGCGGCGATCGCCTTGAATTCTAGCGACGATATAAATATCGAGTTCGAGATCGTCCCATGATTACGCTCAATCTTCTCCCCGGCGCCATTCCTGAATTACTCGCCTGCGTCCGCGAAACTCAACAAATCGCCAAAGCCGACCGCTACGGCTTGATGGCTGCGGTGTTAGACGAATCCTTAGCCGAAGACGATCGGCGCTGTCTCGACCGCCTCCTGCGTTCGATCTGCCGGGGTCGCGTTCAAATCGTGGACGACCTCTCTACCATCGGCTAAACTCCCAGGCCCGATCGTGGCCGTAAAATAGCCATAAAATAGCCATAAAAATAGAAAAAGGGCGATCGCGTCTCGAACTCGACAACTGCGCGATCGCCCTTTTTCTATTCCCTTTCACTCCGCGCGATCGGGGTGTTGAACCTCCCTAGAAGGTCGCTTCTCGTCGAGTAATCCGGAACTTTTCCAGGTAAAATAAACGGTCAAAGCCCGGGCTAAGTCCTTAGACATGAGATCGAGTTCCGTAAGCATTTCCGACTCTGGCGAAACCTCCGATGGTTTTCGATCCGGTTGGGGTTGCGTTCTCTCGTCCATTGAATCACACTCCTCTGTTATCCCACTTATCCATATTTTCAGGGAAAAAAACCGTTAACCGGGAGCTAAAATTGCCAGTTTTCTAGCTGTCATAGACGGGTTTCTCCCTACACCCCCACCGTCAATGCAGCCCCATTATTCCGAGGAGATAAATCCAATAAAAAAGGAACGGCCCGATCGACCCACCGGGCGATTGGAGTGTAGGAAGCCGCACTTTCTCCAAAACAAATTTCGAGCATTTCGGTATGAATAATTCCTGGATTGAGGGCGATCGCCCCCATCGTCGTCGGTAATTCTTGAGCGAGCGATCGCGTCAGCCCTTCGATCGCCCATTTCGTCGCACAATACGGTCCGACTTGCGGGGAAGTCGAGCGTCCCCATCCCGAACTAAAATTGACAATAATCCCGCGATCGTTCGCCACCATCGACGGCACGAAATGCCGGATCGTATTGGCAACGCCTTTAACATTGACATCGATCGTTTGGGAAAATTCGCGATCGTCGAGTTCCCATAATACAGCCGGACGGTTAATCACTCCTGCATTATTGATTAACAAATCCGGCGCAATTTTTTCGGTTAATAATTCCCTGGCCCAGTCGCGCACTTGGGAATCGTCGGAGACATCGACAACGGCAAATTGATGGGGGCGATCGAATTGTTTTTGTAACTCTTCGATCGCCACAGGCGATCGCGCGCATCCCCACACCGTATGTCCCAATTCAATAAACCTCTCCGCCATCGCCCGACCCAAACCGCGACTGACTCCAGTAATTAAAACTCGTTGGCTTTGTCGGTCGGTTACTTTTCGGGAATTCATCGATTTTTTGTTGCTTTTTCTTGCGACTTCTCGCCCCTATGTTATCGCGACTTCGATCGCGACGGCGATCGTCGCGAATTCCCGTCCTACAAATATCCCGACGCTTGCATCGTGAATAACTTCGCATAGCGTCCGTCGGCGGCGAGTAATTCCTCGTGAGTTCCCTGTTCGATAATTTTTCCCCCTTCCATCACCGCAATTTTATCCGCCATGCGAACGGTCGAAAACCGATGAGAAATTAAAATTACTATTGCGTCGCTCGCCAATGCTTGCAAGCGCTCGAACACGGCGATTTCCGCTTCCGCATCCATCGCGGCGGTGGGTTCGTCCAAAATTAAAATATCCGCTTGGCTGCGCATAAACGCCCGCGAAAGCGCGATTTTTTGCCATTGACCCCCCGACAATTCAAAACCCCCTTTAAACCAGCGTCCTAACTGGGTTTTAAATTTTTCCGGCAAGGTTTCGACAAACGATCGCGCCATCCCTTTTTCGGCGGCGGCGTGCCATTGGGATTCCTCTTGGAGGCGATCGACATCGCCGACGCCGATATTTTCGCCGACGGTGAAATGATAGCGAACGAAATCTTGAAAAATCACCGCCATGCGACGGCGTAAGGCATCGATATCCCACTCTTGTAAATCGACGCCATCGAGTAAAATGCGCCCTTCACTGGGGATGTAAAGCCGGGTAAGCAGTTTAATTAACGTCGTTTTTCCCGAACCATTTTTACCGACTAACGCTAATTTTTCGCCGGGTTTGAGATGCAAAGACAGATCGCTGACGGCGGGGCGATCGCTCCCCGGATAGGTAAACCCGACTCGTTCGAACCGAATGCCATCTTGGGGATGGCTGCCCCGGGTAAAGATTCCGGCTTCGGGCGGGGTCGGTCGTTCGAGAAATTCGTAAAGATTGGACAGATAAAGATTATCTTCGTACATGCCGCCGATCGAGGTCAGGGCATCGGAAAAGGTCGTTTGTCCTTGCCGAAAAATGGTCAAGTACATGGTCATTTCCCCTAAAGAAATGCGCCCGTAAATGGTGGCGAGGACGATCCAGGTATAGGCGCCGTAAAAGGCGATCGTACTGAGCAAACTGAGTAAATAGCCCCAAAAGCCGCGACGCAAGGTGAGATCGCGGTCTTCGCCGTAGAGTTCGTCGAAAATATTGCGGTAGCGTTGCAGGAAGTTGGAACCGAGTTGGTAGAGTTGAACCTCTTTGGCGTAATCTTCTCGGGCGATTAAGGTTTCGAGATAGATTTGGGCGCGGGTGGCGGGCGATCGCCAGCGAAACAGGCGAAAGGCTTCGGTCGCAAAGCGGGTTTCGGCGACGAACGGCGGAACGGCGGCGATCGCCAGGATCGCCACCGCCAACGGCGAAAATTGAATCAATAAGCCGCTAAAACTGCCTAACGCCAGTACATCTTGAACCAGGCGAAAGGTTCGATTCGCCAAAGACAGGGGACGATTGGAGGCTTGGCGGCGCGCCTGGGTCATTTTGTCGTACAATTCAGAATCCTCAAAATCACGGAGGCTGAGGGTGAGGGCTTTTTCTAAAATGGCAACATTGACCCGTTGACCGAGTAGAACCCGTAGCAACGACTGGCAGACATTCAGACCCCGTTGGGTTAGGGTTAAAAGCATAACGGCGGCAGCTTCGAGGGCGACGTAGGCGATCGCGGTGGTGCGATCGCTCGCCAATCCAGTTTCGGCGGCCCGTACCACACTATCGACGATGAGCTTACCCAGGTAAGCCACCCCCGCAGGTAACAACCCGGCGAGTACGGTTAAAACGGCGAGGGCCACCGTCAGCGCTCGACTGCTCGACCACACCAAGCCGACAGCTCGGGTACTATATTGGAAGGCTGACAGCAGTTGCCGAAATATACGGCGTCCTGCGCGAATTGAAGTCATTTTGCTCTATGCACCTCTTGTACTCCTCTCTAAACTCGACCCTTTAAAAGATATGAAAAGCCGGAACTGACGGCGATTTAAACGTAAGCAAGAACGTCGAAAAGATTTGGTTTCGCTTCCTCTCTATCGAGACGGGATGTTCTACGAGTTTTAAAAGTGTCAACACCCCGGTCGTCCCCCCGTGAATGCCCCTTAAACCCTCGCAAACATGCAATTTTCTCCGACTGGTAGCATTCTGGCTAGGTTAACGCAAGTTAATCAAAGTGGCGTCCTTGCCAATCTGGTCAGTAATTTACCAGTTGGTGAATTTGTCTGCCTGCTCGACTTTATCACGGCGGAATTTCAACAGTATTTTCGGGCGATCGATCTGATTGGCAACGAAGCCCTCGAAACGATTCTCAATCAGATTCTCGATGCGTTAACCCTCAAAATCGGTCAAATTCTCAAAGCCGAACGGACGACCATTTTTTTAGTAGACCAGAATCGCGAGCAATTGTGGTCTCAAGTTAGCGACAGCGAAACGGGCAAAACTACGGAAATTCGGCTGCCGATGAATGTGGGGATTCTCGGTCACGTCGCCAAAACTGGGGAAGAACTCAATATTACCGAGGCGGCGAACCATCCTCTGTTCGATCGCGAAGTGGACGAACCGCCGGGATGCGAGGCTCGAAATATACTCTGTATTCCTATTTTCAGCAGTAAGGACGGCGATCGCGCCGTGGCGGTCGTCCAACTGCTCAACAAGGAAAATGGCATCCCTTTCGACGAGGCGGACGAGCAGCAATTTCGCGAATTCGCCAGCGCGATCGGTATTATCCTCGAAAGCTGTCAGTCTTTCTACGTCGCCGCCCGCAACCAACGCGCCGCCAGCGCCCTGTTAGAAGCGACGACGACCTTGGGCCAGAGTTTGGACCTCGAAACCACCTTGCGCGCGGTCATGGATCGGGCTAAAGACTTGATGCAGGCCGATCGCAGCACCTTGTTTCTCCTCAGTAAAGAAACGAACGAGTTGTGGACGAAAGTCGCCAAAGCCGACGGCAAAACGATGGTCGAAATTCGCATCCCCGCCAATAAAGGGATTGCGGGGTACGTCGCCTCCACCGGGGCAACCCTCAACATCCCCGACGCCTATCTCGACCCCCGCTTCGACCCGACGACCGATCGCCGCACGGGATATCAAACTCGCAATATTCTTTGTATGCCCGTCTTTAATGCTGCCGGAGATTTGATCGGGGTCACCCAGTTGATTAACAAGCATCAAGGCAGTTTTACCACCGCCGACGAAGCCTTTTTACGGGCGTTTAACGCTCAAGCGGGGATTGCCCTGCAAAATGCCCAACTGTTTGAAAATGTGCTGCTGGAAAAACAGTATCAGAAAGATATGCTCGAAAGTCTTTCCGATGCGGTGATTTCGACGGACATGCAAGGACGGATCGTGACGATTAACGAGGCGGCTTTAGAACTGCTCGGTTGTCCGACGGCGGAAGGGTCGAACAAGTCTCAATTACAGTTCTGGGAGAAAAAATTACAGGGGCGATCGGTCTGGGAGGTGGTGCCGATCGAAAATTTGCAATTTCGGTTGGAAGACAGCTTGCGCCATGCGGCGCGTCACTACGTGCCGGAACAGAGTGTGACGGTGGGGTTGTATCTAGAACCGAGTTCGAGAGCGGCAACGGGCGCATCCGGGGGCGAGTCCGAGGGCGAACGGCACGGCGATCGCTATATTTTGGCGATCCGCGATCGCGCCGACCCCAGTCTTTACATTCCCTGGAACGAAAACCCCGCCAACCCTGGGGTCGAGCCGATTCCTACACAGCAGGTCAAAGAAATCGAACGCAGTCTCAATTTGACCGTCAATCCCCTGACCAATCCCGAAGGGGGGGTACGCGGCGGTTTGGTGGTGTTGGAAGATATCAGCCGCGAAAAACGGATGAAGACGACCATGTACCGTTACATGACCCCCGGGGTCGCCGAACGGGTGATGGCCCTGGGAGAAGATTCGTTGATGGTCGGCGAACGCAAGGAAGTGACGATCTTGTTCTCCGACATTCGCGGCTATACGACGTTGACTGAGAATTTGGAAGCGTCGGAAGTGGTTTCCCTGCTCAACCAATATTTCGAGACCATGGTCGAGGCGGTGTTCAACCACGACGGAACCCTCGATAAGTTTATCGGCGATGCCCTGATGGCGGTGTTCGGCGCGCCCCTACCCTTGGAAGAACACGCCTGGATGGCGGTTCAGTCGGCCCTGGACATGCGCCGCCGCCTGCGCGAGTTCAACCGCCGCCAACCGGAACATAAAATCCGGATCGGGATCGGTATTAGTTCCGGGGAGGTGGTTTCGGGGAATATTGGCAGCCAAAAACGCATGGACTATACGGTGATTGGCGACGGGGTGAACCTCAGTGCGCGTTTGGAAAGCGTCACTAAGGAATATCATTGCGATATTATTTTGAGCGAGTTTACCTATCACCTGTGCGGCGATCGCCTCTGGGTGCGCGAGTTAGATAAAATTCGGGTCAAAGGCAAAAATGAAGCCGTCAGCATTTACGAGTTGATCGGCGATCGCTCCATGCCCCTCAGCGACGAGAAACGGCGCTTTTTAGACTTTTACCGCGCCGGACGGGATGCCTATATCAAGCGGGACTTCGACGCCTGTATCGAGCAGTTTCGCGCTGCAGCGCGCTTGTTTCCCGAGGATCGCGCTACCGAGATCCACCTCCAACGTGCCCTCGATTATCTCGAACATCCCCCCGCCGAAGATTGGGATGGGGTGCATACGATGACCACGAAGTGAGCAATTCACCGGGCGCCACCCCCCCGGGGTTGGCTTCGACCGTCGTGACCGTTATCGCCGATGCCTAATTCTTGTTTGGCAGTTTGCAATTTTTGCCAGAGCGCCTCGATTTCGTTATAGGCTTGTTCGGGGGATAATTTTCCCCCAGTTTCCAGACAGCTAATCGTCGTCACTTTTTGGGCGAACTCTTGCAAGTTGGCATCAAAGACGAGATTTTCTGGGGTAAACGGTCCGCGATAGCGACTGCGAGGATAAAAGAAGTCATAGCTGTTCATGGCAATCTCTCCTTGATAAGTGCTTGAGCGCGCTTCAGACCGCCTGGATTTACCCGCTCGATCCTGATTTGACGATTCCTATTTGTTCGTTGTACTCGCCGCGACGATCCCGGGAACTGACGGTTATCAAAATGTTCGATATCTTGGGTATTTTTTCTGGGTAAATCTATGGAATTTAGGTCTTTTGAAACCTGTCTTCTCGGTATTTTAACTGAAGGTTAACGCCTTTTAACTCAATCTTAACCTAAAGCGCTGAAAAGTTACCAGGATCGATCTGAAGATTTTTGTACTTTGCACTTTTGGGGGATCCTCGCGATCGCCCCCTCCCGAGGGTACGATGCCACCGAGGAGAACGACGAGGTAAAAGAGCTCTCGGTATAGATTTTATAGAGAATTTGGATAGGGATCGCGAGGGTCACCAAAACTTGACAAGTCTCGGGGTTTTCTTTTGGGAGAACCGTAGCCGCTACAAGTGCAAGATCTAGGGTTCAGAAAAGTTTGGAAACATCGGCGTAATCTAGGTAGAGTTTGGGCGATCGCTTCTCGATTTATAGGCTACTCTGCCGAATTTAAATCCCGGTTGAAATAACTTTAATTAAGGATTTTTAGGCTCGACGATCGCATTTTGGGGTGAATTGAGTCAATTTTTGATAATACAATTGAGATTTTCATAATATTAATTAACGAACGAGATTGATGTGTCATTCGATCTTTAGTCTATTCTTGAAATAGATATTTTAAGGTAACGGAAGTTACAGAAATACAGGCTTTTAAACACCGCGATCGAGGCAGAAGGCGATCGGGAGCGATCTCCTTTCATTGTGGGTTAAATCGTCGATTCGATCGGTTTCAGAGTGAAGGGCGATCGCCCGGGAAAAGCCCCCGGGAAAGAGCGCCGCAAGAATCGTCCCCATAACATCGCTAATTCTCAAAAAAATCAATCTGCCCGATGCTATCAGGGAACCCAGAAGCGAGAACGGGTAGAAAAGAGAAATAAAGACCAAAAAATCGGGCAAGCGATCGCCAGCGATCGGGCGATCGCCAGCTAGCGATAGAATGATTGGGGAAAAATGACGGCTCGCGATCGCGAGACAACCCCCACCCCAGTTCCATCAAAATCGAGCATTATCACCGATGTCCGTGCCAGAAAAACTTTACGAAGGGAAAGCCAAAATCCTGTATCCCACCGACGATCCAGAGATTTTATTGGCGTACTATAAAGACGACGCGACCGCCTTCAACGCCCAAAAACGGGGAACCATCGTCGGGAAAGGGCAAGTCAACTGCACCCTGTCCGCCGCCTTATTCAAACATCTCGAAGCGGCGGGAATCCCCACCCATTTCGTCGAGCAAACGGCAGGCGATCGCATGAAAGTCCGGCGCGTGCGGATTTTGCCCTTAGAAGTTGTAGTCAGGAATATTGCTGCCGGAAGTTTGTGCAAGCAAACCGGGTTAGCCGTCGGCACCGTCTTGAAACATCCCCTCGTCGAGTTCTTCTATAAGAAAGACGAGTTAGGAGATCCCCTCCTGACGCGCGACCGACTGCTCCTCTTAGAGCTGGCGACCGCCGAACAGCTCCAACAACTCCAAACCATGGCCCTGCGGATCGACGAGATCCTCAAAGACTTTTTCCACCAATGTGGTATTACCTTGGTGGATTTCAAATTAGAATTCGGCATTGATGGGAGCGATCGCCTCATCTTAGCCGACGAAATCAGTCCCGATACCTGTCGGTTGTGGGACGACAGCCAAAGCGATCCCGAAGCACGGGTAATGGACAAAGACCGATTCCGGCAAGATTTGGGCAATGTTGAAGGAGCCTATCAAAAAGTGTTAGAGCGGGTTCTCGCTCAAACGCCCCCGTCAGCTCCCCATTAAACGGCAAAAAACGGCAAAGAATGCAGACTTTGCAGCCCAATAGTATTCTGTCTGTGGTGTGTGGACGTGCCAAAAACTCGACAAATGCGCTTATCTCCAGTCTGGGGAGCCCTTCTGGCTGCCTCAGCCCTTCTCAGTTTCTCGCAACCGGGTCAAACCCAATCCCTCGGTGAAGGGGGCCGTGGAACCGAAACCCCTGCCGCCGCCGGGAACGCCGACGCCGATCCCGAGATCGCCCCAGAGTCCGCAACGAGCGCTCGGAGGGTGGATTGGGAGGCGATCTCCCGGGAATGGCAAGCGATCGAAGCCACCCAGAACGCCCCAGGGGAGAGCCATCTAACCCCTGGGGCGTCCCCGAGGCTGCAAGCACAAGTCAGCGACCCTCCCGTTCCCGACGAACCCGGCGAGCCCCCGACCAACGCGCCCTCGGCGGCGGAGGAAGCCGACGGAGAGCCTGAAGGGAGCCAACCGGAAGCCGAGACCGAAACCGAAACGCCGGACACGACGGAAGACGGAACCGGAAGCCCCGAAGTGATTAGGGATACGGAAGACGAACCGACCCGTTCCCGTCCGCAAGCGCCCTTACCGATTCCGAGAGACGAACCGGAAACCCAACCGGAGGGAAGCCAAACGAGCGAACCCGAAGTCCTCGTCGCCGAAGTGGTCGTCGAAGGAGTCGAAGGCGAACCGGAACTCGAAGATGAAGTTTACCGGGCCATTTCCCTGCGACCGGGACGGACCACGACGCGATCGCAACTGCAAGAAGACATCAACGCCATTTTTGCCACCGGATATTTCTCCAACGTCCGAGCCCGACCGGAAGACACGCCGTTAGGGGTGCGCGTCACCTTCGTCGTCGAACCCAACCCGGTCTTACAGGCGGTCGAAATACGCGGCAACCAAGTTTTACCCCAAACCACCATCGACGAAATTTTCGGCGAACAGTACGGCGAAATCCTCAACCTGCGCCGCTTCCAAAACGGGATTAAAGAACTCAACGAGTGGTATCAAGCCAACGGCTACGTGCTGGCCCAGGTGATCGACGCCCCCCAAGTGACCCCGGAAGGCACCGCGATTCTCGAAGTCGCCGAAGGGGTAGTCGAAGATATCCAAATTCGCTTTATTAACGAAGACGGCGAAACCGTCGATGAAGAAGGGCAACCGATTAAAGGGCGAACCCGGGAATATATCATCACCCGGGAGTTGGAGTTAGAACCCGGGGAAGTGTTCAACCGGGGACAAGTCGAACGGGATTTGCAACGGGTGTTCGGTTTGGGCATCTTTGAAGACGTGCAGATTTCCCTCAATCCCGGCGAAAACCCCCGTAATGTGGTGGTCGTGATTAATGTTCTGGAGAAAAACACCGGATCGATCGCCGCCGGGGCCGGGATTAGTTCCGCAAGCGGGTTATTTGGAACGGTCAGCTACCAAGAGCAGAACTTACTCGGACGCAACCTCAAACTCGGGGCGGAATTGCAAGTCGGTCAACGCGAATTGCTGTTCGACGTGAACTTTACCGACCCGTGGATTGCCGGGGATGAAAATCGTACCTCGTACACGGTCAACGCCTTCCGACGGCGATCGATTTCTCTGATTTTTGACGGCGGGGACAACGACGTCGAGCTCGATAATGGCGATCGCCCTCGGGTGCTGCGGTTGGGCGGCGGCGTCACCTTCTCCCGTCCCTTAGAAAACGACTGGCGGGCTTCCCTCGGGGCCAAATACCAGCGCGTCAGCATTCGCGATTCCGACGGCGACATCGAACCGGAAGACGAACTCGGCAACGATTTGAGCTTTAGCGGCGACGGGGAAGACGACCTGTTGACCGTGCAGTTAGCCGCCTCGCGCGATCGCCGCAACAACCGAGCGCAACCCACCGCCGGAAGTCTCTTCCGAGTCAGTGCGGAACAGTCGGTTCCCATCGGACTCGGCAATATTTTTATGACTCAACTGCGTAGCAGCTACAGCTACTACGTCCCCCTCGATATCGTCAAATTCTCCGACGGCGCCGAAACCCTCGCCCTGAGCGTGCAAGGCGGCACGACGATCGGCGATCTGCCCCCTTACGAAGCCTTTTCCTTGGGAGGGAGTACCACGGTGCGCGGTTACGGGGAAGGGGAACTCGGAACCGGGCGCAGTTTCGTGCAAGCCACGGCGGAATATCGGTTCCCGATTTACGCGATCGTCGGCGGCGCGCTCTTTTTCGACGCGGCGACCGATTTGGGCACCGGAGGGGACGTTCCCGGAGATCCGGCAGGGGTGCGCGACAAACCCGGTAGCGGCTTCGGCTACGGCGTCGGCGTTCGGGTGCAGTCTCCCCTCGGCCCGATCCGCGTCGATTACGCCTTCAACGACGAAGGCGAAAGCCGCTTTCACTTCGGCATCGGCGAGCGGTTTTAAGGGGAATGACAGCAGAACGGACAGAGCACCGGAGTGCGTACACTTTGGCCGGGGAATTTACCCTGTCCGGGGTCGGCTTGCATAGCGGCGAAATCACCACGGTGACGGTCAAACCGGAGTGGACGACCCCGGGGCGGGTGTTCGTGCGCCGCGATCTCCCCAACGGACCGACGATTCCGGCGCGGGTGGAAGCGGTGAGCCAAACCACCCTTTCGACGGAATTGAAAGCGGACGGGGCCGAGGTGCGAACCGTGGAACACCTGTTAGCGTCCCTGGTCGGGATGGGGATCGATCGCGCCCGCATCGAAATCGACGGCCCGGAAGTGCCGTTACTCGACGGTTCCGCCCAACCCTGGGTGGAGGCGATCGCCCGGGTCGGACGAGTGGCGGTTCCCGAGGCGATCGTCCAACCCGTCGTGTTGGACGAACCGATTGTCCTGCGCGACGGCGATGCCTTCGTGGCGGCGTTTCCCGACGAGGGAGTGCGAATCAGTTACGGGATCGATTTTCCCTATGCGGCGATCGGCAATCAGTGGTACAGTTGGTCCCCGGATCCCGGTCAAATCGAGCCGTCCGACTTTGCACGGGCGATCGCCCCGGCCCGGACTTTCGGTTTTGCCGACCAAATCGAAGCCTTACGCAATGCAGGTTTAATCAAAGGCGGCAGCTTGGACAACGCCCTCGTTTGCAGCGCCGACGGCTGGCTCAACGGACCGTTACGATTTGCAAATGAACCCGTGCGTCATAAAATTTTAGACTTAGTAGGAGATCTCAGCTTGCTCGGGGTGCTGCCCCAAGCTCATCTCGTCGCCTACAAAGCCAGTCACAAGCTGCACGTCCGGCTCGCGCGGGCGATCGCCGAGTCCGGAAGCTCTCGCAACTGTTCGACTCCAACTCAATCCACAGCCCAACTCACCTGATACGGGCGTCGCAAGTCAAAGCAATCTACCATGTCCAGTTCGACCGACCTTAACAATTCTGCCCACCGTCAAACCGAACCTCAAACCGATGAGGAGAGCAAGCCGACGCCTTCCCAATTATCGATCGAAGAAATACACAAACTCCTTCCCCATCGCTATCCCTTCGCCCTCGTCGATCGCATCCTCGAATACGTCCCCGGCGAACGGGCCGTGGGGTTGAAAAATATTAGCTTTAACGAACCCCAGTTCCAAGGGCATTTTCCCCAACGCCCGATTATGCCGGGAGTGCTGATGGTCGAAGCGATGGCCCAAGTCGGCGGCGTCGTTTTAACCCAACTGCCGGGAATGGAAGGCGCTTTGTTCCTCTTTGCCGGAATTGATAAAGTCCGCTTTCGTCGTCCGGTGGTTCCCGGCGACCAATTGATTATGACCACGGAATTAATGAGAATGCGGCGGCGGTTCGCTCAAATGAAAGCGCGCGCCGAAGTTGAGGGCCAACTGGCTGTAGAAGGGGAATTAATGTTTTCCCTCGTGGATTGACCGGAGCAAAGGTAAAAAGACCCCGGCTGATAACGGGTTCTTTTTATTTTTGGCTTTTTACTCTTGAAAATTATGAGGACACTGATTCACCCGAGTGCGGTCATCCATCCGGATGCCCAGATTCATCCCACTGTTGAGGTCGGTCCTTACGCGACGATCGCAGCGCAAGTCAAGGTCGGTCCGGGAACGAAGATCGGCGCGCATGTCGTGTTGGACGGTCAGACGGAAATCGGGGCAGCCAATCGCATTTATCCGGGGGCGGCGATCGGTCTGGAACCTCAAGATTTAAAGTACGACGGCGCGCCGAGTCTGACCAAAATCGGCGACGGCAATACGATTCGGGAATACGTGACGATCAATCGGGCGACGGGAGAAGGCGAAGTGACGGCGATCGGCAATGATAATTTGCTGATGGCTTACGTTCATGTTGCCCACAACTGTCGCATCGCCGATCGCGTGGTGATTGCCAATAATGTCGCCCTGGCGGGTCACGTCCAAATTGAGGATCGCGCCGTTCTCGGCGGGGTTTTGGGGATTCACCAATTCGTGCATATCGGTCGGTTGGCGATGATCGGCGGCATGAGTCGGGTAGACCGGGACGTGCCGCCGTACATGCTCGTCGAAGGCAATCCCTGCCGGGTGCGATCGCTCAATCTGGTGGGCTTAAAACGGGCGGCATTGACCCGAGAAGACCACCAATTGCTAAAAAAGGCATTTCGCATCCTTTACCGCAGTGGCGACACGTTACAGCACGCTCTCGAACAGTTGGATTTACTCCCGGAGAACGAATATGTCGCCCACCTGCAGCGCTTTTTAGTCGCTTCTCTCGGCGAAGGACGGCGCGGTCCGACCTCCGGCTCGAAGGGGTCGCGTTCGTAGGAATGGATCGAGGGCGCGCGGTGCGGATATTTATTTGTACCGGAGAGGTCTCCGGGGATTTACAAGGGGCGATCCTGGTCGAGTCGTTATTCCAGCAGGCGGCGAGGCAGGGGATCGACTTGCAAATCGTGGCGTTAGGCGGGGCGCAAATGGCGCGCGCGGGTGCCGAATTGCTCGCCGATACGACGGCGATCGGATCGGTGGGATTGTGGGAGTCGCTGCCGTTTGTGTGGCCGACGTTGCAGATTCAACGGCGCGCCAAACGGTATTTGAGGGAGAATCCGCCGGATCTGGTCGTGGCGATCGATTATATGGGGCCGAATTTGGCGATCGCCAATTTTGTGAAGCGGCATTTACCCCAAGTTAAGGTGATTTACTATATCGCGCCGCAAGAGTGGGTCTGGTCTCTGGGCGATCGCACCACCAGCGAGATCGTCCGTCTGTGCGATCGCATTTTGGCGATTTTCCCCGAAGAAGCCCGCTATTACCGGGAGAAAGGCGCTTCGGTGACTTGGGTGGGCCATCCCTTGCTCGATCGCCAGTCCCAATGGCCCGCACGCGATCGCGCCCGGGAAAAATGGGCGATCGCCCCGGAAACCCCCGCGATCGTCTTATTACCAGCATCTCGAATTCAAGAAATCCGCTACTTGCTACCCCCCCTGTTCGAGGCGGCGCGTCGGATTCAAGCGGCCCTACCCGAAGTGCGCTTTTACGTTCCCCTGTCTCTGGGGACGTACCGGGAGGCGATCGAAGGGGCGATCGCCCGCTACGGCTTGCAGGCGACCGTCGTAGACCGCGAGGACACGCCGTGGGCGATCGCCTGCGCCGATTTGGCCCTGACCAAATCCGGTACGGTCAACCTCGAAATTGCCCTCGCCGGGGTGCCTCAAGTGGTGCTTTACCGCGTCAGTCCGCTTACGGCGTGGATCGCCCGCCACCTGTTGCGCTTCTCGATTCCGTTCATGTCGCCGCCGAATTTGGTGTTGATGAAATCGGTGGTTCCGGAGTTGTTGCAGGAAGAAGCGACGCCGGAAAATATCGCCCGGGAAGGGCTGCAGTTATTGCGCGATCGCGAAACCCGCGAGGCAATGTTCGCCGATTACGCCCGCATGAAGGAAGCCTTGGGGGAAGTCGGGGTCTGCGATCGCGCCGCCAAGTTCTTGCTGCAGTGGGCGGGCGATCGTTAAAAAGATATTTTAACGGTCAAAAAGTATAATATTGCTCCATCTAAACTCTAAACTCCAAACTCCCCAATGAAATCCCTCGCCAACACCAGTATGGCGATCGCGGCGATCGCCGCGATCCTGCTCGGATCCGAGCGACAGGCGATCGCCCAACTCGTCCCCCGTCCCTGGGTATCCGTCGGTATTGAAGACAGCGAACCGACCTTTTCCGTCGGCGTTCGCGCCCTCGGATTTGGCGCCGAACTCGGCTTGACCAATGACAGTACCGTCGGCGTCGATGTGATGAAATTCATCAACCCGCCATTTGTCAGTCAAGTATCCGGTTATGTCGGCGTCGGACTCTACGACGATCCCGACTCCGACGATCGCGACATTGCCTTTTCTGGAGGCGTCCAGGTCTTCCCGGAAGGCAATATTTTTTTCGGGGCCGGGTATCACAGCATTCGCGGAATTAACGGACAAATTGGCATCAAACTGTTTTAGAGGCGATCGATCCGCGCTTCTGCGTCGCCAAGCCGACATCAGATCGAGCAACCAAGTTATAATCTTTGGCGAGATGCATGTAGGGAGCTTTCGTCAGCATGAGTAAACCTGAAGTCAACGCCTTTTTCGTCGGTCGAGCGCTGGCTCAAGCCATTGGCGAACAAGTAGAAAAAACGCTGACCCAAGCCCTCAGCGATTTAGGGAAATTCGATGCCGAACAACGAGAGCGCTTGCACGCCTTCATGGAAGAGGTCATGCAACGCGCCCAACAGCAAGCGGCGCAGACCCAAGGGAGTGCTAACTCTGCTGAAGGCGACTTTAACTTCGCCAACGAACCCGAAGGCGACTTGCAAGCGACCATCGACGAATTACGCGCTGAAATTGCTCGGGTCAGAGCCGAATTGCAACGCTATCGCAGTCGATCGCAGTAGGGTTGTTTTCCTGTCCATGTAGGAAGACGTCTATCCCTGAATTTTCCCGACAACTGAACCGCGAACTCCCCGCATTGCTCCATTTCTCCGTATCCATTCCGATCGCCCGAATCAATCAAGTTGGAAACCCGCGTGTCTGCTATCTCTGACGATTCCCTCGACCGCCAGCATTCCCGGCAGCATCATTCCCGAGAGAATGCGCGTTCGGTCAGTGGAGAGAGTTCATCTCAAATCGAACCCATAGAACAAATACAACTGAGCGTACATCAACAAGGGGCGTATCGCTGGAATCGCCCGAACTACTCGCGCAATCGGCGACGCCTGGAAATTTGGGCGTTCGTTTTGCGCTTTCTGTTCGAGTTGTGGTACGACAGCAAACCGTGGACCTATCGCGGCGGTTACAGCGAGGAAAAACGGGCGCGACGGCGCAAGCGACAGGCGATTTGGATTCGCGAGTCGATGTTGCAACTCGGTCCGACCTTTATCAAATTGGGTCAATTGTTCTCGACGCGATCGGATTTATTCCCGGCGGAATATGTCGAGGAACTGTCCAAACTGCAAGACCGAGTTCCGGCGTTTAGCTACGAACAAGCCGAAGCGATTGTCGAGCAAGATTTCGGGCGCCAGGTCGGCGAACTGTTTCGCGCCTTCGAGCCCATCCCCCTCGCCGCAGCCAGTTTGGGGCAAGTTCACAAGGCGCAGTTGCATTCCGGGGAAGAAGTGGTCGTCAAGGTGCAGCGTCCCGGACTGAAGCGCTTGTTTCAAATCGATCTGGCGATCGCGCGAACGGTGGTCCGGTATTTCGATAACCACCCGAAATGGGGACGGGGCCGCGATTGGATCGGCATTTACGACGAATGTTATAAAATCCTCTACGAAGAAATCGACTATCTCAACGAGGGACAAAACGCCGACACCTTCCGGCGCAATTTCCGCGATCGCGACTGGGTGAGGGTTCCGCGCGTTTACTGGCGCTACACGTCCCCCCGCGTCCTCACCCTCGAATACGTTCCCGGGATTAAAATCAGCCACTACGAAGCCCTCGAAGCGGCGGGACTCGATCGCAAAGTCCTCGCCCAACTTGGCGCCGAAGCCTATTTACGCCAGTTACTCAATCACGGCTTTTTCCACGCCGACCCCCATCCCGGTAATGTGGCGGTCAGTCCGGAAGGGGCGTTAATTTTCTACGATTTCGGCATGATGGGACGGGTTCGCCGGGATATCCGCGTGAAAATGCTCGACTTGTTTTTTGGGATTGCCAAGAAAAATGCCGAAGATGTGGTGACGGCGTTGGTGGAATTGGAAGCCCTCTCGCCGATGGACGATATGGGGCCGGTGAGGCGATCGATTCAATACATTCTCGATCACTTGATGGATAAGCCGTTCGAGGAACAGTCGGTGACGGCGATTAGCGACGATCTCTACGCGATCGCCTACGACCAACCTTTCCGGTTTCCCGCCACTTTTACGTTTGTCATGCGCGCCTTTTCCACGTTAGAAGGGGTCGGAAAAGGGTTAGATCCGGACTTCAACTTTATGGAGGTTGCCAAACCTTTTGCAATGCAAATTATGAGTAACGCCAATTCCAGCGATCGCAATACCTTTTTCGACGAACTCGGACGCCAAGCAGCTCAAGTGAGTAGTACGGCCCTGGGTTTACCCGGTCGCATCGAAGATACGATCGAAAAACTCGAACGCGGTGACGTCCGGGTACGGGTACGCTCGATCGAAACCGATCGCGTGCTGCGTCGCCTCGGTAGCATCCAAATGGGAACGAATTTAGCTTTGTTGGTCAGTGCGTTTACCCTGTCGGCGACAATTTTGTTAGTCAACGATAAAATTTGGCTGGCGTTGGTGGTAGCTTTAGTGGCGATCGCCCTGGCGGGGAGCTTGATTCGCTTACTCATGAGTGTCGAGCGCTCCGATAAGATGTTTTAGAGGGGGTTTCCCTCGGGCGCACCGCGATCGCACGTTTTAGCTGCGCGTGGCGTATTTTGGTTAGTTTTCACGTATTTTCACGCCTACAGTTGACTTATGAAACGATATTTTGCGGGTCTCACGGATACGGGACTCGTTCGCGCCGTTAATCAAGATGCATATTACATCGACGACTCCGAAGGACGATTTTTTATCGTCGCCGACGGTATGGGCGGTCATGCTGGGGGTCAAGAAGCGTCGCGAATTGCAACTGAAACGATTCAAACCTATTTAATCGAGCATTGGGACTCGCCGGAAAGTTCGGAAGAGTTATTGAAAGCGGCTTTTTTAAAAGCGAACGAAGCCATTATCCAGGATCAGCTAGACCATCCCGAACGGTCGGATATGGGAACTACTGCCGTCGCCGTGATTTTCCGGGACGAAGACGGCCCGTGGTGCTCCCATATCGGCGATTCCCGTCTCTACCGCCTGCGTGGGGCGAACCTCGAACAGATTACCGAAGATCATACCTGGGTGGCGCGCGCCCTCAAGGCGGGACATTTGACCTCGGATGAGGTGCGGACTCACCCCTGGCGCCACGTGTTATCTCAATGTTTGGGCAGACAGGACATTCAGGAAATTGAGGTGCAGAGGTTGGACGTACAACCGGGCGATCGCCTGTTGTTGTGCAGTGATGGCTTGACGGAAGAACTTTCGGATAAAAAGATCGAATCGATCCTCAAATCGATCCGCGCCGGAGACCAAGCGGTTAAAAATCTCGTCAGCGCCGCTAAAGATAAAGGTGGGCGGGATAATATTACCGCGATCGCCATTACCCTCGAAAATGTCACTTAAACGGAATTTCGCTACCCCCCCACGGTCGTATTCCCCCCAATTTTAGGGCTGGAGACAGGCTACTTTGTCATTGACGGGCGCCGATCGCCTCTCCCCTCGATCCGAGTCGAAAACGCTGCATTCGACTCGGATCGTCGTGCTTTCGTAGGGAGATCCGGTTCGCCCCGATCGCTTAAATTGTCTGTCGGGCGATCGCCGCGCGTTTATTTTTTTCCCACACCCTAACCCTTTCACTTCTCGCACCGATCCCGACGGAATCGCCGTTCGATTTCCCGGTTTTGTCCGGGATTCTTAACCCTTGACCCCGGGATTCACTCCCGTTCCGTTCAATCCGAGCATTTTTACTCGGGTCGAGTTGATAAAAGGACATCAGAACCCCTCCGTTCGGAAACTTTTCGGCGATTCGTGTCATCTTTTATTCACAAGACTACCCCCCTAAAGTGGGCAACTTGTCAAACGATTGTTATAATTTGTAACATCGGGAAACTGCCACCGGGGCAACAGGGAATCCTGACCCCTAAGAAGGACTCCCGAAACAAGAGACAAATCCAGTCAATCCGGCTGGATAGCGCTTGTCAAAACCGACCGATAGAACTTGGAGGTTACCAATGGAACAAGTACCTTTAGAACTCTCCTTAGAACAAGAATTTAACGTCCGCAGCTTTGAGGATCAAGTCGATCGCATGAGCCGCGATCAAGCCCAATACTTCCTCAAAGAACTGTACAAGCAAATGTTGATGCGCGAAAATATGTATCGGCATTTCCTCAAACAAGAGTGGGACTTATAACCCGGTTTACGGGTTGTCATCCCTTCCGTGGGTCAACCGAGTCAACGACCTCCTTCTCTTGCTCCGTTCTCCGTTTGAGAGAACCTAAAGCTGGGGATGTCGGGGCGTTTAACTCCCCGCGATCGCGTCAGAAGCACGGCGCATACTGCCGAGAGAGTTAACGAAGATCGGGTGTCGAGTATCGCTCCTTCTCAGGGCTCAATTTGACTGTTGCGATAGCTATTGTTCTCCGATCGCCCTTCAAAAGGAGAACGAGACGTGGGACGGGCACCTGGCGATCGACCGTCGATCTTTTTGAGAGAATCGAGTCGCGAGTCGGTGAAGATCGCGGCGATCGAAGCCAACGAGAGTTGTTCTAAAAATATCTGATAAAACCAATAAGCTGCCACAGGGATTAAAAACGGCGAGAACTGAGGGTTTTTGCCCTCAAAAGATCGGCAAATTAAGTGTTTTGAGTGACGATCGGACGCTGAAAGCCGGGGCGATCGCCGATGTAATCAGAGCGCCACGAACGGCGATCGCCCGAACCGGAGCCGGACTGAGCGGCAATGAGAAGTGCTAGAATTTGAAACAAATCGCCCCGATCGCGCCTAGATCTACAAGAGATCGGCGATCGAATCGAGTCCTATCGTGGCATGACCCAGCGATTTCAGGCGTCGCTCGATGTCTGCATTTGAGAGCTTCAAAGTTAAATCTTAATCAAAACAGAATGTTTAGGCGGCTTTTAGTTTGTACGGATTTTGCGGATGGTCTGCATCGTTTGGGGAACTTCCTCCCCAACTTGGCGGCAGGGGGGATCGAGCAAGTAGTTTTTCTACACGCCGTTCCCTTGTGGACAAAAGGTCAAATTCCTCGCGAAGATACGGAAAAAATGGAGCGGGCACGCGATCGCCTGAGCCGTTCGATCCCCGAAACCGTGCCGGAGGGCGTAGAAGTCGCGGTCGAATTGCTGTCGGGTCCACCGAGCGACAAAATTGTCAAAATCGCCAAAAAGTACCAAAGTGATTTAATCGTCCTCGGTACGTCCCACCGCAATTCCCTCAGCGAAAACCTGTTTGGTAGCACGACTATCGAGCTGTCGGGACGGACGCGCATTCCCTTGATGACCTTCCCGACCGAGTTAATTTCGGCGTTGACCAGCGAAGAATTGGCCTTACGTTGCCAACACTTATTGCGTTACATTGCGATTCCCTACGACGGGGGCGATCGCTCTAGCGAGACGGTGGAACGGCTCAAGTATTACGCAAAAGATCGACCCGCCAACTCCCTAGAACGCTGTTTGCTAGCCTGGGTCGTCGATGCGGGGGTCCTGCATAAGATTCCCAAAGACGAACAATTGCGTAAAGCGAACGAAACCCTCGTCCCGATTAAAGCGGATCTCGAAGCCCTCGGCTTGCAAGTCGATGTGGAAGTGCGCTTGGGCGAGCCAATCGTCGATATTTTGGAATTGGCGCAGATGTCGGATATTTGCGCGATCGCCGTGTCCGCAGACAACCTGAGCAATCTGTGGGACTGGCTGCCCTCCTTCCGCCGGGAACTGCTGCGCCGCAGTTGCGAACCGATTATTTTCTTCCCGGCCCATCAAGATTAAAAATTCGGCGTTATTTTTAAAGATCGCCAATAAGGCGACTGAAACGGTACGATCGCCGGACTCAGTCGCCTTATTCGTCGATGGGAGTGAACCGAAGATCCCAGTTCACTGGTTTTGTTCGGTGGCAATCCGTTCTAGGGTGGCTTCCATCGCACTGACCAAGTAATGCCCCGCCATCAGACCGCTCGAATGATGGTAGGTATTCGGACTGAGGCGGTGGAGGGTTTCAAAGCCACTGCGGCGGTGCTTGCGATCGCCGAGCACCCAGAAACGCTGGACGATCGACTCCGGGGCGATCCAGCCTTCCCCTTCGACCCGACCGAGATCGCTGTGTTGGAGGACAAAAGTATACTGACGCTCCCCTAAATCGAAATGACCCCGGTACTGTAGTGTAATTTCGTGGCGATCGCTGCCCGGAAAAATCAACTTGGTCACCATATTAAACCAATCTTCCCGCGACCAGGCGACCAAGGTTTTACCCTTGACAGGCACGAGCATTCCGTTTCGTTCGAGCCAAGTGCCTTCCAAAGTCCACCGACCGGGTTCTAATAAAAAGGTGTGAGTCACGGCACAATTCCTTAAATTGCACGACTGACTGCCGTTACTGGCATTCTATGCTAGCACGCGATCGCCGAGGGGTCCGATGGATATCACCCAGCAACATGGGCGTTTCGGCTCCAGTACATTCGGGGAGGTTTCCCGGAATGCCTCGCACCCGCCAGTAGGCGAGAACCGCGAAGGCGATCGCTTCTTTGAAATCCGCATTGAGACCGACCTCATCGGTGGTCAGCACCGAGACGGGTTGGTTCGACGTCGCCGCCAAGCGTGCTTGCAAGCGTTGTTTTAAATACAGATTGCGACTTCCGCCCCCACAAAGCAAGACCTCATCCGGTTGAACCGGAAGAAACGCACGGTAATTGACGACAATCGAGGCGACGGTAAATTCGACGAGGGTAGCGAGGAAATCCTCGTCGGAGAGAGCGTAGGATTGCGCCTCTTGCCAACATCGGTCTAGATAGTCCGGGCCGAAGAGTTCGCGTCCGGTAGACTTCGGCGGAGGTTGTTGGAAAAACGGTTCTTGCAACCACTGTTCGACCAGGGGTTCGCAGGGGGTTCCGGTGGCCGCCCAGGCGCCACCGCGATCGTAACTTTGTTGACCCCGACTCAAACGCCGCACGGCGAGATCTAAGAGGCTATTCGCCGGGCCGGTATCCCAACCGAGGATCGGTTCCGGGGTCTCGTGGGGATCCGATCGCGGGGGCAAATATGCCACGTTGCCGATCCCGCCGAGGTTTTGGATGCAGCGCGTTTTCTGACGATCGCCCAACAACGCCCGATCGACTTTGGGGACGAGGGGCGCGCCTTCCCCCCCTGCGGCAATATCTGCAGCCCGGAAGTTAGAAACTGTGGTGATTCCGGTCAACTGGGCGATCGCCTCCCCCCGTCCCAGTTGCAAACTGTAGCCGAGACGGCGCGAGCCATTGTCCCGGGAACCGACAGGCGGTCGGTGATAGACGGTCTGACCGTGAGAGCCGATCAGGTCTACGGGGGGCTGTTGGGGGAGCAAGGAGAGGGCAGCCCGGGCGAATTCGCCCGCAATCGCATCGTCGAGTTCTGCCAAAGCCGCCATCGTTAACGGTTTCCCCCCACAAACGGCTAAAATTTCCTCTTGTAAGGCGTGGGGATAGGGATGGGTCCGAGCGGCGAGTAAGTTGACTTCTAAATCGAGTTCGGTTCCCGCGATCTCTACTAATGCAACATCGATCCCGTCCACCGACGTGCCACTAATGGCGCCAATGACTCGGGTCATACGGTTTGGGGTTCCTCGCGATCGTCGCGAACGAGAAGATAAGGGAAAGCAAGGTCGGTCATGGATTCGAGTAGGGTCGATCGTCGATCGTCTAGATTGCTGCTGTGAAAATTCTATCGCGAGATGGTTTCAAAGGGTTTGTCGCTTTTATAAGTTTTGAAGCTAGTTTTTGAGCGAAACCGCGCGATCGCCGCGATCTCGTCTACGGCATGGCTTCGCGCTTCGCGGAGGGTGCGCCATAGCCTACGGCATGGCTTCGCGCTTTGTGCTTACCGTCTGCCCAGGACAATCGCCTCGCCGGGGTTATAAGGGAGAATAAGGGCGATCGTCGCCACTTTTCAACCCTTGAATTGTGGCGATAAATTTACTCAAGGAGAAAATCATTTCTCGCCAAAGCTACGTTTTAATTTTTACTAAAAAATGCTACAATAATGAACTTTATAGACAATAAAAAATCCCACCCAATGCTGCGTCAATTTTACTGGTTCGCCGCCACGATATTTGCTTTCAGTTGTGCGATTTCCACTCCGGCGATCGCCCGTTTGACGCCTCTTTCTCAAAGACAATGGCCGCCTCACGTCCCCACAAGCGATCGGGAAATGTTACTTAAGAATTTCCCCGCTACCGTCGCCCAACAACCCGAAAATAACGAGCTCGACGAAGCCGAAGAACATTATAACTTCGGCACGACCTTACAAGAACGAGGGGACTTAGAAGGGGCTTTAGAAGAGTATCGAAAAGCACTCCGCCTCAATCCCAATTTAGCCGAAGCTCACGTCAATTCCGGCGTTATTTTTGTCAATCGAGGAGAAATCGATCGCGCGATCGAAGCGTATGAAACGGCGATCCAAATCGATCCGCAATTGCCAGCCGCTCATTACAACTTAGGCAATGCCCTGGCTAAAAATGAAAACTTTTTCGAGGCGATCGAAGCCTACAAACGGGCGATCGAAATTTTGCCAAACTACAGCAAAGCTTATTACAACATGGGCAATGCTTGGGTCAATTTAGGCGAAGAAGATGCCGCGATCGCCGCCTATCGCGATGCCATTCGGATCGAGCCTGAATTTGCCGAAGCTCACGCCAATTTAGGCATTATTTTATATCAAAAAGGTCAAGAGCAAGAAGCACAAATAGTTTTAACAAATGCCCGGGATTTATTTGAACTCCAAGGCAATACCCAATCCGCGAATCGCGTCGACCAAATCTTGAGTACGATCGCCCGTCCCGATAGTTAACTCCATCAATTAATAGCGAATGCGCGGGTCGATATACGCATTTAAAATATCGATGAGAATACTCGCCAACACCACGATCGCCGCAAAAAAGACCACGATCCCCTGCACCGTCGGATAGTCGCGCAGGGAAATCGCCTCGTACAGTCGATTCGCCAATCCGGGCCAGGAAAACGTCACTTCCGTCAAAATCGCACCGCCGAGGAGCGCCGCCAAAGTCAATCCCATGACCGTAATCACCGGAATCATGGCATTTTTGAGCGCGTGGGCGACTAAAATGCGACCTTCCGGGATGCCGCGCGCCCGTGCTGCTTCTACATAGTCCGCTTGCAATGTTTGCTTGAGATTGACCCGGACAATGCGCTCGAAAATACCGCTAATCAGAATTCCCAAGGTCAGACAGGGAAGCGCCAAATGGTGCAAGGCGGCGAAAAATTGGTCGAACTGACCCGTCAGCAAACTGTCGATCGTATAAAGTCCGGTGATCGTTTTCGGAACGGGAATCTCGGTGGGATAGCGGGTTCCCAACGGAAACCAACGCAGTTGAACCGCAAACACCAATTGCACGATCGTCCCAAACCAGAACATCGGAATCGAATAAGTCAAAATCCCGAACAGGCGTCCCCCCGCATCCCAAACCGTATTGGGACGGGAAGCGGACATCATCCCCACCCCGATTCCGACAATCAGGGCGATCGCCATACTCACCACTGCCAATTCTACCGTCGCTGGGAAAAAGTCGCCGATAATTTCCCACACCTTTTGTCCGCGACTGGTAATCGAAGTCCCCAGGTCAAAACTGAGCAACCGTCCCATGTAATTGACATATTGCAACCACAACGGATCGCCCAATCCCAACTGTTCGCGCATTTGCTCTTTAAATTCGTCCGACGCTTTCGGTCCGAGGATCGCATCGATGGGATCCCCGGGAGTCGCCCGTAGGAGGAGGAAAACCAAGGTGGTAATCGTCCACAACATCAACGGCGCCAGCAATAAGCGAATGAGGATATAAGATTGTAAGGCTTTTGAACGAGACATGTTGGGCGTTTAGAGTTTAGATTTTTTTAGATTATTAGATTCGATCGCTCGTCTAGATGATTGATGTTCGCTACAGGAGTTCTGAATCGGTTGGCGAATAAACGAGGTGATGGATTCCCACAAAAGCGGGAATCCGCGACGATCGCTACTCTTTAATTGTCGCAAAATTGACGTGTTGAGTGGGTTGAAGCGCAACCCCTTCAAGATTGGGTTGGGCGAACAGATATTGCCGACTTTGCCATAAAGGAACGAACGGCACGTCGCGGGCTAAAATATCTTGTAATTCGGCAAAAATTGCCTGACGTTTTACCGGGTCTCGTTCTTGTCGTTCGAGATCGATTAACTCGTTAACGCGATCGCTGTAATAAAACGATCCTTGTAATTTGCTCGCCCCTTCCTGACATCCGGTTTCCGCCGAGCCGCGATCGCAGTCCATAAACGGTTGGATATAGTTATCCGGATCGAGAAAGTCCGGAGACCAATCTAATAAGAAAATAGGATAAACCCCTTTATCCAAATTTTGATAAGCTGTCGCCGATTCCACACTCTTCAGGTCGATATTGACGAAGCCTTTTAATTGCTGTTCTGCCGCCGCTTTAATCGTGGTGGCAACTAAACCATTGCTGGTAATATTAGAGCGATACCACAACTCTAAATTCAAGGGATTTTGTTGTGAATATCCGGCTTGTACGAGCAGGGCTAAGGCTTTTTCGCCATCGCCATCGCCGTAAGTTTGAAAGACGGGTTTGTAATACTCGTCTAAGGTGGCGGGTAAAAGACTGTAAATCGGTTCGATTTGTCCGCGAAAAACTCGTTGTTGCAGTAAAGGACGGTTGACGATCGCCGCGATCGCCTGTCGCACTTCGGGACGGTTTAACGGTTCGCTTTGCAAATTCAAACTTAAATAATAAATGCCATTTCCCGGTCCGGTAACCCCTTTAAACTTACCCGCTTGTGCCTCTTTTTCCAACTGAGCAATTTGATCGAGATCTAACGTCCCGTAGGTTAAATCGATCGCCCCGGTTTGCAAGGCATTGTACACGTTGGAAGCACTAGAATAACGCCGAACATCGACGCCGAGATTGGCGGGTTGTTCGCCCCAATAGTCCTCGAAAACGTCGAATTGGATCGAATCGGTCCCGTAACTGGCTAATTTATACGGTCCGGTTCCGACAAATCGATCCGGTTGGAATTTACCGTCGCCAATTTCGTAAGCCTGGGGGGAGACTGCACAAGTTCCAGTAAATGTCAAGAGGGAAGTAAAGGCGGCAAACGGCTTTTTCAAAGTAATGGTTAGCTCATATTCTCCGGTCGCCTCGATCGCCTCGACCACTTCCCCTAAGATCGACGAGGGAATCCCGCCATTTTCGATAAACCGAGTTAAAGAAAACTTCATCGCTTCGGCGTTGAAAGCGCTTCCGTCGTGAAACTTCACCCCTTCGCGCAAGGGAATCGTATAGGTCAAACCGTCCTCGCCGATGGTGGGGAGTGCGCTGGCGAGTTGGGGTTCGATCTGGGTCGTCCCGGTTTTGTAGGTGTAGAGACGATCGCCCAAATTGTAGAGAAAGGTTCCCGCCGCATTTTCGTAAGCATCTGCCGGATCTAGGGTTCGCACTTTGGCGATCGTGCCGATCGTAATTCGTCCGGGTTCCCCCGGAGATTCAGTGACTTGCGTGCTTTCTCGCGATCCGCAACTGACCGCCAACAAGCAGCAGGTGGCAAACAGTGCGACAAATCGGAGGCGCGATCGCCGCCGCCGCGACTTCGGCGCGATCGCCATTCCCCAAGCGCAGATCGTACGAACGAAATTCAACTTTGACATATCCCCCAGATCCATAAACCTCGAATTCTAAATCTTACGATATAGACGTTAATTGCACGGAGCCGATCGACCCGGCAATCCAAATTCTCCCCTAGATACGGAGATCGCCGCGATCGAACCGGAGACTAAGAATCCGAGGTGTTCGTTTTGCGAATCTCCCACAAGGGACACGCCAGCTTCACCTGACCGAAGCGGACAGAGCGGTTCATCGTCTTCCACCAGACTACGAATAACATACAAGGGAAGCGTAGAGGCGATCGCCTAAATTAGTGAAAACAGGGAAATTGCTTTTACTCTATCGGCTGGTGTTCGTCTCGGCTACTGTTGGATTCCGAGAGGGCTATCGTCCCAAACCGATCGGTCTCACTCTACAGAGAGACCGCCCGCTTTTTCAAATCTCTCTCTAGGGGGATTGGCGATCGCACGAATTCCGTTAAATTAAAGTTAGTTCATTTGTATCGAACTCAATTCCCCGAGTGGGGATTGGCCGTCGATACCATCGCTCCCCAAGCGAATTTTATTTTTGAAATTTTGGAGGTTTTTTTGTATGAATTTTAGTGCTTTTAATTTTGCGATCGTCCGTCCGATCCGTTTTCTGTTGGCGATCGCGATCGCGGGCTTACTCATTTTGAGTAGTGCGTTTCCGGCTTTTGCGGCTAAAAGTCAGCCGACGGAAGGCGAAGCGAATTTGAACGAAATCCGTCAGCGATCGGAACAAGTCGCCAAAGATAGTCCGATGTCTTTAAAAGAAACTCAGAAAAAGGCGCAGGAAGGGATTAACGAAGTTCAAGGCGCCGCCAGCAAAAATAAAATGATTAGTCCGGAAGATACACAAGAGGATAATTCTGTAGAACAGAAGGTTAAAAAAGCGGTCAAAGCTTATACTGAAAACTAATCTTGTTTTATATAATCTTGCCCTGGCTTAACGAAAGGGAGCATAAAATCCCCCCTTCTAAAAAGACGCAAGTCTAGCATTTTTTCCAGAATCGCAAGCTTGCCAATTTTCCCGAGTGCGACCGTCCCGGTCGCCTTTTTTTCTGCCCGACTCATGCCCTAATACCATAAATGCGATCGCCTGTCATTCAAAATTGCTGATGGTCGAGATTGACGGGTTCGAGAAATTGTATCGAAATATTAAGGTCTGTTTCATTTTTGTCATATCTGGGAGAGGAGAGAAGCGCGACTTAGAAGTCCGTGATACCATGACTGGCGGTAACCGCAAACAGACATAGGGAGAACAGCTTTGGGACTAAGGGTTGCTGTCGTGGGAGGAGGCCCCGCAGGCTCCTCCGCCGCCGAGACACTTGCAAAAGCGGGTATTGAAACCTTCCTGTTCGAGCGCAAGCTCAATAATGCCAAGCCTTGTGGCGGTGCAATTCCACTGTGCATGGTCAGCGAGTTCGATCTACCTCCCGAAATCGTGGATCGGCGGGTGAGAAATATGAAAATGATCTCCCCGTCTAATATCGAAGTCGATATTCATTTACCCAATCAAGACGAATATATTGGCATGTGCCGTCGGGAAATTCTCGATGGGTTCATGCGCGATCGCGCCGCCAAATTAGGGGCTAACCTGATTAACGGCACGGTTCACAAACTTGAGATTCCCTCCAATAATACCGACCCTTATACAATTCACTACGCCGATCATTCCGACGGCACTTTAGAAGGCACTCAAAAAACCCTGAAAGTCGATGTCGTCATCGGTGCGGACGGCGCCAACTCTCGGGTAGCCAAGGCGATCGAAGCCGGAGATTACAACTACGCGATCGCCTTCCAAGAGCGCATTCGTCTGCCCGAAGACAAAATGGCGTATTACCAAGATTTAGCGGAAATGTACGTCGGTAACGACGTCTCCCCCGACTTCTACGCCTGGGTGTTCCCCAAATACGACCACGTCGCCGTGGGAACGGGTACGATGAAAGTCAACCAAGCGCGCATCAAACAGCTTCAAGCTGGAATCCGCGCCCGGGCCGCAAAACGCCTCGAAGGTGGCGAAATCATCAAAGTCGAAGCGCACCCGATTCCCGAACATCCCCGTCCGCACCGGGTTCGCGGTCGCGTGGCTCTCGTCGGAGACGCTGCCGGAACCGTGACCAAATCCTCGGGAGAAGGGATCTACTTCGCCGCCAAATCCGCCCGGATGTGCGCCGAAACGATCGTCGAAACCACCAACGCCGGACAGCGCATTCCGACGGAAGCGGACTTGCAGCTTTATATCAAGCGTTGGGATAAGAAATACGGCATGACCTACAAGGTGCTCGACATCTTGCAACGGGTCTTCTACCGTTCCGACGCTACCCGGGAAGCGTTTGTAGAAATGTGCGCCGACCTCGACGTGCAGAAGCTGACCTTTGATAGCTATCTCTACAAAACCGTCGTTCCCGCCAATCCTTTGGTGCAGCTCAAGATTACGGCGAAAACCATCGGTAGCTTGCTGCGAGGAAATGCGTTAGCGCCTTAGAGGGGCTTGGGAACCCTTTCTCCATCGCTGATATTTTCGGTAACGATCGGTCGGAATGCGGGTTTTAGCACCCGTCATTCCGACCGATCGCCGATCGCGGGTCGCCGATGAATCTGAGGGTGAGGGCGGTGAATTCGATCTGAAATATTTATTAACTAAAGTTATATATAGTATATAAAACGATCCAAGAAAACAGACCGAATTGGAAGCCGATCGCCCGATCGCCGCGCGAAGGCAGGCAAAGGGCGATCGCCCAGACCCCCCATAAAATCGTAAAATACAGCTAGACCAATCTGTCTAGCTGTATTTGTTTCTGTGGCTCGACCGAGATCGATCCGGGCGATCGCCGTGAAAGCTATCTTTCATTGCCTTTCCCTTCTCTATCTCGATCGCCCTACCCGGCTTCTACATCTTCCTGGCGTTCGCTAACGGGGGTATTGGGTAACTCCAAACAATAACCCGCCCCATAAACGGTTTTGATATATTTAGGATGACGCGGATCCGGTTCGAGCTTCGTTCTCAAATGTCTGACGTGAACGCGAATCGTTTCGATGTCATCGTCGGGATCGTAACCCCACACTTCCTTGAGAATTTCACTCGGCGACACCGTTTGACCGTGACGTTGGAGCAAGCAATGCAGTAACTCAAACTCCAAATGGGTCAACTTCACCGTTTGGCCAAACCAAATACATTCAAATCGTTCCGGAACCAGGGTGAGCGGGCCGTAATTGAGAATTTCCGTATGTTTCGCCGCTTGGGGAATGCGATCGGTTCGGCGCAACAAAGCGCGTACCCGAGCGAGCATTTCCTCAACTTCAAACGGTTTCGTCAGGTAGTCGTCAGCCCCTGCATTAAAGCCCTCGACTTTATCCTGAGTTTGACCCAAAGCCGTCAACATTAATACGGGGATGTCGGCAGTTCGTTCGTCGCGGCGCAGACGCTGACAGACAGTAAATCCATCCACGCGAGGCAGCATCAGATCGAGCATGATCAAATCCGGCAGAAGCTGGAGCGCTAGAGCCTGACCTTTGATGCCATCTTCAGCTTGGCTGACTTCGTAGCCAGCCATTTCGAGATTGACGGCAACTAATTCGGAAATCGCAGGGTCATCGTCGATGACGAGTATCCGGGGCATCATTCAAGGGTTTGAACTACTGAGTTTGTAAAGGTTCGCAAGTAACCTATTGAGAAATCTATAGATTCCTGTACAGATTATAAGCAAGGATTCCAAAATCTTTCCAAAGAATCCCTGGGAACTCGGAACCAAAGTCAGTTTTTTTACTCATTCGAGGATCCTCGGCGGTGCGATCGCCCCCCAAAACCCTAATTTTGCAGCGATCGAAACGCTTCCGGGGTATTGACATTAAGCAACATTTGTGACTCGGCTGAGTTCAAGGCGATCGCCTGCACCGGAAGCTCCCTCAACCCCCGTTGGAACGATCGCCCGCCCCGAGCGACAAACCCTTGCAGGTGCGGTAGAATCGGCGATCGGTAAAAACCACATGTCGGCTGCCACAAACTGTCCTGTTGCGGAACCGACGCCAGAATCTCCGGGGAAAGGGCATCTAATTGGGCGGCCCAGCGTGCCACGATCGCCCCGTCCAAGAACGGCAAATCGCACGCCAGCAACAATACCCACTCGCTCTCGACCTGCGCCAAACCGTCGCATAACGCCACTAACGGTCCTTCTCCGGGATGGAGTTCGTCGAGAAAGGCGATCTCCCCTGCTCCCCATGAGGGCAATTCATTTAAAAATTGATAGCGTTCGGGCCACGGGGTCAGGATGCAGACGCGATCGCAACACTGGCGCGCGACTTCGCAGACTTTCTGCAAAAATGTCCGACCTCCAACAGTTAAGAGGGCTTTGTCCTGCCCCATCCGCGAACTCGAACCGCCCGCTAAAACCAAGGCAGTGAGGCGATTTTTGAGCATTGTAGATTGTAGATTGTAGAGTAACAGTTATTTTTTGCGTTTAACCTACATTCTAACTAGCGGCGACGGCTTCGGCGATCGCCCCCACTTTAGCGGCTATTTGACCTTCGCTCAACGCTTCTTTAGCGATTTGCGTGCCGATTTCCAAATTCGAGGCAATACCGCGATGCCACAAGTAAAAGCCCGCATTCCACAACACCGACGGCAGCAAATCGCTTTCCTCGCCCTTGACAATAGCTTGCATTTGCTCGATTAAAAAGGCTTCCGAACACAGAGGCACGTTAACGCTGCTAAAACCGTAATCGCGGGCGTGCAGCAGCAACCGTTCTAAGTCGTCGTGGGGCGATCGTTCCGGTTGCTTCACCCCGACGATCGCGGCGCGATCGCGCGGTAAATCGCAACTCCCTTCCAACCCCTTCACCGTCGTAAAATGGGCTTGTCCGCGCAACCGGAACGCTTCGCGAAACATATTTTCCGTGGGAGGATGGACGAAACCCGAGACGATCTGGGCCTTTCCGGCATAAGGACACCAGATTAACTCCAACGTGGCGATCGGGGGGCGCTTGCCGATTTGCTCCCGGTAGGGAATCAGACTCGCCGCTTCGGGAAAATGAGCGGGTACATACACAAAACCGATCCCGGTTTTTTCAAAGACTGCCTGAGTTTGTGCCAGATCGAGCGATCGCCAGTCAATCCCCAATCCCTGCCAGAGATCGATTAAAGGGACGCCGTACTTCGTCGGCATTCGATCGCCCCCGTGTACGACCACCCATTCCCCCGCATTGGCTAAAATTAACGCCGTCAGGAGGGTTACGGGGGCCGTGCGCGATCGCCCGTCATAAGGCACCCCCAAGACGATCGCCTCAATTCCCGCGATCGCCCCTAACTGCGGTCCGATCTCGTCGTAAGCATCCAACATTCCCGCCAACTCTTCCCCCGTCGGACGCTTGATTCGATGGGCGATCGAGAACGCCCCGATTTGGGCTGGAGTCGCTTCGCCGAGGAGCATCATTCGCATCGCACTGGCTGCTTCTTCCCGGTTGAGAGCTTGTCCGGTATGGGGACCACTGCCAATTTTTTTGAGAAGTTCGCGAAAAGCATCACTCATGGCGAAAATGGAATTTTAGATGGCTTCAGATTTGAGATTTTAGGCTAAATCCAGCTTGAAAACTATTTTTCTCTCATTTTCAATCAAGATTTCCCCGCGATCGCCCGATTGTTCTCGTTCACGACACGGGAAAAGTCGCACTCTCCCGGGGATGACATGGCTGCTGTTCGGGAACGCATTCGTGAACCAACTGCCAAAAGTATTCGATCGGAGGAATTTGCAAGCGATCGCGCGTCGTCACGATTGCCACTTGGCGATTCCAGGGAACCTGGCTATTTTCCCCGTTTTTTTCGGCGTCAACCGCTACCTGCGACGATAGAGGGGCCAGCGATCGCACCGCCAACGTCGGATCGTGTCGGGCTTCCACCAGAGCCGATTCCGGCAGCAGGGCGATCGTTTCCCCCTGACGTACTACCCCACGAAATGCATCCGGCGTGTTTAATTCCAACACCGCACGCAAGGGAATTCCTTGTTTTAAAAACAAATCTTGTACCAACCGTTGCATCCCGTAACCATCTTTAAACACCACTTGAGGAAAACGAGCTAATTCCGACCAGGGAATGCGATCGTATTGGGCGAGGGGATGATCCACCGCCATCAACACCTCGATGGTTTCTTCGTAAAGAATATCGACCACCATTTCCGGACTGGCGGTTAAAAAACGGTTGTTCATGACGATCGCCAAATCCACTAACCCATCCTTTAAAACCTTCAGTGCGCGATCGCTGCCCAACGCCGTCACTCTTAACTGTACTTCCGGATAACTTTGACAAAACTTTTGTAAAACCGGGGGTAAATAATACGCACAAACCGAATGAATTGCCGCCACGCACAATTCCGGCTGTTTTCCTGCCAGTAAATCCGCCAATTCTTGACGGGCGTTATCCCATTCTTGGCAAATTTTACGGGCGCGCGGCCAAAAGCGATCGCCCGCCAATGTTAACTTAGCCTGAGCAGCCCGATGAAACAGTGGCAAACCCAATTCTGCTTCGAGTGCCTGAATTTGTCGGCTGATCGTCGATTGGGTCACCCCACATTGACGCGCGGATTGCTGAAAGCTTCCCGTCTCAGCAACAGCCAGAAAGGCTTGTAACTGCTCTAGGCGCATTGTTATAAATTCAGTTTCATTTTAAGTCAATTTTTCAAGCATAACTGAATCGATCGTCAAATACAGTACAAATCGATACAACCCTCGGAGGTTTTGGATTTTGGATCGAGAAGCGAGCAAGATAAATCATATCCGAAAATCATCAAACGATAAGAGAATTAACAGCGAATTCACCCACAGCACTCGGACTTAATCGAATTGAGAATCGGCTTCCCATTCTATCCTCTTACATTTCAACCCAATTTAAACCATATAGATTGAGGCAACAAAGAAGAGGAATGAGGGAGGAGTATGGCGCTCGTGTTGCCCCCCGACCCTTGACTCCCACCCCCTTTTACCTTGTGCCTTAAAACGAAAATGTCGTTCTCACCGTGCCAATAAAAACATCATCGTTGTCCTTATTTTGATTGGGAGAAGTCAACCAAATTAAACCCGGCGTAATGGCAATATTGTCACTCATTTGATATTTGTAGAATCCTTCGACATGAAACGGGATATCTGTAGGAAAATCGGGATTTCCCGGCACGTCGAGATCGCTCAAATAGGGTTCGGCGCCGAAGATCAAACCGCCGAGGGATCCTTGTTTACCCAAATCCGGTAAAGCGAGGGTGACCGCATAATTCCAAATATCCGCATCTCCCAAACCAATCAGACGGGCGCTGGTTTTCCCCAACCAACCGCCGAGAATGAGTTGGGGGCTAATTCTCAAAGAAGTTTGGACGCCGTAGGAGTTGCTGACGACGGGAGTAGCGCGCAAGCCGAGGGCGGAGGGGTTTAAGGTTCCTAAAGCAGTTCCGGTTCCGCCGAAGCCGAAGCGGGGGTTACTGGTGCCGTCGTAGCCGTGAATGTAGGTCAGGCCGATTTTGAAGCGATCGCCGAAAATCACCTGAGTCAGGGCGGAATAGTTGCCGTCAAACAGACCTTGCGATCGCTGGGGGGTGTTCCCTTCGTTGCTCAAATATCCGGCATTGACTTCGAGAAGGTTGCCCGCTTTGTACTGAAACCCGACCCCGACGCCGCCGAGGGTCGTGCGGAAAATCGGGTTGCGTTCGCCAAAGCGAGAAAGGGCTCCGGTTCCGCCGCCACCTGCTTCTAAATAGGGGTTGAGGGTGGGGGCGTAAAAATGGTGTCCGCCTGCGTTGGCGAAAATACTGGCTTTGAGGTTATCGGCGATCGGAAAATTGTAGTGCAGTCGGTTGAGGCGCACGACATTATCTCCGGCGCCGTCGTAGGCGTAGCGCCCTTCATTGGTGCCGATTTCGTCGGCGAAAGAGTTGCCGATGTTGCCGAATTCGAGGCGGGTAATGAGGCTATCTTTACCGCTAAAGCTGGTGACGAAGTTGAGGCGAACCCGTTGGCTGAAGGCGAATTGGCTCTCGTCGTTTTCGCTGAAACTGTCGGCGAGGTTAAAGATGGCTTCGCCGACGAGTTTGGTGGTGGTGGAAAATTGATTGGCTTCGAGTTCGGCGGTGCGAACTTCGAGGGCATCGACCCGACCTCGGAGGGTGGCGAGTTCGGCGGCAAATTCTTCTTGAAGACGGCGCAGTTGGGCGAGGTCTTCGGGGGAAAGCGCGCTAATGTTTTCCTCGATGAGGACTTGGATGCGGTCTAAGCAGGTATTGAGTCCGGCGGCGAATTCGTAGCGGGTGAGGGCGCGATCGCCGCGATAGCTGCCGTCGGGATAGGCGAGCAAACATTGATAGCGTTCGCCGAGGGATTGGAGGGCTTGGAAGGCCCAATCGTTGGGGCTAACATCGCTCAAGTCGCTGACGGAGTTGACGCGATCGAGGGGAGCGAATTCCTGGCTGATGGGGGAGTTGAGATCGCCTTGTCGGAACAGATTTTGCGATTCAGTTGCACGGTGAAGCGAGGGGGGAGCGGCGATCGCCCCATCGAGATAAACAGTCGCACCTAGAAGAGCAAACCCGGCGATCGAGAGAGGAGTGGCCAAAGACTTTAGGGAGAATTGTGACATTGCAGGGCGACAAATTTCTACAGTGTAAATGAGAGGAAGTCTACAAAAATAAAGGCAGCTTTATGCTGACTGGGTCACCAATGATTCAACGGTTTTGCTGTTAAAAATTAGTTTGAGATCGCTTTGGCGAACCGCCGTCCACGATCGCCGAACGATCGAAATCTTGGTAACCTTTCGAGCAAAAGGTTATCGATTCCTCAAGAATCGTTTTAACCCCGTCTTAATATTTGTAGAAATCCCATTTTTACCTGCGAAAAGTTGTAGCGAGAGTAGCAAAATCGGGCATTATTATGCAAAAAGCAGATATAATCGATGCGCGATCTACATCAATATCCGGGCGATCGCCCTGTGTTCCGAGTCCAGATCGCTCATTCGGACAGGATGCTGGGGCGCACGCGATCGCCGTCCTTCAAGGGTTTACTACTTCTGACGACCACCCGTTCCCCCGATTCCAAGCCCGCGCGAATTTCCACTTTGCCATCGACCCGCTCCCCAATGACCACCGGACGCGCCTCAACCCGAGGCGATTGCTCGTTTTCGACGATCGCGAACACCGTCGCCTCACTGCCTTCGCGCAGCGATCTCGCCCGGGTTTCTCCAGTCTGCAAGGCACTTTCGGGTAACACCACCGACTGGGTGCGGCCCGCTTCAAAACTCACCCGCGCCAACAAGCCACTGGCGAGGCGGCGATCGGTATTATCCAAGATAATCTCTACGGGAATTTGACGGGTTTCGGCGTTGGCGGCGGGAGAAATCCGCGAAATCTCGCCGAAAAAGCTATCTTCGGGAAATGCATCTAAACGCACGTTAACCGTTTGTCCGGCACGAATTTGATTGAGTTTTAGTTCGGAAAGGTTGACGACGACCTCCAAGCGGCTGAAATCGGCGATTTTGAGAATTTCGCCGCCTGTTTGTACGAAACTCCCGGGATCCACCAACCGTTCGACCACCGAACCCGAGACGGGGGCCGTCAACACGCTGTAGTTTCGGCGCGATCGCAATCCCGCCAGCACCGCTTCTTGGGCCAAAACCCGCTTTTGAGCCGCTTCTACCGCTTTTTCCTGGGTGCCGATCCGCTCTCTCGCCGCTTCTAAATCTTGGCGGGTCGTGCGCGCTAAGGTTCGGGCTCGTTCCGCTTCTTGTTCGGACAAGGCCCCTTCTTCGTAAAGCCACTGGAGGCGTTCGGCGTCGTTTTCCGCTTGTTCCAGGTCGAGGCGGATGCTTTCGACTTGCGATCGCGCGTCGCGGACCGCCGCTTGCAACCGTTGGACTTCCGCTTGCAGGGCCGCCAGTTCCGCTTCCGCCTCAACCACGTCGGCGACGGCTAAGGTATCGTCAATGCGTCCGAGAATTTCGCCCTGGGTGACGAAATCGCCGACATCGGCTCTCAAGTCGAGTAATTGTCCCTCGGCGCGCGATCGCAAGCTCACTTCCTCTACCGGGCGCGTCGTTCCGGTATATTGGATCGGTTCTCGTAAGGGCTGCCGTTCGGCGAGCGCAATATCGACGGCGATCGGTTGGTTGTTCTCGGTGCGTTCCGGGTTGCCTCGTCCCCCTGGGGTGGAGCCTGCTTCCGGTGTAGCCTGACAACTGGCGACTCCCAAGGCGGCGATCGTCAGCACGGCGATCGATCCGACTTTCAGGAGGGTTTGGGGAGAACGCGCGACCCAGGAGCGAACGTGATTCATTAGAGCGCAAGAATTTTAATGGGGCAGTTTAGTTTTATATTTTAATTGGACATTGTGATTTTAGAGTTGAACCTTTATTTTTTTAGATCGCGATCGGCGATCGATTTATTCTCCCCAGAATTGTACTAAAACCTTGCGCGTGCGCGGTCCGTCTAACTCTAATAACAACACCGATTGCCAGGTTCCTAACGCTAATTTACCGTTAAGAATTGGGATAGTTTCCGTCGTTCCCATGGTCATTGCCATTAAATGAGAATGAGCGTTAATCGGTTCGTCTTCGGGAACGTCGCGTAAATGAAGGTCGTTATGTAAATATCGATCTTCCGGGGGAGCTAATTTTTTGAGATACGTTTTAATATCTTCGAGCAATCGTTCTTCGGCTTCATTGATGGTTAAAGCCGTGGTGGTATGCTGAGAAATAACGGTGACATTTCCCTGTCTGATGCCGTGTTTTTCGACGAGTTCTTGAATTTGCGGCGTAATGTTATAGATGCAAATTCCTTCGCCCGTTTCAATTTTTAAGAAATTGTGGGTCAAGCGCATGAGCCGATCGCGTCAACTTTTTGAAATGTAATTCACTTGATAATTTACCAGATTTAAGCCTAAAATCGGCGTTTGACCAAGTTTGCACGCAAAAATCCAAGGGAGACCTACAGTCTCCCTCGGATCGACCCCCTTAAGGGTTGAATTTGGGAAAATATATTATTGAGGCGATGGAAGCTGACAGAATTTGCGATCGCGATCGGAGTCCGGTTCTTGCCAAGAATAGGCAAAGTGACTGACCGAATTAATTTTAGACCCAAACTGACGTTGCAAGGCAAACATTTGGGCTTCCAGAGACGGACGATTACTCACGGACTGTCCCCAATCCCCGGCTAAGGCGGGAATCACCTGTGTGCCTTCAGGGGCCATGCTGACGACGCGCTGAATTTCATCCATAATACAGGAGGGATCGCCGCAATTGGCATAGGCCATCGGATGCCACTCCATCCAAGCGGGGAAGCGATCCCAAGGCTGGAGGCGAGAGTCGAATCCTTTGTCACCGACCGGGCGATTGCCCCCCGGGAAAAAGACCGTTCCGGCGGCAAGTCCTTGCTCTTTAATCGGTTCGGCAGCCGCATCGACAAAATCGAGAACCCCTTGGACGGCGTGGGCTACACTGAGATACCACAGTTCCCATTGCAAAAGCGGCTGTCTTTGGGCAGGGGGGGCGAGGGTTTTGGTCGTCGGTGGGGTGCGACCGTGCCAGAGGGGTTCGACTTCGTTGGGATACATTTTATCGACTTCTTCGATATCCCCAACACTGATGTATCCCTGAGTGATAAAACGGCGAATTAATTCCCGTCCCTTTTGATTCATGCCGCGTTGCAGGAGGGTTTGTTGGGACGCCTGACTGTAAATCCACAAATCGGAAGGTTTGGAGACTACAGAGGCCGGACCCGTACCGCGCAGGTAGCGGACGTAATCGAACAAGACGCCATCGGGTTGACGTTCGAGGGCTTCGTCAATCAGCCAACTGTAGTCCCGTCTGGCTTGAGGACTGTAGGGATCGATAAAGGCATGATTGGCGTGACTGGCTCCCACTTGGTCGTGTAAGGCGGGGTCTTGGTTGATACTGAGGGTAGTTTGACCTTCGCCGTTGCGCGCTAGAGCCCCTTGTCGGTCTTCCATTTGGGAGTAGGTATAGCCGAAATTGAGGGTAAACAGCCAAGCGTAGACTTCTAAACCACGTTCCCGGCCTTTTTCGATGGATTCCGCTAATAAATCGACATTTTCGTAGCCCGGGGTGCGGATGACCGAGGGCCAAGGGGTGGGGTTGTCGGTGGCAGGTAATAAGACCTGTCCGTCATAGAAATATTCGACAAAAACTTTGTTGTATCCTTTGTTGACGACGCGATCGAGTAAGGCGTCAAGTTGTCCGGGTTGGGCGTCACACGGATACAGTCTCAACCAGAGGGCTTGATCTTGGGGCCAGGTTTTGTTGCGGCATTCGTCGAGGCGTTTGCCTTCGGCTTCGAGAAAGGCTTGGTAAGCTTGGCGGGCTGTCTCGTCGCCAGAGAGGGCGGCTTGCCGCAATCGATCTTTTTCGGCAATTTGTTCGGCAGTGGCTTGACAGGTCGGGCCACCTTGGGCATTCGAGACTTGACTGAATGCCGGGGGGATGAGGGAGGTACTTATGAGGAGTCCGGCGAGAGCGCCGTACAAAGATCGCCAGTGTTGCATCGCAGTTAGACAATTGAGTGATTTGGGCAGACGCTCGGATCGCGCAGCCGTCGCAGCATTTGGGAATCCACAACGATCGCACCCATCGGGTCGATGTCCGAACGGTGGGGGTGGGGAGGTTCGCGATCGCCTCCAGTTGCTGCATTGGGGGCATCCGAGAAGGACACGGGAAAATTTAATGGGGTCGTTCGGTTATGCCAGAGATCGTGAAACGATTCATCTTGTCAGTCTGTTCCCCAGGGACGAACCTCGATTGAGGTCGGACGCCAGTGCGACAAACCACAATGAGGGGTCGATGGACGATCGCCACCCTTGCGGTGGCGGTTTCGAGCAAGGGAAAAGCTGTTTTGCGCGATCGAACAGATCGAATTGATGAACGGTGGCACCCCGAGTTCCTGTCGATCTGTTCCCACTGCTTGCGATCGAAACCGGATTATTTGGTCTGCAGTTCAGCCGTGCGCTCGATGGGTGCAGGTGGTGATGGAGAAGACTGGCTCGGTGTGAGGGAGTCGAACCAAATGAGGTCAGGACGCTCGCTCTCAATGGGTCGAGCCGATGACGGACGAACGAATTCGAGGGAGAGAAGGCGCTCGAGCGGCTGCTTCGGGCGCTTCCCTCGCCGTCAGTTTTAGGCGCCTCGTTGGATTGCAGATTCAACTTGTCGGAATTCTTGTTCGAGTCGTTTTTTTAATTTGCTCGGAATCGGACGATTCGGGTAAGAGTTATAATGTCCGGCCAAGCTGTCGATCGCCGTTCGCATGGTAGTAAATGACACCTGTTTGGAAACGGAAGGATCGCGACGGTAACGGGAGAAAAATTCGTTAATCCGATCGCGCGCTTCGGCTTGGGCAGTTTTTTTCTCGGGGGCGTCTTCCGGTAGTTCGATCGCCGTTCGCAGACTGTCAACTAAGGCGAGGGTATCTTGTTGGTAGTTTCCCGTGAGGCTCCCACTACTGGAACAACCGACTAAAGCGATCGCTACCACTAAAACTAAGGCGAACAGGCGGGAGAATATTTTCTTTATGGACATCATCAGACAAGAGGCTGTAATTAAAATTAACATCGATCCTATCTCGGAATCGTACCGGGCGATCGCAATTTCTTAAAGATTCCCCCTTCAATCGGGGGCGATCGTCTGTTACAACGGATAAGATTTCTCTCGGCAAATGACCGCTTGGCGGCGATTTCAGACCGAACCCGCCAATAGGAATCGAGGAAAATTTCGATCGATTAGAAGTTTTAATCATTTTTGTCAATTAATCTGAATCGATCTCGTTCCCGATCTGTAAGGATTGCGATCGAATCGATCGGGTTTGGCTCCTGTTGAGGGGCGGCTTCGATCGGCGGCTAGCTGAGGTTTCGCGCCGATCGCCTCGCCCTGGTTCCTCCCTCTCTCTCCCCGGCGATCGCCCCTTCATTTTTTGCACCGGAGGTCATGGTTTGTTCGGGTTTAAATTCCGTTTCAACCGGACTTTCCGAGCTTTTTAAAACTCGATAGTTTTGCAAGTCAAAATAAAATCGTGGGGTGTTTTTTGGCAACGGTTGCGGCGGCGATCGCCGTTGGTTTCGATCTCGGGGGCGATCGCTCGGGAGATTGCCGGGAGGGGAGGGAGATCGACTCCCCTAAGCCCCTTACCTTTAGCCCGATCGCGATCGCCGAATAACGACCCGATCGGGTGCGCTATTTCACGTGAGAATTCAACGAACGACGACTCTATTTTAAAACCGTGGGATCCGACGTGGCGATCGCCGATCTCCTCCTTTCCAAACGCCAAGAATGACGGGCGATCGAGCCGGAAGAAAATTATCTATTTTTTAGAGAGCGATCGCCCTCGAAAGGAATACGCTTTAATCTGGATATTTCAACCTTAAAATGGATTCTGTTTTCCCCGAAATCGAGTCGGCAAGCACCAAAAAATCGCCGCGATCGGTTCACTTTTGAAGGCGATCGCGCGTCGTTCGATGACGCACCATATTTCGGGTTAAAGCAATTGAAAAAACCACGAACGAGTCCACCCCAGATCGGGAAAAGCAGCCGAGCCGTGTAAACGACGCCACCCCAAACCCCCTCCCCGATCCGAACCGTACAGTTCGCCGCTCCAACCGACCTCCCCGACCTGTAGGAACCGACGCTGCCGAATCCGAGCCGATTGGAGGATACCCGGAGGAGATGCTATCATTGCGGAGAAATCACAAAAGAAAGGGTGACTGAGTATGGCGCAAGCACCTATATCTCCGGTGGTGCTAGTCATTTTAGACGGTTGGGGCTACAGTGACTCAACTGAAGGAAATGCCATTGCTGCTGCCAATACACCCGTGATGGACAGCCTTTGGGAGACCTACCCGAGTACCCTAATCAAAACCTCGGGGAAAGCTGTCGGGCTGCCAGAAGGTCAAATGGGCAATTCGGAAGTCGGCCACATGAACATCGGGGCCGGACGGATTGTCAAACAAGAGTTGATGCGGATTACGGATGCCGTCGAAGATGGTTCCTTGCTGAGTAATCCCGCTCTCGTGAAAGTCTGTCATGAGGTCAAAGCAAGCGGAGGAAAACTCCATTTAATCGGTCTGTGTTCCGAAGGCGGGGTTCATTCCCATATCAGCCACTTAATCGGATTGCTGGATTTAGCAAAAGCACAGCAGATTTCAGACGTTTGCATTCACGCGATTACGGACGGTCGAGATACCTCGCCGACGTCAGGGATAGAGACGGTCGGGCAAATCGAGGAGGCGATCGCGCGTATTGGCGTGGGTAAAATCGTCACGGTGAGCGGTCGTTACTACGCGATGGACCGCGATCGCCGTTGGGATCGAGCCGAAAAAGCGTATAGAGTCATGACCCAAGACGGACCGGGGGACGGGCGATCGGCGATCGAGTTGTTAGAGCAATCTTATGCCGAAGAGATCACCGACGAATTTGTGATGCCGACGCGGATCGCCCCCGGGGCGGTAGAAGCGGGGGATGGCGTCATTTTCTTCAACTTCCGACCCGATCGCGCCAGACAGCTCACTCAAGTTTTTGTGGATCCGGCCTTTGACGAGTTCGAGCGCGAGCAGATTAAGCCCTTGAACTTCGTCACCTTCACCCAATACGACAGCGAACTCCCGGTGTTGGTCGCCTTCGAGCCACAAAATCTCAGTCAGATTCTCGGCGAGGTAATTTCCAATCGCGGTTTGCGACAATTCCGTACCGCAGAAACCGAGAAGTACGCTCACGTCACCTATTTCTTTAATGGCGGTCTGGAAGAACCGTTTGAAGGGGAAGACCGCGAATTAATCCCCTCGCCGATGGTGGCGACCTACGACCGACAGCCGGAAATGTCGGCGGATACGGTGACGGACACCGCCCTCGCCGCGATCGATCGCGGGATCTATTCTTTTGTGGCGATCAACTACGCCAACCCGGATATGGTCGGTCATACGGGGCAAATTGAGGCGGCAATTCAGGCGATCGAAACGGTCGATCGCAATATCGGACGCTTACTGGCGGGGATCTCCCGTCGGGGTGGAACGGCGATTATTATTGCGGATCACGGCAATGCCGAATATATGCAAGACGAACAAGGTAATCCCTGGACCGCCCACACGACCAATCCCGTTCCCTTTATCTTGGTGGAAGGGGAAGGCTTGAAGATTCCGGGACACGGAACGGAAGTCGCCTTGCGCGAGGACGGCTGTCTGGCGGATATTGCCCCGACGATCTTGGAGATTTTGGGTCTGCCGCAACCGCCAGAGATGACCGGACGTTCTATGATTGTTTCGAGTCGGGTTAAGTTCCAACCGAGTCGCAAACCCGTCGAGATTTCGCTGTAGGCGCGATCGCGAACCGAGCGAGTGACTCGTAATGCCTCCCTAGTTTTGGGAGGCTCGGGCTGTTTGGATCCCTGGCGGATCGAGATCGATAACGAGCATTGTTGAGCAGTAGCAATTATGACCATCACCCAACTGACAGAAATTATTTGGCTGGTTTCGGCGATCGCCTTAATTATTTTGGTGTTGCTGCACAGCCCCAAAGGCGACGGTATTGGTGGGATTGGCGGACAAGCCCAACTGTTTACCAGCGCCAAAAGTGCGGAAACGAGCCTCAACCGGATTACCTGGGGGCTGACGATCGTGTTTATGGGAACAACGATCGTGTTAAGCGCCGGATGGTTGGGCTAGGTTTTGCCAAGTCGGCGATCGCGGCTTCGTGCAATGAGTTGGCTGAGGAAGAAAACGGCGATCGCCGCCCTGGCGGTCGCTCTCGTTTGTTGGAGTTGGGCGATCGCGGCGGCGGCCCTGCGCGTTCCCGGTTCCGAGGCGTCCGGGGCGATCGTCGCCCGTCCCCATCCCCTGCCCCCAGCCCTCGCTCGATGGTACGACGAGAGCGATCGCGGTGACTATTTCTCCGAAGTCGTCCCCCTCGATGTCGGCTATCTCGTTTGGTCCCGCTTTCCGGTTACCGTTTATATCGAACCCCTGGCGCCGAACTTGCCGCGATCGCGCGACTGGAACGAGGGGGTTGGCGAAGTAGTGGCCGAATGGAGCGCCTATTTTCCCTTAACCCTCGTTGGCGACCCCGAAGGCGCCGATATTACGATCTGGTCGCGCCGTCCTCCCGTGCGCCTGTCGCCCACCGGGGAACTGTTGCGGGCGCGATCGGCGCAAACCCGCTACCAAATTGGCGATCGCCCCGACTCCGGGAGGCGAATCCTCACCCATCACTGCGAAATTTTCCTGAGTCCCACTCAAACCGGGGATTATCTCAAAGCTGCCGCCCGCCACGAACTCGGTCACGCTTTGGGTATCTGGGGACACAGCGATCGCCAGACCGACGTGATGTATTTCTCGCAAGTCTCCCGACCGCCGGGAATTTCCCCACGGGACCTCAATACCCTGCAACGAATTTACCGTCAGCCGACCTGTGTGGGGTGGCCGATTCCCGATACCCCAACCACCCGCCAGCTTCGCCCTTGGGAAATCCCGTGCCAGGCTCACCCAACCCCCTAAATCGCTCTTCCTGAGAGAGCCAACTCTCTATTATACCTTGAATTGCATCCAAAAGTGCGACTCATATTATAAAATAATGTCAAGGATTGTGAATATTTTTGTGCCATCCTTGAAGGGTGCATAGAGATAACCTAATATTAATCATAAGAATTCTTCAATCAATATTTAAAAAAGCTGCAGCCCACCGATCGAACGCCTTGCAGGCGGTTGGCACTTTAGATTTTAGGGACGTTTTAAAAATGTTTTCACTGTTGACTTGGAAACCGATTCAAAGAGGTTTAGTGGCTTCCATTGCCTTTGTCGCCCCGTTAACGGTAGCGGGAGATCTCAAATTTTTCAAGCTCAACCACTCGCGGGAATCAGTTTTTGAGTTGTTAACTCACGCCCACGGCGAACTGGAAAATCACAACCGCAAGCGGGAGAAAAAACAGGGGAAAGCGGTTCCCTTCTTTCCTGAAGGCGGCTTCTGGGCGTGAAAAATCCTGAGAACTTCCGTAAACTAGAGACAGCCTCTACCCTCGTTGGCGAGGGCGAAGGGGACAGAAAGTTTTGGAGTTCTCTCTATGGCAGAATATCAAAAAATTGAATATCGGATTGGGAAAGACGGCAACACGATCGAAACCGCGATCGAGGGGTCCGGGACGCGTTGTACGGAAATCACCGCCGGATTAGAAGCGGCACTCGGTCAGGTGAAATCGCGGGAGTTATTGCCAGAATACTACCACGATCGCCAAGAGGGGTATGAAAACTTGACGGGCGATCGCACCGCCTCGATCCGACAGGAGGAATAAGGGATTTCCGTGGTTGAAGATCCGAATTTGTTCGCCTTCGGTGGGGTTCTGTTTGTTATCAGTTTGGCGCTAATTTCTACGTTAAAAAAAGAAAGCGAAGCCGCCCCCGACCCAACGGCGATCTCCGACGAAGTAGAGCAGTTGCGACGACAATGCGATCGCTTGCGCGCCCAATTGTCCGACCAGCAACAGCAGATTACCGCACAAGTGCATCGAGACACCTTCGAGCAATTGCAAAGTTTGCTGACTCAATACCCGAGTGCGTGTCAATTCGCCCGGGAAAAACCCGACCTTCCGGCGCGAAATTTAATCGCTTTATTTACTCCCCTAGCAACGGTTTTAGAAAACTGGGGATACGAGGCGATCGGGACGCCGTGGGAACGAGTCGGTTACAATCCTCAATGGCATCAAGCCGATACCGACAGCATCCAACCGGGGGAACTGGTTTACATTCGCTTTATCGGGTACCGTCAGGGCGATCGCATCTTGTGTCCGGCGAAAGTCAGCCGGACCTTACCGCCAGGGATCGACTAAACCATCCAGACATTTGTCATGACAGCAGTCGCGATCGACTTCGGCACGAGCAACACCGTCGTCAGCATTCTCAGCCCCGACCGCAAAACCCCAGAAACCCTTAAATTTGAAGGACTTTCGCGCAGCTTCGTCCTCCATCGCGGCTCCGGCGATCGCCACGAAATTCCCGTGATTCCCTCCCTGGTTTTTTGCGGCGAGAACCAACAACTCACCTTCGGTCAAGCGGTGCGATCGCGCCGCTTGGACGCCGCCGACCCCGATCGCCTGTTTCGTAGCTTCAAACGCGCTCTGGTGGCCGACTTCCAGCCGCCGCCGCGCCAAATCGACGGCATCGCCTACACCCCGCAGGCGATCGCCCAACGGTTTTTTCTGGCCATCTGGGAAGAACTGCACCGCCTGGGAATCGACCCGACCCGCGCCATTTTTACCGTTCCCGTCGGCGCCTTCGACCGCTATTTAGAATGGATACGAGGGATGGGGGAAGTTCTCGGCGTCGGATCGGTGCAAGTGGTAGACGAGTCTACGGCGGCGGCGTTGGGATATGCCCTGCAAACACCCGGCGCCGTCGTCCTGGTCGTCGATTTCGGCGGCGGAACTCTGGATTTGAGCTTAGTTCGCACCGTGGAATGGGGCGCCCGAGATCGCGACCCGTCCACGGTTCGGGCGCAAGCGATCGCCAAGTTCGACGCCTATCTCGGCGGAGAAGATATCGATCGCTGGATCGTGGAAGATTATTTGCGTCAGATCGGATCGAATCGATCGCAAGTCGGCGAAATGGGGTGGTTGCAGTTACTCGAAATTGCCGAACGTTTGAAAATTCGGCTTTCTCAAACAGAAATGGTTCGAGAAAGTTGGTTTGACGAGGAAACCTTTCAAGCCTATAAAATTGAATTGAGCCGCCAGCAGTTAGAAGAGCTTTTAGAACGCAAAGGTTTACTCGATCGCTTGCGCGAGGCGATCGACGAAGTGCTAGCGATCGCCACGAGTAAAGGGATTAGCAAACGGGAGATCGAACGGGTTTTATTAGTCGGCGGCAGTTGTTTGATTCCCGCGATCGCTCAGTTGATAATTTCTTATTTCGGACGGCAGAAAGTCAAAATAGACAAGCCGTTTGAAGCGGTCGCCCATGGTGCTTTAGCCCTCGAACGCCACGTTAAAATTGAAGACTATTTGCGCCACAGTTACGCGATCCGACTGTGGGAACCGTATAGTAAAAGTTATTCTTATTGGCCGATTTTTGAACAAGGAACCTCCTATCCCACCGCAGGCGATCGCCCGTTGGTTTTGCAAGTCGCCGTGGAAGGACAACGGGAAATTCGCCTGGATATTGGCGAAGTCGCCGAAATTACCGCAGCCGAGGTGATTTTCGACCCCGAAGGTCAAATGAGCAGCACGGCGCTGCAAAAACAGACTCAATTTCGCTCCCTACAAGGACGGGATCCCGATGTGTGTATCGCCCATCTCGACCCCCCCGGACAAGTTGGTTTCGATCGCATCGCCGTTCAATTTGAAATTGACGAAATGCGGGTGTTGTTAGTGACAGTTCGCGATATTTTAACCGGGGAATTACTGGTAGAGCGCTCGGCGATCGCCAAATTACACTAAGCCGAAAACTGGGGATAACTGGCAAGGTTTGGGGGGTCGAGTAAATCGTAGTCGCTTCGGTTAAAATCCCTGGAACCTAACCCCAAACTTATAGAATTTTTAAGAAAATCTCTGTAATCTTGGCGTTATTGACAAAGTTTTCTACTTGCAATCCTTCTCTATTTTTTGGCAAAAAAGTAAATCACAGCCCTGTATCGAGGCAATTTTTCCGCAGAGGCGATCGCCCTTTGCCGGGGTTGAAATTTAGGGGTAGCTTGGCTGAAAACCCTCGATAAATCTAGCTTTGTGCCGTCAAGTCCCCCGTCGCGACCCCAAATTTCAAGGGGAGGCAAACGAGAACGATCGCCCGTTAACGAAAATGATTTTTAATAAAAATCAAAGCTTACAAACTATTACAAAATTGCTTTTCTATGGCCCAGAGAATTAAACTGAATTCAGAAGAAATTAACCTTCAGTTAACCTAAGTTCAATTGACAAATCTTAGGGGGAAATCATGGCAGCAGCCCTCGCAGTCCATTTCAAGTCTCAACAAAAAGTCGCAAGGCAAAAAGGGTCACTCGCACTGGTCAAATCCATCGACCAAGCCCTTGACAATAGCGAAGCGCTGCACTCACCGATTTCCCCCGTTCAAACTCCGTCAACACGGACTGCGCGCCCGGGGATTCCCCATCAAGTGATTCACAGTATTCCCGGGCGGTTGCGGTTGCGGTTACCTCGCCTCGGTTGCGACGCTCATTACGTCTACCGATTGCAAATGTTGCTCGAAGCTGACGAGTACATCACCGAGGTCCGCATGAAACCCCAGGCGATGTCCGTCGCCCTCCACTATCACGGCGATCGCGTTTCCGTAGAGGAGATGCAGCAGCATTTGGGCAACTTGATCGACTTGGCGGCGACGGCGATCGTCCCGGCGCCGGGAGCTGACGGCGACGGGGAGGCGGAAAGCGCCTGGTCCGAACTGAAATTGCCCCTGGTCGCCAGCCTCCTCGCCTTGCTCGCCGGACCGATGGGGTTGCCGATTCCGACCCTAGCCGTGGTCGGGACGATCGCCGTCGGAAGTCTGCCCGTAGCGCAAAAAGCCCTCGAAAGTTTGTGGCAAGATAAGCGGATTAACATCGACTGTCTCGACTTGATGGCCCTGACCCTGACGACGTTACAGGGCAATCCGCTCACCCCTTCGACGATCTTGTTACTGCACAAACTCGGGGACCTGATCCGCGATCGCACCGCCCGCAGTACGACCCGCCACGCCTCGGAATTGATCGATTCCCTCGATCGCGTCGTCTGGGTAGAACGGGACGGGATGAAAGTGCAAATCGCCCTCGATCGCGTCCGTCCCGGGGATACAGTCATCGTCTATCCCGGCGAACAAATCCCGATCGACGGATCGATCCTCCGGGGTCAAGCCACGATCGACCAGCAAAAACTCACAGGCGAGTCGGTTCCCGTGCGGCGATCGGTCGGCGATCCGGTCTATGCCTCTACGTTGGTACGCGAAGGTCATTTGTATATCCTGACCGAGAAAACCGGTCTGGATACTCGCGCCGGACAAAGTATCACCCTCGTCCGAGAGGCTCCCGTCGGCGATACGCGCATGGAAAACTACGCGGCCCAACTGGCCGACAAAGCGATTTTGCCCGCCTTCGCGTTCTCGACCGGGGTCTTAGTCGTGACGGGAAGCATGGCGAGAGCCGCAGCAATTCTGACCCTCGATTTTATGACCGGGATTCGCGTTTCCGTGCCGACTACGGTACTGGCGTCGATGAGTGCGGCAGCACGGCGCGGCATCCTCATCCGAAGCGGGCGCAGTTTGGAACAACTGGCTCACGTAGATGCCGTGGTGTTTGACAAGACCGGGACGCTCACTCAGGGAGATGTCGTCGTCACTGGAGTGAGAACGATCCACGGTGCCGACCCACGACGGTTGTTAGCTTTCGCCGCCACTGCGGAACGACGCCTCACGCATCCGATCGCCTGTGCACTGCTCAATTACGCCCAAGAATGCGGGGTAGAGGCGTTAGAGCGCGATGGCTGGGATTATCAAGTCGGTCTCGGCGTGCGGGCTATAATTGAGGGAGAAGAGGTTCGCGTCGGCTGCGATCGCTTCATGGCGAAGGAACAGATCGACCTAGAACGGATCTATGAAGTGTATCCCGACTTGCGCGGATCGGCGGCGATTTACGTCGCCAGCAATGGTGAATTACTCGGGGCGATCGAATATACCGACCCCTTACGTCCCGAAACGAAAGGGACGATTCAAGCCTTGCAGGCGCAAGGGATCGACATTCACATTCTCACCGGAGATTGCCGCCAACGGGCCGTTACCGTTGCCTCACAATTGGGGATCGCCACGGAGAACATTCACGCCGACGCCTTCCCGGAACAAAAAGCTGCGGTGGTTCGCGAACTGCACGAATCGGGAAAAACGGTGGCGTTTGTCGGCGACGGGATTAATGACTCGGCAGCGTTGGCTTATGCGGATGTTTCCGTGTCCTTTGGCGAAGGATCCGAAGTGGCCCGGGAAACGGCGGACGTGGTGTTGATGGAAAACAATTTAGAGAGTCTGGTCAAGGCGATCGCCCTAGCCCAACAAACCCAGCAATTGATCGGTGAAAATACCCGACTTTCGGTGATTCCAAATGTGGCGGCTTTATTGTTAGCAACGACCGTAGGACTTCATCCGTTAGCGGCGGCGGTGGTCCATAACGGATCGGCGATCGCGGCTGGGGTCAACGGACTGCGCCCCTTACTTAAAGGTAGGGATAATTAAGCCGTAAAAAGAGGACTAATTTGAGGATAAAGACATGATGAAATGGGAATATGAATTCGGCGAAGAATTAGCGAGAACTTGTCCGTTTGGGCTTCGCTGTCCGGTGCCGGGGATGGGATGGATTTTATTAGGAACACTCGGCGCCCTCGTCGTCGCTCCGATCGCCATTCCCGCCGTCAAAAAAGCAGGTAAGGCGATCGCCAAAACGGCAGTTAAAGGCGGTATTGTCGCTTATGAAGGCAGTAAAGAACTGGTTTCCGAAGCCAAAGCCGAACTCGCCGCTTCTCGTCCGGAAGTTTGAAGGATTTAGAAGTTAGGGCGATCGATAAAACAGATGTAGGCAGGAGCAAACTCGATAAACTCCTGCCGAGGTTTTTAAGCTATTAAACATTTAAAATATAGTGTTTCTCGGATGTATGAGGTAGATAGATCGCCATGGATCTAGGAGTGCGAGCTTCCCTCCCCTCAAATTATCGCATCTTTGCGAGAATCACTGTACATGATTTAAGTCAATAATGTTCCTAAAACTATCATCTATAGCATTCCTAAATCAGTCGAGTCAGGGCGATCCACCTGAAACCCCTGGGAGTGGGAGCATCTTGCTCCCTACATAGGTTACAAATCATTTAGGATTGCTATAGTTGTTCCGATGTTGCAGGAAACACGATCGCTTCCTTACACCTGTGCATTTTAAAAGAGAAGCAGCTTATGACTTAAAAAGATCGAAGAATCATTAACTTTTAAGTTTAACCCGACCCTCAGCCAGAGCGATTAACCTATCTCGATTTAACAAGGTAATCGTCGAACCGTCGATCGCGATCGCCCCTTCGGCGACCAAACGGGCGAAAACCCGGGAAAGCGTTTCCGGAATCGTGCCTAAAAAAGCGGCTAATTGTCCTTTGGTAATATCCAACTCCATCGTAGCGCGATCGCCCGACGACTCATTTAAATAAAGTAAATACGCCGCCAACCGTTGCGGAACTTCTTTTAACGATAAACTCTCGATCGCGCGGCTAAAACGGCGCAGCTTTCGAGCAAAAACCGATAACAAATTCATCGCTAACGTCGGTCGATCTTGCATTAACTGAAAAAACGCAACCCTCGGAAAAAATAAAACGTGAGTTTGCTCCAACGTCGCCGACGAAGCCGGAAAAGCTTGGCCGTCAAAGGCGGGAACTTCGGCGAAATGCTCCCCGGTCGCAAAAATGCCTAAAATTTGTTCTTTGCCTTCCGCCGATTGTTTAAAAACCTTAACCCGACCTCGAATTAAAACAAAAAAGCCAATCCCACGATCGCCTTCCCAAAATAAAATCTCACCTTTGCGATACATTTTTTGAACCGCGATCGCCGCTAACGCTTCGATGTCTTCGAGAGGAAGACCCTCAAAAAGTTGGGTGGTCGCCAAAAATTGGACGAGTTCGGCAAGAGAAGATTCGGCGGGTTTCATCGGAAATTGAGAGAAAACAACCTGGAAAAAATCAGTTCTTGACTTAAGTCAAGGTCACGCCGCGATCGCGATTCTAGAGTGGGGATAAGCAGAGGAAAGCGAATCAGGAGACAAGCGTCATGTATTGTACCCAATGCGAACAAACCAGCCGAGGCGAAGGATGTTATCAGTGGGGCGCCTGTGGGAAAAGCCCCGAACTCGACGCCTTACAAGACTTATTAATTCATAGTTTACGCGGATTGGGACAGGTGGCGATCGCCGCCCGCGACTACGGTATCATCGATCGCGACGCCGACCGCTTCAGTTGCGAAACCCTATTCGCCACCTTAACGAACGTCAATTTCGACCCGCAAAGCTTCGTCAATTATATCGATCGCGCGATCGCCTTGAGAGACGGCTTAAAACAGCAGTTACAGGCGATCGCCCCCCAAGCGACGATTCCCGAAGGCGCCGCCACTTTCCAACCCGCCACCGGACTCGACGAGTTAATCCAACAAGGACGAGACCTCGAATACGAATTTATCTCCAAAGCGGCGATCGACGTCGATATCTTCTCCTTAAAATTAACCGTCCTCTACGGACTCAAAGGGATCGCCGCCTACGCCTACCACGCCCGAGAATTATCCCAAGAAGACGATCGCGTTTACGCCTTCTGTCACGAAGCCTTAGCCGCCCTCGACCGCAACGATCTAACCTTGGACGATTGGGTCGATCTCGCCCTCAAACTCGGCGAAATTAACCTGCGGACCATGGAACTCCTCGACGCGGGCAATACCGGAACCTACGGTCATCCCGTCCCCACCGCCGTTCCCCTCGGTCCGCGCGTCGGTAAAGCGATTTTAGTCTCCGGTCACGACCTCAAAGCCCTGGAACACTTGTTACAACAAACCGAAGCAACGGGCATCTCGATCTACACCCACGGCGAAATGCTGCCCGCCCACGGTTATCCCGGTTTGAAACAAAAATACCCGCACCTGTACGGTCACTACGGGACGGCGTGGCAGAATCAAACCAAAGAATTCGCCGCCTTTCCCGGTCCGATTCTGATGACCACCAACTGTTTGATGCCCCCTCACGAGAGTTATAAAAATCGAGTCTATACTCTCGGTCCGGTGGGGTGGCCCGACTTGCCTCATATCAAAAATGACGATTTCGCGGCGTTAATTGCGATCGCCCAAAATTTACCCGGCTTTACCGAAACGGGCGATTCCCGTCAAGTGATGACTGGATTTGCGCGCAATGCAGTCTTAAGCGTGGCGGGAGAAGTCGTCGAAGCAGTCAAACAAGGTAAAATCCGTCATTTCTTCCTCGTCGGCGGTTGCGACGGGGCCAAACCGACCCGCAATTACTACACGGAATTAGTCGAAAAAGTGCCGTCCGATTGCGTAGTTTTGACCTTAGCTTGCGGAAAATTCCGCTTTTTCGACAAAGACCTCGGCGAGATCGGCGGCATTCCGCGACTGATGGACGTGGGACAGTGTAACGATGCCTATTCGGCCCTGCAGATTGCCTTGGGATTGGCGAATGCCTTCGGGGTCGAGGTCAATCAGTTGCCGTTGTCGATGATTCTCTCGTGGTACGAACAAAAAGCGGTGGCGATTTTGCTGACCTTGTTATATCTCGGCATCGAAAATATCCGCTTGGGTCCGACGTTGCCCGCATTTATTTCGCCGAATGTGTTTGGGTTGTTATCGAAAAAATATGGCCTCAAAGCAATTTCGACGCCGGATGAAGATTTGGCCGCTTGTTTGGAATTGACGGTATAGGGAGGCAGAAGCCAGGAGTTAGAAAAGGGGCGGGCATCCTTGCCCGCTTTGCAATTTGTAATTAAAATTTGAGATCTAATCAATAAACTCTAAAACTTAAAATCTTAGATCTACAATCTAAAATCTACCCGAGTTCGAGAAATGTCTGAAATTCCCAAAATGTTCGACTCCGAAGGTCTCAAAGAATGGCAACAGGGGATCGAACAGGCCAATCGCAATAACATTTTCTGCCACTGTCGCCGTTGCGATGCCGAATGGGTGGATTCTTCAGAAGAGGCGGATTGTCCGGAGTGTGGCAGTTCGGATGTCGAGCATTTGTGCTGCTGGCAGTTTCCCGATGGTTGAGAGGGATTGGGTTTCGTGATTCTCAATCGGCAAGATCTCGATATCGCACATTTCAAACGGTTGCAAGTTCTCCCCAGCCCAGAAAAAGCCTGAGAAAATATTGATAGCCAGTCATCAACTAGAGTAAAGAACCGATTCTGTGGTTCGGTCACTTCTGAGGCGATCGCGCCAAGTAGGGGTCAGAAGTGCGCTGTTGACTGATTCTAGACAATTCAGGGGTTGTTATAAATTTCAGATGCTAGAACCTTGGCTGGAGCGTCGGGGGTGCGCTAGGATACGTTCTATTTCGATCGCGGGAGGAACCGCCCTGTTCCTCTGGACAATTTTTGGCGAAGGAATGACTCAACGCGCGATCGCATTGCCGTTCGTCCCGAACCCGCTCACTTCGGAACTGCTTCGGGTGCAAACGATCGCGCCGTCCTCCCAATGGCGGCGTCAAGCTCGCCTGTTAACCCGGGAGGGACACCAATACTTTGCCCGGGGCAACTACCAAAAAGCCTTAGAGTTGTGGCAAGAAGCGGAACGACTGTATCGCCAGTTGGGCGATCGTGACGGGATCGTAGGAAGCCAGATCAACCAAAGTGTAGTTTTCCAAACCCAAGGTCAATATCGTCGTGCTTGTAAAGTATTAGTTGGGATTCTCCCGATTGAGGGGGGCGATCTTTTGTGTGAAGCCCAAACAGAGGATGGGTTCGAGTTGGCTTGTACGGAGTCGCACTGCGGTCTTTCCACGGCAATCGAGAAGCTCGCCTTACAGAATTTGGGGGAAATCTTGCGCGAGATCGGCAAATTGAAAGCATCGGAAACGGTGTTGCAACAAGCCCTGAAACTGGCGAGATCGTGGAGCTCGGGTCGGGAGATCGCTATTATCGAACTGAGCTTGGCGAACACCCAACGAGCGCGATACAATCGCCAGCGCAGTTTTTACGACCGTACCGAACAATCCAGCGATCGCATCAAAGCGATCGAATTGGGTAAGGGAACCCTGGAGCGTTATCGCCGTATAGGACGAAGGGAGAATGAGTGGGAAAGTGCCAACGGCACCCGCTCTCAAGCGCTGTTCAATGCCTTGAGTTTGCTCGTCGAGATCGCCGAGTGGTTGAAGGAGGAAGGTGCCGGACAGGATGACAATGCGATCCTGACTCAGGAGTGGCGCCAGCTCGACGCTCAAATCGAACCGACCGTGGAGCAGTTAGTCGCCGATCCGTTATTATTTTCCGGCTTATCGGCGATTGAGGAAATCTACGCGCGGCTCAATTTTGCCCATACTTTAATGCAATGGGGCGATCGCCAATACAGTCGCGAGGCGATCGCCCAAATCGAGTTAGCTCTGGGCGCATCTCGCCAATTGAACCATACTCAGACCGAGATTTATGCCTCCGGTCTGATGGGGATGTTCTACCAGAAACACAGTAACTTGAATCTCGCCCGAGAATGGACCGAACGAGCGGTGGTACTGTCGGAAGCGATCGCCGCTCCAGAACTGAGCTATCGCTGGCAACAACAGTTAGGAAATATCGCCTACAGTCTCGGAGAAATTCCCATGGCGATCGCCGCTTACGAAATGGCAGTCGAACAAGTAGAGCAAGTTCGCCAAGATTTACTTTCCCTAGAAAGAGAAGTACAGTTTTCTTTTCAAGAAACCGTCCGAGATATTTATGAAGACTATATTTTTGTCCTTTTGAAATGGGAACCCTTTGAAGATCGACTCGCAACCGTGGCTCAACTCATCGATCGCTTCGGGTTGGCCGAATTAGAAAATTTTCTCGGTTGTGATTTATCGATCGAAAGTCAGCCCGACTCCGACCTCCAAGACAACCCTGCAGCCATTCTGTACGCGATCGTCTTAGAAAAGTACAATTCGATCGCGATCGTAGTCAAGGTTCCCGATGCTTCCGAACGGCAATTTTACTATTACTCAGTCCCATGGCAGGCGGTCAAACGACAAATTAAATCTTTAAATTTTTTTATAGAAGAGTATTCACTGAATCCTCGTATTAACCAAGAACAAATCGCTAAAGCCGCTCGCGAACTCTACCAACTTTTAATTCAACCCACTCGCGATCTCTTGCCCGATTCGGGAACTTTAGTGTTTGTTACTGACAGTTTGCTACAAACTATTCCGATGGCCATGTTGCAAGACGAACAAGGCCAATATTTAATTGAAAAATATAGCTTGGCGTTTAGTTTGCGATCGCAGCTCGACTCGAATCCGCCCCCAACTTCGTCCGAACCCCGGGGTTTATTGGCAGGAGTTAGAAACGGTCCGAGTTTTGGAACGAACTTCGACGAACTCCCGGCGGTAAAGAGAGAATTACAGGAAGTACAAGCAGAAATCGGCGACAGCAAGATTCTTTTGGACGAAGACTTTACCCGCGATGCTTTTGAAAAACAAATCAATCACGCCGATTTTTCGATCGTTCACATTGCCACTCACGGTGAATTCAGTTCGGATCCTCAAAAGACCTTTATTCTCGCCTTCGACGACCCGATTAACGTCCGTCAATTCGATCGCTTCGTCCGACGCCGGATCGAAAGTAGTCTTTTTCCGATCGATTTACTGGTCTTGAGTGCCTGTGAAACGGCGAAATCTGACCGTCGCGGCGGTTTGGGTCTAGCCGGGGTCGCGGTTCAAGCCGGGGCGCGCAGTACCTTAGCCAGTTTGTGGAAGGTCGCCGACGGTTCGACGGCGTTATTCATGCGCGAGTTTTACCGCCATTGGCGCCAGTCAAACCTCACGAAAGCGGAGGCGTTGCGTCAGACTCAACTAACGTTTTTACACGATCCCCAATATCGCGACCAAAACTATCATTTACCTTACTATTGGGCGGCATTTATTCTCGCGGGAGACTGGCATTGAGAGCGATCGTAACTGTGTAAAAAATTGGGAATTGTAGATTGTAGATTGTAGATTTTACATCTAAATCTGTTGGTTTTTTTTGAGGTCTTCAAGTAAGCCGACGATCTCGGAATCGTGGGGATGGTCTGCGATCCAGTTTTCGAGCATGACGATCGCGAGATCGAACAACTCGTGGCTAATATAAATGGCGTGGCGGTCGAGCAGTTGTTCGCGGGGGGAAAGGTCGAGACGGTCGAGTTGGGCGATCGCGCGATCGATCTGGCTGTGGGTTTTGCGGTCGAGCATTTTTAAGTAACTCCTCGATCTGACGATCCGGCGATCGCTGGTATTGCTAATCCCTTCGACCGTGGTGATATATTCATTGCCTGGGGTTAAAGGCTTGTCAAAAGGATATTGAAATTCGATCGGATCCCCCGTTGTCATGGCGGAGGGGGTGTAGCGGCTTTCTCGGTTCTGGTCGCTACCGCTTAAATCTTCTACTCTCAAGATATAGTAATCGACTCCCGCGATGTGCTTCCAGGAGAAGGTAGGGCGATCGTCGATCGAGGCCGTGTTGTACGGGCTGACAATTCTGGGACTGTCTTGTAGCTCTTCCGGGCTGCGCGGATCTTCAGGGGCGCAGCCGCGTTCCTCGTCGCAGACGAGAGCAACCGGGGGACACAGATCGCCACCGTGCCAAGTCTGACCTGCCGGAATCACGACGGTTTCGAGATTCTCAAAGCAAAGGGCGCTCAATTGACGACCGGGGGGAGTTTGGATGACGGTTTCGACGCATAGGGCAGTATTTTCGGCGGACATCAGGGAATTGTCGTTCGCTCTCAAGACCCGTCCGATTCGCTGACAGGAATCGGTCGTTAGGTTGCCCGCCAGGGACGGAGAATGCTCGATCGCTCTCAAGGGTTGGGCGATCTCGAAAAACTGAATCAGTCCGAAAAGGGTTTGGACGCACAAACCGAGGTAGCCAGTGAGTTTCATCGACTATTCTGCCTCCAGAGATGGGATGGATGGAAATAAGGAAAGCAAGTGGACGGTCGGTTAACGATCGCCTCGCGCCTGGTTCAGTCGTTGGCGGGCGAGGGTTTGCCAAGCGAGCAGGTCTAATTGAATGCGGGGGTTCTGCTTTAGGCAATTTTGCCAATACATGAGGGGGGGGTCGCGATCGCCTTGAGCTTCGAGAACTTGGGCGAGCAAACAGTAACTGTCGCTCCGTTCGGGGTTGGCGGCGATCGCCGCTCGCAGGTGCGATTCGGCGCGGGCGTAATCGTTTTCGATCCAGAACGCCCAACCTAGATTTTTATATAATGCCGCCCTAACTTTAGGACGGTCGGTTGCTTTTAACCCCCGTTCGCTCAAGGCGATCGCCGCTTCGGTATCCCCTTGTAAAATGTGCATCCGCGCTAAATCGCTCAAGGCGTGGGCGGTCACCGGATTGGGGGATTCGCTAGCAAGACGGTACAAGCGTTCGGCTTGCTCGAAGTTGCCGGAATCGTCGTAAAGTCCCCCCAAATTATACTGAGTGAATGGATTGTCTGGATTGAGATCCAAGGCTTTTTGATAGTTTTCTTGAGCGCAAGCCCAGTCAAATTCCTTAGCGCACAACAATCCTAAATTATTATAAATTTTCGGATCGGTAGGATGGAATTCAAGGGCTTGTTCGTAATAATGGCGGGCGCGTTCGTACTCTTTCTGTCGGTAGGCTTCGAGACCGCGATCGTAGTAATATTGCGCTTGGGTAGGGAAAGAGAACCGATACAAGAGCGCGAAGGCCAACAGTCCGAGAAGGCTATATTTCATCTGGGGCGATCGCAGCATCCCCAATATACTATGCAGCCACAAACCCCGACGGCTCAAGTAACGTCTGATACTGGCGGTATCTTGAGGGCGCTGGCGGGGCAACGGCGCCATCAACTCGTCAATAAAATCCGCGAGGGGTTTGGAAACCTGTTCGGCGCGATCGCGCCAAATCAGCCTCCCCGTTTTGGGATTGGAGGGTAAATCGACGGGGGATTGACCTGTAAGCAAGTGGACGAAGGTGCGCCCGAGGGCGAAAAAATCCGATTGAGGGAGGGCTTTCCCTTCGATTTGTTCCGGTGGGGTATAGCCGCCGGAAATGACGCTGGTCACGGCGAGTCCACCTTTGAGTTTCGCCAGGTAGGTATCGGTGACGTTGCGAACGGAACCGAAGTCGATCAACGCCAGTTGACCGTCCGGTTGCAAAATAATATTCGAGGGTTTGATATCGCGGTGAAAGCAGCCGTTCCCGTGCAGTAAATCTAAAATGGCGATGAGCTGTCTGAGCCAGTTGAGGGCGAGGCGTTGGGGGAGTTTGCCCCAACGCGCGGACCACTGCTCTAGGGTTTCGCCGTCGATTTTTTCCATGACCAAGCAGTACACCGGGCGCGTGCTGTCGGGGAGGGAGACGCTAAAGAAGCCGTCGAGTTCCACCCGAGGAATCCCCGGAGCCTGGATGGATTGTAAGGTCAGGGCTTCGCGCTCGAACATCTCGATCGCTTCCGGGCGCCGTTGTACCAGCACTTTCATTACTTTGGGGGTACCGCGATCGTCTACCTCGAACAGTTCCGTGGGGTAATGACCTTCGAGCGATCGCAATGGCTGGAGCAGGCGATAGCGTCCGCCCACGAGCAAATCGGTGCCGCATCCCTGACAGGATAGGGCAGCATCGGAATTTTGACGGTGTTGACAGGCTGGATTGATACAGTATTTCACATATTAAGGGAAATGGTTACAAAAGCATTTCACCGAAAAATTAGCTAGAGAAACGACACCATCGAGAAGGGGTTGAAAATATATAACTATTCTAACTTTTTAAAATAGTAGTAGCCACCGTGAGAGGCTAACCGTAGGGAGCGGCGAAAAGTAGGGGCGGCGGAGATGCGACGGTCGCGCGATCGTAAAGTATAGTCGGGGGCTTGGTGCGTCGCAGCATATGGGGGGAGAGTCGTAGGGGAGAGCGTCGAACGAGGAGGATTAGCACGGCGCTTTCGCGTGCGCGACTCCTCCTATCGCCGTCGGCTGGATCTTATAACCGGGTCGGTTCGATCGCGGCGCCCTCACTCTCGCTGACTTCCATTTCGGCGAGGTGGTATTTGATCGCATATTTGCGAATCACGGGTTGGAGGGTAAACAGGGGTTCGTGGGTTTCGTGATTTTTGGTTTTTTCGATCAGCGATCGCCCGCTTAGGGATTCCAACGGTTCGATTAAGTCGGAATGACTCAAGTTCGTGGTTTTCATTTGCAGGTGAATTTGTTCTAAAGAATGCGGATATTGATTCTGTGCTAAATAAAAAACAATTTTTTGTTCCAAGGGAGATAAACGCTCGAATTGTCGTTCGAGTACTTCGAGAAACAGGTCTTTAATCACCAAGGTTTTGTATTTTATAAAGCGATCCACGCTGCAACCAAACACTTCTTGAATCGTCGTGGCGACAATTTTTAAAGCGAGGGGATTGCCGCGATAATTATCGATTAACTCTTGCCAATGTTCCGGTTGTCCGCTCAGGTGTTTTTCCTGGAGCAATTGTCGGGCATCTTCGAGTTTGAGTCCGTCGAGTTTGAGCAAGCGCACCGGTTGATTCGGTCCGGCGAGTAAGGAGATTTCTCGCAGTTTTTCTTGAGAGAGAATCAGGAAGGTACTTTGATGGGGCGATTCTCCGACGCGTTGAAACAGTTGTCCGTAGACCTCGTAGCCGCTTTGGTAGCGTCCGAGACGGTCGCCAGGGCGTAAAATGGTTTCGACGTCGTCCAAGACGATTAAGCAGCGCCGCGATCGCAACCCTTCGATGACGAGGGTCATTTTGGTGGCGATCGCCGCAGGCGGATCGAAGGTTTCTGGATAGAAACGCAGCAACAGGTCGTCGAGTAAAGTTTCTGGGGTCGGTGCGTGGGAGAGCGATCGCCAAATGAGCGTGTCGAAGTTTCCCGCTTCGAGAACTTCTTTGACGGCGGCGATCGCCAAGCTGGTTTTACCGATGCCACCCAGTCCTAAAATGGAGATCGAGCGACAGCGATCGCCAACGATCCAGCGCTTTAGAGTGGCCAGTTCCGCCTCGCGTCCGTAAAAGCTACTCAGATCGGGCGCGTTGCCCCAATCCTGGGGAATGGCGCTCCCGAGGCGATCGCAGCAGCAACTTCCTAGTTCCGCTTCGCGGGCGATACAATGTTCTTGGTAGCGCTGCTGCAGGAGTTTTTGCAGTTTCGCCAGTTTGACCGGGCCGCGTCCTTGAATGTTAAATTTTTGGTAGATTTGACTCAGTCGCTGGCGGATCGCTTCCGGTCGGACGTGCAGTTGTTCGGCAATGGCACTAATTTCGTGACCTGTTACGGCTAAATTGAGGGCTTCCCATTCCGCATGAGATAAAGCGTGATGTTTGGCCTGTGCGTCGAGAAATTCCTGGTATTTGGAGTCGAGGGACATCATTGGATTCTCACGAAATCTCCGGTAAGTTTAGAAGCCCCGTGTCTTCAGACCGGGGAGGAAAAACGACACGGGCGGTTTTAATCGCCGTCCCCTCGTGGGGGGAACGAAAAGAGGTGCAGTTTTCGCTTGCTCCGGTGAGCCGGAGCCACCTAAAGTGCCCGGCGTCATAGCGCCTCGCCAATGTTATCGGTCGGTAGTTCCCAAACCGCACGGTCTTACCCCTCGGACGACGGTTTAACGGTTTGGTTCTAGAGCAGGGGACTGGCGACGTATTCCAAGGTAGGAACTTTAACGCTTACCGATAACGTAGCCCTTGAAGGGCTTAGGCTGGGTAGGGGCGTTTCGCGAAACGCCCCTACGAAAGGAGAGGGACGAAGCCCCGTCTCTTTAGAGCGGGGTGCTGACCCTAATCCTCTGTCGGTTAACTCTACATGCGATCGAGGGGACTTCTATATAATATTCCATCTTTACCATCAACCTGAACGATGTCTCATTCAAGTTAGCTAATTTATGTAAGATGTGGCAATTCGCCCTTCCTCAAGGCCGGGGGTGGCCCTAGGAGAGGGGCGATCGCGGCTCAATATTGTAACAGTTCCCCGATCTGCCTACAGTCACTCGACCCCATTTCACGGAATCGGGCCTTGCTCCCGTCGATCGCGCGGCGCCATCGACGGCCAAATAACGGCCAAATAACTAGGGCGCCGCCGAAAAAGGGCGATCGCCATCGATTAGTAATTGCCCTGGATGGAGGAGGTCGAAAATTGCGGGTCGATCGCCATCTAAACTTTACAAAAATCCAAGAAATCGGGGATGATTTCCGATCGAAAGGCGTTATATACTGACTTAAATAAGACTCGATCCGCTCGATCGAGATCGGTGATGGCGGTCAACGTTGAGCAAGACTTTATTCAAATGCCGATGAATTTAGCGGCGCGAGATCGGAACAATTGGGGATGGAAGCAATGAAGCCATCCCAATGGAGGTCTAAGGGGATGAGTTGGAGCAATCTGTACCAGGCGACGTTGTGTACGAGCGCGATCGTCCTGGCCACTCTATTTTTACCCGCATTGTCCCGCCACTCCCTTCAGATCCGGATCGAGATCCGTCCGATCGCCACAACCGAACAGCGCCTTTCTCCCCGCATCACCTTCGCTCCGGCGGGGCAATGCGAGATTGACCGTTCCCCGTTCCCGACTTCTCGGAGCGTAACATTGCCCGATCGCCGCGATCGCCTCTCGTTCGTCGAACAGACCACGATCTCCGAATCCCTGACCCCCGCCGTTGCCGATCGCCTGTCGGTCGCGGATCCCGCACGGGCGATCGCCGGACCTGGATTCGATCCGTTGCGCGTGCAAGCACGGGGCGGCGATCGAGCAGACCTGTTGCCCTCCCGTTAACCCAATCGGGACTCAGTGGCTAGGGAGTCGCGATCGCCGTCCAGGTGGCGCCGCGATCTCTCGATTGGAAGATACCATTGTCCTGGTTCGCGGCATAAAGGATTTGGGAATTTCCCGGCGCCTGCACCAAATGCACGACGATGCCTTCAATGCCTTCCCCGAAGGTTTCCCAAGTTTGACCGCCATTGTTACTGCGATACAGTCCCGGAGCCGAGTCGAGCAAGCGATAGCCGTAGAGGGTACTTTCCGTCCCGTCTTCGAGAACGGCGAGACCGACGATCGGCGCCGTGTCGGTGTTGGGGACTAACGCCCAGTTGCGACCGCTATTATTGCTTTGGTACAATCCCGCCCGGGTCGTAGCAAATACCCGATCCGGGCGAGCGGGATCCACGATTAAATTAAAGGGCATCTCTTCCAAGCCGATCGGTCGCAGTTCGGTCCAGGTTTGACCGCGATCGCGGGAAACGAAAAAGCCGACTTCTCCGGAGGTCGCCCATCCGTAAATCGTTTTCGGATCTGCCGGGGCGACGGCGATCGCGTGGAAATCTACTCCGGACATCGACTCGGTTTTCCAATCTTTACCGCGATTCTCGGTGACTCGAAATCCCAAATTCCCTCCGGTCGGCGGGTGTCCGCTCATATAAAAGCGGTCGCGATCGCCCGGATCCACGGCAAATCCCATATAATCCGAGCGATCGTCGCCGACCCAATACCACTGTCCGTCTTCGCTGCGTCGTACCAAGCCGTAATGAGTGGCAATGTAGAGAACTTCGGGATTGTCCGGATCGACGCCGAGGGCGTGAACGTGGTTGTCCTGCTGCCAGTTGGGGGCGCGGGTCAGTGCTGCGAGTTCGGCGGGCGATCGCGTCGGCGTCGCCGGGACCGAGGGAGAAGGCATCGGCGCCGGATAAAACGTCTGCAGTTCGGGACGTGGCGAACATCCCAGGGTAAGAGTTCCGGCGAACAGGGCGATCGCCGTCGAGCGGGCGATCCGAAAGAAACAAGAGTGGTTCATGGTTGATGCAGGTGCTGTTTGAGCCAGACTAAAAGACCGTAACCGCCGAATAGGAGACCCAAAACCGATTCTTTCCATCCCGGGTGTAAGTTCCCCTGTTCGGTCCGTGGTGAGTGAGGGCTGGCGACGGTGGCTGTCGGGTCTTGAGAGGGTTCGGATCCGTTCTGGGATGCGGGTTTAGGGGAGGTCGAGGGACTCGATTCACTTTCAGAGCGCTGGTGATATTTCGGGGCGTGGGCGATCGCCTCGGGGGACTGGATCGCGATCGCTCCCGAGGCGATCGTTGCTAGAGTCAGGGCAAGGATTGGAGACGGTTTGAATTCGGTGTTCACGAGATTGCGGTCGGTGCTTCCAAGATGGACAATAATGGAATTGGCGATCGCCCCGACGATGTCTTGAGTTCTATTCTGTCAAACAAGGATGAAATTGCGATGAAATCGCCGCCGTTTTGCGATCGCGGGGTAATTTCAATGTAAAGGTACTCCCTCGACCGATGGCGCTTTCCACGTCGATCGTCCCCTGGTGACTTTGAACGATCGCCCGCACGATCGCCAATCCCAATCCCGATCCTCCGGTATGGCGGGAGCGATCGTTGCGAACCCGGTAGAAGCGATCGAAAATGCGCCCTCGTTGTTCGGGAGGAATACCGATTCCCGTATCGACGACCCGGACGATCGCCCAGTGGGGGGTACTGTCTAGCTTCACGACGACTTCGCCCCCGGCGGGGGTATATTGAATCGCATTGGCGACCAAGTTGGACAGCACTCGATACAGTTGGGATTCGTGACCCCAGACGTCACAGGGGAGATCCCCGTTGAATTGGGCGCGCAATTGCACCTCGGCGGCGATCGCCAACGGGGCGAGTTCTTCGACCACGTCGGAGATCGAGTCGTCGAGGCTGCACCGTTGTCGTTTTTCCGGTGCTTGTTGGCGATCGAGTCGCGAGAGCAACAGTAAATCGGTCACTAAGGCGGACAGTCTCAGGTTTTGCCGTTCGACGCTGTTGAGGGTTTCGCGGGCGTCGTTTTCGTTCAAAACGGGCGATCGCAAGGTGGTTTCGACAGTGGCGCGAATGGCGGCGAGGGGCGTTCGCAGTTCGTGGGCCGCATCGGCGGTAAATTGTTGGATGTGGCGGTAGGAGTGGTAAATCGGTTGCATCGCCACTCCGGCGAGAATCCATCCGGCGACGACGGTAAAGCCGAGGGCGACGGGTAAACCGAGGATGAGGACGATGCGGACGGCCCGCAGGTAGTTGTCCCATTCTTCGAGCGATCGCCCCAATTGCAAGTATCCCCAATTTTGGCCGTCGCGGGTGTGCAGCATTTGTGAGAGTTGGTGATAGCGCCCCGTCGCGGTCGGATCGGCGATCGTCTGCCATCGGACCTGCGGTGGCGGGATCTGCAAGCCTTCCGGTAGCACTCCGGCGACGGCGATCGGTCTTCCTGACCGATCGAGCAGGCGCAAATAGTAGTGATTTTGGGTCAGGGATCCGAGAATCGGTTCTTTTCCGGGGGCGATCGCGCACGAAACCCCACTCAGGCACAGTTCCGGTAAAAATCTCAGGGCGTCGCTTTCTAGCTGTCCTGGAGTTTCTAATACCGTTTCTAAGGTGTCGTGCAAGGTTCCCGCGACCGATTCCAATTCGCGATCGAGGGTCATCCGATGGGCGTGGGCGATCGCCTCGTAAACCCCAAACCCGGACAAACTCAAGATGATTCCCATAACTCCGGCATACCAACACGCCAACCGCCAGCGCGTTTTTTGGAATAAGGGATGGGGATTCATAGGATTGTAGATTGTAGGGCGCTTGGTGGCTAAAAAAGTAGGGAAAATTCTTGCGCGGAAAACTTGATTTCATGCTATTATTTTAGATAATGGAGATATAACTAAATTTAATTTTTTTGTCAAGATCCCGATTATAATATAAAATTTTACCAGAAGCGACGGTCAAAAACAAGAGCCAAAACCAAAAAAATCGCGACAAAATCGTATTTTTTACAAAAATTAACACGATCGTCAACCATTAGCAGCGATCGGAATTGAAGCGATACCCCAATCCATAAACCGTCTCAATAAACTCCGGATATTGACATTGAGATAACTTGCGACGTAACAAGCGAATTTGAGCGGCGACCACATTACTTTCCGGTTCTGCACCGACCTCCCACAGTTGGGATAAAATGCGATCGCGATCGAGAATTTGGTTGGGATGGCGCATAAAATATTCCAATAACTGAAACTCCTTATTCGTTAACGAAATTTCGCGATCTTTTCCCGAACTTTCCCGATAAAATAACGATTTTTTGGTGTAATCCAACCTTAGATTTCCCACTTGTAAAGGTTGGACTTGCAATTGAGGCGATCGTCGCTGCAGCGCCCGCAACCGCGCCAATAGCTCCGCCATCCCAAATGGCTTGACTAAATAATCATCCGCGCCAGCATCCAACCCTTCCACCTTATCCGCTTCCGTATCTTTCGCCGTCAACATCAGCACGGGTAACGGACTATTTTGGCGACGCAATCGCTTGCACAATTCCAAACCAGATAAACCCGGTAACAACCAATCAACAATAGCCAGAGTATATTGCGTCCAATCCGTTTCTAAATAGCTCCAGGCTTCGCATCCATCTTGCAACCAATCGACAACATAAGCCTCCTGAGTTAAAGTGCGTTTAATCGCAGATCCGAGATCGGGTTCATCTTCAACTAACAGTAGTTTCATATAACAGCAAGAAAGAAACATACAAAAATCATAAGCATTAAACCTGTGGTGCAGACATCTTGCAAGTTTTCTCAACTAAAAAACGAGTATTCCGTCTAATTTTTATCATTTTACTCCTTCGATTTAAGCTATCATTACCATAAAAAATTCACCCACCTACCTCGCATTTATCTAGGGGAAAATCGGGTTAAAATTTCATCTCTCTAGGGTTACAACGATGGTTGATAATTGCTCTTTATTTGATTGAATTAACTTCGACGCGGTGGAATTTGCAACCACATCAATACCCCAGTCATCACTAAAGTTAATAAACCCAGCCCATTAAGAAAAGGGTAAATCATTTGTAAATCAATTCTGCCAAATTTACCGCGATGGAGATCGAGTAACCAGAGAAATTCGCTACTTTTATCATTAAGTGCGGCAAATTGAAAAGCAAATCCGGTAATTAAAGTCAGGAGAAGAGGAAAAACCATGATGGGGGCTAGAGTACGATGCAATTGACGCAATCTAGCTTTATTAATCAACACGATATCACCAAAGCAACTGCAATAAATCTGCTGAGCGAGTATATCTCAGAAGCATACCTCAGAAACTGAGGACAATAAATGCAGTGAGTTAAAAAATTGTTACAATCTTCGAGTCAGAACCTCTGACCGACAAGATTGGCAATCTGTCATTCCTATCCCAACAGAAATGACAGATTGGAGGAGATAAAGAAGGACTTTAAGAACGGCGATAAAATACTTGACTTTGCTTTAAAACGACTGTTGAAATCCTGCAGTTATGCGTAAATCAGGAGATTCTTCGCCGAGTCCGACTCCCGCGCCAATGGCTAAAACATTGAGGGGAGAGAGTTGGTGACGAACGCCGAGTTCGATTAAGTATATTTCGGCATCTTCCTCTTTTTCCTGCTCGAAAACAATATCCGAAACTAAAATAGTTTCCGACCCCAACCGACGACTGTATCCTAATGCAACCGAAAGAGCATTTTGCCGCTCGTTATCTTGCTGTTCGCTATTATAAGTCCAACCAAGATTTAAGTGCAGGCGATCGAGATTGTTGCCAGTTCCAATACTTTTTGTGACTAATAATTTTAAAGTTGGATCGATACCTTCACTATCGGAACCTGTAGGGAAATCGGCACTTGCGGAAAGGGCGATCGCCGGAGTGCTTAACGTCTCCGTATTAAAGTTATAAAAAACTTCTGCAGAGATATCGCCAATATCATTTTCTTCCGATCCGAGGACGACAGGAACTGATAGTTTTGCCTGCCAGTTGCGAGCAAAACCCCATTCTAAACGAGGATCGAGGGTAAAAATATCTTCACCTTCAACGCGATCGTAATGGAACACTCCTTGAAATTCAAAGCCACCAAAACCGAGGGGATACGCATCTTCGACTTCGGCGGGAAGTCCTTCCTCTAAGTTAAGATGGTCGGCAGCGATCGCCCCTTTTGAGATTCCCAATCCTGCGATTACTCCCGTTAAAATAGCCAGCACGGAAGGCGCGATCGGCCACAACCGAGATTTCATGCTTTTCACTGTTTTAAATAACTCCCCAAATCCGAATTTATAGCCAATTTACAGGAAAGATATTTCAAGCAATTACTCTCTACGAGATAACTCGGAGGGAGACGGATCGCGTTCCATATCAATTCCCTCAATATCCGCTAAATCTCCGTATTTCTGACGCCATCCTTCTAGCATCATTTCTACCATCTTCGGATTGGACTCTCCCGCCTTCATCGAATGAGAAGACATCTCCATCCCTGGCATCATCGCGTGCATTGCATCTGCAAACGATCCGGGAATTTCGCCCTCTTGAATTCCGGGAGTTAACTTAAGTTTTAATTGCGTCCGTAATTGCTCGTGCATCTCCTGCATTTCTGCGGACATTGTCATCTCGGAAAGATTAGAGTTAGCCTGACGATCGCGATCGTCATCTTGATGATGATTCTCATCATTCCCATGACCGCGATGACCGTCATGGTTGTCATGATTTTCACCCTCTTCATCGTGGGAATCATGAGGTTGCGACGTTTCCCTATTGGCGTGAGTCTGGTGTCCGTGTACGCCAGAAGAATTCGCCATCATCGGCATCATTTCATCGAGCATTTCTAACATCATCTGACTCATCGCGCCTTCGGGACTTTTCACCCACTGGTCATAAACTAACGGGTTAATTTCTGGCTTGGGTGTCGTAAATTTACGCACCAATTTTTCATCTCCGGGCTGATAACTCATTGCATCGAGAACGCGATAGAGTTCGGCGCGTTTTTCTTCCACAGTCCATCCGTCATAGGCGAAAATATCGTATGTAATCCCGTGCAGCATGTGCAGGTTATCGAAAATGTTCGCCGTTTCCGGAGAGAGGCGACTGTAACGCGGCATTCCTTCGCGGGATAAAATCATCCTCAATGGCGGGTCGGGGACGACTTGCGCTTGAAATAAGTCTTCCATCCGTTGCATCGTGGCGTCCTGTTCGCTGTCGTTCCCACTGACCATCATCGATTCGTAAACGGCGGGGTGCCACCAGTGTGCTGCATAGAAAAAGTTATTCGATTGGGGATAGTAGTTGCGCGTGAGGCTGAAGTAGGGCTTCATCATCACGGCGGCGCGGCGCATGGTGACATCTAGGGGCGCGGGACTGAGGGCGATGTCGGAATAGGTGGATTTGTAGTATTCGTAGGCTTCGTAGAGGGCTTTTCCTTTCTGGTTCCAAGGAATATCCGCATCGGACATAATATCCTCGGTCATCTCGTGGAGGAGGTGAATCGAATCGATAGTGAGAAATAACCGCCAAGTTGCACGGGCGCTGTAGGGGGCGTACAGTTCCATGGAGGGTTCGATACGCGGCGGATTGTTGTAAAAATCGATAATTTCGGCGTAGAGTTTGGCGTCTTCGGCGCTGTGATTTTTGAAGGGAGTGAGTAATAAAACGTCGTGCAGTTTGCTGTGGGCGAAGTGCAGCGCCCCGGCGACACGATAGCTACGGTTGTGGCGGTTGTAGAAGGCGAGGCGGTAGGGGGTGCGCGGGTGGGAAACGAGGTTGCGTCGTTCGGCGATCGCGCGGCTACCTAAGCTTAAGGCTAACACGGTACTGAGGGCGATCGCACCCCATCGACGCCATGAAGTTCGAGGTTTCATCGGTTTGTTGTCGGGAGTAAGGTATCGAGGAACTTTGGCAAGTTGTTCTTACTCTGACAAATAAATATGAAATGGAGATGAAATGGGTTTTCAATGAAGTGGGCGGATTGAAAATCGACTCAAGTTAAGTTTTAAATGATGGGAATCACTTCATTTAATTTGATTGAATATAGGTTTGGGTAAATGCTCTTTTAAAGTATTTACCGTTCGCAAATTAATCGAGCAAGTTAAAAGATCTGCTCAGTAGTGTTGCACGCGCAACCGAGCGAACAAACTTGCATCTATGGAAACATCAACTAACCAATCGAGATCGCTATCCAGTCGAGGGCGATCGCTAAAGTCGTCCATTGCTCCTATTCCTGACTTCCCCGGTCTGTTCCTACAATAGGATTGGTTTCATCCGATCCTCAATGCAACGAACTCCCCAAAACCCGACCCCCTCCGACGCCGTACTCGGCGGTGAAAGCAGTCCTCACGCGCCCCTGATTTCCCGACTGGATTTAATGATTCGGGCGCGCTATCCCTTGCTGTATATCGTCGCCGTCGAAGAAGAACCCGTCGAAGAAGTGCTCGCCCAAGTGGCAAAACGCCTCGATCGCCGACAATTGTTGTGGTGGGATTTAGTGCGCGGTTGGAGTGACAACGGATCGGCGAAAGGGTCGGTGATGGCGGCGTTAGACCGGGTGGCGAAGGCGCCGCCGCAAGATAACACCCTGTTCGTCCTGCGCGACTTGCACCCGATTTTAAAAAACCCCCACGTCAGTAGTAATACCCCGGTAGTGCGCGAATTGCGCAACTTAACCCGGGAGTTAAAGCGATCGCGCAAAACCGCCATTCTCACCAGTCACGAGCTCGCCATCCCCGAGGAACTGCGCGAAGAAGTCACCGTCATCGACTTTCCCCTCCCCAACGAACGGGAAATCGACTATCTCCTCTCCCGTCTCGTCTCTCCGGACAAGCTCAAACTCAGCCCCGTGGCGCGGGAACAACTGGTGAAAGCCTGTCAGGGATTGAGTCGCGCCCGGATTCAGCGCGTGTTAGCCCTGGCGCTGGCGGCGAAACAGGAAGTCAACGAAACCGACATCGAAGGGGTGCTCGATGAGAAGCGCCAAACTATCCGCCAGACGGGGATTTTAGAGTTTTTCACCGCCCGAGAATCCCTCAAAAGCGTGGGGGGATTGGAGAATTTAAAACAGTGGGTGCGAATGCGTCGGGACGTGTTCACCGAGGAGGCGCGGCGCTACGGAATACCGAATCCGAAAGGGGTGTTGCTGGTGGGAATTCAGGGAACGGGAAAGTCCCTCTCGGCGAAAACGATCGCCCACGAATGGCGTTTACCCTTGTTGCGGTTGGATAGCGGGCGCCTGTTCGGCGGAATTGTCGGGGAAAGTGAATCGCGAGTGAGACAGATGATCCAGCTTGCAGAGGCGATCGCCCCGTGTATCCTCTGGATCGACGAAATCGACAAAGCCTTCGGCAATATTTCCAGTGGAACCGACGGGGACTCGGGGACTTCGCGCCGGGTGTTCGGGTCGTTGATTACCTGGATGCAGGAAAAAAGCGCCCCGGTGTTTATCGTGGCGACGGCGAACAACGTGCGAATTTTGCCTGCGGAGTTACTGCGAAAAGGTCGATTTGACGAAATTTTCTTTATTAATTTGCCCAATTTCGAGGAACGGCAAGCAATTTTTAAAGTACACTTGCAACGATTGCGCCCGTCGCGCTTGCGAGAATTCGATTTAGCTTTGCTGGCGACTCAGGCGAAGAATTTTAGCGGCGCCGAAATCGAACAGGCGATCGTCGATGGAATGCATCGAGCGTTCGCGCGGGTGGAGAACGGACAACGCCGGGATTTTTCCACGGAAGATATCTTGCGCGCAATTGAGGAAACAGTTCCGCTTGCGGCGATCGTGCGCAGCCAAATCGAAGATCTCAAGCATTGGGCGGCGGAAGCAGGGGCGCGAACGGCGTCTAAAGATACGGAATTAGTGCAAGAGATGAGTCACTACGTCCCCGATCGCGGGATCGGTCCGTTAGAGGTGGATTGAGGGAAATTTGGAGTTTAGAAACTTGGAGTTTAGAGTTTAGATTGAGGGTTGGATGGGGAGTGGGCGATCGGGGAAATTTCGCCATTAGAAATTGCAAGTAAAACATAAAAAAAGACCGAACGAGAAACACGAAAGGACAGGCGGGGTCACCTGTCCTCGTGCTATCGGATGGTTGCGAACAAGATAGCTAACGATCGCCGATCGCGGGCGCTTGTAAAGGGGTCGAGGCGATCGAAGTCCCCTTACCCAAACTCGGCACCGAGTCGCGCAATCTCGCGGTCAACTGCACCGTGGTCGCATCGTAAATCTGGGTGACCAACTTCGGATACAAGCCGATCCCGATAATCGGAACCAACAGCGACGCGATAATAAACACCTCGCGCGGTTCCGAATCGACCAAAGCTTCGTGTTCGATCAACTCCTTATTCTCCGGACCGTAGAGCATCTCGCGCAGCATCGAGAGGAGGTAAATCGGGGTCAAAATGACGCCGACCGCCGCCAAGAAGACGACGACCACCTTAAACGGGGTGCTGTAAGCGTCGCTGCTCGAAAATCCCACAAAAACCATCAATTCGGCCACAAAACCACTCATTCCCGGCAGGGCCAAAGACGCCAGGGAACAGGTCGTCCACATGGCGAAAGACTTGCGCATTTTTTGACCGACGCCGCCCATTTCGTCGAGCATCAGGGTGTGAGTGCGATCGTAAGTCGCCCCCACCATAAAGAACAAACTCGCCCCGATCAACCCGTGGGAGACCATTTGCAACACGGCCCCACTCAGTCCCAAATCGGTAAACGAACCGAGACCGATGAGGACGAATCCCATGTGGGAAATCGACGAATAAGCGATCTTGCGCTTGAGGTTGCGTTGGGCGAAGGAAGTCAGCGCCGCGTAGACGATATTGACGACGCCGAGAATGACTAACACGGGAGCAAAAATCGCGTGGGCGTCGGGGAGCATCCCGGCGTTCATGCGAATTAAGGCATAACCGCCCATTTTGAGGAGAATTCCGGCGAGGAGCATGTGAACGGGAGCCGTCGCTTCGCCGTGGGCGTCGGGGAGCCAGGTGTGTAAGGGAAAAATCGGTAACTTGACGGCGTAGGCGATGAAAAAGGCCGCGTAGAGCAGCAATTGGGCGTTAATGGCGTAATCTTTGGCGGCGATCGCGCTCATGTCGAAAGTGACCGTATCGCCGTAAAAGGCCATCGCCAAGGCGGCAATCAAGATAAACAGGGAACCCCCTGCGGTGTAGAGAATGAACTTAGTCGCTGCGTAGAGGCGCTTTTTACCGCCCCAAATCGACAGCAGCAGGTAAACCGGGATTAACTCCAGTTCCCAAACCAAGAAAAACAACAGCATGTCCTGCACGGCAAACACGGCGATTTGACCGCCGTACATGGCCAGCATTAGGAAGTAAAACAGTTTGGGTTTGAGGGTGACGGGCCACGCGGCGAGCATCGCCAGGGTGGTGATGAACCCGGTCAGGATAATCAGGGGCATCGACAAGCCATCGGCGCCCACGGACCAATTCAGATCGAGGGGGGCGACCCAGGAGTAACTTTCAAAAAGTTGGAGGTCTGGATTGCCCAGCTCGTATTGGGTGCAAAAGGCGTAGACGATTAAGGCAAAGTCGATTAACCCGACGATCAGGGCGTACCAGCGTACCGTTTTGCCGTCTTTGTCCGGCAAGAACGGCAGGGGCAAGGTCGCCGCGATCGGTAACAGAATAATAGTTGTCAGCCAGGGAAAATCAGCCATATGTGTTCAGGATGGATGATAGTTCGTCGGTTCGAGGTTCCCCGTCCGCCGGGGAATGGGGTTCGCCGCGAAAACGAACGAAGAACCCGAAACAACTTTAGGTGATTCCAGAGAGAATGACCAACCCAAGAACGGCGACAAAGACGATCAGGGCGTAGAATTGGGCGCGTCCGTTCTCGAAGTATTTCAAGCCTTCACCGCTAATGACGGCGATCAATCCGGTGAGGTTGACGGCGCCATCGACGATGCGATAGTCCACTTCGAGGACTTGACGGGCCAAGCGGCGCGAACCGATGACGAAGAGCAAGTTATAGATTTCGTCGAAGTACCATTTGTTGCGCGAGAAGTTGTAGAGGGGGCGAATTTTGTCGGCGATCGCCCCGACATCGATCTTGCGGCTGAGGTACATCAACGACGCTACGGTAATGCCGATTAAGGCGATGCCGACCGAGGCGCCCGCTTCAACCACGAAGTGACTCAACTCGAATTCTTCCGCATGTTCGAGGACTTCGGCGAGGCTTTCGTTGGGGGCGTGAATGAATTGCTCGAAGTAGTTGGCAAACGGCATTCCCAACAGACCGATGAAGATCGACGGAACGGCGAGGGCCATCAAGGGAAGGGTCATCGTCAGGGGAGATTCGTGCGGGAATTCACTATGATGCCCGTGACTGTCGTGACCGCTTTCGAGTTCTTTCGGATCCATCGCGCCCGGACCGAAGGCGAGGGCGGGTTCGGCTTCCATGCTGGCGGCTTCTTCGAGCAGTTCTTTGCGGATGTGGGTTTCGTTGCCTCGGAAGGGGCCTTCAAAGGTGAGGAAGTACATCCGGAACATGTAGAAGGCGGTCATTCCGGCGGTCAGCCAGCCGATCAGCCACAGGGCCGGGTTGGCTTCTAAGGCGGCGCCGAGGATTTCGTCTTTAGACCAGAATCCGGCGAAGGGAGGAATCCCGCAAATGGCGAGGGTTCCGATCGCGAAGGTGGCGGCGGTAATCGGCATGTATTTGCGTAAGCCGCCCATCAAGCGCATGTCTTGAGCGAGAATCGGGTCGTGACCGACGACGCCTTCCATGCCGTGGATGACCGAACCGGAGCAGAGGAAGAGCATCGCTTTGAAATAGGCGTGGGTCATCAGGTGGAACAGTCCGGCGCCGTAAGCGCCGACCCCCATCGCCATGACCATGTAGCCGAGTTGGGAAATGGTGGAATAGGCGAGTCCTTTTTTGATATCGTTCTGGGTCAGGGCGATCGTGGCGCCGAGGAAGGCGGTAAAGCATCCGGTCCAGGCGATCGTGTCCATGACCACCGGGATCGGCTCGAACACCGGATACATGCGGGCGATCAGGAAGACTCCGGCGGCGACCATGGTAGCGGCGTGAATGAGGGCCGAGATCGGCGTCGGACCTTCCATCGCGTCGGGAAGCCAGACGTGTAAGGGGAATTGGGCAGACTTGGCAACTGGACCGAGGAAGACCAAGATCGCGAAGATCGCGGCAATTCCGGCGCCGAGGTTGCCGGACTGTACCAGGTCTTGGAGGCGATCGCCGATAATTTGAAAGTCAAAGCTATCGGTCGCCCAATAGAGTCCGAGCATTCCCAACAGCAAGCCGAAGTCGCCGACACGGTTGACGACGAAGGCTTTTTGACAGGCATCGGCAGCCGCTTGGCGATCGTACCAGAACCCGATCAGCAAGTAGGAACACATGCCGACCAGTTCCCAGAAAATATAAACTTGTACCAAGTTGGGACTGATGACCAACCCCAACATCGAAGAGCTAAATAGGCTCAAGTACGCATAAAACCGCACGTAGCCGCCGTCGTGAGCCATGTAACCGTCGGTGTAGACCATCACCAGAAAGGCGATCGTCGTCACTACGGCTAGCATCAAGGCCGACAGGTGGTCGATGGTGTAGCCCATCGTCAGGTGAAAATTTCCGGCTGCCGCCCATTCGAGGGTGCGAAGGTACGGTTCGTGTCCTTGAATTTGGCTCCACAGTAAGGCGAAAGACAAGACTGTAGACATACCCAAAAGGGACACGATCGCAATGGCGTTGATTTGCCGGAGGCGATTTGTCGCTTGGTTATAAGAAATCAGACCTAGACCGACCAGCATCGCTCCTGCCAATGGCAGGACTGGAATCAGCCAGGCATACTGATAGATTGCTTCCATCTCTGATGCCTAGTTAATACTTCTTTATTTAGTACGGGGAATCGTTAACATTTTGACACACACTCGGCAGTCGGGAGTTGGAAATCCTGCGAACGGTTGTCTGGGGCTGGGATCTCGTCAGTCAGAAGTTACTCGTCAGTTTGTCAGTTGTCGGCATTCGGGATCGCGATCGCCTGGCGTTAAGAACCCCACCCCAATTGAGACTGGGTGGGGTTAACGTTGCCATCTCATCTCTAGTGGCATCTCGGGACTTATTGAGAGCGGACGCCTACCTCGTCGAACTCGAAGCGAGTCGAGTTCGACAGCGAGATCGGGAGGGTGAAAAGACAGACCCCTGACGTTTCCGAACCACTAACCTGGAGAGCTTGTCAATCTTAGTGCATTTATTACTGAGGTTTGGTCGGGGACTAAGCACTAATGTTCACGGAAAATCTTCGCTCTTGTTTGGAAACCCTGTCGCTTTAGCGCAGGGAGGAAAAACGACACGGGCGGTTTTAATCGCCGTCCCCTCGTGGGGGAGCAAAAAGAGGTGCACTTTTCCCTCGCTCCTGTGAGCCGGAGCCACCTAAAGTACACGGCGTCATAGCGCCTCGCCAATGTTATCGGTCGGTACTTTCCAAACCGCACGGTCTTACCCCTAGTACGACGGTTTAACGGCTTGGTTCTAGAGCAGGGGACTGGCGACGGATCCCAAGGTAGGAACTTTAACCCTTACCGATAACGTAGCCCTCGAAGGGTTTAGGCTGGGTAGGGGCGTTTCGCGAAACGCCCCTACCTACGTTTCGCGAAACGCCCCTACTAAAGGAGAGGCACGAAGCCCCGTCTCTTTAGAGCGGGGTGCTGACTAAATTGGGGAGCGAACCGGGGGCGATCGTTTCGCCGAGTCCCTCCTGCGCGACCTCCGAGACCGACTCGGGCCGACGGGCAAAGCGATCGAGCGTCACGAAGGAACGCACGGCGTCATATAACTCGTCGCGGTTTTGCAATCCTTGGACGCGATGCACGATTTGACCGCGATCGAACAGAATCAAGGTGGGCAAGGTACTCAACCGATAAGCACTGGCGAGCTTTAAGTTGAGGTCTGCATTAATTCCGACGATCTTGAGCTTTTCTCCCCATTCTTGCTCGAACGCACTCAAGATCGGCTCGATCATCCGGCACGGACCGCACCACGGAGCCCAAAAATGAACCAAAACTAGGGAGGTTGCTTCTAAAACTTCTTTTTTAAACGTTTGCTCGTTAACCGACAATACCATGATCCCTCGATGTTGAATCGTTTTTTCAGATCGATACCGGGATCATGCTACCTCGATTTGGGATCGCTTGAGTGATTCCAGGGTACCAATTTTATGTAGTTTTTTATCGGGGTTGGTCATAAATTTTGTCCGGAGAGCGAGGGCAGAATTTTCGCGAGATCTTTTTAATTTTCTCGCGAAAATTCTGCCTTCAATCCATGCAGAGTTTGCACAAAGTAGCAACATTTAAGCCCTCAGTGGAAACTGGCCGATCGCGCGGCGAACGCCCCTAGAGCAGCGCCTCGCACCCCACTTCGGCGAGACCCTTACCAGGGAACGCTGGCGGTCGCTCGTAGTAACAGGGGATGGGCCCACCAAAGTAAGGCGATAAACCCGGTGACGCCGAGATAGGCGGGACGGATGAATTCTTTCCACTCTAAGGTTTGCCGTCCTTGGGCGATCGCTAAAAAGGGGACGATCGAGGTACGCGCTTTGACCGCTTCAAAGGCTTCGCCGTAGCGGGCGCCCAGGCGGCGATCGCCGTGCCAGACGCCGAACAGGTGATGTAGTACCAATCCCAAGGAGGTGACTAGGGTAAAACTACTACCGATCCATAAGGTATGAGCAATACACCAAATCACCTGACCGACCATTTGCGGATGTCGGCAAATTCTGACGATCCCGGTTTCGTAAAGGTGAACTTCGGGTTTGGCGACGGCAGCAATTTCGAGGAGGTTGAAGGTCGCCGGATAGAGGAAGAAAAAGGAAATCGCCGATAAAATCCAAACGATCGGTTGGACCGCCGGAACTCCTTGCAATTGCCACAACTGCACGCCGTCGTAACGGTGATTGAAGAAATAGATAATTAAGATAACCGCGAGGGGCAAACTGACTAAAGCAAAGCCAATCCGGTACAGTCTCGGACCGAGGATCTTTTCTCCTTTTGGGCGTAAGGCGGCTAAACCGCTATGGGCGATCGCAAACAATAACAGGAGGCCCAAGATAATCAAATGGCTATTACTCATGAGGGGGAAAATCAGGACTGAGAAATCCGTGGGGCGGACATCTTGCCCGCCTCCACAGCAAGCTAAGAAGTAGAGGGAGAGAGGAGTGAAGAATTCTTAAGGGGTTGACCGATCGCCGAACGATATTCTACTCCCTACGCCGGGCGATCGCCGGGATAAGTCCGAGTCCTAGCCCGAGTTAAAACTTATCCTGGCCAATCGCGTCGGTTCGGTCTGGACGATCGATCCTAACGGCTGATGTAATGAACCCAGAACTGATCGTCAATACACAGACGGCTAATCAGATTGTAAGAATAGTGAAGATTGGCGCCCGATCGCCAGCGATCGTAACCCGTGGGGAACCATTCTCCATAAGGGTCGTGGACGATAAAACCGTTGTCGTCAAACCCGACCAAAACAATGATGTGACCGAAACTGGTGAAATAGCCGTGAATCACGCAAGGATTGCCACCGCGCAGGTGTTCCTTACAGCGTTCGATCGTCCCCCAGTAGGTAAAATCGTCGCGGCGGCGGTAGTCGCGGACGACCCGGGCTAAATCTTCCGGACTGTGACGACTGTAGCCGCGATCGAGACACCACTGATACAACTCGTCTTCAAACTGGCTAAAGCGATAGTCATATCTGGGAACCCCCAGATATTCGAGACACATGGCGATCGAAGTGACATTGCAAGAGCCGCCGGGATTGTACCAGTTGTCATTTTGGGACTTATACGGCACGTTGAGCTGAACCGATTTCGGCTTGTACGATGGCGTAGCGACTAACTTATCATTTTCAAGGATTTCGACATGTTGGTCGAAGGCATACCAAACGTAACTTTTATTAATCGGTTCCTTGACAGTAATGCGGTAGTGACTGCGGTGACCTGCTTCGTAATCGGTTAAAACAAAACCCTCGCCGTCTTTGACTTCGAGACGTTCTTCGGGTTTGAGATCGGTTGATTGTAAGGGTCTTAGCTTAAAAACGGTATTTCTAACCGCACGGATGGCGATCGCGCTGCGAGGAAACGTATCCGGATTGGCTCCGAGTAGACCCCGAGCGGTTCTCGGCCCGAGAGCATTCTCTTCCCCTTTAATCCCGGCGATAATTTGGAAGCGATGGTAAGCCGCAGTGGTTAGAGGTCCCAAAATGCCATCGACGGGCGGATCGAGAATTTTTAACTCGATCAATTGCTGCTGGATCTCGCGAGTGAGACTCTCGTCGAGCGCAACGGCGCTCAGAGAGGAAATGCGGTCAATGTCTTTGAGCTGAGCCATCTTGTAAATTAAGAATGGGCAAAAATAACACCCTTATTTTGGCACGAGCGTTCCACTTTAGACGGCTCGATTTTCACTGAATGGGCACAATTGCCAGCATCAGCTTCGTGGAGGGCATTTTTCGGGGGATCCTCCGAACGGGTGCGAGTCAAATCCCAAATTTGCTCTAGGTTGGGCTCGCCGTTGGGGTCGGATGAGGCGATCGCCCCCTCTCCAACCCTCCTTTTACTCCAGCCCTACGGGTAGCGATCGCCCTGCTATCTTGGAAGAGACGATCGTGCTGGCAAGGCTTTGTGACGTAATTATGACCCAAGAGACTACGCGGCGAATTTGTATCCTGGGAGGGGGCTTTGGCGGGTTATACTCGGCTTTGCGCCTGCATCAGCTTCCTTGGAGTCCATCGGACAAACCCGAGATCGTTCTCATCGACAGTCGAGATCGGTTTTTGTTTGCCCCGTTGCTGTACGAATTAATTTCTGGGGAATTGCAAACCTGGGAAATTGCGCCCCCGTTTTCGGAACTGCTGTCCCATACCAACGTGCACTTTCATCAGGGGACAGTCGCGGGAATCGATCTGGACAATCGCCGCGTTCGCCTCCTCGAAGATGTCGAGTTACCTTACGATCGCCTCGTTCTGGCATTAGGCGGCGAAACTCCGGTGGATCTCGTTCCCGGTAGTCGCGAATATGCTTTGCCGTTTCGCACGATTGACGATGCGTACCGCCTCGAAGAACGGTTGCGCCTGTTGGAAGCGTCGGAGAAAGATAAAATTCGGGTGGCGGTCGTCGGCGCGGGGTACAGTGGGGTTGAATTGGCGTGCAAATTGGCCGATCGCCTCGGCGAACGGGGTCGCTTGCGCCTGGTAGAACAAGGCGATCGCATTCTCAATGCGGCGACGGAGTTTAACCGCAATACGGCTAAAGCTGCCCTCGACGAACGCGGGATCTGGATCGATTTAGAAACGACGGTCGAGGCGATCGGACCGCAAACGATTTCGTTACTCTACAAAGGTAAACTCGACGAAATCCCGGTGGATGTGGTCTTGTGGACGGTAGGCACGAAGGTAGCCCCGGCGATCGCCGCTCTGGATTTGGCGAAAAATCAACGGGGTCAAGTGCGCGTCACTCCTGAGTTACAGGCGATCGATCGCCCGGAGATTTTTGCCCTCGGCGATCTGGCTGACGGTCACGACGCAAGCGGTCAAAGCGTCCCCGCCACGGCGCAAGTGGCGATCCAACAAGCGGATTATGTGGCGTGGAATGTCTGGGCTTCGATGAGCGATCGCCCCCTACTGCCGTTTAAATATCAAAATCTCGGCGAAATGATGACGTTAGGACTCGAAAACGCTACCTTAACCGGATTGGGAGTCAAAATCGACGGTCAGGCGGCAGTGGTTTTCCGTCGTTTGGCGTATCTCTATCGCTTACCCACCCTCGACCACCAGCTCAAAGTTGCGTTTAATTGGATGACCCAACCTCTGCGCGAGGCGATCGCTAAAACCCGCGCCACGGTTTCTTCTCTCGATTAATCTGTTCCTCCCTATTCGCCCCTTTTTGATTTCTCACAACTGACCCATGGACGCGCCTCAAGTTATTTTTTTCGATGCCGTCGGTACCCTGTTTGCCGTTCGCGGGACTGTCGGCGAAACTTACGCCCGTTTAGCCCGCGATTACGGCGTTACCGTCGATTCCCAGCGCCTGGATCGCGCTTTTACCGAAAGTTTCCGCGCCTCGACTCCCCCCGCTTTTCCCGACGCCGAACCCAGCCAAATTCCCCAGTTAGAGTTTGAATGGTGGGAAGCGATTTCGATGACGACGTTTCAGCGTATCGGTGCGTTCGAGCAATTTTCTAATTTTCAAGAGTTTTTCAAGCAACTTTTCGCTTATTTCGCTACGGCTGAACCCTGGTTCGTCTATCCCGACGTTCCCCGGACTTTAGAACGCTTGAAAGGAAGTTCTACTCAATTCGGGATTCTCTCTAATTTTGACTCCCGGCTTTATCGCGTCCTCCAAGCCCTCGATTTAGACGATTTCTTTACCTCGGTTACTCTGTCCACGGAAGTCGGCGCCGCCAAGCCCGATCGCCAAATTTTCGAGGTGGCGTTGAGCAAACACGACTGTCAGCCCGAACGGGCATGGCATATCGGCGATAGTTATAAAGAAGATTACGAAGGGGCTAAAGCGGCGGGACTGCACGCCATTTGGCTCGATCGCCAGTGAGGGAGGAGTTGTGGGAATTTTAGATTTTAGATTTTAGATTTTAGATTTTAGATTTTAGATCCTCGATTGTGGAGCCATTGGCGATCGCACGGCGATCGGATGGCTCTTTTTGTATGAATCGTGTATTATAAATGTAGTATTAATGTGACCTGGATAATTTAAATGATGAAAAACTACAAAAATAGTCGCGGACGCGGGCGGCGATCGGCCTAAATTCTAAGGGAGTAAAATCACCTATAAACCTTATCGAGGCTGTGATGAGATCGTCCTCACGGTGAATGAGCGATCGCGCCAAGCCCACCCCAACCATAGAAAATCTAAAATCTAAAATCTCAACTCTCCACCGTTCTCATGTCTTACGAAACCCTCAACTTAAAAACCCCCAGTCCGGTTCTCTCCTGGGCCGGACACCAACTCGGCGATCTCGAATCGAAAATGGCCCAAAATGTGGCCTCCTTACCCTTCGTCTTCAAACACGTCGCCCTCATGCCCGACGTTCACCTCGGTAAAGGCGCCCTGGTCGGTTCCGTCATCGCTACGGAAGAAGCCTTGATTCCCGCCGCCGTCGGCGTCGATATCGGTTGTGGCATGATGGCACTACAAATGCCGTTTACAGGCGATCGTCTCGACGGCAAACTCAAAACCATTCGCCAACAGATCGAAGCCGCGATTCCCGTCGGCTTCAACGAAAACAAAAACGTCGAAACCTCCGTGACCAATTGGATGGGATGGCGCCAATTCAAAGATCTACATCGCGGCGTCGCCCGTCTCGAAGGTAAAGCCCTCAAACAAATGGGAAGCCTCGGCGGCGGTAACCACTTCATCGAAATCTGTCTCGACGAAGACAACAACGTTTGGTTAATGTTGCACTCCGGTTCCCGTCATATCGGCAACATGCTCGCCCAATATCATATCGATACCGCCAAAGAGCTAGCGAAATTAGCTCAGATCGAGCTTCCCGATCGCGATTTGGCTTACTTCGTCGCCAAGACTCCCGAGTTTGACGCCTACTGGCGCGATTTGCAGTGGGCGCAAGATTACGCCCGCTTCAACCGCAAAGTAATGATGGACCGCCTCAAGCGGATTGTCGAACAACAGGTCGCTGGTGGCAAACCCCTCCAACCGAAACTCGTGGTTAACTGTCACCACAACTACGCCGAGAAAGAGGTTCATTTCGATCGCGAAGTCTACGTCACCCGAAAAGGCGCCGTACGCGCCCGAGAAAACGACTACGGTATTATTCCCGGTTCGATGGGGGCGAAATCTTACATCGTTAAAGGGAAAGGTAATGCCGAAAGTTACTGCTCTTGTTCCCACGGCGCCGGACGCCTGATGTCGCGCAGCAAAGCGAAAAAATCTTTCACCCTCGACGATCTCGTTGCTCAAACCGACGGGGTAGAATGTCGTAAAGATAAAGGCGTCATCGATGAAATTCCCGGCGCCTACAAGCCCATCGATCGGGTCATGGCCCAGCAGTCCGATTTAGTCGAAGTCGTCGCCACTCTCAAACAGGTGTTGTGCGTGAAAGGCTGAAGCTGGGAGACCTCCTGCTTTCTCCTTCCAAAAAAAAGAAGAAAAAAAGAAGACACCCAAAACTGGATGTCTTCTTTTTGTGGCTTAGTACCCCCAGGGGAATTCGAATCCCCGTCGCCTCCGTGAAAGGGAGGTGTCCTAGGCCTCTAGACGATGGGGGCCTGTCTTTGCCACGTCTTTTACACTAACGGAAAATTTCGGAAATGTCAAAACTTTTTTTTGCTTTTTTTTAGGATTGGGATTTTTGATTGGATCCCCACTGAAAAAGGCGCTCCCGGTGGGAAGCGCCTTTAGCGATGCTGAAATGTTTCAAGTACCCCCAGGGGAATTCGAATCCCCGTCGCCTCCGTGAAAGGGAGGTGTCCTAGGCCTCTAGACGATGGGGGCTTGTGTTTCAGCACCTTTGTTAAGGTAACTGAATAAAATTCAGTTGTCAACACCCGAGCGGGAATTTTTTTGAATTTTTTGGGTTCGCTTCGCTCAAAGCTAGGCCGGACAAGGATTTTAAGCGTTCTAGCTGGGTGAATGCCAAATTAAGAGGCGGTTTCGCACCAGCTTTCGAGGATGCGAGTGCAATGGGCGATCGCCCCGAGGTGAGCGATTTCGTAGCCGTGGGTGTTTTGAGTGGGGAAGGACAGACAGGCGGCGCGGGCGACGTGACCGAATTTCATGGCGATGGATCCATCGCTGCCAAAACCACTAATCGCAGCCAATTGTAGGGGAATGGCGGCGCGATCGGCGGCGGCGCGAATTTCGGCGTTTAAGCCTTCGTCGTAAATGCCGTAACCGTCTTGGGACAGCAACACTGGGGCGTCGCCGTCTTCGATGGGATATTCCGGGGCGAGGGGACAAATTTCGAGGGCGATGAGGGCGTCTAGGCGATGGCGATTGGTGAAATATAGGGCGCCGAGGGCGCCGACTTCTTCTTTGGCGGAGGCGACTAAGTAGAGATCGACGGGGGGATGTTTGACTCGTTCGGCGAGTTGCAAGAGGATGGCGACGGAGGCTTTGTTATCGAGGGTGTAGCTGGCGATGTAGTCTTTGAGGCGGATCGGGCGTTTGCGGTGTTTCCCGACGACGACGCGGGTTCCGGGACGAACCCCGGCGGCGTGTAACTCGGCGGCGGTGCATTTGGTTTCGACCCAAGCATCTTCCCAACGGAGGGCAATGTCTTGTTGGAGGGCTTTTTGGGGCGATTCGTGGGAAATGTGACGGGATCCGAAGCTGAGAATACCACTGAGGGTTTGGCGATCGCCTAAAATATCGACGACCCCTTCGCCGTAAACCCAAGGAAAGGTTCCGCCAAGTTTGCGAACTTCGAGGCGTCCGTCGGGTCCGAGACTTTTGACGATCGCCCCAATTTCGTCTTTATGTCCCGTAATGGCGATCGCCCGTTGCGGATTTCGACCGGGTATTTTGGCGATCGCGTTTCCTGCTTCATCCAGCCACGTGTCTAAACCTAATGCTTGAAAACGGCGCAGGAGTAAGTTATCGATTTCGGTTTCGACCCCACTGGGAGAGTGATGCAAGACGAGTTCTTCAATGAGCTGGAATAGGCGATCGTGGGTCATGATTTTAGATTTTAGCTTTTAGAGACTGTTTATAAAATAAACATCAACAGCCCGGTTTGAGAGGCGGCAATCGCCGGAGCATCAAACGACACGTGGCTACCATCGCGTTATCCGAACGCTCTCAACAGTCTATTGTGTCTTGTAGGGGTTGGGTCACCAAACTCTAGAGAAGTAGGAGTTTGGTAACCTAACCCCTACTAGATTGGTTTTACAAACAGTCTCTTAGATTTAGAAAGTAATGCTCGGGTTATGAATTTTAACGGTTAACTTTTGATGGTAATTTCTCTTGATAAATCTGGATTCAAACTCGCTCCCGATCGCCCGGTGAACAACCAGAGGATCGATCGCACGCAATCGCGTAGGACTTTCCAGATCGATTCTCGGGGTTTTGGGGATTGGTGTGAAACGACGATCGGGGTGGCAATGATGCCGCGACTGCCGAAAATGAAGGTCGCAATCGCGCGCGATCGCCGCATGTGATAGTCGGAAGTAATCAGATAAACTCGCCACATCTTATCGCGAGCGAAGCGATCGACATTGCAAGTAAAATTAGTCACTGTATCGGTCGCACATTGCTCGTAATGGATGACGCGATCGGGGATGTTCGCTTTCGCAAAAACTCTCTGTAAAGACGGTTTCGGCGTCACTCCCGATAACCAAATCTCGAGATCGCGATGGGACTGCCAAAATTCGGCGGCAAATGTCATGCGTCGGTAATGTCCACCCAATACAAAAATGGCTTGCGGTTGGCTGACTCGAACTTGAGTGATTGCCAAACGAAGGGGAATATAGCCGAGGAGAATCGCCAGGAGGGCGATCGCCAACAGCAGCCACGTTTTTTGACGGTGCAACGGCCAAATTTTCAGACATTTATTCAGCCATTTATTCACGCCTTGAACCTCATCAACGACCTCATCAACGACCCGATCGAGTATCGCTTAATTTTCTTGATTTTCTGGAGTGGTTGGCGGTTCGGAGGATCGAACATTGGTGCGATCGCCCGTCTGGGGATTAGCTTGAGGGGTCGGCTGACGGTTGACAACATCTGTGGCGGATAAACCCTCGTTGCGATCGCCAAAATACCACAAGGTCGCCGCCGCTTCCGCCCGCGTTACTTCTTTTTTCGGTTGGAAAATACGGGTGTAACCGAAAGCGCGCCGGATGTTCGATAATTCTCCATTTTGATAGTCTGCCAAAATCGCCGGGAGAATCGCCGGATCGACTTTCGGGACATCTTGAAACCCCCACGCTTCTCGCACCGCTTCTACCGATGCTTTAGGTAATCCTTGGCGAAAATCGAGGGGGACTTTCCAGGCGATCGCATCTTCGCGCGATAATGGGGCGTCCGGACGGAAGTTAACCGCCGTATTCTCTCCGGTGAGCGAACTCGGGATAATTCCCGCATCCGCCAATCCCTGAATCGCCGCAAATTGCGGATGGGTGGCGGGAACATCTTGAAAGGCAGGTTGGGTACTGGGAGTGGCGAGGCGAATTTGTTTGCTCGGTTGGTTGTCGAAAAAGCGATTGTTGGCAGCGATCAGCCATTCGGCATATTGGGCTCGGGCGATCGCCTGATTCCACGCGTCGGCGTCGGCGTCGCTGGATGTCGCTTTCAGGGACAGGATCCCGAGTTGTTGCAAGTCGCTCACGTAAGGGCGCAAGGGTTCGGTAATTGTCTCTAATGTTGTCTCTGTGGCCTTTTCAGTTGTTGTCGAGCTTTTTGAGGTTTCCGGTGTTTTAGCGGTACTGGTGGCGCTCTCAAGCTCGTAAGTGAGGCTAAATTCGGTGGGGGTGTCGCTCGGTTGGCTGACGATCTCCACTGTGACTTGCAAGTTATCTTTGCGCGCACTCACGGAGCGATCGCCTTGGGTTTCTGTGGCAGGTGTCGGCAGAATTTCCCACTGGTTTTCTTCAAAATGGGTTTGATAGAATTGCCGGACGCGATCGCCGCGATCGCCCGTTTCCCAAAGGGTCGTTACCCTAGGCGTTTCCTCAGTTTGTGGCGACGATCGTTCCGAAGTGCTGCGGCTGACACTTTGCAATTCGGCGTTGTTATATTGCGGAATTTCCCTCGGAAAATCTTCCGGGAGTTGAGTTGGAGTGGCCCCGGGAGAGGGCGACGGCGTAGAACCTCCGAGCAATTCGGGGTTGTCTTTCAGTTTGGGATCGGGGGCGAGGGAGTCTTCTAACTGTTTGGAACCCGGCGTGTTCGCGCAGGCGGTGAGCGAAAGTAGCAGTCCCAGTAAAGTCAGGAGTCGGATCGAGCAGTTCTTTTCAAACACGGACAGTTCGCGATCGCATGAAATTGCATTTTCTACGCTAGCGCAAGTTTGCAATTATGGATGAGTTATCAACTCTGCAACAGCCTCCTCAACGCTAAAACAGTCAATCCTCGGTATGACTGGCGATCGACGTTCTAAAATCACCAATTTCTTATAACTTAAGACAAAACAAAACAAGTAGGGTGGGCAATGCCCACGATCCTCAAATCTCTATATTTTTACGTATATTTTTACGATCGAAAATCATGCACTTTTTAATTGCAGTGAGTTAACCGCAAGCCTGGTATCGTAAGCTGAATCGGTTTTTCTGATTTTTTAAAACCTCGAGCTCTATTATTAAATTTTGAGCATGGAACCGTTAGTTTTTGTTCCATTATTTCTTTTCCTAACTCATAAATAACATTCGTTGCCACTGAGTTTCCAATTTGTTTATAGGCTTCACTTAAACTAGCATTTCTTTTAAAGGATTTTGGAAACCCCATAATCCGATAACATTCTTCAATGGTTAGCTTACGTACCCGATTCTCTTCTGGTAAGTAAATAAAAAACCGTCCGGAGGATTCTTGTGAAGGTAAAGTAGGATGTACCCCTTCCACGGAATAAATTCGGTTGGGTTGTCGGTGAACGCGAGATAAGTGTTCGGTATGGGGACGAATGCCTTTTTTCCAAATACTTTTATTACGATAACCAACAAAGATCAATCCTGAATCTTGTTGTTTTGGATGCTTAATTAGAGTATATTCAGAGTCATCAATATATTGAAAGTCTCCGGTTTTTGACAAGAATTCTTTAAGCTGTGGAATCTTTAATTTTGGTTTAATTCGTGAAAAATTAAATGGCTTATGCTTGGAGGCGACAATAAAAACACGTTCCCTATTTTGAGGGAGTCCAAAATCTTTGGCATTGAGTAAACTATAGCGAACGAAGTAATCTAAATCTTCCAGAGTAGTAATGATTTCTTCAAAAACAGATCCTTTTTCTAAATGAAGCAAGTGTTTGACATTTTCAAGAATTGCTACATCCGGCTTTTTGGCTTGTAAGAGATTACACAGATGGAAAAAAATAGTGCCTCGTCGATCGGAAAATCCTTTTCTTTTTCCACAAATACTAAAGGGTTGACAGGGAAACCCAGCCGTTATAATATTGACATCTGGAATTTTAGAAAAATCAATATCGGAGATATCCATTTCTGGCAAGTCACCAAAATTGTCAAAGTAAACTTGCCGACAAGCTTCGTTTTTTTCACAAGAATAAAGGCATTCAAAGCCCAAGCGCTCTAGGCCAATTCTAAACCCTCCTATTCCAGCAAAAATATCTGCAAAGGTAATTCTTTTCATTGTCAACCACGACGAGATATTATCAATGCTAAGATTTGAATTATGGTGGAAATTATGATGATTTTTGTTTCATGTGATGTTTACAATGTCATAGCATATTTCATTTTAGCAGAAGTCAGAAGAATTGATTCGACGAACATGCAAATCTATTCCTATTGATTTTAATCCCGGCTGTAGGAGAATAGCCAACCAGAAAGAATAGGAGATAGATCGGTTAGTTGCTGTTACTTTTAAAAGGGTTCTGACGAGAGGCGATCGAGGGCTAGGGCAAGTTACGAAGGGCGTTGAGCACGTCGCGCAGTTTTGTTTCTTGTCCTTGTTGTTGATAAAGATCGGCGGCTTTTTCAAAGTCGGCGCGGGCGGCTTCGATTTGGTTGAGCTGCTGTTGGGCGAGGGCGCGGTTATAATAGGCTTCGCCGAGGTTGGGATTTCGTTCGATCGCCCGGTTGTAATCGGCGATCGCGCGATCGAGTTGGTTGATGCTGGCGTGGCATACCCCTCGATTGAGGTAGGCGCCGAAATCGTCGGGGTCGAGTTGGAGTGCTTTGCTATAGTCGGCGATCGCCCGATCGCACTGGTTGAGGCGACGGTAAGCGACGCCGCGATTGTAATACGCATCCCCTAAATCGGGATTGAGTTCGATCGCCCGGGTATAGTCTTCGAGGGCGTTTTGCCAGTTGGCTGCATCGTCGTAAGCGTTACCGCGCAACACGTAGAGGTTGGCGTTGGTCGGTTGCAGCTCGATCGCCCGGGTATAATCGGCGATCGCCGCTTCCGATTGTCGCAAGCGAGCCCGAGTTTGTCCCCGTCGCTGATAGTAACGGGGATTGTCGCCGTCGAGGGCGATCGCGCGGTCGTAATCGGCGATGACGACATCGTAGCGTTGCGCCGGGGCCTGTTCCAGCGCCAGTTTCTGCGATCGCGCGTCGGCGCGCAGCATGTAGATATCTGCCTGTTCGCCATCGCTCTCGATCGCCCGGTCGAAGTCGGCGATCGCCCGGTCGTAATCCCCCAGATAAAGATAGTCAATCCCTCGCAGGGTCAGCATTTCAGCATCGCTGGGATTGCGTTCTAGCACTTCGCTAAAATCGGCGATCGCCCCGCCAAAATCTCGCAGGTGATGTTTGGCAATCCCGCGCGCCGCATAAGCCGAGACTAAATCGGGATCGAGTTCGATCGCCTTGTCCAAATCGGCGATCGCCTCCTGGTAAGCGCGACGGTCGAGCTTTTCGATCGCGCTTTCTAAGAAATCTCCGGCGCTGGTTTGGGCGATCGCGCCGACGGGTAAAGTGGCGCCCACCTGGGGAACGGGACCGCCGAGGGAAATCGCCAGACTCAGGGCGATCGCTAAACTTTGAATGAATTTCACGGTTGTTAATGGCTGTGAGGATTTAATCACGATCTTAAGCGCGATCTCGACTTCAATCCGGATAAATTGGCGCTCGACCTTTAGCCCCGGGGCGATCGCCCACTCCCCATTCACCCCAATCCCCGTTCTTTCAACCCTTTGAGGCGGTCAACCAGCGCCGCGCACTGTTCGGGAGTGTGACTCGCCATCACGGTGAGGCGCAGGCGGCTGGTCGGTACGGTCGGGGGGCGCACCGCAGCGACTAAAATCCCCGCTTTTTTGAGCAGTCGTCCGGCTTCAAGAACGGTGGCGGCGTCGCGCATCTGGATGCAAATAATCGGCGAATCGGACGGTAACACCCCTTCGATTCCGGCCCGTTCCAGTCCCTGTTTGAGAGATGCGACATTCTGCCACAGTCGGGCCCGCCGTTCGGGTTCGTCGCGCACGATCGCGATCGCGGCGATCGCCGCCGCCGTATCTGCGGGGGAGAGGCCAGTTGTATAAATCCAGGTCGGCGCGCGGTTTCGCAAAAAGTCGATCGCCTGACGCGAACCCGCCACGTAGCCCCCCAAACTGCCGAGGGCTTTACTCAACGTTCCCATTTGGATCGAGGGGCGTTCCCGACCGCCGCACGCTTCGATCGCCCCGGCTCCCGTTGCCCCTAAAACCCCGGTGGCGTGGGCTTCGTCTACCAGCAACATGCAGCTAAACTCGTCGGCGAGGTCGAGTAAGGCGGGCAGGGGCGCCAAATCCCCATCCATACTAAAAATACTGTCGGTGACCAGCAAACAGCGCCGATATTGGTCTCGATGTTGTGAGAGCAGCTCGCGCAAGGCTGGCAGCTCGGCGTGAGGATAATCGATCGCCGTGGCCCCACTGAGAATCGCCCCATTTTTGAGGCTGGAGTGATTGTAGCGATCGCCGAGGATTAAATCTCGTTTGCCGACTAACGCGGCGATCGTGCCGAGATTGGCCAAGTAGCCGGAACTGAACACTAAGGCATCTTCGGTCTGCTTGAGATCGGCGATCGCCCGTTCCAGTTCCCGATGCAGGGGTCGATGTCCGGTAATCAGGCGCGATCCGGTGGTTCCGGTTCCGTAGGTGCGGGTGGCGGCGACGGCGGCTTCTACCAAACGGCGATCGCCTGCCAAGCCTAAATAATCGTTACTGGCGAAATTGAGCAGCCGTTGCCCTTGAATTTCCACCACGGCCCCGGGGGCGCTAATCGCTTGCGGCGATCGATACCAATTCGCCCGGTGAATGGCATCGAGGGCGCGGTCTATCCAAATATAGGGATCGTTGGGCATCATGGGCAAGGACGATAGCAGTCGAAAAGCGGATAGGCGATCGCTAGGTCTTGTAGTATACGACAAAATGCGATCGTTCCCGGCCCCCTCGTCCCCGGTTGGCTTGAATGGGGAAGTAGACACACCCCAAGATTAATATTTAGTGAGACTTTTCGTAGAAGGCTTTTAACATTTCGGGAAACCGTCGCGACCACGACGCCTCGCAATGTTCTCCCTCGGGATCTTCCCGCACGAATAAGTCACGATCGCGGAGATAGCCGTATTTATACTGCAACAACTCGGCCATTTCTCGCCCGCGCTTGGTCGTCTGCCGTTCGATGGCGCTGTTGTGATCCGTGCCGTCGCGGACTAAGCCCCAATCCAGCCACAGACGGGGACGACGGGCGCGATCGGCCAACGCCGATCCGGTCAGTTTGAGCAGGGGCGATCGCGACAGGGAGGTAAACAGGTCTTCGTCGCGCTCCAAACCGACGAAAAATGAGGGGGACATCGCCGCCCCATTGCCGATGCGATCGCCGTAGCGACAGGCGATGTAAAAGGCGGCTAGTCCGGCCCGTCCCGCCCCTACCACGGTCGTTTGTGAGTTTTCCGGTCGGGTGCGGTAGTGGCGATCGACAAATCCTTTGACGGAATTGACTAAATAGGGTGCGTAGGTTTCCAACCCGGAGGGTTCGAGACTGGGAGTAATATCGGGTGTATACTCACGATCGCGGTCGAGTGGATGCACGGCGACGACGAGCAGTTTCGGAATCGCACCGCGATCGTACAATTCCCCCAACCGTTCGGCGACTTGCCAGGACTGACGCGCCAATCCGGCCCGGAAAAAGGCGGTATGACCGTCGTTCATGTAAACCACCGGATAGCGATCTTCGCTGGTTTCGTAGTTTCGGGGTAAGAAAATATGGATTTTGCGCGGGCGATCGCTCCCGTCGATGCCGCTAAACTGGTCGTAAGTATGAAAGATTCCGGCGGGATGTCCTTCGTCGTGAAACCAGGCGACTTGCCCCCCTTTGATAAATTGAGACATTTCGATCGTAAACTTCCTCTATTCGCTAGATGGGAATGGCGATAGGTTGTCAATCCAATCTCAAAGATGATGACTGACGGTTTATTTTATTAAACTAACCCGGCGATCATTTTTTTTTTCGGCTGGATTTAGAACTTTTTAATTTGGCTTTAAATTTATAGCGGACGGCGCGATAGACGACGTGATAATCGACCTCGACGCCGCATTCTTCTTTGAGCCAGATTTGAATCTCCCCATAATTTTTGAATGCTTCCGGTTCTTGCAGCTTGAGGCGCAATTTATCTAAAGCTTCTTGGGGAATTGTAATCGGTCTGCCTGCGGGTTCGTAGAGCTTGAGCAATCCGTCTAACCCTTCTTGTTTGTATTTTTGAAACCAGCGATAAATGGTTGAGGTATCTCTGACCAGCAGTTTCGAGAGTTCTTCTAATGTGGTGACTTGATTGGATTTGAGTAAATATAAAGCATGGACTCTTTCTTTACGTTGGGCGTTGGTTTGTTGTTTGAGCAGGGCTTTAAGTTCTTCGGCACTTTCTTGGATATCTAAATTTAAGGTCTTTGCCATTTGATTGAATTATGCGATGGTCATAAAGGAAAAATTAACTGATGCAACTATAACACAAAATTTGTCGGCGTTTTTTTCGATCGCCTCCCTGCGATCGCCGCCGTGGTAAGGGGTCGATCGCCGCTCGGAGTTTAGCGGGGTCGATCCTTGCGAAATCCTTGTCTCGTCAAGCGTTGAAGCGGCGATCGCCTCGAACGGATGCCGGGTAGCAATCGGGGAGTGCGATCGCCGTGTCGCGATCGTTCCCGGGGTACAAACGAGCTAGCTTTTGTGGATCCCATTCCCGTTAGCTCCCCACAATTCAAGGCTGGGGTCGATTGTCTTTTGACCCGCCCAGGGCTCGTCAATCGAGTTGAAAAACTTTACAAAAATAAAAGTTAATTGACATTAATTTTACATTTTGAAATAAAAGCGGGAAGCCTACAAATGCGCTCTTTTGAACTCACCCAGGGTTCGATGGGGTCGAGAGCGATCGCCGCCGTGGGATGGCGCATCGAGGCGTCGGGCTATTGCGGCTCGTGGAAGCCCTCGTCATAATAGAGTTGTACTACTTTTGGAAGTATCATGTCTAATAAAAAAAGATTATCGGATAAAGTTTTAACCATTCGCCTCCCTGCAGTCGAACTCGAACGCTTGGAAACCTACTGCGATCTCAACAAACGGACGAAAACCGATGTCATTCGCGAACTGATCCGCAAAATTCGGGTTCCTTCCCCCTCGGAAAGTTAGGCGCCGATTCCGGGAATCGGAACTCGGATCGACTTCGTAAAAACGGGGCGAGAGAACGGAACCTAAAATCACGAGTTCAATCGTTAATTTTGACAAATTTTGACAACTTTTAAATTGAATCTCGCGAGCTTTATTTTACCCTTTTAGAGGGGGAGGGCGATCGTCAAGTCTATCCCTTTTTCATGTATCTGCCATTTTTTTTGAAATTTGCCATTTTTTTGAACTAGAGAATGCCGCAACTCGTTCTCATTGAATATGAATAAACTTACCGATCGCGTCATTTTCAAATCCGACTTTTGCGAAGCACAATGTCGGCAAATGTACGACCTTTATCAAAACTACTACGGCGGCACCAATTGGTCTCTGTTTAGGGAAGATTTAGCACGCAAACACTGCGCCATTCTTTTATTAGATCGTTCCCAAGTCTTGCGAGGATTTACCACCCTAGAAATTATTGATTTCGAGTGGGAAAACCAACCGAGACGCGCTTTGTTTTCCGGTGATACAATTATCGATCGCCCCTACTGGGGAGAGCAAATCTTACCCCTGGCGTGGTGTCGCTTGGCGGGTCAAATTAAAGCTGAATTGCCTCAGTTACCGCTTTATTGGTTTTTAATCGTCAAAGGATATCGAACCTATCGCTATTTACCCGTATTTGCGAAATCTTTTTATCCCACCTGGAGATCTCCCACCCCCGATGCGATGCGCGACTTAATGGATTATTTAGCAATCTTAAAATTTGGCGACAACTATCGCCGGGAAACCGGGTTAGTTCAATTTCCGGCATCTCGGGGACATTTAAGCGGAATTTGGGCGGAGATTAAGCCGGGATATCGACAAAAACCGGACGTTCGTTACTTTTTAGAACGCAATCCCAATTACGATCGCGGCGACGAGTTAGTGTGTTTGATGGAACTGACCGAAGAGAATATGCGATCGCACGCGAAACGCGGATTTCTTGAAGGAATGAAATCGGCAGATCCGTACTTAAAAACGTCGGTTTTTTAAACGGGCGATCGCCCGCTATTGCTCCTATTTTTAGCTCGAATCAATTTTTCAGACGAGGGAGGGCGTCTGGAAAACGCGATCGTTTTTGAGGGGCTTTATTCCCGCTTTTGGACGTCTCGATCGCGCTTGCGGCGCCTTTTACGAGAAGTTTTGAGCTTGACTTTTAATTTGTAGCGAACGGCTTCGTGAACGACCTTATAAGACGCATCGATATCGAATTTTTCTTTCAGCCATGTTTTGACTTCGCCGTAACTTTGAAAGCCATTCGGTTCTTGGAGGCGATCGCGCAAAGAATCCATCACTTCTGAGGGAATTGCAGGTTTGCGACCTTGACCTTTTTTAACTTCTAACATCCCGTCTAAACCCTTAGCTTTATATTTTTGAAACCAGCGATAAAGGGTGGCTGTATCTCGACCTAACAAAATGGCCAATTCTTTGAGGGTTTTAACTTGTCCAATTTTCAGTAAATACAAAGCTTGGATCCGTTCTCGACCGCGCGCCGTGCTTTGTTTGGCGAGTAAATTTTTAAGTTCTTCCCCACTTTCGTGAATCTTAAGTTTAAGAACTCCTGCCATAAGATTGAATTTTGAGAGAACAAAACTCTGTTATAGTTGCAAAGATTAAGTGAAGTTGTATCAATTTTAACGAGGTGAAAAACTGGCAATTTATTCGAGACGCTTGCGATCCGTTTTGGGTCGATTTCTCGAACGCAACCGATCGCGCGATCGCCGTGCAACGATCGCGCCTCCACGACCTTCTCACCCGCAACCAAACCACTGAAATCGGGCGGCGGTACGGCTTTGGGACGATCGCCGACGACCGGGACTATCGCGATCGCGTCCCGATTCACACCTACGAGGACCTCGCCGAGGCGATCGCTCGGATGGCGGCGGGGGAAACCGGGGTTTTGTGCGCCGATGAGGCGATCGCCGTTGAAGTGACCGGGGGCAGTACCTCCGGGAGTAAGCTGATTCCCTACACCCGAGGGAGTTTGGCGGCGTTTCAGAGGGCGCTGTTTCCCTGGTTGGCCAATTTGCTCGCACATCGCCCGGGAATCGCCTGCGGTCCGACCTATTGGGCGATTTCGCCGATCGCCCGCCCCCAATCCCCGACTGTCGGCCCGGTGACCCTTCCGACGGGCAATGACGCCCTCTATTTTGGCGATCGCCTCGCCCCTCACATCGTGCAGTTGCTCGCCGTTCCGCCGCAAATTGCCGCGATCGCCGCGATCGATCGCTGGCGCTATCTCACGGCTTTATACTTGCTGGCGTCGCCCCAATTGGCCTTAATTTCCGTGTGGAGTCCCACGTTTTTGCTGGAATTGCTCGCCGAAATCGAGGGAAACGGCGATCGCCTGGTGCGCGATTTGGCGCGGGGAACCACCGTTCCCGGGTTACCGCCCCTGCCGCCGAACCCGGAGCGCGCTCACTTAGTGTCACGATCGCTCGCCTCCGGGGCGATCGATACCCGCCAGTTGTGGCCGCAGTTGGATACGATTAGCTGTTGGACCGATGCCAGTGCCGCCGCTTTTGTGCGTTCCTTGCAAGGGGCTTTTCCTCACGTGTGGATCCAGGGAAAAGGGTTGCTGGCAACCGAGGCAGCAGTGACGATCCCGATCGCCGGGTGTCCGTCGCCCGTATTGGCCGTAGAGAGCGGCTTTTACGAATTTATCGGCGAGGACGGGCGATCGCGCCTCGTCCACGAGGTCGAAAGTGGCGGGGTCTATCGAGTCGTCGTCACCACCGATGGCGGTTTGTATCGCTACGACTTGGGCGATCGAGTGCGAGTGACGGGATGGTACGGACAAACGCCCCAACTGGAATTTATCGGACGGGCGGGACTGGTCAGCGACTTGTGTGGGGAAAAATTGACCGAAGCCTTCGTCTGGGCGCAACTGCAGCCCCTGCATCCTGGCGGTTTCGCCATGCTGACCCCGTGCTTGCGCGATCGCCCTCATTATATTCTGTTTCTGGACGAGGCGGCGGGCGATCGGGCCGCAGACCTCGCCCGGGACTTAGACCGGGCCTTACAAACCAATCCCCAATATCGTTACGCCCGCCAACTGGGTCAACTCGCGCCCCCTGTCGCCCGTTGCGTCTCCCGCCCGATGGAGAAGTATATCGAATATGCTTTAGAACGCGGTCAACGACTCGGCGATATTAAACCCCCCGTTCTGCGTCCCGAAACCGATTGGGGCGATCGCCTGTAAGGACACGGCACTGCCGTATCCTTCCCATAGTATGATTTCGGTAAAAATCGGCATCCATCGGCCTCCTTATCTATTGGCGCTATTCACAGACGGTTTATAAAATAAATACAGCACTTGGGCGTCTGATGAGGTACGGTGCCGATCCCCCCTCCGCCCCCTATTCCCCCTTCGCCCCCCTTTCAAAGGGGGGTTGGGGGGATGGTTGGGAGGATGGCGGGGAGAACGAGGAAAGTCCCAAGGGGGATTTAGGGGGGTCTCAATGTCCTGCATAGCAGAGGAAAAGCTCTATGTTGCATCGACTGTGGCGCTGGCTGACCGGACTCTATCGCCGACTGCGGCAATGGTGGCACAAACCGACCCCGACTCCGCCGCCCTCACCACCGCGTCCGTCTTTCTCGGCGACGGAATTGGAGTCTACATTTCTACATTTGCTCGATTGGATGGAACAGGGGGCCAGTCGCGGACAGATGAAGGGGTTCCTCATCGCCAAAGGAATTGCACCCTCGCAGTGGACGACTTGGTTGGAAGGTTTCGCCAATCGCTTGTCGGACAATCCCACCCAGCATCAAGAACTAGCACGGCGGATGGTGCAGTTTGGCGAACTTTATGGGGAGGAATGGGGCGCACTTGCCGCGAAAATTGGTAGGGAAGTGTTAGCCCAGGTTTCAGAACCGGGGGAGAAGGTTGCAGAACCGGGGGAGAAGGTTGCAGAACCGGGGGAGAAGGTTGCAGAACCGGAGGAGAAGGTTTCAGAAGCGGGGGAGAAGGAGAAAGATGAGGCTCAGGTGTGGTTTGAGCGAGGGAAGGAGCAGTTTAACTTAGGACAATATGAGGAGGCGATCGCCTCATGCAACGAAGCCATCCGCCTCCGACCGGATTACCCCGAGGCTTATTACAACCGAGGGGGTATGCAGCATATCTTAGGACAATATGAGGAGGCGATCGCCTCATTCAACGAAGCCATCCGCCTCCGACCGGATTACCCCGAGGCTTATGCCCTGCGAGGGGCAGCGCAGGATAACTTAGGACAATATGAGGAGGCGATCGCCTCATGCAACGAAGCCATCCGCCTCCGACCGGATTACCCCGAGGCTTATGCCCTGCGAGGGGCAGCGCAGGATAACTTAGGACAATATGAGGAGGCGATCGCCTCATACAACGAAGCCATCCGCCTCCGACCGGATTTCCCCGAGGCTTATAACGACCGAGGGGCAGCGCAGCGTAACTTAGGACAATATGAGGAGGCGATCGCCTCATACAACGAAGCCATCCGCCTCCGACCGGATTACCCCGAGGCTTATAACAACCGAGGGATAGCGCAGCGTAACTTAGGACAATATGAGGAGGCGATCGCCTCATACAACGAAGCCATCCGCCTCCGACCGGATTACCCCGAGGCTTATAACAACCGAGGGATAGCGCAGCGTAACTTAGGACAATATGAGGAGGCGATCGCCTCATACAACGAAGCCATCCGCCTCCGACCGGATTTCCCCGAGGCTTATAACAACCGAGGGGCAGCGCAGCGTAACTTAGGACAATATGAGGAGGCGATCGCCTCATACAACGAAGCCATCCGCCTCCGACCGGATTACCCCGAGGCTTATAACAACCGAGGGGCAGCGCAGGATAACTTAGGACAATATGAGGAGGCGATCGCCTCATACAACGAAGCCATCCGCCTCCGACCGGATTTCCCCGAGGCTTATAACAACCGAGGGGCAGCGCAGCGTAACTTAGGACAATATGAGGAGGCGATCGCCTCATACAACGAAGCCATCCGCCTCCGACGGGATTACCCCGAGGCTTATTTCAACCGAGGGAATGCGCAGGGTAACTTAGGACAATATGAGGAGGCGATCGCCTCATACAACGAAGCCATCCGCCTCCGACCGGATTACCCCGAGGCTTATAACAACCGAGGGGCAGCGCAGGATAACTTAGGACAATATGAGGAGGCGATCGCCTCATACAACGAAGCCATCCGCCTCCGACCGGATTACCCCGAGGCTTATAACAACCGAGGGGCAGCGCAGGATAACTTAGGACAATATGAGGAGGCGATCGCCTCATATGATGCAGCCTTAATCCTCAAACGCGATAAGTGGGAAGCTTGGGCTATGCGGGGTCAGGCTGCAAACCAGGTAGACAGACGAAATTCTCCCTATTTGCCCTCTGACCTCGCTCTCCTCAACCCAGATTTGAACCAGAGAGGGTTTGAAGGGGCATTGCTCACTTACCGAGAAGGGTTGAAGTATTGCCAGAAAGACACCCATCCGGAAGGGTGGGGTACTTTACATTTTGCGATCGGCAATCTCTATGACCTTCGATCGCGCCGAAAAGCCACCAACCGCGATCCGGATAGAAGAACTGCATTCGAACATTACAATCTCGCCCTCGAAACCCTTACGGAAACCGCCTATCCCGAAAGACATTTAGAAGTTTTACGCCCCTTGATTCGCCTATTGCTGAGCTTCGACGAAATCGAACAGGCCCAGGAGTTGCAACGGCGGGGAACCGATCTGGTGCGCCGTTTGGTGGACTGTTGCCCCAGTCCCGGGAAGCAACGCCAACTCGCCCTCCAGTTTGCCGATTTTAAGCAGTTAACGGTGGATCTGTGCGTGCGACGGGGTGAGGTCGGGCGCGCCTTCGCCGTCGCGGAGGCGGGGAAAAATGCCTGTTTGTCTTGGTTATTCTACGGTAGGGCCGACGCGGTGACCGAACTGGACTGGTCGCAAATGCGGCAGTTGCTGGGGGGAGAAATCCCCCCAACCCCCCTTAATAAGGGGGGCTTAGAGGGAGTGAATTTGAACTCACCCCTTGGAGAAAATCCTCCAGCACCCCCCTTTCCAAGGGGGGCGGGGGGGGGATACACCCCACTCGGAACCGCAGAAGTGAGTGACCAAGTTGCTCCCTCCTTTCCAAGGGGGGCGGGAGAAATCCCCCCAACCCCCCTTAATAAGGGGGGCTTAGAGGGAGTGAATTTGAACTCACCCCCTGGAGAAAATCCTCCAGCACCCCCCTTTCCAAGGGGGGCGGGGGGGGGATACACCCCACTCGGAACCGCAGAAGTGAGTGACCAAGTTGCTCCCTCCTTTCCAAGGGGGGCGGGAGAAATCCCCCCAACCCCCCTTAATAAGGGGGGCTTAGAAGGGGTGAATTTGAACTCACCCCCTGGAGAGAATCCTCCAGCACCCCCCTTTCCAAGGGGGGCGGGGGGGGGATCCACCCCACTCGGAACCGCAGAAGTGAGTGACCAAGTTGCTCCCTCCTTTCCAAGGGGGGCGGGAGAAATCCCCCCAACCCCCCTTAATAAGGGGGGCTTAGAGAGGGGGAATTTGAACTCACCCCTTGGAGAGAATCCTCCAGCACCCCCCTTTCCAAGGGGGGCGGGGGGGGGATCCACCCCACTCGGAACCGCAGAAGTGAGTGACCAAGTTGCTCCCTCCTTTCCAAGGGGGGCGGGAGAAATCCCCCCAACCCCCCTTAATAAGGGGGGCTTAGAAGGGGTGAATTTGAACTCACCCCTTGGAGAGAATCCTCCAGCACCCCCCTTTCCAAGGGGGGCGGGAGAAATCCCCCCAACCCCCCTTAATAAGGGGGGCTTAGAGGGAGTGAATTTGAACTCACCCCTTGGAGAGAATCCTCCAGCACCCCCCTTTCCAAGGGGGGCGGGGGGGGGATCCACCCCACTCGGAACCGCAGAAGTGAGTGACCAAGTTGCTCCCTCCTTTCCAAGGGGGGCGGGAGAAATCCCCCCAACCCCCCTTAATAAGGGGGGCTTAGAAGGGGTGAATTTGAACTCACCCCTTGGAGAGAATCCTCCAGCACCCCCCTTTCCAAGGGGGGCGGGGGGGGGATCCACCCCACTCGGAACCGCAGAAGTGAGTGACCAAGTTGCTCCCCCCTTTCCAAGGGGGGCGGGAGAAATCCCCCCAACCCCCCTTAATAAGGGGGGCTTAGAAGGGGTGAATTTGAACTCACCCCTTGGAGAGAATCCTCCAGCACCCCCCTTTCCAAGGGGGGCGGGAGAAATCCCCCCAACCCCCCTTAATAAGGGGGGCTTAGAAGGGGTGAATTTGAACTCACCCCCTGGAGAGAATCCTCCAGCACCCCCCTTTCCAAGGGGGGCGGGGGGGGGATCCACCCCACTCGGAACCGCAGAAGTGAGTGACCAAGTTGCCCCCTCCTTTCCAAGGGGGGCGGGAGAAATCCCCCCAACCCCCCTTAATAAGGGGGGCTTAGAAGGGGTGAATTTGAACTCACCCCTTGGAGAGAATCCTCCAGCACCCCCCTTTCCAAGGGGGGCGGGGGGGGGATACACTGCCGCCGTGTACTGGCATTGGAGTCCCTACGCCCTCACCACCTTCATTCTCAAACCGGATCGGCCCGAACCGACGGTGTTAAACCACAACCGCTTTCAGGATCGAAGCGAATATACGGGCAATTTGCGGGAGTTAGAAGACTGGATGCAAGAGTGGAATCGGACTTATCACCGCAATCCCAAGGACAAAAAGGACAAAACCACCACCCAAAGTGACTCTTGGCGAAAGGGCTTAAAAGCACAACTCGATCGCCTCGCCGCGATCGTGCAGATTGACGCTATTTTAGACGAATTGGAGGATTGCCGGGAGTACCAGCATCTGATTCTGATTCCGCATAAAGACTTGCATCGCCTTCCCCTCCATGGCTTATTTGTCAACAGCGATCGCTTTCCCCGTACCTGCACCCTCACTTACCTGCCGAGTGCCGCCTTTGTCCGTCCCGAGGCACCCACGCCGTCGGACGCCTCCCGGTTTGACGCCCTCCTCAGCGTCGAAAATCCGCCGAGTCTGACCAAAACGGCGGATGGTTCTCACAAAACCCTCGCCCCCCTCCCCGCCGCCGAGGTCGAATCCGAGATCGTCGCCCGCCTGTTTGGGCGCAACACCCGCCTCGCCGGAACTGACGCCACCGCCGCCGCACTCAAAGCCGCATTGCAACAGCCTCACAGCGCTTTTCACTTTAGCGGACACGGCTATTATGAATTTAGCCATCCGATCGCCTCTGCTTTATGCTTGCAGGGGGAAGATCGGCTTTCAGTCGAGGACATTCTCTCACTCGATCTGAGCGCCTACCGCCTCGTTTACCTGTCCGCCTGCGAGACGGCGGTCAGTGGCGACGAGACCATCACCAGCGAATATGTCGGGTTGACCGGCGCCTTTGCGCGATCGCGGGTCGCTTACATCGTGAGTACGTTATGGTCTGTCGAGTCCCTCGGAAGTACCTTGTTTTCCCTCTATTTTTATCAGGAATTAGAACGAGGACATCCGGAACCCGTCGCCTTTGCTAACGCCCAACAATGGCTCAAAACCGTCACCCGAGATCGGTTAGGGGATTGGTATCGGCAACAAATTGAACGATTCGAGAACGATCCGAGTTTTCCCCGTTCCCTGCTGCGTAATTTCAAAAGTTGGTCGAGTTCAATCGCTACAATGGAAGAGACGCCCTTTGCCGATCCTTATTATTGGTCGGCGTTTATCTTGTGTGGACGATGAAAGACTCCGATCTCCAGATTTTTCAAGCGTTTCTGGTGGCCCTCGCCCGACAGCAAAATCCTTTACCGGACTCTATCCAAGCCCAAATTAACCAACTCGGCGATCGTCCGGACAGCGACGCGATCGATCGCCTGGTAGACAGCTACCCCCCGTTGCAAAAGGTCTACAGTTTAGTTCATGCTCAATTGCTCGACAGTAGCAATCACACCCGCATGGGACGCGATGTTTTACCAGATGCCAGTTTTGAGTTAGAAAATAGCAAAACTACCGACGTAGACAACGCCGCTAGCGCGATCGACGACTTGACGGATTTACCGACAATTACGGAACAGATTAAACAAAAAATAGGGAAAAGTCAAGCCCAACCCGCGATCGCAAATGTTTGTAAAAGTTCGGATTCGGTGGAACAAGCGAAATTTATTCTAAAATTCGAGTTTAAATTGGGGTGAGCGATCGCCTCAACGTCGGGATAAATAGCAAGTCAATCCAAACCCTAGAGGAGGGGTTTGGCAACCCAACCCCTACTTAGAAGGATGCCCTATGCCGACATTTTCAATATTAAAAAATTGGTAAGTTTCGTTATGCCTGCCGAGTGCGATCGTTTAATTTATCCCACCGTCGATCGATTTATCTACGATCTCGCCGACGGTTTGGGTCAGTCCGATGAAAAAGTCGATCGAAACCGTGAAAATTTTTTAAAGAAAATAGTAAAAGAAATTGATAAGGACAAGTTCCATCGATCTATCCAGAAAGTCAAAACCGCAGAAGAACAAGATAAAAACTATATTGAACTTTTGGGCTTCATCGATTTTCCTTCAGCCTTCGACGGCTATTATTACCCGGTAAAAATTGGGGATACTTATGCTTTGCAGATGGATTGCTCGGGAAAAAACAGCACAAAAGACGAAAAATCAAAGCCCCAAAGTATTCTAGGCGCAATTGTTAAGATTAAATCAATTATCGACGAACAATTGCATCATACCGAAGCATCTATCGGTGAAAGTTGGACGATTTACGGACAACTGGCTGCTGAAGACCAGGATGTTTTAAAAACAGCTCAAAACTGTTATCATGCCCTAGGATTGTTCGATACTCCCAATTGGGAAAATCACCTCGACAATGAGGGAGAATTTGAAGGAATCCACTTTTATGAATTATCCCACTTTGGGGGCGATCGCGGCAACCTCAAGCAAAATCGTCATTTATTAATCTATTTGTTTCCTTACAATGGCGGCAAATTTATTCTCGACGATCCTCAAGCCAAGAAAATACCTAGAACGCTTCACGTGCAATTTCTCCGCTTATTTCAATATCGCAATAAAAGCATTTGGGCTTACCATCAAAGTCGCAGTCTCAAGGCGGATATGAAAGAAGCCGCACAAACGATTCAAATTCTGGTTAAAGCCTTACCCGCTAAAGTTAAATCAAAAAGAGTAAATCTTAAAGAATTACAAAATAATCTCGCCGATCTCTTGACAATTTTATCAATTTATGGCAATTATTTGAGCCGTTTGGAAGAACAAAAACAAACGATCGCCACAAATTTAGAAAACTACAAAAAACGGCTAAAACAGATTCCCACAGCGATCGATCGCGAGGCCAGCGATCGCGCCTTTGACTTTTTAGAAACGTTCGCCGACTATGGGAGTGAAAAATACTTGCCCCAAATTGAAAGTGACCTCGCCAGTTTGAGCGCCAATTTCCGCTTATTAGAAAATGCAATTAAAACCGTCGAAGGGATCGTCCAACTCGAACAAACCAAGAGCGATCGCGCCTTAACCGGAACGATCGCGATCGCCAGCAGCGCCCTCGCCTTAAGTGCAGTCACCGCTACAGTGGTCTCGGTCAAACAACCAAAAAACTATCGCGATGTCGCCTTTTTAAAATCCCCAGAATTCGGTTTCAGTCTGGCGATCGGATCGCTTCCAATATTCATTGCTTTTTTGTGTTGGCTCTTCGTATATATTAAAGCCGTTTTAAAAAACAACGGTCAATCTCGACCGTAGGGACCCGGCATTGCCGTGTCCTTCCAAATCGATCGTGGAGGAATGCACTTGACTCCCTTGAGTCCCGCTTGCCGTAGTGCGACAGCAAGGCCCCAGCGACCACAGCACCGATCCCTGCCGATTGCGATCGCCTCGAACTCGGCCACGAATCTCCCTCTCCTCACGATCTGCCCTTTCACTTTATATTTACCGGGACTTTACGAGGATCTGTCCCGGACTAAAGCGCAATATCCGGCAGTTTAGCGCGATCGTACTTCCCCGTCCGGCATCGTCGTTCCCTTAAAATTCACCCCAGTTAAATTCGCACTGCTCATTTCCGCCCGAATCAAATTCGCCCGGGTCAAATTCGCCGCCGTCAAATTCGTGCGCGCCAAATATGCCTCACATAAATTCGCCTCTTCCAAGGTTGCAAACGACAAGTCGCTGCGGCTGAGGTCCGCCCGGGTGAAATTGACCGCCGTCAGGTTAGACCCTTGCAAATTGGCCTTATCCAGACGAGCATCGGCCAAAATCGCCATCGTCACCACGGCCCCACTCAAATCCGCTCGGGTCAGGTGAACTCGTTCCAGTTTGCCGTGAGTGAGATCCGCACAGCGCAAATTCGCTTCGGCGAGATTGGCATCGGACAAGATTGCCCCTTTGAGCAAACTGCTATACAAATTTGCCTGGTTTAAATTGGCCCCGCGCAAGTTCGTTTCCGTCAAATTGGCATAAGATAAATCCGCTTTAGTCAAATCCGCCCCCACCAAATTGACCCCGCGCAGGTCGGCGCCGGACAGGTCGGCCCCGCGCAAGTTCGCCGGATCGTAAATTCGCTTTTCGTGGCGTAAGTTCGCCCCGCGCAAACAGGCGCCGCGCAGACAAGCCCCACTGAGGTTGCTACTGCGAAGGTCCGCATCGCTGAGGTTGGCATCGAGTAAATTGGCTAACGTGAGATTGGCGCGGCGCAAGTCTGCCCCTTGCAAGCTGGCTCCGTGCAGGTCTACATCGCTCAAGTTGGCGCCGATGAGGTTGGCTTGATTGAGAATGGCGCCGCACAAGCGGGTAGTGACGAGATAAGCCGCACTCAAGTTGACGCGACTGAGGTAAGCGAGAATTAAATTAGCCCCCTGAAGGTCGGCACTGCGGAGGTTGGCACCAATGAGATCCGCGCCTTGGAGATGAGCCGATCGCAGGTTGGCGCCTCTAAAGTCGGTTTCGCCTGCATTGTATCGCCTGAGAATTTCCTCAGCATCCATTGTGGTCTATTTTCCCCTAAAACGCCCGATCCTATTGTGCCTGTCTTTGTCTGACTCGGAAAATAGCGTCGTCAGGGCTGTTCGCGCTTGTTTGAGTCGGAAACGCGATCGAGAAACTGCTTTCTTTCCCCTTCTTCTAATTGACTTAAAACTTCTAAAAACTGCAAGGTACTGGATTTGACGCGAACGATAAAATCTCCTAACGCTTCGTATTTTAAAGAAAGGGATTCTTCTAAGTCGCGACCGAGCAAGCGGGTTTCTAATTTTAATTCTAATTGGTGTAATTGATTTTCGATAAAGCTGGTGACATCATTGACGCTGTAAGTCACCATTCTTTGAATTTGTTCGGCGACCCGTTTTTTATGCAGTTCGGAAACGTCATCGCCGTCTAAGTTTTGAAGGGAAAATTTACCCGGGCTGCTGCTGTTTGGGTCTGCCACCGGACGATCGCTTGGGGTCGGGGCGATCGCTTCGACCGGGGCGGGGGGTGCAGGTACGCTTTTCGAGGGGGCTGAGGAGGCGCTGACAGGCTCGGGAGCGGGGGTCGGCGGCGCTTCGGGGCGCTCGAAGTCTTCGGGGCGATCGCGGGCTTCTAGCGGCTCTGAAGGCGCTTCGGGGGTCATCAGGCGAGAGGCTTGCAGTTCGAGACGGTCGTCATCGCCGTCCCCGTTGGTGGCTTCGGAGAGGTCTTCGCCGTCGAGCACGCCGGAATCGTCTTCGTCGGTGTCGGGGAGGTCGTCGTAGAGGGGAATGAGATATTGAACGACGACGCTGGCGGTTTGCAAGTTTTCGTCGGAATTATCGATCGCCCGGGCGGTAATGTAGAGTTCGGCTTCGAGTTCGGTGAGGTTTTTACAACTCGCAAATAATTGAGTTAAAAGCAGGTCGAGGGGTTTTTGTTTGAGGGCGATCCAGTCGCGATCGCTGAAACTGAAGGGATGGTAAAGGGTGGAGAAGATTAGGATTTTGGCGCGCAGGGGACTGGTATGCCGGACAATTTTATATTTGAGATTGTAAAGGGTTTCCGGGGCAATTTTGCGATCGCTGTCGAGGGTACGATTGAAGTCGCTACGCTGTCCGGTATCTCCTTCTTTGAACAGGTCGGGTTTAAGTTCCTGTTGGGGATCGCGCGATCGCTCGTCGTCGGGAGAGTCCGGATAGATTTTTCCCACCTTTTTAATCAGCGCTTGCGCCAAAACGCTGTAAGGTTTGGGTTTGTTGAGTTTACGGACAATTTCCCCCAGGATCGAACGCAGTTGGACTAAATTGGGCGCGCGTTCTTTCACGGTTTCGAGCAGGTGGAGAAGATCGAGATCGTCGAGGGTTTCGCGATTGTTTTCCCATTTTCCCTCACAAACACAAACTAATAATTTTTTAATGCGGATTAAATTCGGATCGCGTTCTAAATCGCGGACCACTTCCTCAATCGGATTTAATGGCGACATATCTTCCTCTTAATTAAGATGCATTCAGCCCGATGTAGCAGCTACCCTGGCGATCGCAGTTGGGGGATGGGGGTCACGACGCGGAAGTTCGAGGGAACGCGATCGCGAATCCTACGAGCCATCTCGATCGAAACTTCCTCTAAAATCTAAAATAACAGCGCCGTCGGAGCACTCCGCCGTCGAGCGGCGCCGAGAACGACGCCGATGAAGTAAGCCTCACTCGCACCACGACCCGAACGCTACAATCGAAGGCGATCGCCACCACAGAGGAAGCACTCGTGAACCGTCGAAGCTTTTGCGGGGGGGCGGCGATCGTTATTGGGGTCAATCTGTTACCGATCGAGGGTTGTCGCCCCGCCCCCCATTCATTTAAAACCAATTTAAAAAGGAATAAGACCATGAACTTGCAAAGTCGTGCCTTTGAAGCGAACGCCTCGATTCCCCCTCGATACACCTGTGACGGGGTCGATGTCTCGCCGCCATTATCTTGGGACGACCCGCCACCGGAAACGCGCAGTTTCGCGATCGTTACCGACGACCCCGACGCCCCGGGGCGCACCTTCGTTCACTGGGTAGCGTATAATTTACCCCCGGAAACGCGCGATCTCCCGGAAGGGGTTCCCCTCGGAGATCGGCTCGCTTCTGGGGGGGTTCAGGGTAAAAATGATTTTGGCAAAATCGGTTATGGTGGGCCTTGTCCCCCCAGTGGGACCCACCGTTATTTTTTCAAGCTTTACGCCCTCGATCGCGTCCTCGACCTCAAACCGGGCGCCACGAAAGCCGAACTGCTTCAGGCGATCGACGGCCATATTTTAGCCGAGTCGGAACTGGTCGGACGGTACGCGCGCCAGCGCTAAAGACCCACGGATTCACTGTTCGAGGGAAACCGCCGTCCCCGAAGCCGTAATCAGCAGTAAGGCGCCGCGATCGTCGATATTAATCGTCCCCGTATCGATTTCAATACCGATCACCGCATTGGCGCCCAAAGCGCGCGCCCGTTGTTCGAGTTCGGCGATCGCTTCTTCTTGACCCTGTTTGAAGACTTTTTCATAGCTGCCCGTGCGTCCGCCAATCATATCGCGAATGCCCGCAAAAAAATCGCGCAGGGCGTTACTTCCGTACACCACTTCGGCGGTGACCACTCCCAAATAAGATTTGACCACGGCCCCTTGAATCACGTCAGTTGTTGATAAAATCATGAGAACCTCTGTAAGCTTGCAAATCCCCAGACTTCAGTCTGGAGAGGACGAGTGAACTCAAGCCGTTTTCGCCGCCGTTTTCTAGAGTGGAGGCGAAAATCTAGAGGCTTAAGTCAACCCGATGGCTGGGTTGCAGGGGATAGCGGTTGCTTGGCATCACCGAGAAGGATGGAGACGCGATCGCCCCCCTTGTCGCTCGGGGGAAACCTGGTCGAAGTCTACTCCTCCCATCCACTCCCCTACTGGCGTTTTGCCACCCGCTCGGATCGCAGTGAAGTTGCCATAAAAGGTGCCATCCATTGATGGCGATCTCTCGACGGATCCGTGTCACTGCGATCGACGAGGTGCTTTCAAATCCGGGCTTTCCCGGTTGTCAGCACGCCTCAACTGTAATACTGAGCAATCATAGCAACACGAGAGAAAATAGGCCGTGCAAAAGCAGACCTTGTTTGTCGTCAGTCTCCTGTTATTAGGAGGTATTGCTACTGTCAACCCCGCCGTTGTCCGCGCTGACGACGGGGTGAAAATCGCACAAAACAATACCCAAAATAACCAAAAACTCAAAGAACTGCTGCGTCAGGGTCGAGAATTGGTCGATTCTGGGGAGTTTGAAAGGGCGCTGGCTATCTATCAAGAAGCGGTGGTCTTGGACCGGGAAAATCCCCGTATTTTTTCGGGGATCGGCTATTTACAAGCCCGCCGGGAAAATTACGAAGCGGCGGCGAATGCTTACCGTCAGGCGGTGGCGTTGGAACCGAATAATGCGGATTTTCAATATGCGTTGGGCTTTTCTCTGGCCCATTTAGGAGATAATCAAGGCGCCCAACTGGCCTATCGTCGCGCGGCTCAGTTGGATCCCGAGAATTTGAATGCCTATATCGGCTTGGGCGTGGTGCTGTTGCGCGAGGGAGACTACGAAGGGGCTTTGCGCGCTTACCAGCAGGTGACTACGCGAGACGCGCGCTACTGGCAGGCTTACGAGTCGATTGGGGCGGCGCTGCTGCAACAAGGACGCATTGAGGAAGCGATGGAAGCCCTCGAACAAGCGGAGTCGTTGGCGCCGCGCAAGAGTAGCGTTCAGATTAATTTGGCGGCGGCGTTCCTGGCCCAGGGTAAGGTGGATGAGGCGTTGGAACGGTTTAAAAATGCCGCGCAACTCGAACCGCGCAATGCTCAAATTCACTTGCAGATCGCTCGGATTTTACGCGATCGCGAGCAAATGGACGCGGCGTTCCAAAGCTACCAACGGGCGGCGAGCATCGACCCGCAACTGACGGAAGCTCACGAGGCGATCGCCGCGATTCACTTAGAGAAGCAAGATTTTCTGCAAGCGATCGTCGCTTTCCGTCAGTTGACCGAACTCGATGGGGATAATCCCGATTATTACTATTATTTAGCTGTCGCCCTCCAGGGACGCGATCGCGCCGCCGAGGCGATCGAAATCTTGACAAAAGCTCGCTCTCTTTACGAAGCCCAAGGGGTGAGCGAGGGGGTCGAAAAAGTCGATGCTCTGCTCGAAGAGCTTCGCTAAGTCTGGGAAGGTCGAGGGTCAGCCGTTCGCTCTCCCTCGACTCCATCGGCCTAATATCATATTTTTATAAATTTGTCAATAAAAAGCCGAAATCTCGACACGCCGTTGGCGTCGCGAAGCGATCGCGACGGTCTCGTACTGCTCTGAGTTACGGAACGCGCGCCTCGGAAGTTTCCCAGAGAGACAGTTGGGCGAGATGGTCGAGGCCGATCGATTGTAAGAGTTGATTCCACTCCCGTTCTAACTGGGGATTGTCCGGATCGGCGAGACGCTGTTGGACGAGTAAGGCGATCGTTTCGTGCCAGATCCCTTCTTGGGCGTAGATGGCGGCGCGATCGCCGTCCGATTGCGCGGCGGCGAGTCGCTCTTGCAGTTGGGCACTCGGTTCGACCCGTTGAATCCACCCTTCGACGGCAATATCTCCGGCCCGATCTTCAGGATCGCAGACGATCGAAAAATACCAGCGATATTTTTTATTGAGTTCCAAGGGAATTAAATTGGCATTCTCCGGGAGTTGCAGGCTAATCAATCCCGCTTGTCCCCGAGTTTGAAAGGTGGTTTCGTAAATAACAGTTTGTCGTTCTTCGTCGAGCAAGGCAAATTCGACCGCCGGGGCGTCGTGTTTGGGGACGTACCAGAAAAACGTAGGCGCTTGGGAAACGGTCAAGCCGACCAAACTTTCCGGCACGATCGCCGTCAGGGGTTGGCCCGATTCGCCGTTTTCGCCGACACTACAGCCGCGACTGCCGCCACCGATGCGGCGATCGGGGGCGCCGGATTGGCGCGGTTGAAAAATGCCGACTTGAGTATCGATTTCCGAAGGCGACCCACTGCGGGTTCCGCCTCCGACCCGGCGTTCCGGGGTGCCCACATCCGGGGGATTGAATTCGACTGCCCGGACGGGAAAGGCAGCCCCCACCGTATTCAAACAGGCGATCGAGACCGCTAGGATAGATAGTTTAACAATCGGTTGGCAACACATGAGGACGTTCTCCTTGGGAGATAGAGTAGATGACGGTCGCCTCATTTCCGATGTCGGCGATCGCCCCGGGGACTTTCGCGAAGCCTTCGCCGCGCTAGCTTGTCCCGATCGGGATCGATCTTGAGCCGTCGGCGGAACGGGTGGCCCGAGGGTGGGGGGAACGGAACGCACCACTTTATTGTTAACTCTAATGTGGGGGAGGTCAGTGCGATCGCGGCCACTACTTTTGTGCGATCGCGATCCAGATCCCCGGCGGCGATCGTCGGTTACCGCTTCGGTTGGGGAAAATCCACCGGAGGTTCGACCGGGACTTCCCCAGTTTTCTGCTGGCGGGCCAAAACCCGGTAAACGTCAACCATCTGGTGTTTCCCTTTCAACGCGAGCGGTCCCCAATGTTCCACTACAAACTGCTCGCGAATCAGGGTCAAAGTTTCCCGGGCGATCAATACCCGGCAAATACTCGACTGACGATCTTTTTCACAACTTTCCAACCGCGAGGCGATGTTGACGCTATCGCCGATCATGCCGTATTCGAGCCGTTCTTTCCCCCCCAAACTTCCGGCGACGATCGGTCCGGTATAAATGCCGACGCGCATCTGAATCACGGGCAACCCGCGCTGTTGCCACTCGCGATTGAGGATTTGCAGGCGATCGCTCATCGTCAAACCGCAAGACACCGCATTATAGGCATCTTCGGCAATTTCTTCGGGCTGCTGGCGGGCGATCGGCACCCCGAACGCCGCCATAATCCCATCCCCGGTAAACTTATTAATAATCCCGTGATGTTCTTGCACCACCTCGGTGAGCATTTCTAAATATTCGTTAAGCCATTCGAGCAAGGCTTCCGGAGGCATTTGCTCGGAAATCGTGCTGAAATCTTTGAGGTCGGTAAACAGCATGGTCGCGACTAGCTTTTGACCGGGGAGTTTGCCATTTTTGAGCAAGTGGTCGCGACTACTCCACAAGGCATCGGCAACTTCCGGCGAGGTACTTTGTCCGAGCAGTTTCATCACGATTTGCTGCTGGCGTCCGGACTGGTAGGCGCGGTAGGCGACCACGCCCGATCCGGCGATCGCCCACCCCAACACGGGGGTCACGAACGGTATCCAACCCGCCGCTAGGAAAATGCCCCAGGTGGTCAGAACCAAGACGCCGATCCCTCCGGCGCTGACCGCGACTAACAGCAACGGATGGCGGCACCACCAGGCGATCGCCGCGCCGCCGACAGTCCACGCCAGAATCCAAGCGATTTCCACCCCCTCCGACCAAAACCAGAACAAGGGCCGCCCGTCGATAACTGCACTGAGGAGTTGACTGAGCATCTGGGCGTGAATCACGACCCCCGCCATGAAGGGATGGCTGCTGGTGGAGCTGTAGGGAGTATAGTGTACGTCGCCGATACTCGGGGCGATCGTGCCGATCGCGATGATTTTATCTTCGATCCACTCCGGCGGTACTTGACGATCCAAGACTTGGGACAGGGTGACCGTTTCCACCGCTCGATCTTCGGCACGATAGTTGAGTAAAATTTGATACCCTTTGGCGTCGATCGTGGCGTAGCCGCCAGAGGTAGAAGTGAGCGGTTCAAACACGGCTTTACCCCAGACGATCGCCCCGGTCGGGCTCACTTCCGGCGCCAAGCCTTTGAGTTGGAGGTAGTGCAAGGCGAGGCGCAAGGAGAACGAATAGCGGGTTTTGCCCTCGATCTCGAAGGTCATCAAGTTGCGCCGAATCGGACCGTCCGGGTCGCTGACTAAATCGTTAAAGCCGATGCGGGCTTCGGGAAGGGTCGGCGGCGGATCTACGTTGTCGTTTTCGATCCCGATCAGGTTGGGGGCGTTCAGTTCGGCGACCAGTTCCTCGTAACCGGGAGGTTGGGATAAGTTACGGTAAAGATCGAGGCCGATCGCCGCCGGATCGTGCTGTTGCAGTTGGTTTAAGGCTTGGGCTAAGGTACGATCGCTCAAGGGCCAGCCGAAGCGGCTGAGGTCGTCTTCGGTAATGCCGACGACTAACAAGCGCGGGTCTGGGGGATCGTCGGGACGCAGGCGAATCATCCAATCGAAAACCAGCAGTTCCCAACGTTGTAAGGCACCGAGAGACCGCACGCCGACGAGGAGACTCGTAGTGCATAGGGCGGCGATCGCCACGACCCCTATCGGCGTTAAGTCCGGCAATTGTTTGCTCATTCGGTTCCACAAGTTAGAAAACACGAATCTCCTAAAACGGTTGAATGTTCCGGCGTTGCGAACCTGACGAAGGTACTGGCGGGGGTGGAGGGATGTTTTTGGATCGTCCATTTTCTATTTTGCACCATAGATCGATCGCTGCTAACGGGATGCCGTCTCGAAAAATAACCCCCCTGTCGGCGCGATCTCGGCGGCGTCGAACTCGGCGCCCACACCCGATCGCCCCATCGCTTTGACAACCGTAAGGCGGCGATCGCGCGTTTCTTTTCGAGTATGCCATGTTTTTCTATCGGGTGAGGGGCAAAACCCCCTATTCCTTCGCAGCTCAAACGGGCGACACGGCGCGATCTCACCCTGTCGCCGGGGAATTCACAAATCGAGATTCACGAAATCGCGATCGCCTTGGTCGTCAATTGCGGGATTTCGTCGGAGGTCGCCGTCGATGCGGGCAGGTATTCTACAAATACTTTCATTTCCTGCATCTGCACTGCCCCGAAAATCGTCGAGAGAGAAACATCGGAGGCGTCTTGTCCGGTTCCAATCCGGATTAAGCCATTTTGGGGGGCGCGGCGGGTCGCGTCGAACAAGTACCAGCGATCGCCTAAATAAGCTTCAAAACACGCATGAAAGTCCGGCGGTTCCAACCCGTAGGCGTAAGCAGAAACGAACCGCGCCGGAATATTGAGAGCCCGACAAAAGGCGATCCCCAAATGAGCAAAATCTCGACAGACTCCTTGGCGTTCCGTCGCCGTATCGTAAGCGGAAGTATGGGGGTTACTCGACCCGTAAAGATAGATCACTTTCTCGTAAATCCAGTTACAAATTGCCGTTACCCGCGAGTATCCCGGTTCTAAATGCCCGAACTCGGAATCGGCTAACCGCAAGAGGCGATCGGACTGACAGTAACGACTCGGATAGAGATAGTGCAGCATTTCTACAGGCAAATCCGCCGGGGCGACTTCGGCGATCGTTCCCGGATCGCCATAATAATGAGACATTTCTACCTTCGCCCAGTAGGACAATTGCAAGCGCGTATTTGCCGGAACGTTGAGGCGAAAATAGCGATTTTCTGAAAAGGGAGAATAGTATTCGTCGATCTCGATGTCCGGTGAAATTTCCAGTAATTCGTTGAGGAGTTTTTGATAGTTAGTTTCCACCACCCGCAAGTTAAAGACAAAGGTACTCCAAGAGTCCACTTGATAGCTGAGTTGACACCCTAAGTTAAATTTCATAATCGGGGAAATAATCGATATATTCTCTATTCAGTGAAGTTTAGATCTCTAAAAACAATCAATAATGACTATATAGCCCTCTTCAATTGGTTGTAAACTTTAGGGATTGTATGGACGCGGGAATGCCTTGTCCGTACGGGGATTTGGCAACTTTCCCAGATCGATCTCAGATTCAACTTATTTAAGAATACTATACTTTAGAACAGCAAACCTCTCGATCTCTGTTCGCAATCATACAAAATCCGATCTCCAAACACGAATGGCTTGTCTAGCTAACTCCTGTTGGCGGCGCGCGATCGAATCGGGAGTCCAATCATCATTAGTAATTTGTTGCGTCAAAATGTAACTACTTTGTTGATATTTTTGTCGTTTTATATCGTATTTCTTTTGGCCAATTTCTCGATTGAAAGAAGGCTCTAAAAAAGTAAGATTACCGAGGCGATAACGCATGTCAGCCATCTGTTCGTTTGTAAACTCTTGTTCCCATTGACGATCGGGTGATTCTGGTAAAATATGTTCTATAGATGGAGTTTCCTCATTAATGGGTTTGCCCGATACATAATTTTCAAGTTTTGCCAAAATATAGCGAACTAGCTTTTTCTTTTGTCCCTTAGTTTCAATCTTCAATACAGAAAAATCACGTTCAAATTTTTCATCGCTCACATAAACCGGACGTAATTTCTCAAAAACTTCCCGGGGGCGATCGATTTGTTGTGAATCAATATCAATAGCAACTTGATTGTAAATCCTTTCTAATTCATTCGTATCGGCTAAAAATGCTGCAAGGCGATCGCCAAACTGAATGATATCCGTCAACGAGTTGAGGCGATCGCGGAAATATTCAAAAGCTTTCCACAACAGTTGATTGGATTTTGTAAGTTTACGAATATTTCGAGGTTCTCTAAGGTTAATTAAATTACTTTTATAAAAATCATTATTGTTGTTGTTTAAAATGAGTTTACTAGAATAGCGGAGAGAACGAGGATCTTTATCTCCTAAATAAGTTCGTCTTAAAATTTCTTGTCTTTCTCGATTGGCTTCCGGATCGATATCGTTGGCAATTAAGGTCTCTAATCGATCGATGACAACCGTTGCTAAAATACTGAGAGTAGCCAACCGTTGTTGACCGTCAATGATGGTAAAATATTTGTCCGATTCTAGAGAACTTTGAAGGACGATCGCACCCATATAATGAATGGGGGTTTGTTCGGTTAATAAACTTTCTATATCTTGCCAAAGATCTTCCCAATTTTCTTCATTCCACGAGTAATCTCTTTGAAATGGAGGAACTCGGTAGATTTTACCATTGCTTATTAGATCGCCAAAGTTTGTTGTCCTCGTATCGAGCAAGCTGTGAATCATCGGTTTTATTAATACTGGTTGAGTGTTTGTTATAAAAAAAACCAAGTATAACGGGTACTTTCAATCGCCGCAATCTTTAAAATCAGAAACAAATAGTCCGATCTTTAGCGTTCGATGCCTTTAAATCGTTCTTTGGCGGCTTCAAAAGCTTCTTTCATAGCGGCTTGAATTTTTTCGGGGTCGGGTTTTTTGCCGCCCATGAGATCGCCGAAATAGACGCAAGCGCCTTCGCCGAGAGCCCATGTATAAGCGGCGGCCCAGGAGGCGGCGATCGCGCTGCCCAGAATGGGGATAAATTTGATCAATTCGCGTCCGATGACTTGTGCGAGAAAACCCCCCGCGATCGCGCTGACCACGCCCCCCGCTTGGGAAGGGCTGAGGGTTTGGCCGTACAAACGCCCGAGGAGTCCGACCATCGACACCTGTAAGGCGGTCAGGACGGGCATCGTGGCGAAGGGCAGGGGAACCGCCGCCAAGGTCGCCGCCGCGATCGCGAAGGCTAAAATATAACGGCGTCCCACGTCTCTGTATAAATCACCCAGTTGTTTTCCGGCTTTTTCGTCGAGTAATTCGTAAATGGCGCGGGCTTCGGCTTCGGGGAGCAGTTCGGCTAGAGTATCTCGCAATGTTTCCAGGCCGTAGAACACGGGAGTATAGTCATCTTCTTCTAAGGTGAAATCGATCGCCACGGCCCGATCGCACAACGGCGCGAATGCCCCTTGTAAGTGCTCGAACGCCCGTTGGAGCTCCTCGAAATCGGGGGGATAGTCCGGGTGGTCGGCGGTGTGGGGCGGGTAAACCTCGTGCAAGCAGGTGACCGCCAGCAAGCAAGGAACGTCTGGATAGCGCGATCGTAGTTGTTCCGCCACCGTTCGCAGGGTTTCCGTGGCGAAATCGTTAATTTTCACCGTTAAAATCAAGATTTTGGCACGTCCTTGCTCTTTTTGTAGGTCGGCGGCCAACTCCTCGACGATCGCCTGGGTGTCTCGATTGGCGTCGCCGAGTCCGACGGTATCGGTAAAAATCAGTAAGGGCAGGTCTTCGGAAGGATAGGCGTAGCGTTGGGTATTTTGGGTGTGGGGGCGAAACCCCTGGCCGACGATCGCCGCCGAAACCCCAGTCAGACCGCGCACGATCGAGCTTTTCCCCGCTTGGGGTTTGCCGATTAACAGGGCTTCGGTGGTGGGGAGTTCGGCGCGAACCGCTTCTAGAATTTCCGCCACGCGATCGTCGCTGACGTTAAACCAATTGACCACGGTTTGGGCGGCGCGATCGATCGGCAGGGACTGCTTCAGCCGCGCCGTGGCTTGGTTCCAGAGGCTGCTGAGGCGGTTGAGGGAGTCTTTGCCGAGGGATTTTGACGGTTCGGTCTCGGGTCGGTTGGGTTCGTGGCGATCGTGCCTTTCGCTCATCGGTGTTGGATGCGGACGATAGAGAGGACCGTCTCTATTATTGAGCATTTTGTTTCGATCCCGTTGCCCTAGAGAGGACCGTCTCTATTATTGAGCATTTTGTTTCGATCCCGTTGCCCGGATAGATTGAAGTGGCGGCAATGGGGTGCTGGGTTGGGAATCGAAGATACAGGAGTTTCAATCCCGTTGCCGGGATTCATTGAATTTACAACAATAAGTAGGGACACAGCAGTGCTGTGTCCCTACAGGGTAAAAAGAGGTCACCCGATCGCCCTTCACGAACGATCGCCGCCCCCTCAACCCAACTTAACCGTAACCATCCCCCGTCACCTTCCCTCGGAAGACCACATATTGATAGATATTGTACGCCAGCATAATCGGAATTAAAAACCCGATAAACACCAACATAAACACCAGAGAACTCGCCGAAGCCGAACCCTCATAAATCGTGATCTGCATCGGAATAATGTACGGAAAAACGATCGCCGCCAACCCCAAAAAAGTTAGCAGAAAAATTCCGATCGTCCAAATAAACGGCCCCCGTTCTTCCTGCCGAGAGAGACTGCGCCACAACAAGCCCACCAGCAACACTCCCACCAGAGGCAAGGCGCCAAAAAAGTACACTTGCGGCACGTCAAACAAACGCGATCGCGCCGACTCGTAAAAAATCGGAGTGGCGATCGTAATCAAAATCGCCCCCAATAACGTCGTCGCCGCCGCCAATTTCGCCGTGCGATAGTGAGTTTTTTGCAAATCCCCCTCGGTCTTCATAATCAAATACGTCGAACCAATTAACACGTACCCCTGAATCAACGTCAACGCCACTAACAGCGACGGCAAATTCAACCAGTCCAAGGTCGAACCGATAAAATGGCCGTTTTCATCGACCTTAATCCCCGCCAAAACACCGCCGAGGGCAAATCCCTGACCTAAAGCGGCGAGAAAACTGCCGACGCCAAACGCATAATTCCAGAAAAACTTGCGATTGGAATGCTCGCGAAACTCGAACGCTACGGCGCGAAAAATAAACCCGAAAATCATCATAAAGATCGGGATATACAACGCATTGAGAATCGTGCTGTACGCCAACGGAAACGCACCGAACAACGCACCCCCCATCAACACCAACCAAGTCTCGTTAGCATCCCAAACATTGCTCAAACTGGTCATCAAAATCCCTCGGCGTTCCTCGTCGGACGAGGTAATCGACAAAATCCCCACGCCGAGATCGAAACCGTCGAGCATCACGTACAGGAACAGAAATAAGGCGAGAATCGCAAACCAAACTTGAGGCAAAAAATACTGTAAACTTTCCATGAGACCTCTTGCGGCTTAGGTTTCCAGAGGACGGCGATCCGGAGAATGCTTCACCGGGAGGCTGGTGGCGCGATCGAAAATCGGCACCGGAATGTTGAGATCGGGTCCTTTGCGGATAATCCGACTGCCGAAATAAAGGGCACACAAGAACAGCAAACTATAAACGATCGCAAATCCACACAAAGACACCAACACGTTCTCGGGAGGAAGCGAACTCGCCGCATCGGCGGTACGAATTTGTCCGTACAACGTCCACGGCTGGCGCCCCACACATCGCACGATCCAACCCGCCTCTACGGCGATGTAACCGAGAGGCGCCGCGAAAATCCAAGCGCGCATCAACCATCGCTGACCGTCGATTTCCGCATCGGATAACTTACCGCGTACCCACTGCAGCACAGTCCACAGCATCAACCCGGCGAAGAAAAAGCCAATCGCGACCATCACCCGGAAAGAATAGTAAATTAACCCCAATAAATGCGGGCGATCTTCCGGTTTCCACTCTTTCAACCCGAGTACGGGTTCGGACAAGATCGGTTTGAGTTCGAGAATGTAACCCAATCCGTTCGGGATCTTCAATTCCCAGTCATTTTGTTCCAATTCGTCATTGGGGAGTGCCACCAAACTCCAATCCGCAGGTTGTCCGGCGGGAATCGTTTCCCACTGCGCCTCCATGGCGGCGAGTTTCGCGGGTTGGTGGTGGTAAACTTGCTCCCCACTGAGGTGTCCCACGTAGATTTGCAGGGGCGCCACTGCGATCGCCACCGCCAGAACAATTTTTAACGCTTTAGCGAAAAAGGCACTATGGCGCTTATTGAGAATGTACCACGCCGCAATCCCGCCAATTACGAATAACGAAGTTTCCAACGTCGCCAGGAACATGTGCATGACGCTGTTGACCATGAACGGATTGAAAATCGCCTCGAAATAATCGCTGACGATGAATTTCCCATCGACCAACTCGCCGCCTGCAGGGGTTTGCAGCCAAGAATTGGCGGTCAAAATCCAGAACGTGGACAAATTCGCGCCGAATGCCACTAAAATCGTCGCAATATAGTGGACCACGGGGGGAACTCGTTCCCAACCGAACAGTACGATCCCCAGAAATCCGGCTTCTAACATGAACGCCATCGATGCTTCAAACCCGAGGACGCTGCCGAAAAAGTCGCCCACCGCTTCGGAAAATGGAGCCCAGTTGGTTCCGAATTGAAATTCCATCGGAACGCCGGAAGCCACGCCAATCCCGAAGTTGAGGACGTAGAGTTTCGCCCAAAATCGGGCGTGGTGGTAGTAGTCGGGATTGCGGGTTTTCAGCCACAATCCCTCGACGACGACGAGATAAATGGCCATTCCGGTCGTCAGAACGGGCCAGAGCATGTGAAAAATGGCAGTCAACGCGAATTGCATCCGCGAGAGTGCCACGGTGTCGTGGAGGAACTCCATAAGTTAAGAGATCGGGTAAACAGGTGTGTTTCAAACACCCGTCAGTATAGAAAATTTCGCGAAATCTGACAGGATGTCGCTGTATCCGAGGCTACTTTCCACACGGCGGCGATCGCCTTAAATCCCTCCTCCATCTTGTTGTAAAATTCGTGGGTTGTAGATACTGTATTGCCCTGTCCTTACGGGGATGTGGCGACTTGACCGGGTCGATCTCAGCTTCAACTAATTGAGAGACTGGTTATAAAATAAACATGAACAGCCCTGTTTGAGATGAGGCAATCGCCGGAGTAACTCTCGGGTTTGGAAACCCCACCCCTACAAGATTTTTTGATGTTTTCTTTATCGACAATCTTTTACAGTACTCGGGTGTCTTATGAGGTACAGTACCGATCCCCCTATCCTCCTTTCGCCCCCCCTTTCAAAGGGGGGTTGGGAGAATTTCGGGGGCAACGAGGAAAGTCCCCCTTTTCAAGGGGGATTTAGGGGGATCTAAATGTATTGCATACCAGAGGAACATGCTGTAGGACTACTATAAATTTTCGATCGCCATTGCAAATTGAGCCATACTCTCCGGTTCTCGATGGGAGGCTAATACTAAATAGTGAATCGAAATCATCGCTAAATCGGCGGCTAAACTACACTTACGCGGGTCGCCGACGCGCCAATCTCGATTGACAAACATGTTTTCGAGTTCTCGATAGGCTGTTTTAATCCCTTCGTAACAGTCTCGATAGGTTTCTAGGGAATGAATTTCCGGCGATCGCCCGTAACGTTCGATCAAAATTTGTTGCATCGGATCGAACCCCTCATTATACCAATAGGTTTCTAAAGGTTCGGCCTTTTCGTAAGGCTGGAGAAAGTCTCGGAAAATCTCGGGATAATGTTCCGCCAAATAGGTTAAATATTTGGTGGAATAGACCGCTAAATCGGCAAATGTATCTAAAATGGATTCGTCGGCGGTCGGTTTGACATTCTCGGTGAACATGGTTTCGAGGCGATCGTATTTTCGCGAAATTCCCGCAAATACGCCGAGGGCTTCCCCGTGTTTCTTCCAGCTATTTTTATAAACCAGGGTTTTTTTGTAATGGAGAATGCCGAGTAAGTTAAAAATATCCGCAAAAGAATAGGTTTCGACGGCGGGTTCCGGTTTCCAGAGATATTCAAAATATTCTCGTTCTCGGGAAGTGAAATTTAAACTCTTTTCCCATCGATCTTGCCCTTGAAAGATCTGGCTGAAATAGTCGATCGCCGCTATTTTTAAATCGGTCGTGGGTAGTTTTTCGAGCTGTCGGGCGATCGCGCGATCGCCGTCGCCGTGGCGGTAGCGGTTGTAAACGTAAAGTAGTTGCAAACTTTCGGACAGGAAGGGATCGGGAAAGTCGAGAAGTTCTCCGTCCAGGTTGCGATCGCCGGAGCGCATCTTTTCTTCGAGGAGGAACCATCGATCTAAATGGCGATCGAGTTGGCTAAATTCAGTGGTCAGTTGAGATGCCTGGAAACCGAATTCATAAACAGTTTTCGGTTTAAAATGAGCTAAATCATGGCGGATCGATTCGGCCTTGCTTTCGTCAATAAATGCCGAACCGATAAAATAACAACATTCTCCAATCTGGGTATCGGTCCAGGCGGCGATCGCCCCTTGCAAAATGCTACAAATGAAGTGGAAGGAAGCGAGGGAAGAATTGGAGAGATCGGCGCGATCGACAAACAGATTAAAATGCAGGCGATCGTCGCGAATTAACCCCTGTAAAATGGGCGTCGGGGAATTGAGAGCGATCGCCGCCGCGCGATCGCCGTCCTTCGAGGGATTTAATTTTAAAAGAACCTCTTTAAGCGGGTCGATCCCGTCGCGATCGCGCAAACTGATAGAGGAAAAAGCAAGGGGAGGGGTCGTAGTTTCTGAACTCCGATAGTGGCGGACGAGGCGATCGTTTTGGCGTCCGGAAATTGCCCCGATCGTTTGCACCAGATCGGCAAAAATGGAAGGGGTAGAAACGGCGATCGCGCCGACCCGTTCGCCGGGATGGGTGAGGTGAAAGGAGTACGATCGCGCTTCTCGAACGGGGCGATCGCCGACGGGGACCGTCACTCCTCGATGCAAAATTTCCTGAAGTCCTTCGCGCAAAGCATGAGTGACGTTTCTAGACATAAGACGTTGGAGCGAACGAGCATAAACACCGCTTCTTCCCCTCGAAAATGACAGCCAGTGGGAGTCATTTTGAGGCGGACATCACCCGATTATACGCAATTGTCGCGACGCGATCGCGCCAAAATCTAAACGGTCACGACGAAACTGCCGAGGGAGTGCTGGTGTCGTCGGGGATGTCATGTTCGACCACAAAGACATTGGCGTAGAGATTGGAGATCGCCTGTTTCCCTTGTTGGGTCAATTCCAAATAAACCAAGGCATCGTGAATATAGGGGAAAACCCCGGTCCAATAAAATGTAGGATAGTTTTTGCGCAGGTCGCCGGGGTCTTTATAGCCGACTTTTTGATTGAATCCGGTTTCTTCAAACTCGTAGAATAAAGCGGCAATTTTCTTTAAATAACGCGGGTCGCTTAACTGTCCGATCAGATCCGCCGCGCGCACTAAGCCGGGATAATTAATCGTATCTTGATGGTCGGCGGTGCTGGGAACGGGGAAGCGGGTGAGTTCGATATTGCGCTTAATTTCTTCGGCGTCGATCAGCTTGTGACCGCCGAAGCGTTCCTCGACGAACAATTTACCGCGATCGACGTGATAGGGAGTCAGACTGGCATCGGTGCGACCGATGGGAAGGGAGACCATCGTTCCATCCATGCCCGTAGCGTACCAGCCGTTGCGATCGTCGCGACAGACCCCTTTAACGTAACCGATATCGTGACAGAGGAGGGAAATAATAAAGTGCAGCCAATCTTCGCAGGAAACGCCGCCTTCGCGGATGTGTTTGCCGCGCAGAATTTCTTGACCGACGAGGGTAACGAGGATCGTATGTTCGACGTTGTGGTAGAGGGCGTCACTGTTGGCGATATTTTCTAAAGCCATACCGCCCGCCCAGGCTAAAATATCGGCGTAGTCGGGCTTAAGCCCTCCGTACATGCGATGGTAAGCCTCGCGGAGTTTTTCAACGAAGTCGGCAATCAGGAGTTGGGTGGCGCTATACATATCCAGAGGGTTTGGGAATCTAGGCAAGCCGTAACAAGACAATAAGTATATACTCCCCAGACTGATGAAGATGCTGCCCGATCTCGGAGATAGGAAAACTCCGGGAAAGGAGTTAGACCTCTGACCCGACGGCGGGCTGGAGTGGAATCCCGGAATCGAGACCGGGGCGAACCGACGGTTCGACCCTATTTGTTAATCATAATAAGCATCATAATAAGCAAGGTTATCAATTTTCGGAACTCGATTCCGACGGGGAGGGGGGAAGGACTGCCGGATCGCGATCGCCGATCGCGCGCCACGCCGCCTCGACGGTTTCGGGAGGATAGCCCCACGTGCGGCACAGTTCGAGGACGCGATCGCGGTTGAAGCGGGGGACATCGGGGGAATCCGCCACGACGACGCCGATTCCGTAGAGCAGTTGGGGCAGGGACAGGGAGCGCGCGTCGGCGTCGGCGTCGGTCAGTTGAGTGGGTTTAGCTAAGGCATCGACGAGCTGATGCACTCGGCGCAGTTGTTCGTCGTTCCCGGGGTCTGCTGCGGGGCACTTCGGTGGGGAGGGCGAACGGCGGCGGGTCGCCAGTCCGGCGAAAAAGGCGCCGGAAATTGTTCCGGTCCACAAGCCCGCGATACTGCCCTCCCACACCGATCCCGGCGTCATCCAGGCGCGACAGAGGGCGCTGAGGGCTTCCGGGCGATCGCCGCAGGTTTGAGTCCGCGCCAGCCAGGTCATCTGACCGCCCACATAGGCGCCGAACAGACCGGAAATGAGGGCGATCGCCGTACAGATCCAGACCCGGTGTTTGACCGGACCGGGGCGATCGCCGTTACCGTGTTCGCTCATGGTGTTAAGCCCCTCTCCGGGGCGATCGGGCGACAAGCCGCCACGTCGAGACCTGGATTAACCCGTGTTTCGCATTCCCGCAGCGATCCCGTTGATGGTTAACAACGCCCCGCGCAGCAGTTCACCCTTACTGTAGCGCGAGTGAATCACGCCGGGAACCGAATGGGTTTGGTGTTCGCGCAGGCGCTTGAGTAAGGAGACTTGCAAAAAGCCGAGGGGAACGATCGTGCCGTTGCGCAACTGCACCGACCGTTGCAAATCGGGATCGCCGTCTAGCAGGCGTTGGTGTTCGGTAATTTGCAACACCAAATTTCGGGTGAGGGCGTATTCGTTGGCGATTTGGTCGAATACCGCCTCAAAGCGATCGCGGTTCTGGGGTTGACTCAGTTCGCGCACGTAATGGTGGGCGATTTCCAAATCCACCTTGGACAGGGTCATTTCCACCTTAGAAATCACCATTTTGAAAAACGGCCATTTCAGATAGAAATAGCGGAACAGCTTGAGATGTTCTTCCGGTTCTTGTTGTAAGAACTCTTGCAGGGCCGTTCCCACCCCGTACCACGCCGGGAGGAGGAAGCGGGTTTGGGTCCAGCTAAACACCCAAGGAATGGCGCGCAGGGAGCTTAAATCGCGCTTGCCGGAACTGCGGCGCGCCGGACGGGAGGAGATTTGCAGTTTGCTGATTTCGTCGATCGGGGTAATTTCGAGGAAGAAATCGATAAAGTCCGGTTGTTCGTAGATCAGGGAACGGTAGTGCTTGCGCGATCGCACCGCCAGTTCTTCCATGATCTGATTCCACGGTTCGATATTGTCGAATCCGGTACCGAGTAAACTCGACTCGATCACCGCCGTCGAAATTGTTTCTAAATTAAACAAGGCCAATTCCGGCAGGGTGTACTTACTCGCGAGCACTTCCCCTTGCTCGGTGATTTTAATGCGTCCGTTGATACTGCGTCCCGGTTGAGCCAAAATCGCCTCGTAAGCCGGACCGCCGCCGCGACCGACGGAACCGCCGCGACCGTGGAAGATTCGCAAGGTGACCCCGTGAGCTTCGGCAATTTTTTGCAGGGCTTTTTGGGCTTTGTGAATTTCCCAGTTGCTGCTGAGGAAGCCGGAATCTTTGTTGCTGTCGGAGTAGCCGAGCATGACTTCCTGTAATTTGAGCACGTGGGCGTCGCTTTTGAGATTGCCGCGACCGGGGCGATCGCCGTTCTCCCGTTCTTGGGCCGCCGCGAGCAACTCGCTCGCCTGATAGCCGCCTTCGAGCATGACTCGATAGAGGGGGAGAGAGAATAAGGATTCCATCACCCGGGGAGCGCGTTTGAGGTCTTCGACGGTTTCAAAGAGGGGAACCACTTGCACGGTGCCGATGCCGCTTCCCGGGTCGTACAGTCCCGCTTCTTTGGCCAGTAGCAGCACTTCGAGCAAGTCGCTGACTTCGTGGCTCATGCTGATCACGTAAGTCTGGCAGATTTCCGGGCCGAATTCTTCTTGCAAGGTGCGCACCATCCGCAAGGTGGCGATCGTCTCGCAAGTTGTTTCGGAAAATTGCAATTTTGAGGGAATCAGAGGCCGTCGGGTTTGCAGTTCCGAGACCAGCCACTCGACCCGTTCCTCTTCGCCGAGTTCGTCGTAGGGCTTGGGTAACACTTGCAAGTAATCTGCAATTTCGCCGACGGTGTCGCTGTGACGGGAGGATTCCTGGCGGATGTCGAGATGGGCTAAGTTAAAGCCGTAGATTTCGACTTGGCAGATCAGTTTTTCTAATTCGGTACAACTAAACCCCGTCGCGGCTAAGTTGCGTTCGATCAGGCGCAGTTCGTCGAGGAATTGGCCGCCGGAGGTGTACATCGCCGTCGTTTTGACTTCGGGGAGGTGGCGTTGCCAGTCTTCCTCTTCGTAGAGCTGCCAGTTGCGATCGCGGGTATTTTCCAGACGCTTGAGGACGTAGGACAGTTTCAAGCGGTAGGGTTCGTGACGGTAGCGGATCGCCAGTTGTTCGTAAAGACCGCCCATTTGCAAGCGGTCTTGTTCCAACGATTCGAGTAACTCCGGCAGGACGTCACTCCAGTGTAAGGACAAACTGAGAATTGAAATTAGGTTTTGGATCGAGGTAATGTATTTTTCCAAAACCAGATGGCGCTGGTAGCAAGCGGTTTTCCAGGTGACGTCCGGAGTACACGAGGGGTTGCCGTCGCGGTCGGCGCCGACCCAAGAGCCGAACTTGCAGAAATTTTTATTGGGGGCTTGCAGATGGGTGAAAGAGTGATGGAGCGATCGCGTCAGCCGTTTGTACAGTTCCGGCACCGCATCGAAGAGCACCTCTTTAAAATAGTGCAGGGTATAGTCTACTTCGTCGAGAACGCTCGGTTTGAACTGGTGCAGCTCGTCGGTACGCCACCAGAGACGAATTTCTTCGGTCAGTTGAGCGGTGAGCGCTTCCGATTCCCAAGACGATTCGAGCCCCCCGGCGTGGAGGCGCTGTTCGACGTAATCGAGTTGTTGCAGGATTTTGGCAACCCGCCGTTGTTTGGAGCGCAGGGTATGGCGCACGATTTCCGTCGGGTGGGCCGTAAACACTAACCGAATATCCAGATTTTCCATCAACCTCTGGATTTGTTGCGGCGGGACGTTGAGACGGCGCAACTTGGGAAACAGTCCCTCGAAGGTCGCCGAATCCCGTCGCGAACCTTCCGAAATCGGCGCGGGGGCGGCACTCAGGGTAGCCGAAGCGGCGCGATCGAAACTGGGTTGAGACGAGCGATTGCCGTTGGTTTCCGTGGTCGAGAGACTGGGGACGAAGCCGAGCAATTGATTGCGCTGTTCGTAATGTTGCTCGACGATATTAATTAATTGGAAATAGAGAGCAAAGGCCCGCGCAGCTCGAATCGCATCATTAATTTCCAGTCGTTCGATCAGTTTGATCGCCGCCGATTCCGACGAATCGGGCGCTTGTCCTTCAGGGGAAGAGAGCAAACGTAGTTTGCCAAGTAAATCCACCAATTCCTGACCGCACTCCGAGCAGAGTACGGACTCCCATAAGTCCTCCACTACTTTGAGGCGATGGCGCAGAAATAGGTCGGATGAATTGACCGTCATGAGTGGGTTTGAGGATTGGAGTCGCATGAGTCTAGATCCTATGCCAGATGAGGGAGGAGATTCCACAATTTTAGGCGGAATTCACGATGTTTTTGAAGCTTTGCCCCAGTGAATTGAGGCCGAGCGATGATGCGGTAAATCGTTTTTGATGGATAAAGGGGCGGGCATTGTCGGGTCAAAATTCAGCCCGATTTTTGCAGTTTGGAATAGAAAAAACCTGGGTTTGTTGACCAATTGAACTCAACTCCTCGATCGGCCATTTGAGGGCGAGGGCGAAACGGTGCAATCCCCAACCACAAAGAGGAAGCATCAGGCTGAAAAAGCAATAAAGGGTCGTAAAACATCAGGAATTTTCCGAGCTTCGCGGGGGAAAGTGAAGCACGGGCAGACGATCGCCGCGAAAGATTTCTTCACTGGCTTGACCGAGGGATTGTAACATTTCGCCGATCGCCTGGGTTCCCAAAATGGCCAATAGAACCGATGGGGTGGCCAGACTGACGAGAACTGAGGAAGATAGCTCGATCTCGGGAAGATCCGCTACGGGATCGAAGGGAGAGGGGGGGGGAGTCTCATTCATGAAAAAAGTCCTAAAAAATAAATGAGGTCGAAGGTGGAAAAGCGCTCGTCGCGATCGCGACGGCCTTTACATCTGAATATTGAGAGACGGGGGATCGCCTTCCCGTCGAGTGCGGGCAGCTTTTAGAAAGGTACCGCTCTCATTGTAAAATTGGCAGGTTGTCCTCTCGAAGTGACCTCCGATACAACTGAGTCAATTCCGAGTAAATTTCCGGTCGAATTTTCCCGGTGGCGATCGCTTCGGTGCTGTAGAAGATCGATCTCCGGGCTGACCCCGCCTTCGCTGTCAACTTCGGTCTGAGATATGCTATCTCTAAGGAGCAGATGACGCAGATCGGGGAATCGACACCGACAATGTTAAGGACTCACGAAGGGGTGGAAACACACAGTCGGTCAATGTTAATCCAATGGGCCGCTAAAACCTTGGAGCTTCCGGGCTTAAAGCTTCAGGTGCAAATTCGCGGCAACAATTTACACCTACTCTGTGAAGGCCCGGTTTGTCCGCCGAGGGCGATCGTCGAGTCGAATTTCGCTCGGGGGTTGCAAACCACTGCGCTTCAAAGTTTGCTGCCTCCGGACCGGCCCCAAATTTACGAGGTCTTTCTCTACGGTCGCGCCTTCGGCCAAAAACGACCCCTGTGGACCGTGCGTCTGGATCCCCAAAATCCGGAAGTCCGCGATCGCGTGGACGACGCCAGCACCGCCCCTACACCGCCCTCGGAAGAGGCAGGAGCGCCACCCGCCCCCGACCGCCTCCAACGGTGGGCGCGCCAACTGTCCCGCCGGGGCGATCGCGACGGACACGGAGCATTGGTGCAGGTGGTCGAACGCTATTTGAGCGAAACCCTCAGCGTCTTCGGCGTCTCGGTCAAGGTGACGATCTCGGAGGTCAAAACTCGCAAGTCCGAAGCCCCGGAAGCGACCCCGGCGCCCCAACGCCTCTGGATCTTCTGTCAGTCGGGGTACATTCCCGAGCCGTCCCTGCTCGCCGAACCCGTGGCGGAACGAGTGCGCGACCTCGAACTCGACGGCTTCCAAGATGCGGTGATTCTCGGACAAGTCCGTGGGGAAAACAAGCCGGAATGGATCCTGCGCGTGGATCTGACTCCGGCGACGACGATGTTGCAAACCTGGGCAAAATGGGGGGACGTGCAGGCGATCGCCCGACTGCTCGATCGCGCCTTGCTCAAAACCGGGGGACGGGTCTCCGGCGTTCTCAAAGAGTCCACCTTGCACTTGTTCTGCGGTTACGCCAATCCCGACCGGGTCGAGAACTTCGACTCGGCAAACCTCAAAATCCACAAGGAAACGACGATCGCCGCCATTACTCCCGTACTGGAGGCGATCGCCCCCCAAGGCATTCACGCCGCCACCCTCTACGGCTGTCGCGACCCCCTGCAAAGTGCGCAGCACTCCCAAGCTCCGCCCCTGTGGGTGGACTGGATCGAGATCGGGGCAGCTCGGGATCCCGACTTGTCCTTCTCGTCGATGGAACTGGCCCGTCAGGGCAATCTTGACGCCCTCCAATTTTTACTCGATCGCCTGCTCAACCCGGATCTCGATACCAAATTGGCCACTGGCGGGATTCGCGTCTCCCTGCGCCAAAAAGGGGACATCCTCCACGTGATGCTCGACGCTCCGATCTGTCCCCAACAAAGCGAATTGGCTCCGAAAATTGCCAAATTCCTGCGCCAACTCGATATCGAGGCGTTCGCCGGAGTGCGCCTCTACGGACGCCGCGCCGGACAAAAACACCCCCAATGGCGCCACGCTACCGACTTCAGCGCCGGATCGGCTCGGACCGAAACGGCGCCGGAGTTTGCTGTCAGCGAAACCGACAGTAATGACTTGCTCCCGGAACCCGGCGGGCTGATCCTGCATCCGGACTTTACCCAAGACGACTTGCAAGCCTGTCTGACTAAAACCCCTACCCCTGCGAGCGACCAACCGCGATCGAAACGCAAGGGTCTGGCGCGGGCGTTGCTGAAAACGGGTCTGTTCGTCACCCAAAAGGCAATTCCCACGGGAAACACCAACCGGACGCCGATCGCCCTGGTTTGGGGCGCGTTGGGCTTGTTGTTGGTGGTACAAGCGGACCGCTTCCTCGGGGGCCAGTCGTGGCCGCCACCGGAAAGCAGCGACGGCGCGATCGCCCTGACCCAAACCGAGGGAGAACCGACGGAGGGGCGATCGCTCGAGGTCAGCTCGCCGGAAGCGCCCGCCACCGACGCCAACGCCGAGAATGCGGTTTTCGACGAGTCCGGTTTTACCCGAGCCCAAACGGCGGCAGATGAGGGCTTCAGTTACGAGTTTCCCTCGTTCAATAGCGACCAGTTAGACCGACAAATCGCCAGTTATTTAGAATTTGTCGCCCGGGAAGGAACGCCGGACGTGCTGATCGTCGGCAGTTCCCGCGCCTTGCGGGGGGTGGATCCGGTGAATTTAGAAAAAGAATTGGCCGATCGCTATCCCAACTTGAACGTGTTTAATTTCGGCGTCAACGGCGCCACGGCGCAAGTGGTCGATTTCATCGTGCGCGAGTTGATTCCCGTGGAACAGTTACCGAAATTAATTTTATGGGCCGACGGCGCCCGGGCGTTTAATAGCGGGCGGGACGATCGCACTTTCGAGGCGATCGTCGCTTCCGAAGGTTACCGGGAAATCCAGCGCGGGGTTCGTCCCGCGATGCCCGAAAGTGCGGACGATCGCGGAGATCGCTCCCTGGCGTCCCTCAGTGAGGCCCTGGCGGCGACGGCAAAAGGACAACTCTCACTCAGACACAGTTACGAGAACTTGAACGACTGGCTCAACGACGCGCTGGCGGGGCGATCGGCCATTTACCCCCGACGCGATCGCCTCCACGCCGCCGCCACCGAGATGCTTTCCCAACTCGCCGCCCCCTCGAACGACGACGGCGCCACCCCGACGGTGGCGGAAACCCCGGAAATAGCTGCCGGGAACGACATCGACCCAGAACGGCGTCAAGCCTTGGCGCGATCGAGTTCGGACTTGTTACTCGGCACCCAACCCAACGGCTTTTTACCCTTATCGATTCGCTTCGATCCCAATACCTATTACGAAAAACACGCTCGGGTCTCTGGGGATTACGATGCGGATTACGAATCGTTCCAACTCAACGGGATTCAAACCGCAGCGCTCAAAAATTTGCTGGAGTTAACCCAAGCGCAACAAATTCCCGTGGTCTTTATTAATTTACCCCTCACCGAGGAATATCTCGATCCGGTGCGCCAGGAATACGAAGACCAATTTCAAACCTACATGCTGCGCTTGTCGATTGAAAATCAAGGGTTTAACTTCCGGGACTTGAGCGATTTGTGGCCGTCACAAAACGAGCATTTTTCCGATCCGAGTCACCTCAACCGCTACGGCGCTTACGAAGTCTCGGTTCACCTGTCGCAAGATCCGATGATTCCCTGGCCGCGAACTCAGTAGGATCGGAGCAGGGACGGGCGATCGCCTCCGAAAATCTTTACAATAAGGTTAAGAAAAATCGAGGTTTGCTAGCTCGGGTGCGTCGCCTTCCTCGAACTGAAAGATTTCGCCCTGCGAGGAGCCGTTGAGGGGATAATGTTCAGCACATTCCGACAGGTCATCCTCTTTTTAGTTCTAAGTGATATCTTTACCCTCGGGGGCGATCGCTCGTTACCGTCCGATCGCCCCCGAGGGATCGAAACCACCGCCGAGCGATCGGAAAGCTATTTGTATACTCAAACCGCAAATGATCAGAACATTGGGGTCTTATTTCGCACACTTACGAAAGTTTGTCCGGGGGATTCGCCCGCGCGATCGCACCCCGGTCCAGTCTCGATGGCCACATCGATTCAGGCAATTTCTACTTTTATTTTTGGCCTTCGTTATCCTACCGATCGCCTGGAGTTTGGTTCCCTTTAAAGTCACCGGACAGACCGAGACCGAACCCCCAACCGTAGAAAGCCCGGAATCCGCCGCCGACGACGATTCCGAAACTAACGACCTAGAAGACAACCTCGAAAAATTCGACGAGGCGATCGCCGATACCGAACCACAAGAAGGATTGTTTTCCCTGTATCGCAACGACAAGAAAAACGCCCTCTTCCTCGAACTCCAACCCCAACAACTCGATAAAAACTTCCTCTGCGCGATCTCCCTGGCGTCCGGAATTGGCGAACGGGGATTGTTCGACGGGATGCCCTTGCAAAACTTGCTCTTTTACTTCCATCGGGTCAACGACAAAATCGAATTTGTCGTGCGTAACGTTTACTTTCGCACCCGTCCCGGCGATCCCATGGCGCGATCGCTCGATCGCTCCTTCAGCGATTCCGTTCTCGCCGTTCTCCCCATCAAAAGCATTCATCCCGACCGCCAAAGCCTCCTCGTTGACTTAAACACCCTCCTCTTAGACGGTCGCGACCTCAGTGGGTTGAGTGCGATGATTCCGTTTATGCTGCGCGGGTCCTACGTCCGCGACCCGGAACAATCCCGCTTCTCCCGGGTGCAAACCTTTCCCCTCAATGTCGAAATCGAAACCGTTTACGGCTATACAGGCGGTGAAGATAGCTTTACCAACTTAGAAGCCCTCCCCGACAATCGCGGCTTTACCCTGCGCCTCAACTACAGTATTTCCGCCTTACCGGAAAACAACGGCTACCGTCCCCGCCTCGCCGACAATCGCATCGGTTATTTCATCACCGCCTATCGCGATTATGCCGACGAAAACCGTAAAGAAGCCTTTACCCGCTATATCAATCGCTGGCATTTAGAAAAACAAAATCCCGACGCCCCCCTTTCCCCTCCCAAACAACCGATCGTCTTCTGGATCGAAAATACGGTTCCCGTGGAATATCGCGACGCGATCCGCGAGGGGATTTTGGCGTGGAATAAAGCATTTGAAAAAGCGGGATTTATCGATGCGATCGAAGCGCGGGAAATGCCCGACGATGCGGAATGGAACCCCGCAGACGTCCGCTATAATACGATTCGCTGGATGAATTCGTTCGATCCGTGGTTTGCCGGAATCGGCCCGTCTCGGGTCAATCCGCTCACGGGAGAGATTTTAGATGCGGATATTTTAATTGACGGCAATATTGTCCGCTTGATTCAGAAAGAATTTCGCAATTGGGTCGGGGAAGAACCGACCGCCAGCACTCAGTTTTTAGGTAAAACGTTGGGCAACGACCTGCTCTGTTTGCCCGGAATTACGGGGGATATGGAGATCGCGACGAGTGAGGGGGCAACGGATCGGCGCGCCACGGCGGTTCCCACGCCTCTCAAAGGTTTTGTCGCCGACATGATGGAGCGTTACGATTTGTGCTACGGCATGGAAGCGCCCCAGCAGTTCGCGATCGGGTCCCTGGGGCTGTCGATGTTCCACAATGCCTTACCCAGTGGCCCGGAAATGGAAACCTATCTCAATCAGTACCTGACTTTTTTAGTGGCCCACGAGGTCGGTCATACGTTGGGATTGCGGCATAATTTCCACGGTAGTACGATGCTGGCGCCGGAACAGTTGCACGATCGCAGCATTACCCGCACGAAAGGGTTGGTCGCTTCGGTGATGGATTACGTTCCGGTGAATTTGGCGCCGCCGGGGGTGGAACAAGGGGATTTTTATCCGGTGGTGGTCGGACCTTACGACGAATGGGCGATCGAATACGGTTACAAGCCGCTTGAGGCGATGTCTACGGCGTTAGAACGCCGGGATTTAGAGGCGATCGCCCGTCGCGCTGGCGACCCGGAACTCGCTTACGCACCGGATGAGGATACGATGGATATCCTCAATCCGGGGGCGAATTTGTTCGACATGAGTGGCGATATGCTGCAATTTTCCCGATGGCAACTCGACAACGCCCGCGAGATGTGGGAACGTCTGGACAAGCGCTATCCGGTCTCCGGGGAAAGTTACAGCGAGGTGCGCGAAATTTTTGACATGGTGTATTTTTTCTACATCCGCAATGTCATGAATGCGACCTTGTACGTCGGCGGTCAGTGGTTCAATCGCAACCACGCGGGGGATCGGGAAGGACGCTTGCCGTTTGAACCTGTGGCGATCGAAAAACAACGAGAAAGTTTGGCATTGCTGCAAGAATACGTCTTTGACGACAACGCCCTCCAATTTCCGCCCCAATTGCTCAATAAATTAGCCCCCGATCGCTGGTATCACTGGGGCAGTCTGCCGATTGTGTTCCCCCTGGATTACCCGATTCACCAACGGATTTTGCTGTTGCAGCGTCTGGTTTTACGGGCTCTGCTGTCCGACCAACGCCTGACGCGCCTGCACGATTTGGAGTTGAAGGCGCAACCGGGAGAAATCCTGACGTTAACGGAGTTGTTCGATACCCTCCAACGGGGGATTTGGACGGAAGTGCTTGACAATCGCGACGGTTTGACGGAAATTTCGAGCGTGCGCCGTTCGTTACAACGGGAGGATCTCGGTTTGTTGATGAATATGGTGTTGCGGCGATCGCCCGTTCCCGAAGAGGCCCGGACGTTAGCCTGGTATCAGTTAAAACAACTGCGCGAGGCGATCGATCGAACTGTGGACAAACGCGGCAAACATTTAGAGACGGCTAGCAAGGCGCATTTACAAGAAACCCGCGCCCGTATTGATAAGACCTTAGACGCACAGATTCAGTCGTTTTAGGTCCTTGGGAGAGGGCAGTTGAAGGGGTTCCCTGGAGGCGGGCATTTAGATGTTAGTTTGCCCGCCCTACAGGCTTTTTTAGTGGTTTCAATCTACAGCATTTTCCTCTGCTATGTAAGACATTTAGATCCCCCTAAATCCCCCTCGCCAGGTAGGGGTTTGGTGACCAAACCCCTACTCGTTCCCCCCGAAATCCCCCCAACCATCCCCCCAACCCCCCTTTGAAAGGGGGGCGAAGGGGGGATAGGGGGCGAAGGGGGGATAGCGCGATCGGCACTGTACTTTATCAGACGCCCGAGTGCTGTAAAATCTAAACTCTAAAATCTAAAATCTAACATCAGATGACTTTCATCTCCATCGTTTACGCCCTATTTTTATCGAGCCTTTTGGCGATTTATTGGACGGCGAACAAACAACGATCGCGCTTGTTACTGCTTTCTCTGGCGAGTTTGATTTTCTATGCGTCTTTACAAGTTCAATATATTCCTTTACTTTTAATCGGCATTTGGATTAACTATCGCTTGGGATTGGCGATCGCCCAAAATACTCCTACTCCCATTCACATCGGGCCTGTCAAAATTTCAACGGAACAAGAGTATTTTGCTCAAACTCATTGGAACCGACGGCGATCGCTGTTATTGGCGATCGGGATTCTCTTTAATGTCTTCTTATTACTCAGTTTTAAATACATTCCCTTTCTCTTAACGATCGTCCGCGATCTCTTCGGTATCCAACAAGCGGGAGAAGTCGCTACCTGGGTCGATTCCAATATTGCCGCCCCCTTGGGGTTGAGCTTTTTTAGCTTTGAATGTATTGCTTATCTCGTTGACGTATATCGGGGCGCGCCCGCCAGCCAAAAGTTATTACAATTCACCACTTATAAGTTATTTTTCCCCAAACTGATTTCCGGCCCGATTACCCGCTATCATCAATTTTCCAAGCAACTGAAAACCTTAATTTTTCCCCAAGCACATCAATGGGTTGAGGGGTTGTGGTGGATAGCTTGTGGGGCGGTTAAAAAAGGCTTAATCGCCGATCGCCTCGGGATTTATGTCGATTTAAGTTTTCAAAACTTACAACGCGCCGGAAGCGAGGATTTATGGTTGGCAACGATCGCCTACGGTTTGCAACTTTATTTAGATTTTAGCGGTTATGTCGATATTGCCCGAGGCAGTGCCATGCTTCTCGGGTTTAACTTGCCTCCTAATTTTAATTTTCCTTATTTAAGTACCAGTATTGCCGATTTTTGGCGTCGCTGGCACATGTCTTTAGGAGACTGGTTACGCAATTATTTGTATTTCCCTCTCGGCGGTTCTCGGGTCAGTTTGGCACGCACTTGTGTGAATTTGGCGATCGTAATGTTAGTCGCCGGAATTTGGCACGGCGCCGCCTGGGGCTTTATCGTTTGGGGGGGATTGCATGGGGCAGCTTTGGTAGTACATCGCTTGAGTGAATCCCTATCAAAACAGGTTGGGGCGCTCGCTAAATGGTGGAAAACTATCCCTGGAATCGTCGTCGCCTGGTTCTCAACCCAATTGATGGTGTTTTTCTCTTGGATTTTCTTCCGTCTTCCCCAACTGAAAGATTCGGGGTGGGCAATTTCCCACTTATGGGGTCATGCACCAGACGTACAATTTAGCGAAAAAGTGTATCTGGAAACTTTGGGAATCGATCGCCTCGAATTGGCGTTAGTTCTCGGCAGTTTGTGGCTGTTGATGTTCTTAAGTTATTTTATCGAACGTGGTTTGCGCTTGCAAATTAATTGGCCGCTCAAAATGGCTTTAGTTCCAGTCTGTTTGTACGTGGTTTGGTTGTTTGCCCCCGAAGGAAGTTTGCCATATATCTACTTTGATTTCTAAAGGGGCGATCGGTTCTCGATCGATCGTTTTGAGTTCATTTTCTTGAGTTCATTTGAGTTCATCTAAGGAGTTTCGACGATGAAAGGCGATCGCTTCTGGCGTATGGGTTCGACGTTCGCAATGACCCTACTCGGTACGCTTACATTCATCCCTAAATCGTTAGGAACGATTCCATTACAAGATGGGTTGTATTGGGGTGGCGGTTCTCGTTATATCCAAATTACCGTTCGCGGCGATCGCGCCTGTTACATGGGGTCTTCCTCCAATGGTTCCGCAGTAGCTTCCCTCGAACCGGATTCGACCCGAGAAGGGTTTTATCGCGTCAATGGTTTTCAAGGAATTGTCGTCAGTCAGCCAGATTCGGAAACCTTATTATTCGGAATGCCGGATGATTTAATCTCCTACAAAGCGGATTATGAAATCTCAGAATCGGAACCCGAAATTCTCAGAAATTGTTTGGAATCTGACGAACCATTTTATGAGGTAGACTACGGCGTTACAGGAGATTAAGCCCCGTGTTTAGGAGTGACCCGACAGCGATCGCGAGGTGAGGACGAGGCGTAATTTTGCCTGGATTAAGTCTAAATCGGCCAAACCGAGATCGACACTTCCTTCGAGGACAACTCCTTTATACAGTAAGCGGTCTAAAACTTCTAAAATAGAAGGACTCTCGCTTTTTTGTCCGGGATAATAGCCTCCTTCTTTCGGCAACAATGTTCCCAATTCGTTCAAGTCCAAGTTTAAATCTTGGGGGTCGATTTCAAAAATTTCACAGAGATTGAGAATTTGCTCTTCGAGTTTTTGCAAGCTCGTTCCCGCGCGATCGAGTTCTTCTTCGGTGAGTAAATCTTCATCCATTCTGCGGATAATTTGAGCTTCCATCAACTGCCGAATCAGTTCGACTAGGGTAAGTACTAAAGAAGCCAATCCGGCATCTTTTTTATTTGAGGTTTGTTGATTTGAGGTTCGAGCAATGATGGCATCGGTCGATCGTTCGGATTCACTCATGAACTTCGCGATGGTTGAAGATGAACAAATTAATGAAAAAATAGACGAATAAATGAATTAAGGTGACTCGCAAGAGATTTTAAATGTTAGATTTTAGATTGGCAGTTATGCTCTAGAAGCGGGCAAGATGCCCGCGCCACGGGTCATTCCCTTAACTGGCGATCGCCCCCGTTCTCCCTCGTTCTTGCAACTGGGCGATCGCGCCGTCGAGGAGGGCGCACCCTTCCTCTACACTATCAATCCGGGCGAGGCGATCGCGCAACGGGCCCGAATGGGGAAAGCCCTTGCAATACCAGGTCATGTGCTTGCGCGCTTGGTACACGCCGCGCTTACCTTTATACTCCCCTAGTGCGATTAAATGCTCTTTCGCACATTGCAGCCGTTCGATCGATGTCGGTGCGGGACGTTCGCGACCTGTTTTTAAAAAATAGTCGATTTCCCCGACCAAAAACGGATAACCCAACGTCGCCCGCGAACACATCACCCCATCGGCCCCGGTCAACTGCAAGCAGCGTACCGCCGCCTCTACAGAAAAAATATCGCCGTTGGCAATCACGGGAATCGAGAGGATCTCCTTCACTTTAGCAATCCACTCCCAATTTGCCTGACCGTTATACCCTTGAGCGCGAGTGCGACCGTGCAGGGTCAGCATTCGGGCCCCCGCATCTTCCAAACGGCGGGCAAAATCGAGAATATTAATCTCGTCGTCGGACCAACCAATCCGGGTTTTCACCGTGACCGGGACAGAAACGGCTTGGGAGACCTCCCGCACGATCGCCGCCGCCGTGTCCGGGTCTCGCAACAGGGACGAACCGCCGCCATTTTTAGTGATTTTATTCACCGGACAGCCCATATTGATATCGATCGTATCGGCGCCCTCCGCCACCGCCATCACCGCCGCCTCCGCTAAAAACTGGGGGCGACAGTCGAACAACTGCACGCTGATGGGGCGTTCTCGGGGATCGACTTCCATGATTTTCGGCAACTCCCGGGCGTATTTCAAGCCGCTTGCGTGAACCATTTCGGTGTAGAGCATCGATTCCGGGGCGTAGCGACGCACCAGGCGCCGGAATACCAGGTCGGTGACACCGGAAAGAGGTGATTGCAGGACGCGACTGGTGACTTCAACGGAACCAATTTTTAAGGGAGTCGAGAGGCGTTGTTGCAGTTCGGGGGACAAAACGGGCATGAGGATCGAAAAGATGAATAAGATTTAAAGAATTCTGACCTTTATTTTTAGCTGATTGTCGTACTTATCGCAATTTTGAATTTCTATACATTTTTCGATCGCTCCTTTTCTAATACCTCAAGCAAACAACGTAAAATTAAATAAGTAGAAGTCGCACCGGGGTCTTGATGTCCCGCACTTCTTTCGCCAAGATAACTGGCTCGTCCTTTTTTAGCCACGAGCGGAATCGTATTTTTCATCCCTTCTTCTGTAGCTAAAACGGCTTCGCGTAAGGCATCTACGAGACTGCGATTTTGATCGATCGCCGTCGTGTAAGTTTCCACGGCTGGAGACAAGGCATCGAGCATCGTTTTATCGCCGAGATTGGCTTTTCCTCGTTGAATGACGCCGTCTTTTCCCGCTTGTAGTAAGTTGGCTAAATCTTGAGCGGTTAGGTCTTGTTTTCCTGCCACTGCACTACTAGCTCGTAAAAACAAGGTACCGTACAACGGGCCACTCGCTCCACCGACGGAAGAAATGAGGGTCATGGCGATGGTTTTTAAGAGAGTGCCAATGTCACTATTCCGATTTTGAAGAAGTTGGGCGATCGCCTTTTTAAAACCGCGATCCATATTGATGCCGTGGTCTGCATCTCCGATCGCCGCATCCAGTTCGGTTAAATAGTCTTTGTTTTCTTCGATTGTTTCGGCAATTTTTTCAAACCAATCAACAATTTGAGTTTGACTAACTTTTTCTTCCATCTTCTAGTATAGATTTATGAGTAAGATTGATAATGTGTTGCTGCAAAATTCACGATCGTTCAAAGGGCGATTGCGGGGTTTACCAATTCAATCCCGCCGTTTTGACGGGAGCATCCCAAAGATCGACCATTTCTTCATCGACTTTCAGCAAAGTAATCGAGCATCCTTGCATGTCCAAAGAGGTAATATAAGGACCGATCAAATTGCGAACGATCGCGATTCCTTTGGCTTCGCAAATTGCGGCGAGCTTGCGATAAATGACGTATAATTCCGATAGCGGCGTACCTCCCATACTGTTGACGAAGGCGATCGCGCGATCGCCCTTTTCTAACGGCGGATCGGTTAATTGAATTTCGCTCCATTCTCCGCGATCGAGATCCCATTCGCGAACGGTACGCCGATAATTACGATCTTCGAGAATAGAAACGGTCAGTAATTCGGTAATTTCATCGGCGGATTTGAGCGCCATTCGTTCCCGTCCCGGTTCTCCATGAATCCCGATCCCCAGTTCCATTTCTTCCTCGCCGAGTTGGAACGTCGGGGAGCCTTTCGCGGGAACTGTACACGAAGTGAGAGCGACGCCCATGCTGCGTCCGTTGAGATTGACTTTACGGCACAAATCAGCCAATTGTGAGAGATTGTAGCCGCGATCGGCTGCCGCACCGCAAATCTTTTCCGCTAACACCGTCGTTCCCACCCCGCGCCGTCCTTGGGTATAGAGGGAATCTTTCACCGCTACATCGTCATCGATGAGGAGATTGAGAACGGGTATATTTTCGGCGATCGCCAATTCCGCAGCCATCTCGAAATTCATCACGTCGCCGCTATAGTTTTTAACGATATTTAGCACTCCAGCGCCACCATTGACCATTTTGGCCGCTTCTAGCATCTGGTCTGGCGTCGGCGAGGTAAACACTTCCCCCGGACACGCCGCATCGAGCATTCCCGGACCGACAAATCCGGCGTGCATCGGTTCGTGTCCGCTTCCCCCACCAGAGACCAGCGCGACTTTACCCCGCACTGGAGCATCGGCACGGTAAACAAAGTGTGGCTCGAAACGAACGCGAATCAGGTCGCGGTGAGCCAGTGCCATCCCTTCCAAGCTCTCACGCACGAAGTCATCCGGGTTGTTAATCAGCTTTTTCATATTTCTGGGATTCAGTGAAACAATCGGTGTTTTATTTGGAGAATCTTATTGACTTTTTAATATAGCAAATTTTGATTGAATTGCCTAGAAACTTAAATGCTCGATCGAACCAGGCAATATTTTTGATGAAAGAGCGATAAAATAAAAAAATCTTTCATGCAAGACTCTTGTAAAAACAAAGATTTAAGTAATTCTTAACTTCGGTTGCTAATTTTTTGGCGAATAACGGCGGGACGGCATTGCCAATTTGATTGTATTGATTTTCCTCAGAACCTTTGAACGTAAACCAATCGGGGAAACTTTGCAGGCGTGCACCTTCGCGAACGGTGAGGCGGCGGCGTCGTCCGTCAGGTAAACGAATTCTGAGCATGTCTCCCGTGGCGCCGCCGAGGTTGCGACAGGTGACCGTTCGCGCGGGACGATCTAAATGAAGATCGCGGGGTCGGACGCAGTTCGAGGCGCGTTCGTATTTTTCGATATATCGGTCCATGCTGCAGGTAAGAAATTTAGCATTTTTAGGAATAGTTAACGTTAAGTTTACCAAGGCTTCGCCAGCCGTATAAGGATGGCGATCGTGGCTTTTTGTCGGCCATTGCCAACCGCCTCTATGTGCAATGCAAAAAAGTCTTTGGCGGCGTTGGGGAACGCCGTAATCGCTGGCGGTTAAGACTTGATATTCGACTTGATAATCTAATTGTTTGAGAGTTTCTACGATTTCTTGAAAGTAAGTTTTATTGCGATAAAGCATTCCTCTAACATTTTCAAAAATCGCAATGTTTGGGCGATCGCGCCGAACGGCATTGAGAAAAATGGGGAAGCCGTCGCGGCTATCTTTGAGTCCTTTTTGATGTCCGCTTACACTAAATGGTTGACAGGGGGGACCGCCGATAATGACAGTTGCTCCCGATTTTAATTCAGTTTCGGGAGTCAGTGTCATTTGATGGCAAGGACGGTTTAAATTCTGACGGTAACTTTGACAGGCTTGGGCAGATTGTTCGTAACCGATGGTTTGAAATCCGGCAGCTTCAAATCCGAGGGCAAATCCGCCACATCCGGCGAATAAGTCGATAACTAAAGGTTGAGAGTCGCCAGGAGGAGGAAGGGTTAATTCTGTTTCGAGATAGTCCAGATAATTTAGGCGAGTTAGACAGATGCTGGAGGTCATGAATAGACGATGATAGACAAGGATAGTAGACGACGATCGCGGGTCTACTTTTAGGGTAGGGCAACGGGGGCGATCGCGCAATTGTCGGCTATAAAAAAGCTCGCCGCAGCGAGCTGTAAGTTAGACCAATTAAAGGAATTGCACGAGGAAAAAATCAAACCTAACTTTTTATCAAGATCGAGGCGTTGATTGTGGTCTGTCTCCACGAAAGCTCCAATAATCTTTCGGTGGCGAACTATACCACAGGTTACCGGAATCGCTGATTCAAAGCTGGTATCGCCGTTATCTTCAGTTAAGTTCAGTCCGAATTGTTCGGTTTGACTTTACTCTAAATATCAAGTTAACGCTCAAAGCTTAAAAAAGAATAATTTTAAGCTAAAATTCATCTGAGAAAATCCTGAGATTTTGCTGAGTGAGACGGTCGGAGGCATTTTCGTTAACAACTGAAGTACGATCGCACTTAAGCGGGCGAGATCTACGTCCTGTTAATAATTGCTAAAATTTTGCGTGTCATGACGATCGCAACGACTACAATTGACCTAGATGAGTAAAACTCCAGATAAATAAGGACGATCCCGGGTAAAGAAGGGGATAAAAAGCAGCAAAAGGGGTTGTAAACAATGAAAGTTTTGTCTTTGGCGATCGCGGGAATCTACTTATGGTTAGAAGTGGGTGTGTCTGCTAGCGCCCGCATCTTCCGCGAAGGGAAATCGCCGCGCTTTGAGGTTCCGATAGAACTGGCTGAAAATACGGAATCTTCGTCCTCGGAAACGGAAGAAGAATCCGAGGACGAATCCCCCTTAAAGCCGTTCGATGAAGTGACGAAGGACTTAGAAAAGATTGAAGGCTTATTAACCTTTTATCGAAATGTAGAAAAAGAAGAGATCTATTTAGAAATTCAACCGGAACAGCTCGATCGCAACTTCCTGGCGATCGCGACAATCTCTTCGGGAATTGGTTCCCTCGGACTCTATCGTGGCTTACCCCTTTCCGATTTTATCTTTCAATTTAAACGCAGAAATCATAAAATTGATGTCGTCGTTCCCAATACTTTATTTCGTACCCAAGCGGGAGATCCGCAATGGCGATCGCGCGATCGCTCGTTCAGCGATTCGCCGATTTACACCTTACCTCTAACCAGTATTCATCCGGAACGAAACAGCTTGTTAGTCGATTTCAAACCCTTTTTGATGGGAGAGGGGGGCAGTTTGAGCACGGCGATCGCCTGGAGCTTAGGAGATATGTATACTTTAAATAGCGAAACCTCCTATCTCGATCGCGTCCAAGGTTTCCCCGAAAATGCCGAAATCGAGACGGTCTACGGCTTTTCCGGTCCGATGTCCTGGTTGGGTCCGGCGACGGTTCCCGACTCGCGCGCCTTTCAATTAAAAATTCGCACAAGTTTATCGCTCTTACCGACGAACAACGGTTATCGTCCGCGTTTGGCAGACGATCGCCTCGGCTATTTTCTCACGACTTATCAAAATCTCTCCAATTCGCGCAAACCGGATCCGTTCGTCAACTATATCAATCGCTGGCACTTAGAAAAACAAGACCCCAGCGCGCCCCTATCGCCGCCAAAACAGCCGATCGTCTTTTGGATAGACAACGCGGTTCCCCTCCCCTATCGCGACGCCATCCGCGAGGGGATTTTAATGTGGAATGACGCTTTCGAGCAAGCGGGATTTATCGGGGCGATCGAGGCGCGACAAATGCCCGATCGCCCGGACTGGGATCCGGCAGACGTGCGATACAACGTTATCGTCTGGTCGAATACCCTCGACTCCTGGTTTGCCGGGATCGGGCCGTCGCGGGTCAACCCGTTAACGGGGGAAATCTTGGACGCCGACGTCATTTTAGATGGGGGAATCGTGCGACAGATCCGGGAACAATACGGGGCCTTGGCCGATGGCGATCGCGCCCTCGTCAATCCCCTCACCTGCGAACTGGGGGCAGAAATTTCTCACTTCGTCGATCGCCAGCTCCCGAGTCCGATCGCCGCCCAACTGCAACAATCCAACCCGGCGTCCCTTTCCCAACTGCGCGCCCTGGCACAAATTCGAGGCGATCGCCGTCCTTGCTTCGCCCTCGCCGCGACCAACCAAGCCCGTTTCGGCGCCTTAGCCCTGAGTACCTTACACGACGTGCTACCGAATCAGGACGAAATGGAACTGTACGTGCATCAGTTCGTGCGCTGGCTGACCGCTCACGAGGTCGGTCACGTGTTGGGATTGCGCCACAACTTCCAAGGTAGCACCTGGCGTATGCCGGAAGACTTAAACAACGTGCTGCTGACGCGCAACGAGGGCATGGTCGGCTCGGTGATGGACTACGTGGCGGTCAATATCGCCCCGGAAGGGGTCGAACAAGGGGACTACTTCCCGGTTATCGTCGGTCCTTACGATCGCTGGGTGGTGGAATACGGCTATCGGCCCATCGACGCCCCCACGCCGGAATTAGAATGGGACGTGCTGCAAGAGATCGCCCGCCGCGCGCCGCAACCGGGCTTAGAGTATGCTACCGACGAAGACAGCATGGATTTAGTCTATCCCGATAGTAACTTGTGGGATTTGAGCGGCGATCCGTTGCGCTATTCCCAATGGCAAATGGATAACGCCCGCCAAGTGTGGGACAAATTGGATCGAAGATACCCCCTTCCGGGAGAAAGTTACAGCGAACTGCGCGATCGCTTCCACATGGTCTTAAATTACTATTTCGGTTACGCTTACGACCTCACGCGCTATATCGGCGGTCAACGTTTCCACCGCCACCATGCGGGAGATCCGGGGGCCAAACCGCCGTTTGAAGCGATCGCCGTGGAACGACAACGGGAAGCCCTGGCGGCGATCGGCGATCGCGTGTTTGCGGAAGATGCCTTTAACTTTTCCCCGGAAACGATCGCCCGTTTGGCGCCGGATCGCTGGGATCATTGGGGCAATTGGATCGTCTGGGAACGGTTGGACTATCCCTTGTTCGATCGCCTCTTGGGACACCAAACCTTAATTCTGAGTAACTTACTCTCTACAGATCGGCTCAATCGCTTGCGCGACGGGGAACTGAGCAATCCCAATGGGGACAGTCTGCGCTTGGGAGAACTGTTCGAGACCTTGCAGGCGCAAATTTGGAGCGAACTGTCCGACGATCGCGATCCGCGTCGGGAAATTACGGTGTTGCGGCGCGGTTTGCAACGGGAACACTTAAATATACTGCTGCACATGGCCTTGCGAACGAATATCGAGGCGGCAATGGAGGCGACCAGCTTTTTAGATTTGATAATCGCCTTGCGCACCCTCGATCCGCCGGAAGATGCCCGGGCTTTGGCGCGCTACCAATTGCGAGACCTGCACGCGGCGATCGATCGCCGTTTGGATAAGGAGGGTAAACGGCTGGACGTGCAAACTCGGGCTCATTTAGAAGAAGCACGCGATCGCATTGCCAAAGCACTAGAAGCGCCGATGCGGGCGAAAGAGGTCGTGCACAAACCTGCTAACTGAGGGCGGAAAACTGCTGCTGGAGGAAGTTGCGGACGGCTTCGGCAGAATCGAGTTGCAAGGCGGTGGCGGCGATCGCCTCGGCTTCGGGAACGCTAAAACGGGCGATCGCGGCTTTGACGGCGGCGATCGCCCGGGGGTTGAGGCTCAATTCGGCGATGCCCAAACCGACGAGAAGGGGGACCGCCGCCGGATTGGAAGCCAACTCGCCGCAGACGGCGACGGGAACTCCTACAGCCCCGGCGGCGCGGGTGGTCTGGGCGATCGCTCGCAACACGGACGGTTCGAGGACGTTAGCGAAGGGAGACACTTGGGGGTTGGTGCGATCGGCGGCGAGATAATATTGGGTCAGATCGTTGGTTCCGATGCTGAAAAAGTCTACCTCGGCGGCGAAGCGATCGGCGATCGCCACGGCGGCGGGAATTTCGACCATCATCCCCACGGCGATCGCCCGGTTGTAGGCCCGGTCTTCCCCGTCGAGTTCGGCTTTGGCGCGATCGAGCAGGGCTTTGGCGGCGCGCCATTCGGCTAAGGTAGCGACGGTGGGAAACATCACTTTAATTTGGCGTCCGTGACTGGCTTTTAAAATTGCGCGCAACTGGGTTTTAAACAGATCCGGGCGATCGAGGAGCAGGCGGATGCCGCGCAAGCCCAAAAAGGGGTTATTTTCCGGCGGTAACTGCAACCAGGGTAGGGGTTTGTCCCCGCCGACATCTAGGGTGCGAATCACCGTGGGGCGATTTTTGAAAATATCGGCGATCGCCCGATAGACTTGTGCTTGTTCTTCTTCGCCGGGGGGAAGGGGGCGATCGAAATAAAAAAACTCGGTTCGCAACAGGCCCACCCCTTCGGCGCCGCTATTGCGCGCCAGTTGGGCATCGGGGACGCCCATCACGTTAGCGAGGAGGGTAACGCGCCGTCCGTCGCGGGTTTGGGTCGGCGAGGGGGCGATCGCCCGAGATTCGCTCACCTGTCGTTTGGCGGCGAGGGTGCGACGGCGATCGCGATCGGGTTCGACCCACACTTCTCCCGTGTCGCCGTCGAGGGCGATTTCGGTGCCGTCGGCAACCCCCGCGAGGCGATCGCCGAGTCCCATCACCGTCGGAATGCCGAGGTTTCGGGCTAAAATCGCGCTGTGAGAATTGGCACTGCCTCCGGTGGTGCAGATGCCTAAAATCACTTTGGGATCGAGTTGGGCGACTTCCGAAGGGGTCAGGTCTCCCGTCAGCAAAATCCCCGGATCCCTCAGTTCGAGGCGGACGCTACTATTGCCGGATAAGGCGCGCAAAACGCGAATGCCGATATCGTTTAAATCGCTCGATCGCGCCTGGAGATAGGGATCGTCGAGATTTTGATAGCGCCTTACGGTCTCGTCGATCGCCCGCTTCCACGCCGCGATCGCCCCGTATTTTTCCACGAAAATATCGTGACGGATCCCTTTCCAGAGGTAGGGATCTTGCAAGTATAACTGATGGGCCTCGAAAATCGCCCCAGTTTCCGGGGAAGACATGGCATTAGCGAGCATTTGCATTTGACGGCGCGCATTTTGTACCGCCAATTGCAACGTATCCCACTCACTTTCCGGGTCTTCTGCCATGGCTTCGCGCACTTCCGGCAGTACGGGGTGATAGCGAACGAGTGGCCCGAGGGCGACTCCCGGCGAGGCGGCGATTCCCTGAACCCCTTCCCCGGTCGGGACTGTCGGCGCGCTGGTGGCGACTTCCGGGACGTCGGCGTCCCCTTCGTGAAAGTTGCACTGGATCAGTTCTTTCAAGGCTTGCACGGCGTTCCCGGCGTCGATTCCCCGGGCGGCGATCGCGATTTCGTCCCCCTGACGCACCCCCAAGGTCATCAGTTGGATGATACTTTTCCCGTCGATCGCCTCGGACGAGCGCCTGAGATTGGTGACGGCGATCGACGCGGTGAATTGTGAGGCGATTTGGACGAACAGGGCGGCGGGTCGGGCGTGAATGCCGAGGCGGTTGCAGACCGTGAGGCGCAGTTGTGAGGTCGGCTCCCCCGTCGCGGCGTTGGGCGCGGGTGGGGACGCGGGTTCGATTCCGAGTTGGCAGGCTTTCGGGGTCAGGGCGCTGCGGGCTTCGGCGATCGCGCGATCGAGGTTCGCCCCGGTGGAGACTGCCACGGCGGCGGCGATCGCCCCTTCGACTAAGGGAGCTTCGCACAATTGCACCCGGGAACGGCGATCGGCCTCTAGAAATTCTAAGGCCATTTCCGCACTCATCACCGCACTGCCCAAGTCCATCAACAGCAATACTCCCTCGCCGCGATCTGCCGCTTCGATCGCCGCCAGCACGCGCATCGGGTCGGTTCCAAAGGGATTTTCCGGGTCGTCAATCCCCGCCGCGATCGCGATCTCTACTGCCGATCCGACCATTTGCCGTGTCAGTTCTCGCACGGCGGCGGCTAATTTCTCGCTGTGAGAAACAATAACAATTCCAACCATAACCCTTTTGTGTTATCAATTTGCCGATCGCGATGTTCCGAGAGGATGTTTGGGAGGTTCGACGGCATCGACAAGGAGGATTTTTTTTAATCGTCTCCTTCATTCAAGGCGTCGAATTGGTCGCGATCGATCCGACCGAGATCGTATAAAGTTTTGACAATCTCCGAAATCGACAACACCGAATGAGCGCGATATCCCGCCTGTTTCAAGCGGTCTTTCACTCCTTTTTCGTGGTCGATAAACACGACGATATCTTCCACCTTCAACCCCGTCGATTCTAACTTTTGAGCCCCTTCGATCGCGCTTTTTCCCGAAATTAAAATATCGTCAATCACCACTGCGGTTTCTCCTGGGTTGAAATTCCCCTCGACCAGACGCCGCGTTCCGTGAGCTTTGACCTCTTTGCGCGGAAAAATCATCGGATGATTTAACTTTAACGCCAATCCCGTTGCCGTCGGCAAGGCGCCGTAAGGAATTCCGGCGATCCGATCGAACTTTAAGTCTCGGACGATTTCGGCATAAGCATTAATAATTTTATCAAAAATTTGGGGATTCGAGATAATTTTTCGTAAGTCGATATAGTAAGGAAAAATCGATCCCGAAGCTTGTACGTATTCGCCAAATAAAATACAACCAATATCGTAGAGTTGTAAGATCAAATCCCCGTGGGGATGGCGATCGCCCGGCGGCAGATCCGGCAACCAGACCGGACAGGCTTGCACCTCGTGAGGGAGGCGAATTCGCACTTGATTGACTGTTTCGCGCAATCCGGCGACCAAAGCCTTCAAATTCGGACTGGCGAGCCAATCTTGGGGGATCGGCACGATCGCCCCGGCCCCGGTCGCGTTCAAGCCTGCGGCTAAAATATCCTCTAAATTGCCCCCTTCCGCCCAAATACTGCGAAGTAACAGGGGTCTTTCCGGGGCGATCGCCCGTACCCGCGCCAATGCTTCCGGTTGCGCCGTTCCCACTTCTAACGCCACCTGTTCCGGAGTTCCCCAGGTTTGCACTTCTGCGACCAAATGCAGGTAAAAAGGGGCTTGAGCATTGGGAAACTCCTGTAGGGACACCGCCGCCGGGTTCGAGGTGTGACAGAGGACGAAAATTGCCTTATCCGGGTAGAGGAGAAACGGCGCCGCTAAATCCTGTCCGGGATAGGGACTCAAGGTCACCGCATCGACCTGCCAGCGATCGAAAATCGTGCGTGCCAACAGCGTGCTACTGTTGAGATCGCCGTGTTTCGCGTCTAAAATCACCGGAATTTCCGAGGGAATCCGGCTTAAAATGCGTTCGAGTAAGGCCATTCCCGGCGGCCCCAAAGCAGTGTAAAATCCCAAGGTCGGCTTGTAGGCGCAAACCGCATCTTTCGTGTGAGCGATCGCCTCTTTCAACCAAATTTCGCACTTTTGTACTAACTCGTCGAGATCCCGAGGGGAACCGAAACGAGACGGTAACGTTTCCGCACTCGGATCGAGTCCGACGCACAACAGGCTTTGATTGCAGTCAATGGCGGTTTGTAATTTTTCAGCAAAATTCATCGCGATTTAAGTGAGAAAAAATGAGAGAGGGCTGCTCGACTCCCGGGCGATCGCGAAACGGCCCCCTTGGAGTCTCGCCTCGCCCTGAAGTTGGACTTAATTGTACTGAATTGTACTGAATTGTACTGAATTGGAGTGAATTACCCTTAAAAGTTTGATGTTGATAGAATACCCCCCGATGGGTAGATTTTGACCCGATTTAAACCCGCGATCGTCGGATCCAAAACCTCCAACACAATCACAACTAAGCCGACAGTTGACGACCCGCTTGTTGTTCTTTAATCCGTTCCAAACTCCCCGTAGGAATCGAATCGATCAACGATCGCGTGTAGGCTTGTTGCGGTTGGCGATAAATTTGTTCCGCCGGGCCGATTTCCTCAATTTTCCCCTGATTCATCACCATAATGCGATCGCTCATGAACTTGACCACACTTAAATCGTGGGAAATAAAGATATAAGTCAACTCGAACTCTTGTTGCAACTCTTTTAATAAATTGAGTACCTGGGCTTGCACCGAAACATCCAACGCCGAAACCGACTCGTCGCAGATAATAAACTTCGGATTTAATGCCAAAGCCCGCGCAATGCAAACCCGTTGCCGTTGACCGCCCGAAAACTCGTGAGGATAGCGATTCATCAACTCCGGATTTAACCCGACTCGTTCCAACAAATAGGCGGCGCGATCGCGGTGAGTGGCCTTTTTCTGCTTGGGAAAATGAATCCGCAACGGTTCCATCACCAAGGCGCCGATATTCATACGCGGATTGAGCGAACCGAAGGGATTTTGAAAGATAATTTGCATTTGTTGGCGCACTTGGCGCAGGGATAACCCCTCTAAATCGATTAAATTTTTGCCGTCAAAAATGACCTCGCCTCCCGTCGGTTCTACCAAGCGCAACAAACTGCGGGCTAAGGTAGTTTTGCCACAACCGGACTCGCCGACTAAACCGAGAGTTTCGCCTAAATAGACCTCGAAGGAAACCCCTTTAACCGCCATAAAATAGCGTTGCGTTTCGCCGAAAATACCGCGAATAGGAAAGGCGACTTGCAAGTTATTTGCCGAGAGTAACACCCCGCGTTCTTGCAATTGACTCAAACGGCGATCGCTCTCGACAGCACTGACTTCTGTAGGGGGGACTTCTGTAGGGGTTGCCACTGCTGCCGCCGCTTCCGGGGTCGGCGATCGATCGGGGGATTTCGATCGCATTTCCACTTCCCCGGAGTCGTCGGTTACCTCTTCCATAAAATCGGCCACCGTGGGCAGGTAAACCAGGCGTTTGTCCGGTTGGGGACGACAGGCTAACAGTCCTTTTGTATAAGGATGTTGGGGCTGGGCAAAAATATCGAGCACCGAACCGGACTCGACAATTTTGCCGCGATACATCACCGCCACGCGATCGGCAATTTCCGCAATCACGCCCAAATCGTGGGTAATAAAGATCATCGACATGCCCCGGGCGTCGCGCAACTCCCGCAATAATTGGAGAATCGAGGCTTGAACTGTCACATCTAAGGCGGTGGTCGGTTCGTCGGCTATTAATAGGGTAGGATTGCACGCGATCGCCATAGCAATCGTCACGCGCTGAATTTGACCGCCGGAGAGTTCGTGGGGATAGCGTTTGAGGATGGCGAGTTTGCGATCGTTAATGGCGCTGGCGATCTCGCGTTCGCTCATGCCCTCACGCCCTTCGAGACGGTCGCGCAACTGTTCGTCACTCGGGAGGAGTTTGACCTCTTGCAAGCGCGCCACCGCTTGTCTGCGGGCTTCCGAGACCGAGACCTTTTGGTGCATTAAAATGGCTTCGGTCATTTGGAAACCGATATCGTAGACCGGATTGAGGGCGCTCATCGGTTCCTGAAAAATCATCGAAATCCGACTGCCGCGATAGGGTTGTTTTTCTTCCCGTGACAGGCGTTGCAAGTTCACCGGGTCGGCGGCGGCGTCGTCGCGAAACCAGATTTCGCCGTCGGCGACTTTGCCGGGATTGGGGACTAATCCCATCACGGCTAAGGAGGTCACCGATTTTCCGGAACCGGACTCGCCGACAATCCCGAGAGTTTGACCGCGCCGGACCTCGAATGAAATCCCGTTAACGGCGGTAACGAGTTTTTCGTCGGTTTCAAATTGAACCTGCAAATTGCGAACGTCTAAAACCGTGTCACTCATGAAGTGTATGCGGGTGGATTTGAGAGGATTTTAGCAAAACCCGCGAGTCCCGCGTCCGCAGCGCGGGCATCGGAACTGCTTCCCCAGTCCATCTCAACGCTAAAATCTCAACGACACCGTGGGATCTACGGGGGCGCTCTCGATCGCCCAATTCTCTACCCACAGATAGATTCTCCAACAAAATCGTAGATCCGAGGGGACTTTTGATATAAAATTCTATCGTAATGTTGGAAAGCTGCCGCCGCGAGCGATCGCGCGCCACTTGTCCAACGCCGGACGAAGCCAAACTGCCCACGCGCAGATCGTCCCGCCTAAAGAGACTTGTTAGAGAGGATCGAACACTATGGCTTACGAATTACCCGCCTTACCTTACGACTACACCGCCCTCGAACCCCACATTTCCAAGAGTACCTTGGAATTCCACCACGACAAGCACCACGCGGCTTACGTCAGCAAATACAACGCCGCGATCGAAGGGACCGCTCACGCCAACCAGGCGATCGAAGATGTCATTAAAGCCATCTACAACGACGAGTCCAAAGCTGGGCTGTTCAACAACGCCGCCCAAGCTTGGAACCACAGCTTTTACTGGAATTGCATGAAACCCGGTGGCGGTGGCGAACCCACGGGCGCCCTGGCTGACAAAATCAAAGCCGATTTCGGGAGCTTTGACAAATTCAAAGAAGAACTCAAAAACGCCGCCGCCACCCAGTTCGGTAGTGGTTGGGCTTGGTTAGTGCTCGACAACGGCACCCTCAAAGTCACCAAGACCCCCAACGCCGTCACCCCCATCGCCACGGGTCAAACTCCCTTGTTGACGATCGACGTTTGGGAACACGCTTACTATCTCGACTACCAAAACAAGCGTCCCGACTACATCGACACCTTCCTCAACAATCTGGTCAACTGGGATTTCGTCGCCGAACAACTGAAAGCCGCGATGTAATCGTCATTTTGCTCGTCGAAGAGTCTTCGATTTCGAGTCCGCCGATTGAGGCGGGCTTTTTTTTGGGTTTTAGATTTTTTAGATTTTAGTGTCGGTCGGGAATTCCCGGCGAACGAGATAGGATTGAACGAAACGAATCTCGATGTGCGTTGAATCAGTGGAGCAGGTGTGATGAGCGGTGAAAAACGGCGTTACGTGCGCGTTGAAGAGTCTCAATGGCGGCGGTTGCAAGAACAAGACAGTCGTCTACGATCGCTGCAATCCGACTTACCGGAGCGCTTGAATTTGCTGCGATCGCACTCCCAGCAAGCGTTCGAGCGGCAGTTACTCCCCCTGCAGCAACGGGCGCTCCATCAAGCGCAACTCGCCGATCGCTTGAGGACGAATTTAGCCGATCTCGAACGGGAAAACGCCCGCCGTCTGGAACGACAGCAACAGGAGTTTCGCTCGACGGTGGAACGGCTGCAAACTCAACAGGCGCAAGCTCTCCAGCGCCAAACCGATCGCCTCGACGCCACGGCGCGTCTGGGATGGGAACGGCAGCGTCAGGAATATTTGCAACTGCACCGACAGCAGCGCCAGGAATGGCTGAGGACGCTGCAACAGCGCGATCGCGCTTTCCAGGAGGCGATCGCCACGGAACGGGCTGCGAGAGAAGCCACCGAAGCCAAGTTGACGGGACAATTGGAGGCGATCGTGCGGGGGATCGAAGCGGAAAAAAGCCGCAAAATCGAACTCGCCGAGTCGTTGTGGGCCGATGTGGACGCTATCTGGCAACAAACCGATCGCCAATACCGCCACGAACAGTTCGCGCCGGGACAGTTAAGCGCTTTACGGCGCCAGTTGGAGCTGGCGCGGGACAACCTGACGGCGGGACTCGGCGAAGCGGCGATCGCCACGACTCAGAAAACTTATCTAGAATTGAATCAACTGCGGCTCGACCTGGAACGCCAAGAACAACAATGGCTGTTACTCTATCACGCGATTTCGACGGATTTAGGCGAGTTACTCGCTCAAGTCAACGCCAATCGCGAGTGCGAACTCGAAATCGGCGAGGGAACGGAGGCGGAACGCTTTAAAGTCGAGGTGGATTACTGGTCGAAAGGGGCGTTAAGCGAGTACGAAGGGGAACTCGCGACGCTCGAAACGGAGTTAGAACAAGGGGAACGGACCCTCACGACGACCCAACTCGAAGCGATCGCCGATCGCCTCGAAAACCTGCAACCTCGTTTCGATGAAGTCGTCGCGGCGGCGAAATTGGCGATTCTCAGTTCGCAAATGCGCGCCGAAATTGCCGATTGTGTGGTCGAAGTTCTCGGATCTTTGGGTTATACTCTGGTCAATCCCGAAACCGATGCGTGTTATCAGACGGGCGATCGCCGCGAAGCCTATGCGGTGAAAGTGAAAAATATCGCCGGGGATGAAGTCGTCACGGTGATTGCACCGGATCGCGACTTCGGCGCCAATTCGATCTCGATTAACAGTTTCAGTCCCACCCTGATCGACGAAACCGCCACTCGGGAAAACGCGCGGGCGATTTTCCAACTGCTGGACGAGGCGGGGGTAGAGGCGATCGGCGAGTTGGAATGCTACGATCGCCCTCGCGAAGACTATCGCCGTCTGTGGGGCGATCGCCCGTCGGGAAGCGAGAGTCGCGAGTCGGGAGGAGAGCGTCGGGGATCCCGTCGCGATCGGATTGAGGAATAAGCGCGATCGCCCGATTTTGAGCAGGGGGCGCCGATGGGTTTAACCGAACCATTCAAGACCCCCTCGACGGCGATCGCTGCTCTGAAACATCCCATCTCAAGTTTTGCCGTTGCCAGCGATCGCAGCCATAGACGCGATCGAAACAGAAAACGGATTCGAGTAATTTTCCTAACATTTCTCCGGCGATCGAATTGATAAACTAAAAGAAGCTTTCAAGCACTTTTTAGAGCATAAAATTTATCTCTAAAATTCCAAATCTCAAATTTAAAACTTAAAACTTAAAAGTTAAACTCTAAACTCTAAACTCTAAACTTCTTCAATCTGCTCGAAAGTTTCCCTTAATAGAACGTGTTTCAGGGTGAATCTGAGAGTGAATAAGGCCATGTCTGAATGTCCGGTATGTCAAACCGAGTATGTCGAAGGAGAGCAGATCGCCTGCTCGAATTGCGGGTGGGATTTAACTCCCGAACCGCCTCAACTTGCTGAAAATTTGACGGAAATCTATCTCGAAAAAGAGCGAGCTAAGTTGAAATGGGCGCGCAAAATTTGGGCAGAAACGACCGACCAAGGTAAATCGGTCAAAGAATTAGAGTGGAAATTGGCCGATATTGAAGGACAACTCTCGAAAGTTTGGGGTCGCTTCGATCTCGCGGCGAAAGAACGAGTTCACATTCAAGAACAAGTCAGTCAACTGTTTGCCTGGTTGGATGAAGTCAGCCAAGACCGCAATCATTTTAAGGAGGAGTTAGAGCGCGATCGCCTCTTTCACGAAACCCAATCCGAACATTTCGAGAATCAGATCGGCCTGATTTTCTCTAAATTAGAACAAAGTGACACCGAGCGATCGCAGGTCCAAACCCAACTCAGTCGTATTTGGTCCCATATCGAAGCCCCGAGACCATCCCCAACGACTGCTCCTTCCGACGGCGATCGCGTAGGGGCGATCGAGGAGAATCGCGCCACCAATCGTGCAGATGGCACCTCCGTCGCCAAAGAAGCCGAAATCGCCGCCTTACAAGCCCAAATTAGCCAGCTAAAAGCCAAATTAGAACAGTCCGATCGCGAACGGTTGGAATTGCAATCGCAAATTCACAGCGAACGGCGCCAAGTCAGCACCTTGCAAAGCCAACTCGAAAAAGCCCGCGAGAGTCTGGAAAAAACGAACGAAAATCTCACCCACACTCACGCCGAATCTCATACCGTCGAATTGCTGATCGATGCGTTAGGCGATCGCTCCGAAGCCATCCAAGAATTTGCCTACGCCATTCTCAAGCGGACTCGTTCCCCCCGGGCTCGCCAAGCCCTCGAACAGTACAAACCCTATCGCCTGTTTCGCTGCGTGCGCACCTTAAAACATGACGACGCCGTGCGATCGGTGGCGATCGCCCCTCAAGGCAACATTTTAGTCAGTGGGAGTAATGACAAAACCGTTAAAATTTGGGATTTAGAAAGCGGTCAGCCGATGCGAACCTTACGCGGACACCTCGGATCGGCGATCGCCGTCGCCATCTCCGCCGACGGTAAAACGATCGCCAGTGGAAGCGGCGACAACACCATCAAAATCTGGGACTTGCAAAGTGGCGAACTCCTGACCACCCTCCACGGTCATAACGGTTGGGTCAACACTGTCGCCTTCTCTCCCAAAGGACGCACCCTCGCCAGTGGCGCCGCCGACAAAACGATCAAACTCTGGAACCTCGACACCCAAGAACTCCTCGCCACCTTCTACGGACACAGTACCGCCGTGCGTTCCGTCGTCATCTCCCCCCAAGGAAACGTCCTCGCCAGTGGCAGTAACGACAACACCATCAAAATCCGCAATCTCCTCACCGGAGAACTCATCCATACCCTCACCGAACATAGCGGTTCCGTCTGTTCCGTCGCCGTCAACTACGATGGCAGCATTCTCGCCAGTGGAAGCAACGACAACACGATCAAACTCTGGAATCTCGGCACCGGAAAACTCCTGCATACCCTTTCCGAACATTCCGGTCCGGTCAGTTCCGTCACCATCAGTTCTCAACATACCCTCGCCAGTGGTTCCGACGACGGAACCATTAAAATTTGGCATCTCGAAAGCGGTCGCCTCATTCACACGATCCCCGGCGTCAAAACCCCCGGATACGGTCACGAAGGGTATGTTTTATGTACCGCCATCAATCAAGATGGCAATACGATCGTTAGTGGCTCCGATGATGGCACAATTAAGATATGGGGTGTTTCTGCGGTGGAGTAGGGCGGGTCTATTGTCGGCCTGGAAGTTGTTCCCAATTCCCTACAGCATCAATCTAAAATCTCAACTCTAAAGTCTAAAATCTAAACCCCTCATGGTATCCGATAACTTTTCCTTCTTAGAAAAGAAAATCAAGAGCCTAGAAGAACGCTTGCAACAAAGCGAACAAGAACGAGAACAACTACAATCTCAACTGCAAACTTTAGGCGATCGCGCCCGCCGCCAATCTCACCAACTCGCCCGCCTCGATCGCTATATCGAAGAATTTTTAAAATATCAACTGATTGAATGCGAAAGTACCTTAACAGGTCATACCAACTCCGTCAGTCAAGTCGCCATTGCTCCGGACGGTCAAACCTTGGCCAGCAGCAGTTACGATAAAACTGTAAAAATCTGGGGTCTACACACCCGATCCGAACGCCATACCCTAAGCGGACATTCTAAATCCGTCAGTTGTCTCGCGATCGCCCCGGACAGCCAAACGATCGCCACCGGGAGTGACGACAAAACCATCAAAATTTGGAACCTCCAAACTGGAGAACTCCTCCACACTTTAAGCGGACATTCCGATTACCTTCGCGACCTCATTTATGGAGAGATCGGCGACAATTCGATTTCCATCCCCATTTTAATCAGTGCCAGCGACGACACCACGATTAAATTTTGGAATTGGCAAACGGGGGAAATCCTTCGCACCCTCACCGGACACGATGACTACGTTCACTCGTTAGCCCTCAGTCCCGACGGTCGCATCTTAGCCAGTGGTAGTGCAGATAACACGATTAAACTTTGGGATTTACAAAAAGGCGAAGCAATTGGTACCTTTACCGGACATTCCAACTCAATTTACTCCCTCGTTTTCACCCCAGATGGCCAGATTTTAGTCAGTGCGAGTTTGGACAAAACCATTAAATTATGGCATTTAGAAACGGGGACGAATACTCAAACTTTAATCGGTCATTCGGACTTCATTAATGACATTGCTATTAGCCCGGATGGACGCACGATCGCGAGTGCCAGTTCTGACAATACGATTAAACTCTGGAACCTCAAAACAGGTCAAGAAATTTGCCATTTAACCGGACATGCCAATACCGTATATTCGGTCGTTTTCAGTCCGGATGGCTGCCGTTTAATGAGCAGCAGTGGCGATCGCACCGTTAAAATTTGGCGCTGGTTAGTCGAGGAACAATAAGAAGTCAAAACTCCTAAATATGGTGCGGGTATCCCACCCGCCCTTTAAGAAAAAGTTAATTTCAAACTCTTTTAATTAGAACAAACTTAGTTTAAAATAATCTAAAAATAAAACAAGCCAATCGATTGTGGTAGAACGAGTAACATCGGGGTTGAATTTACACGCAGGCGATCGCTTTTTCGTGCTGTACGGAACGCAAACCAGCGATAGTTTCTGCACGGAGGATCTCGTTTTACAAGATATTGAAAGCATTCTCCATCACTATTTAAAATCCCGAGGATACGATCGCATCGTCTTCTATTCCGGCGTTAAAAAACTCTATTTCCTCGATCGCCCATCGCGCGATCGCACGCGGTTGCAACCTTCAGCAGACCCCTCCACCCCCCCACCGACGGACCGACCGATGCAAGTCACCCCCGGTCCTCTCGGACGCAAACGACGCTTGTTAGGAAAGCAAACTGCATCGTCCAATCCCGCCGTATCGCCCAGTCCGGCACCCTCAACCGAAGCAAGACCGCCCCAACGCCTGCAAGATGTCCAAATTTTGCCCTATTTTGAAACGTTAATGCAGGATACTCGCCAAAAATCGGCGATCGTTTTTGCCAATGCAGAAGATTTGGCGAACTTCGACAACCGCCGCGAACTGTTCGGTCGCACTTTAGAATGGTCGCGTCTTCCCCCGAGTAATCGCAACCTGTGTATTTTTATTTTTCACCACGAAACGATCGATCGCCTGCAAGGGTTTTGTCAGCAAGTCGGCTTTACATTTTTGTCAAATTATGCAATAAATCGGCAGCAGGGCGATCGCCGCAGTTGTAATTTAGTGCGACTAGCAGCCCCTAGCGCAAAAGAGATAGAGGCGTTAAGCGATTATTTTCGGCTGAAGTTCGGCAAAGCAGTTCCGTGGGAAAATCGTGCAAAGTTAATGCAATGGATGGCGGCGGAAAATCGATCGCTCAATACCTGGTACGATCGCTTTAATGAAAGTGAGGAAATCTCGCTGAAAGCGGCGCGATCGCGGCGTTGGTTGACGGGGGACGTCAGCGAAACCCCTGCCCTGCAACGATTAGAAGGGGCGATCGGCTTGCAAAACGTCAAAGAAACGATCCGCCGTCGGGCGAGATCGCTGCAAGTGCAACAAGAACGGGCGAAGCAGGGAAAGGCGATCGATCCGCCCCGATTGCATCTGGTGTTTAAAGGCAATCCAGGAACGGGAAAAACGACGGTCGCGCGCTTAATCGGCGAAATTTACCGAGATTTGGGGTTATTACAGCGCGGTCATCTGGTAGAAGTCGGCGGACGCGATTTAGTGGCGGGTTATGTCGGACAAACCCATTTACGCACCAATGAAACGATCGATCGCGCGATCGATGGCGTCTTGTTTGTGGATGAGGCGTATGGGTTGACCGAAGGCGGGGACGGGGATTTCGGACGGGAGGCGATCGAAACGTTACTCAAACGTCTGGAGGACGATCGCGATCGGTTCGCGGCGATCGTGGCGGGATATCCGGCGAAAATGGACGCCTTTCTCGATGCGAATCCCGGTTTGCGCCGTCGGTTCCCGACAGAAATTATTTTTGCAGATTACACGCCTGATGAGTTGTTGGGAATTCTACAGCAGTGCGTCGCCGCCGTCGCCGCCGACTTGTCCCCGGATCTAGAGGGGACTTTGTTGGATGTATTCGCGCAATTGTACGCCGAACGGGACGAAAACTTTGGGAATGCGGGATTGGTGGAAAATCTGTTTCAGGAACTCGACGAACGGCGATCGCTCCGAGTCATCGAAACGGGCAGCGATCCGGTGCGATCGCCGTTTGAGCTTGCAGATTTACCGCAAAAGTATCGGGAGTTGGCCGATCGCGGCAAGGGCGATCGCGAGACCTTGGACACATTGTTAGCGCAACTCGATCGCCTGGCGGGACTGCGATCGGTGAAAGCGGCGATCGGAGAATTAGTCGAAACCCAACTCGCCAACCGCCGCCTGCGAGAAGCGGGGTTGGATCCCGACGGCGAATCTCACACCTATCACATGGTTTTCACTGGCAATCCGGGAACGGGAAAAACGACCGTGGCGCGGTTGGTCGGCAAAATTTTTAAAGCCCTGGGATTATTGAAAAAAGGGGACTTTCACGAAGTCGGACGCCCGGATTTAGTCGCGGGATACGTGGGACAAACGGCGGCGAAAACCGTAGGGGCGATCGATCGCGCGATCGATGGGGTATTATTTATCGATGAAGCCTACGCCCTGTCCCGAGGTCACGCTACGGATTTCGGACGGGAGGCGATCGATACTTTAGTCCCGTATTTGGAAAATTACCGCGATCGCCTCGTGGTCATTTTCGCCGGATATTCCCGAGAAATGGCCGAATTTTTAGCTGCGAATTCCGGGTTAACCTCTCGCATCGCCTATCAGATCGAATTCCCCGATTACGATCCCGACGAATTGCATCAAATATTCCTGAGTTTATGCGAACAGTCCCGGCGAATTTGTCCGCCAGAAGTCTCGGAAAAAGTTAGAGACTGGTGTCAAGATTTGTACGCCAATCGCCCGTCTAATTTCGGCAACGGTCGCGAGATTCGCAATTTTTACGAGGGGATGGTGAAGCGTCAAAAAAGCCGAATCGTCAGGGAAAATTTAAGTGGGGAAGCGATGTTAAGGTTCGCGATCGCCGATCTTCCGAAATAGAGGGAAAACTTCGGATTGGGGAACGGGTCAGTGTGGCTTTGTTTCCCCAATGTTAGCGATCGCGGCGAAAAGCGCCAGTTCCACTCGCCGCTACGGTAAATGTAGGCCCTGGGGACTTGACTCTTGTCCGAAAACGGTTAAAAAGTGATAAGTTGCGAGATAATCTCTCAGGGGGAAGCAATGGCGATGAAGATGTTTGCCCGTGACGACCGACCAACACAGGAGTACACCGCTTTGACCGTAGCGCATTGTCCCGTTTGTCAGACCCAATATGCGGAAGGACAAGTCAAAACTTGTTCGACTTGCGGCTGGGACTTGACGCCGTATCCCCTGAGTTTGGGGCGCATTCCCGAGGGATTTCTCAGGAAGGAACGGGCGCAATTGATGTGGGCCCGCCAGCAGTGGGAGCAAACCCAGAAGCGTTTGAAGGGGGCGACGGAGGAAGAGGCGGCGCCCCAGCAGATGGAGCGATCGCAACTCAAAACCCAACTCGAACTCGCCGAACAGGAGCGATCGGAGTTAGAATCCCTCTTTAAGCAAACGGAAGAGGCATACTGGCAGCTTCACCAGCAGTACGAAACGTTAGAAAAAGAACATAAAACCGCCCTCAAAGAGCGATCGCAACTCCAATCCTTTTTAAAAGAAGCAGAACAAGCTTACGAAGATCTCCAGCAGCAACTCGAACAAACTCAACAGCAACTCGAAGATATCGACCGGGAAAATCAAACTTTTAAATCGCAAATTCACGAAGCGGCAACGGCTTACTGGCGCTTGCAAGATAAATTAGAATTGACCGAAAAAGCGCTATCTGCCCGGGAAAAAGCGCTCAAAGAAGTCGAACCGAAATTACAAGAAGCCGAAGCCAAAAATGCCTTGCGCGAAGCCTCGCTCAAACAAGTGCAAGGACAACTACAACATACGAAAAAACAACTGATTGCTTCTCAACAGAAGCGATCGCAACTGCACGCCGAATTAGAGAAAACAAAATCGGAATTCGCGGCGTGCAGCCAAGAACTCGGCGACCTCCAACCGCAGTTACAACAAGCGGCAACCGCTTACTGGCAATTACAAACCGAACTCGCCGAAGCCCGGGGTCAACTCGAAACGGCACAAGTCGAAACCAGTCAGCCGAATCAGTTCGAGCAAATGTTGGCTGAAATGAGCGATCGCGCCCAAGAAGAACTCGATCGCGCCAACGCAGAAATTAATCAATTGCGCTTGCAAATTAGCGATCTTGAAAGCCAACTGAATAATAGCCAACAACAAACCCAAAGCCAAGAATCTCGACTCTCTTGGGTCAACGAAGAACGCAGCCAATTGCAAAGCCAACTCGATCGCGCCGACCGCGAACGCCTCGACCTGCAACATCAACTTTCTCAAACCCAATGGCAGCTTGAAGTTGCCAATCAAGAAAACTCCCGCTTGCTCGATTCGGCGTTTACGACTTCGCGAAACAGTCGCTGGGGGAATGCGTTTAAAACCTCGGTGGTTTTTCTCTTATTAATCGCGTCGATCAGTCCGTTTTTCATTATCTTACTCAATCCCAAACTTTCCCAACCTTTGTTTAATATGGCTTTGCGGAAAGGCTATGTCAAAAATGCCACGAGTCGGGATTTGTCGAAAGTAAATTTTGCGGGATTAAATCTGGATCGCGTCAACTTTAGCGACGCCAAACTGAATAACGCCGATCTCGAAGAGAGCAGCTTGATCGAGGCCAATTTTCAAGGGTCAAACCTCAACGGAAGTAACTTACAAAATGCCAATTTAAGCGGTGCCATACTGATGAATGCGAGCTTGGATTGGGCGAATTTAAAGAATGCTAACTTGCAATTTGCCAACTTAGGGAGTGCGAATTTAGTCCGCGCCAATTTGAGCAATGCGAACCTGTCGGGAGCGAATTTATTAGATGCGGATATCGATATTAATACGACGAAAATCGATCCGGAAGATTTGCTGAATTGGAAAATTGTTAATTTGCCGCGTCGTAACCGCCAGTTAGCCGGATTGAATTTGACGGATTTTAATTTAAGTTCGGCGAGTTTGGTCGAGGCAAATTTGCAAAATACGACGATGAGAAATGTCAATTTAACTGATGCGGATTTGCGCGGTGCAAAGTTAACGGGAGCGGATTTAACGGGGGCGGATTTGAGCGGTGCTAAACTCGCTGGCGCCGACTTTACAAATAGCGTTCTGATGCGGGTGAAGACGAACAATTTGACGATTTGCCCGAACGGGAGAACGGGACCGTGCAGTTTTTAAGTTGGGGAATCGAGTAGAATCAGTTAGGGGATCGAATAGGATGGAGAATTAGCGTCCGACGATTCCCGGGGCTAACGGTTTGAGGCGAAAGATGTAGAAGGGCGATCGCGATCGATCGTCCCCTGCATTGAACGCCGGGGCGTGTTGGAGTTGGTTGGCGATCGCGTAGAGATAGCCGTCGGGGCCGAAACTGAAGGCATCGGGCCAGGAGAGGCGATCGGAGGTGATGAGGAGTTGATAGCGACGATCGCCCGTAATGACACCGATCGCCTTAGCCGCCAAATCGGTAATGTAGATGTTGCCCTCGCGATCGATCGAGATCCCATCGCAAATCGGTTTGTCGCTGTAGCGTTCGACGCGGGCGGACAATTCGGCATCGGCGAGGGTGCGATCGCGCAAATCCGAAGTTCGCACTCGATATAAACTAGTGCCGTGCATCGGGCCGAAATACAGCCACTCGTCCGCCCCATCGAGGGCGATCGGATTGACGCCGACCCGAGGACTGACGACGGTTCCATCCGGGCGCGTTTGGGTCAGGGGAACGCCATCGATCGCCAATTGGACATCTTCCGCCACTACCGAGCGATCGCCCTGGAGGACGCGCCGAGAAACCCCAGTACTCAGATCTACCACAATTAACGCGGCGCGATCGCCGGGTGCCGGATCGGCAATGTAAATATAATTGTGAGTTAAGTCTACCGCCAAATCGTTGACAAACGAGCCGTCAACCGTGACCGGAGGGGGCAGGTAAATGACGCGGTCGAGGCGATCGCCGCGCGTATCCCAAGCCACCAACTTCGGCGTTAGCTGCCCTCTCATGCCATTGTCGAGCATCCAGACCCGACCTTGGGGATCCGCTTGAATGCCTAAAACCGTATCGAGCATCGCGCTTTCGCCGGAAGTGCGATCGTTCCAGGCGCGATCGGGAAACGGCAGCAGCTCCCCGGATTCTCGCACTTCTACCACCGCTTGTGCGGGGTCGAACAGTTGGTGCAAACTAGTGACGATCGCCCCATCCGGCGTCACCGTAATATTTCCCGGCGCGATCTCCATTTCGGCGACCACTTCTAAGGGCGATCTCACTTGAGCGAGAACGGGTTGGCTGGCGAAACAAATGATACTGATGCTGGCGAAGAGGTGACGCATGGGATTTTAGATTTGAGAGTTTAGATTTGAGAGTTTCGAGAATCTGTGCGGGGGGCTTGATGCACTGTAGGATTGGAAAAGAGCGAGCATCGAACGGGCTACTATTATCAATTGATGAGTGAAGGGAAAATAACCATGGACGAACAGAGCTTAAAAGAGCGGATCGAGGCGATCGAGAGCAAGCGGGAATCGCTGTTGCGGTTGTTGGAAAAACCGGATTTGGGAACCTTGCGGATCGATGTCAATCAGGCGATCGAAGAAATGGACGATCTGATCGAAGAATTCAAACGCACCTTTCCCGATTCTGCCACCCAGAATTGATCCCACACTGGCTTGGATACTAACCCGGTTCCTGCATGACAGAGAAACCGGGTTGGGCGATGGGGATGGAAATCTTGCCTACTGTAACGCCATCTCCATCAGAATTCTCTGAGAACTTTGCTCGTCAGTGCCATTGGGCGATCGCCGTTGCACGTAAGACCCATCCGGCTGTAAATCCCAGGCTTGGCGGTTATCCGCGAGCAAGATCCCGAGAATTTCTTGTAAATCCTTAGCCAAATCCGGGTCTTCCACCGGAGTAATCGCTTCCACGCGGCGGTTGAGATTGCGAGGCATCCAATCCGCACTGCCGATAAACACCTCTTCCTCGCCGCAATTGTGGAAATAGAAAATGCGCGAATGTTCCAAAAAACGCCCGACAATACTGACAATGCGGATATTGTCGCTGATACCGGGAACTCCCGGTCGCAAACAGCAAATGCCGCGCACCACTAAATCGATTTGCACCCCCGCTTGAGACGCTTCGTAAAGCAAAGCGATAATCTTCGGATCGACCAAAGAATTCATTTTGGCGACGATGCGACCGCCATAGCCATTGCGGGAATGTTCGATTTCCCGTTGAATCAGCGAACTCATGCGATCGCGCATATTCACCGGAGCCACCAACAACTTACGATAAGAACGCTGGCGAGAATATCCCGTCAAGAAATTGAACAAATCGGTCAGATCCGCGCCCAAATCTTCACGACAGGTCAACAAACCCAAATCCGTGTACAACTTCGCCGTTTTCGGGTTGTAATTGCCCGTCCCGATATGGACGTAACGGCGGATCCCTTCATCTTCCCGGCGCACCACCATCGCGATTTTGGTATGAGTTTTGAGTCCGACCAACCCGTAAACCACGTGAACGCCGACTTTTTCTAACTTACGGGCCCAGAGGATATTATTTTCCTCGTCGAAACGGGCTTTGAGTTCGACCAACACCGCCACTTGCTTGCCATTTTCGGCGGCGGCAATCAAAGCATTGACGATCGGCGAATCTCCCGAAGTGCGATAAAGAGTCATTTTAATCGCCAAAACCGCCGGATCGTAAGCCGCTTGGGTGATAAAACGCTGCACCGTGGCGGCGAACGACTGATAGGGATGGTGGAGGAGTAAATCCCGTTGGCGGATCAACCCAAAAATATCTTCCGCTTCTTCGCCGTCGCGTTGGGACGGGTCGATTTCGACCTCTCCCAGGCGGCGGAAACGCGGGGGGATCACCGCAGACCAGGGGGGATCTTTGAGGTCGGGAAGGGGTAAATCCATAAACCCCATCAAGTCTCGCAAGTTGAGGAGTCCTTCGACTTCGTAAATATCCTTATTGTCGAGGGACATTTCCCGGGCGACCATTTCGCGCACGGGTTCGGGCATATCGGACTGGATTTCCATGCGCACGACCGAACCGCCAAAACGGCGTTTGCGCAGTTCTTGTTCGATCGCCAGTAAGAGATCGTCCGCTTCATCTTCTTCGACCTCTAGGGAAGCGTTGCGGGTAATGCGGAAGGGATGGTATTCGAGAATATTCATGCCCGGAAACAGGGCTTCGAGGTTGTGGGCGATCACTTGTTCCAAAGCGACCCAGTGCCACTGTTTTTGTTTGTTCGAGGAATTGCCCGTGGCGTTGCGATCGCGAGGCGACTCCGTTCGCGAAGCGACTCCAAAAGAGTCAGGAGGATCGCATTGTTGTTCGGGAATGGCGACGAAACGGGGCAGCACTTTCGGGACCTTGACCCGGGCGAACAGTTCTTCGTCGGTTTCCGGGTCTTTGATGACCACGGCTAAATTGAGGCTGAGATTGGAGATATAGGGGAAAGGATGGCCCGGATCGACGGCGAGGGGGGTGAGGACCGGGAAGATTTGCTCTTCAAAATAATGTTGCAGGTAGGTGCGCTGTTCTTGGTTGAGATCCATGTAGTCGAGGATGTGGATGCCGTGTTCCACGAGTAACGGGCGGATCTCTTGCTCGAAATGTCGGTGTTGTTCGGCGACCATCGGATGGAGGAGATCGCTGATATCGTCGAGTTGTTGTTGGGGAGTGCGTCCGTCCGGGGTCAGGGAAGAGACTTTGGCTTCGACTTGCTGTTTGAGTCCGGCGACGCGGACCATGAAGAATTCGTCGAGGTTGGAGCTAAAAATTGCTAAGAATTTGAGCCGTTCGAGTAAAGGCGTGCGCGAATCGAGGGCTTCGTGGAGGACGCGGTAGTTAAATTCAACCCAACTCAGTTCCCGGTTGAAGTAATATTGCGGATCTCGCAAATTCAACTCGTCGCCCGTCGTTGCTTCTTTATTCTTTTTGGTTTTGGTCATGGTTCTATCGCAGGAAAGTAGAAGGGAGAAGTTCGGCGTTGAGGCGATGGGGTGGGGAATGCGATCGCCCCGACGTAGGCTTAGGAATTAAAGAGGATTAGGGGCCAAAGGCTTCGTCTTCGATTCCGACCCACCATTCGCCCAGGTTCATCAAGTCCTGGTGAATGTCCGCGAGGGCTTGGGAATATTGTTCCGGGGAGAGACGATCTCGATTTTCCTTAAGTTTTTGCAAGCGTAGTTGCACTAACAGCCAGGGTTTGCTGGCGCTGTTAGTGGATTCGAGATACTGGGCGATCGCTCGACTATCCATGTCCTGAAAGCATAAAAGGATCTGGGATTATCTTACGAGCTTCTTTCCTCCAATAGAGCCTCTTTAACCCGTTCCCATTCGGCGCGCAAGCGAGGCTCGAACTCCGAAACGGTCTCGGGGAGGGCAACCCCCGCCTCGACACAATGGCGGGCGATGCTTTCTAAATCTTTACCGATCTGAGCTAAGGTTTGAGCGCCGAAGGTGGCACTGGTAGACTTAATCGTATGAGCGGCTAACTGTAGTCGGGGGATATCGGCAGAGGCGATCGCCGTCCCCACATCCGTCAACCGTTGGGGCAGATCTTTGAGATAACTGTCGATCGCATCGATCAGCCCTTCGGGGTCGTCTTCTCCGACCAGTTCTTTCAAATTACTCAATCCTTTAGGATCGAGAGCGGGTTCGAGGGTTGGAGTGTCATTCGTTTCCATCGTTTGGGGGGGTTCCGTCGTCGTTGCTAGCACAGTTTGCGGCGTGGTTTGCGCGCCGTTTTGCGCGATCGCCATCTCGCATCGACCCAGCACCGCACTCAACGCCTCGATCCGGATCGGCTTGCTCAAATAATCGTCCATCCCCGCATTCAAACACAACTCGCGATCGCCTTGCATCGCATTCGCCGTCATCGCCACGATCCACGGTCGTCCCACCGGAGAAACATCCTTGCGTTGGCCCCACTGCTCGCAAATGCGCCGGGTCGCTTCCAGACCGTCCATTTCCGGCATCTGCACGTCCATCAGCACCACGTCGTAACTCTGACGCTCCAAGGCTTGCAGCACTTCCACCCCATTCGCCGCCACGTCGGCGCGATACCCGAGGCGCTGCAAAATCCGCAAGGCCACTTTCTGATTGACGACATTATCTTCCGCCAAGAGAATGCGTAAATTGTTCTCGATGGGGGTGGATGCGGTGGGAGGAGGGGAACTGCGAGGCTTGGCGGGAATCGAAATCCTCGAAAAAATCCGTACTAAAACCTCGTAGAGCTGGGATTGTTTGATCGGCTTGTTGAGAAATGCCGCAAAACCGAGTTCGGAGGTTTTAAAATCTTTCGCTTGTTTGCCGATCGAAGTGAGCATGACCAAGGGCAGTTGCCGTCCTTTCTCGTGAGTGCGGATGGCACTGGCGAGGGCGAGTCCGTCCATTTCCGGCATTTGCATGTCGAGAATCGCCAGATCGAAATCGTTGTTGTCCGCGTTAGAAAACAACGCCAGCGCCTCGAAGCCGGAGGACACCGCCTGGGTTACCATCCCCCAAGAACGGCCTTGTAAGGTTAAAATCTTGCGATTGGTGGCATTGTCGTCCACGATTAACAAGCGTTTGCCTTCCAATTTCGGGGCTTTTCCAACGTCGATCGCCGGATCGACGTCGGTCGCTTCGGGAACGGCGATCGTAAACGAGAACGTCGAGCCGACCCCTTCTTCACTTTCGACCCACATCCTGCCGCCCATCATCTCGCACAAGCGCTTGCTAATCGCCAAACCCAATCCGGTGCCGCCATATTTACGGTCGATCGACGAATCCACCTGGGAGAAGGACTGGAACAGGCGATCGAGACGGTTTGTGGGAATGCCGATCCCGGTATCGCGCACGGAAAATTCGAGTTCGTAAATCGGGCTGACTTCTTCAGACAACCCGCGATCGCACGCCCCCACGCCAACCGAGACGACCACTTCGCCGCGATCGGTAAATTTAATCGCATTACCGAGTAAGTTGACCAGAATTTGGCGCAGGCGGGTCACGTCGCCGAGGATGCCGACGGGAACCTCGGGATCGACGTGGTAAGCGAGCTCCAACCCTTTTTCTATCCCTTGAGATGCCAGTAAATCGAGACATTCCTCGATGCAAATTCGCACATTAAACGGATGTCGTTCCAGTTTGAGTTTGCCCGATTCGATTTTAGAAAAGTCGAGGATGTCGTTGACGATCGTCAGCAGCGCATCCCCACTGGTGCGGATGGTTTCGACGAAATCGCGCTGGTCGTGGGTCAAGTCCATATCCAATAACAAGCCCGTCATCCCGATTACCGCATTCATCGGCGTGCGGATTTCGTGGCTCATATTGGCGAGAAATTCGCTCTTGGCGCGATTGGCGGCTTCGGCGGCGCGTCGGGCTTCTTCTAAGGCAATATTTTGGGCGGCGACTTGCTCGCGGGCGCGGGTTTCTTGTTCGAGCAGGTCGGCTTGAGCTAAGGCGATCCCGATTTGTTCGGCGACGGCTTCGAGGAGGTCGATTTCTTCCCCGGTCCAGCGTCGGAAGCGATCGCACTGGTGCAAGCCGATCAGACCGTTGGGTTCGTTTTTATAGGAGGTTCGCACCGAGAGCATCGATTTGACCTGCAGTTGCTCTAATAACGGCTCAAATCCTTTAAATAGGGGTTCGCTGTAAACGTCGGTGGCGGCGATCGCGCGATCGCCGCCCAACACTTTTTGAGCGTGAGCGTTGTCGGTGACCGGAACTTCGGTGCCGAGTAACGAGCTGTATTCCGGTTCCAAATATTGCGCCACTAAGGGCATCGTCGGTTGCGGTTGCTCGACATAGGTATGAAGGAGACAACGATTGACGCCGAAGGTTCGACCGATTTGGGTGACCGCAATTTGAAAGATCTGCTCGGCGTCGAGACTTTGGCGAATTTCTCGGGTAATTTGACCGAGTAAGACGCTGCGTTTCAACTGGCGCTGGAGGGCGCTTTCGGCGCTGTTGCGTTCGATTTCGCTGCCTACCCACTGGGCCATCAAGCGCAGCAATTCGCGATCGACCGCTCGGAATTTCTGGGTTCGGGGATGACGGCTGACGAAGCTCAAGGTACCGTATACTCTGCCGCCGACGAGGATTCGCATTCCCGCGTAAGCTTGCCAACCGCGCAGGCGACAGGCGGGGTGTTCCCCCCATTCGCAATCGGCGGCGGATTCGATAATGTTCGGTTCGGCAGCATAAATAGTGCTGCTGCAATAGGTCAGCTCTAAGTTGAAGGCGTCCCCTTTGACCGGGCGGATCGGGCTTTCTGGGGTGACCCAGGCGGCGATGACTTCGTAATAGACGTTGGTAAGGCGTTCGCCCGAGGCGATCCGGCTCCCTTCTCCTTGATTCCCGAATTCCCCGGCGTCTACACAGCCCACTAAGCCGATTTCCGCGTCAAACCGACGGCACCCCATTTCTAGCAGTTGGGTCAGTCGCGCGTCAAAATCGAGATCGGCAGAAGCGGTCACGGTGTAGAGGGCGCGAATGGCGGCTTCGCTTTCTTGCAGGGACTCGATCAGGTGCAGTTTTTCCGCTTCGGCTTGTTTGCGTTCGGTGATGTCGTTGAGGGTGCCACTGGTGCCGTTCATTTGCCCGTTCTCGTCGCGCATCGCCTGGGCGAATACCTGGAACCAGCGCACGTTACCGTCTTTGGTCAGGTAGCGCAATTCGGCTTGACAGGTGTCTTTTTCGCCGAGGTTGAGGGCTTCTAAATGGGCGATCGCGATCGGGCGATCGTCGGGATGCAAGTAATCGACGCAGGATATACCCAGACTTTCCTCAACACTGAAGCCGAGACTGGCGGACCAAGCGGGATTGAGAAAGGTCCAACATCCGCCCGCGTCGGTTTGAAAGATTGTTTCTTCGATGGTGTTGACGACGGAGCGATATTTTTCTTCGCTTTGAGCGAGTGCTTGTTCCATCGATTTGCGATCGCTGATGTCGGTAATCGTACCGACATAGCCTTCGATCTCGCCGTTGGCGTCGATTTCGGCGATCGCCTGTCCGATGACCCAACTGATGCTCCCATCGGCGCGTAAAAACCGATATTCGCTCTTGAACGGCTCGTTTTTGGCGACGGACTCGAACCAGTCTCGGAAAACGCGATCGCGATCGTCCGGATGCAAGGATTTTGCCCATCCTTCCCTTAGTGCGTCTTCTAAACTCAATCCGGTAATGTCTTGCCAGCGTTGGTTGACATAAAGACAGTTACCCTCGGCGTCGGTGCGGAAGATACACACGGGCGAGGCTTCGCTGAGGTTTTGATAGCGCCGTTCGCTTTCCCGTAGGGCTTGTTGGGCGTGGCGGCGTTCGGTAATATCTTCGACGGTGGCGATCGCCAGATGCGGCTGTCCTTGGGCGTCGCGCACGATCGAAACGGTCAGGTTGCACCAAATTATCTCGCCGTCTTTACAGATATAGCGTTTTTCCAGTTGGTAGCGATCGCGGGTTCCGGCGCCGATCTCGGCAAATAACGGTTTTTCGAGTTCGAGATCTTCGGGATGGGTAAACTCTTCATAGCCCATGTTGGCGAGTTCGGTTTCGCTGTAGCCGAGCATTTCTTGAAACGCCGGATTCGATTGCAAAATCCGCCCGTCTTCCAAGTTACCCAAGACGATGCCGATTCCGGTTCCTTCGACGATCGCCCGCAAGTGGGCTTCGCGTTCTTCCAAAGACATGATTAACTGGTTTTTTTCTGCTTCCATTCGTTTGCGTTGGGTGATATCTTGGGTCAGCACCATTCCCGCGAAGATACTGCCGTGTTCGTCGCGCACGGGTAAGGTTCGGGTCAGGTAAATGCGATCGGTATATTCGATTTCGTTGGTAATTGTTTCTCCGCCAAGGGCTTTGCAGTAATCATCGACCACCGCCTCGCAGGTTTCCCGGGGGAAGACTTCCCAAATCGTTTTGCCCTCCATTTGCTCTTTCGACAGACCCACGGTTTCTAAACCTTGTCCGTCCACGAGCAGGTAGCGCAAATCGCGATCGAACAAGACTACGGCCCCTTCGGGAAAATTGCGGGTAAAGGTACGATACAGTTGTTCGCTTTCGCGCAAGGCGGTTTCGACGTGCTGGCGATCGCCAATTTCTCGCTTGAGTTCGGCGTTGGCGATTTCGAGTTGGGCGGTGCGTTCGCGGACCCGATTTTCTAACTCGGTGGTGAGTTTTTCGATTTCGGCTTCGGCTTTTTTACGTTCGGTAATTTCTTCGACCGTACCGATAACGCACTCCGGAATCCCTTCGTGATTTTTGATGTTGGAAACAATCAGACGAACGGGAATAATTTCTCCGGTTTTACGAACGTAGCGTTTCTCGATCTGATAGCTTTTGCGCGCTCCTTGCAACAGTTGACCGACGAGTTCTCGTTCTCGTTCTATATCTTCTTCGTAAGTGAATTTTGCAAACGAAATTCCTTCTAATTCGCTTTCGCTAAACCCAAGCATTTGTTGTAAGGCGGGGTTCGTTTTGCTGAGAATTCCTTCGACACTGGCGATCGCTATCCCCAAGGCGGCTTCTTCAAAGAGGGTCCGAAATAATGATTCGCTCTGTCTCAATTCTTGTTCGATCCGTTGGCGCTCTCGGATCTCTTTTTCTAATTCCCGATTGCTCGCTTCGAGTTCGCCGGGACTCGGAAAGTCGAGGGCTTTCGCTTTGAAAAAGGCGATCGTTCCTACGGTGGCGACGGCGATCGTGGCGGCTCCTCCTTTAATTAACCCGGAAATCCAATCGATCGAATACCATAAATTCCATGCCTCGATAAAGTGGACGATCGCTTGAGAAATGATAAAGGTTCCCAAACATAAAACCATCCGCTTGTAAGGTAAGTCTTGCCGTCGGCGCACGAAGTCAATTAACAGGACGGCGATCGCCAAATAAGCTAACCCCACGACGATTTCCGACCCTTCGTGTAACCCAATAGAAGCCCATTGTCCGGTGTCGCTTCCTATCTGGGCGATCGCGAAGCGGCTCCCTTTGAGCATCGCCGTCAGTAACGCGGGCCAATGTCCTAGAATCATTGCAAGGGTCGTGGGGGGTAACTCAAACATTCCGGGCGACATGGGTTTTAAGGATGGAGAAACAGGGGATGCAAGCAGCGCTTGTCTCGGCGTCAAACACCTCAGCAACGTACCGATGGGTAGAGCCGTCAAAATCGGGCGATCGCCCTTACGGGTGATCTTACCGACGAGCATTGATGCGATCTGCACTCTCTCCCACTTTAGCTTGAGTGCGCCGGACGAACCTCCCCAAAAATACCCATCCGAGTTTACGCAGATCCTCGGTAATCCCTACATTCGAGAGATTCTGCGCGATCGCCCCGAGGGCTCTTATCCTTTACAATCGCGATCGATCTGTCTAAACCCAAGGAGTCAAACGATGCCCGATTCGATTATGTATCAAGAAGAAGAACACTATGTCGTTCTCGAAGCCGATCGCCCGGAAGAATTTCTTAGCGCCCCGGAACTTTTAGCAAAATTGTCCGCTATTTTAGAGCGCCGTCAAGATGATTTACCCCGAGAACTTCAGAGGTTTTCAACCGTAGCAGAACAAGCTCGCTATTTACTCGAAAATCATTGCGAATTTGATGTCGCCCCCGGTCATTTTCTCCAGTGGTATGTGGTGCGTTTGGAAAAATAGGCGGCAACAGGAACAGAGGCGATCGAGGCGACAGAAGCAAGAGACGCGATCGCCCATTTTTGGGTTGATGGTTGCCCTCCCGATCTTCGCCGGGAGTCAACCACCAACTCATTCAATCCGTGCAGGAAAGCTAAAAATCACCCAACTTTTAAGCCGCGTCGTCGGCGATCGCAATTAAAGCCACCTCAATTCGACCTTTGCGGACTTCACTGAGGCGCGATCGCACCCCCGGACCGAAAAACTTTTCGATTTTTTCCTGCTTTTCCTGCCACGTTTCTAAGGCCAAATTGGGCGAATCAAACTCTAAAATGAGTGCATAATTCCCCTCGATCGCCTCTTCCCGAATTCCCTCCAGAACCGGACAAACTTCGTCGTTCGGACTCAACCCCAACCGTTCGAGCGCATCTTCGAGATGAACCTTCTGACCGTACCGATAACGGCTGACATCCTTGCGAATTTGATTTTGAATCGGCGTCGCTTGTCGTTCCCGTAAGGCGATCGTTTCCTCAGAACTCGCTTGAGTCAACGGCGTCGGTTCCAATTCCGCCGCCTTCAGAGCCAACCCACCCAGTAACACCGGAATTCCATAGAAAAACCCCGCTAAATTCAACGTGGCATTGTCATTGAAATACGCCACAAAACCGACGACGGTTAAAACGCCACCGACACCCAACGCCAACAGCGCTAAAGAAAGATTGCGTAACATGATCGCTTTGCTAGATGTTCTCTTTAATTGTCCCTTGTCACGAGCCGTTGGGGGGAAGGAGCCGAAGACAAGAAGCAAAAATCCATCTCCATCGGTATCGTCAACTGTGGCGCGGTTATTTTGCCCGCCGCTTCCCCATTCCTCTAGAATGCAGGAACTACAGACATCTTTATCGATTTAAACCCCATTTTCTGAGCAATTGCGCTAAATTTTAGCAAATAAATACTTTAAAAACCAATTTTTTACTTTAAATCTAAACTCTAAACTCTAAACTCCAAACTCCCCACCCCCGTCAAGATCGCCTTGAGATAATGTAGAAATAGCTTAGTCGCCTTGTCTCCACTCGAAAATCTCAATACTGAACTGCTCCATGTCCGGGTACAAAATCGGCCTCGATTTCGGGACGACGAACTCGATTATTTCTTATTTCACCTCCTCCGCCGAAGTAGAAGCCTTTCAATATGGCGGTCCTGACGGTCGCCGCTATATTCCCTCGTTTATCGGCTACGACGAGGAATTTGTCGAAATTGGCACCGCCGCGCGGACTCTCGCCGCCAATCACGGGGATGTGGAAACTTACGGCAATTTTAAAATGCGCTTGCCCATTCCCGCCGATCGATTGCCGGAGTACATTCGCCACGATCGCACCCCCGCCAGCGTCACTACGGATTACTTGCGCGAACTGCTCGTTTCTGAGGAAAATCCTTACAGTTTTTGCAAACAACAAGGGGAAATCTCCGGTCTGGTGGTCTCGGTTCCCGAAATTTGGCAGCGCGATCTTTACAATCGCGGACGAGAATTGTTAAAACAGGCGATCGCCGCTCTCGATTTGCCCCTCATTCAATTGGTCAGCGAACCCGTCGCCGCCGCCGCTTACTATACTTGGGACATGCAACGACGGGCAAAAGATGCGGGAGATGAGAGTTTTTCGGGAAATCTCCTCGTGTGCGATATGGGTGGCGGTACGTTTGATGTGAGTTTATGCCGAATTTACGGGGAACAAAAAGTCGATGTCCTCTATTTTGACGGACAGGGCGATCGCGGTCTCGAATCCGCCGGGGTAGCTTTCGATCGCCGTTGCGTGCAAGCAGCTTACAAGGCAAAACACGACTCGACTCTCGACGAAAACGACCCGGAATTCCTGCGCCTGTTACGGGAATTTGAAACGGTCAAAATCGGCTCTCACGCCCGCGTGACGCGATACCTCACAAATGCCGTGCGCGAGCCGGAAATTTACGGCGATCGCCAGATTTACGTGTTTGCCGGGGGGTATTCCCTCAATTTCGCACAAGTGTGCGAGGCATTCGCACCGATCGCCGCCGGAATTACCGCAGTCATCGAACGAGTCCGAACCTGGATCGCCGAACGACAACAGACGATCGATCGCGTCTTCCTCGTCGGCGGTTTTTCTCAGTTTTTCCTCGTCCGACGGGCGATCGCCTCAGCCTTACAATTCGCTACAGACGATCCCCGTCTCGACGCAACCTTTAACCTCACCCACAGCGCTTATGCGATCTCCTACGGCGCCTGTTTGATCGCCAACGATCGCGTCCAACCCAGCGAAAAATATCTGCACAATCTCGGGATCGTGGTCGATACCATCGACGCCAACGCCGAACGCCAACGCCGCGCGATCGAAATTATCAAAGGTGGCACCCGCTTGGAAGAGTTATCTCAACCCCAATTTGCCGATATTCCCCCTTTAGTGACCTTTCAACAAGATGCACCCTTGACCCTCACCCTCTGGGTAGACCCCCAAGGAAAAGGCGTCTTGGTCGAAGAATCCTTACCGGAGATGGTGAAGTTACCGAGTTATTCTCCCGAGGATAAATGGCGGGTGGGAATGCGCGTGGATCGCTCTCAAATTGCTTATTTAACCATTGAAGAAGTTCGCGGGGAAAAACGAGTGGAATATGAGTTAGGCAATGTTTTAGCGAAAATGTTTCCCGGTTTCGTGTTAATTGAATAATGGAAATTTTAGATTTTAGATTTTAGGGTGAAGAGAGAAGCCCGCGCTCTATTGCGTAGCAATGAGCGTCGGGTACTTCACATTGGCTCTTTACTCCCCCTTACCCATGTCCCTCGATCTCCTCGCCCAATCGATCGCCCGTCTCCAACACCTCGCCTCTGAGGACGAACGCCCCTTGTTGACCTTCGAGACGATCGCCCTCCCGTTGCAATGGCTCGAAATTCTGCTCGATGTTTGGGCACAACTCTATCCACCCGAGGTTTTGCAACAGTTGGACGCGACCGAACCGGAAACCTTGGAAGCGTGGGCGATCGCCCTCACTCGCGCCTTAGACGCCCAACTGCAATGGCTCGATCGCACGGGCGCGACCCTCGATCGCCTCTCGTTATTAGACGCCCTCCAAACCAAAATCGGCGATCGCGCCCGCCAATTACAACAGTTGCGCGCGCAACACAGCGAATTGCTGACAAAAACGGGCGAATTTTCGGCGATCGATGGCGACATGCGCGACGCGATCGCCGAATTAGAGCAACTGCAACACGAAGCAGAGCAATTCGACCGACTGCGTGGGGAGTTGGAACGCACCGATCTCGATGGCTTGCGCGCGTCGATCGCCCGCGATCGCGCCGTCTTGGCACCGCAACAGGCGCAATTGAGCGAACTGGAGCGCGAAAAAGCGGATCTCGACGGTCAAATCGAGCAGTTACGGCGTCAGCAGTCCCAACTCGGTGAAGAAATCGAATTATTGCGCGGACGGCGCGATCGCCTGCAATTGCGAACTGAAGAAACAGCGAAAGCGGCGATCGCGGACTACGCCCGACAGCGCGATCGCCTCGGCGACAGCTTACAACAGCTCTTAGACGAACTCGACTCCCAACGCCGGGAGTACGATCGGGTGCGCGGCGAGTTGGATCGGGCGATCGCCGAGTCGAACGAGTATCAAACGGCGATTCGACAGGGGCGCAACGCCCTCGAAACCCACTATCGCACCGATGTCGAACTCGGGCGCCGTCTGCCGACCAATGGGTCGGCGATCGCCCGTCTGGTCGGGGCGATCGAGGAAAATTTAGCCGCCTTAGACCGGGAACTCGCCCGGGCGCAACAGGAGAATGAAGCGACCCGGGTCAAGCAAATTTTTACGTTTTAAGGGGTAATCCCCGGCCCGTTTTGGCGAAGTCTTCGACGGTTTTATCGGAAAACTCGTGCTGGGCGATCGCCGCTAACATCGGCAACGGTAGGGTCAAGTGGTCGGCGCCTGCTTGTAAGGCGGCGGCAGCTTCTTCGGGAGACTTGATACTGGCGGCCAAGATTTCGACGTCACTGTCTTCGAGGATCGCGGCCATCTCGCGCACGAGGGCGATCCCGTCGCCCAAAAGCCTCGTGGCGCGGTTGACGTAGGCGATCGCGATTTTGGCTCCGGCTTCCCGGGCGATCGCCGCTTGGATCGGTCCGTAAATCCCGGTCACCGAACAGGTCATCTCTTTTGAAAGAATGGCGACGGCTTCAAATCCGGTCGGCGTGGCGGGAATTTTGAGGACGGTGCGATCGCCGATAATCTCGTAAGCTCGGCGTCCTTCGGCGACCATTCCAGGAACGTCGCCAGCTAGCAATTGATAGTAAAGCGGACCGTCGGCGAACGGGAGTAAGTTTTTCAAGGTCATTTCTGGCGGATCGTCGCTTTGCGCCAGTAAGGTCGGGTTGGTGGTGATTCCTTTGACCCAGCCGAGTTTTTGGGCAGCTTTGGCGTCGGCAACGATCGCCGAATCGAGATAAATGGCCATAATTTACGGGGAAAATACAGGAAAAAAGATACAAAAAGGATCGCGGGCGGTTGAATTGCCGTTGCGCGATCGCGAAAAGTTTCGTCTCTCAGTTGCTCGTTCCCCGGTTTTACTCGGGAAAAATCTTGGTTAAAGAGAGCAAAGAATCGGGAAATCCAGGGAGAGGAATGGCTTCGTTGATGAAGGGAATTCGTTTGGTTCGATAGCCGAATTTTCCGGGGCTGAGTTCGTCGGGTTCGCTGTAAATTTCTAAATATTTATCGTTTAAATTGAAAATCCAATAATCTGAAATTCCCGCTCGGGCATAAAGGGGTTGTTTGATGGCGCGATCGTATTCGAGAGAGAGTTCGTCCGCAATTTCGATCGCTAGTAAAACTTCACTGGCTTGGGGTAACCGGGCCCGATAGTAATCGTCGGCATAGGCTAAAATCGCGAAGTCCGGTTGCACTTCGGTATTCTCGTTGAGAACGATCGCCTCTTGGGTTTGCACGAGGGCGCGTTGGGCGACAAACACGGGCAAGTCTTCTAATAAAGCACGCAAACAAGCAGCGTGGTCTTGGCCGATCGGAGCCATCTGCACCAGGGTTCCTTCTACGAGTTCGACGGCTTCGTCTTCTTTGAAAAAGCCGCGATCGGCCAGGTTGTGATATTCGTCGATACTCAAGATTTGTGGTTGAGAATTGGTCATCGCTGCTGTGTGTTTTTTGGCCGTTTCAATCAACAAAGGATTTGTCGATTATTTTAATATAAAAGCTTGAAAATTCCCGAAGTTTCAGTCTCCCTGCAAGCTTTGTGGACGTCCTTCAAGATCGCGTCTGGCGGCTTGGAATGACGGGCTAATTCGTCGAGGATGGCGTTCTCGTAGGGTCTCTAAAGGAGAATCGCTGACTCTCGATGAGCGGGTTTGCCAAAGGGATGTCAGTCCGGTTCGCTAGCGAGTAATTCCTCGCCGATCGTTGAAATTTTCCACGGGGATCGGTGAAATTTCCCGTCGTTTTCCAGGGCGATCTTCACTTGTGAGAGCAAACCCAGCCCGGGCGCCCTTGAAGCCCTTGGCACCCACTCCCAGTTTAGCCGATCTCTCCGTCGATTCACGAAGGGTTTGCAGGGAATGTTGGGCGATCGCCCCCGATGGTTTGACCCCCTTTTTTACCCGAGTAGACGATCGATTCGTGATTTTTAAGGATCGAATCGCAAGTCAACTCGTAGAACGGTTGATGACCTTGGCTCGATGTTTTTGGCGGGGGCAATTTTTACAATAGAATCCGATAGAAACCGATCCCGATCCAAGCCGATCGATTATTTGAGGAGGATGACATGCAAATGACGAGTTCGCCCCATTATCGCAACGAGATCGAACCCCTCGTCGCTGCCGAAGTCGAACGGTCATCGACCGCTTTAGCGTTACAACTTGGCCTTTAGATCGACCCGAATCAGGCGATCGCCTACGCCCTCAATCCCTTGTCTCCCCTTGACTCCACCTGCATTTGAGGCTGGAACTTACAGCAGCAACGAGCCCTGACCGAACTCGATTCCCCAGTCGAACGAGCCGTCCGAGGGGCGTTCGCCGCCGTTTGTTCCGATCCGTTGCGAACGACTAATGTTTGTCACCAATACGATTAAAATTAAGATGTCCTCCCCTGCCTGCCTCTCGAAGGGCAGGACACCCAGATCGTTTTTTGGGCTAACAAGGGTATGTTTAAATTAGCAATCGGCTAACCGACCGGAGGACTCTTTTCACCCCAGAACCAGGAATGATGCAGATGAGTACCGTTCTGATTGTAGACGACAGCGCAACCGCTAGAGAAATGGTTGCCGGACTTCTCAAAAAAATTGGCCTCGACGTGATCGAGGCCCGCGATGGTGTGGAAGCTCAAGAAAAATTGCAAGGGAAACTTCCCGATCTCGTTGTCATGGACATTATCATGCCTCGCATGAACGGCTACGACCTCTGCCGATGGCTCAGACGCCAGCCCCAAGGTCAAAATATCCCGATTTTAATGTGTTCGAGTAAAAGTGAAGAATTCGATCGCTATTGGGGGATGAAACAAGGGGCTGATGCTTACATTACCAAGCCTTTTCATCCGTCCGATTTAGTGGGAACGGTCAAACAGTTACTCAATACCAACGCGGGTTAATTGACCCCCCTCGGATTGACATCATTTCTCAATCCTGATGCCCTCAAATGCGATTGTTCGCGTTCCTCCACGTTTGAGGGCGACCCCAAGGGCGACTGGGGCTTTTAAAAGCGCTGCTTGGGGAATGAGGAGGCCGCACGGCATCGCGATCGCACCCTCGGGGAGTCTACAATCGAAAGTCACGCACGCTTTGCCAGTAGGAAAGAGGAACCCCCGTATCGAAACATTTTCCTTGCAAACAACAGCCATACATTCCTTCCAACTGACGCAACTGTTCTAAGGCTGTCGTGAGTTGGATTTCGCCGCGATCGCGCCGTCCGTCTCGGATGTTTTGTTCGAGAATCTCGAAGATTTTGGGCGTTAACAAATACAGCCCAAAAACGGTTAAAAAATCATTCTCCGCCAAGCCCTCGACCCGCAGATGCGATCGCGCGTAATTCAAATCCGGCTTTTCGGCTACTTCGCTTAAGTTTATCAGCCCTGTTTCCGGCTGCCAAGTCCCCGCGACACAGCCGCAATGATACAGCTCCTCGGCGGGAGTCACGGTCAGCCCGATCGCACTTTTTCCGACTCGTTCGTAGACTTCAACCAGTTGACGCGCGCAAGAGATTTCCCGCGTCGAACGATAAATATGGTCGCCTAACATTAATAAAAAAGGTTCTTTGCCAACCCAATCTTTAGCGCAACAAACGGCGTGACCGAAGCCGTCTTGTACGGGTTGGGTCAATATATTAATCCGTTCGCCGACGGTTTCTAAATAACGGACGTATTCTTTTTGATGGGGTTTGATTTTATTGGCAAAGGCTTCGGAAAGTGGCGTTTTAAAAAAGTCTTCAAATTGGGCGCGATCGCTCTCGCGGGTGACGATCGCAATTTGTTCGATTCCGGCACTGATGGCTTCTTCGGCGATCGCTAATATAATCGGTTTGGCGATCCCGTCGCGATCGACGATCGGAAATAATTCTTTGGCGATCGCTTTGGTCGCCGGAAACAGTCGGGTTCCAAATCCACCCGCCGGAATGACAGCTTTACGAACCTGTGATTTGACTTCGGTCATTTCGATCGAATTACGATTAGCAAAAGGGGGCAGTTTTTGCCGTTCTCGGCGATCGCCTTCACTCAGTCAATTTTGATTGATTTTAAGGGTGGCGGCGATCGGCGAGGTTCTTAACCCTCTACAGCAATTCGCGCTGTCATGAGGTACAAGAGGCAAAGATCCCCCCAACCCCCCTTTAAAAAGGGGGGCAGTGAAAGTCCCCCTTTTTAAGGGGGATTTAGGGGGATCGAAATGTACTGCCGAACAGCGAAAACTGCTCTATGCTCTTTTCCTGACAGCGATTTAGTTTTATCTGTGGTAAATTCCCCCTAGATTTTACCCCAGAAGATCCCCAATGACTGTCAAACATACTCTGGACTCTCCTGTAAAACATCCCCTGGCGTGGCAGCTCAATCTGACGATCGCGGTTGGGGTTTTAGCGGTCTCCACTGCCGCCATTTTTATCCGCTTGACCCTGGAAGCTGCGGGAACCCGAGGGATTGGCTTTAGTTTGGTGATGGCCGCCACTCGCCTCACAATTGCCTCACTTTTGTTGGCTCCCGCGTGGCGCAACTTCAAACCCGCGCGTCTCGAAAAAGTGACGATCGCCCAAGCTGCCCTCGCTGGCGTGTTTTTAGCGCTCCATTTCGCCGGGTGGATCGCGTCGCTTTCTTATACTTCGATCGCCGCTTCGACGACGATCGTCACCATGAATCCGATTTGGGTTTCCTTGCTGTCTTGGTGGATTTACAAAGACAAACCCACGAAAATGACGGTCACCGGAATCGCGATCGCCTTAATGGGGGGAATGGCGATCGGATTGGGAGATAGTGGCGGGTTGTACGGCGGAAGTAACCCAATTTTGGGAGATCTGCTCGCGTTGTTAGGATCTTGGACGATTAGTATCTATTTATTGCTGGCGAAGTCGGTGCAAAGTCGGGGGATGGGAATTGGTCCGTACAGCGCGATCGTTTGTACTTGTGCGGCGCTGGTTTTACTCCCGATGCCGTTTGTTTTTCAAACTTCATATTTCGGCTATCCCACGGAAGTTTATTTTTATATTCTTCTGATGGCTTTGATTCCTCAAATGATCGGTCATACGAGCTTAAATTGGGCCGTTCGTTGGACGTCGCCGACTTTGGTGGCGTTGGCGGTTTTATTTGAACCCGTTGCATCGAGTTTTTTGGGCTTTCTCGTTTTTAATGAAGTTCCCGGGATCTCGGTTTTAATTGGAGCGATCGTTTTATTATTTGGAGTGGCGATCGCCGCGATCGGGTCGCGTCCCCAGGGATAGAGATATACAAAAAGCCCCTTATTTATATTTTACTCGGGAGAACATAAGTCCATGATGTGAGGCGGCGAACTGGCACCGGACGATCGCGCCGCCGTCAGCAAGATTTGGCCGTCGGCAGTGCGATCGAAGCCGCGCGCCTCGATTAAAGGATCCGAAGGGCGATCGCGGGATGAGTTGGCCGCCGAGGGCGTCTCCCGGGTCTCCCAGATGGGTTCGACCAACTCCACCGACACCCCGTCGCGGCTGAGGGGTTGACCGGGATTGACGGGTAAGCCGCCGCGTCCGCGAATGGCAAAGCTACTTTCGGCGAGTTGTTCGGGATTGCAGGGGCTGCGCGCGATCGCCGCATCCGGGTCGGCGACCTCGACTTCGGGCAGATTGGCGGGTTCGATATCGATATCGCCGTCAATATTTAACTGCCCTCGGGCATTGATAATACTGTCGGGAGAGAGTAGAACTAATAACTCGTCTCCTCGGATGGCGCTAATGGCGATATTGCTGCCTCCTTGAGGGTCCGTGGCGCTGGTGACGATCTGGCTGGCTTCGAGCAATACCAGGGTTTCGGCGGCGATCGTGATATTGCCTTCCTGCGTAATATTCCCGGTTTGACTGCCTGCGGCGACAATTTCGCTGCGATTGCGTAAGAGAATATCGGGCGATCGCAGGTCAATATTACCCCCTTTTCCGATCGCCGATGACGCTTGCAAGGCGCCGCGATCGAGTTGCACGTCCGACGCCGCAATCTCAATATTGCCTGGGGTTCCCGTCCCTTCCCCGTTGACGCCGATCCGGGATCCGTCGGCCACCTGGAGGCGGTCCGTGGCGATCGCGATGCCCCCGCCATTGCCCGATCCGAGGGTGCGCGCGTCAATTTGAGCATTCCCGACGATTTCGACGCTTTCCGTCGCCTCTAAGCGCAAACGGCCCGCATTCCCTTCCCCAGAGGTTCCCAAGAGCACGATCGCCCCGTCGCCCACCCTCAAGCGGGGAGTGGCGATCGTCACGTTCCCCGCATTCCCCGCCCCGTCGGTATCGGCGGTGATTAAGGTCGGCAAACTGCCATCCGGCGAGGTCCCTCTAAACTCGATCGCCTCCGACGCCTCCAACAACATCAACCCGCCGACCCCGTCCACCGAGGTACTCGTCCCGATTTCGCCGCCATCGCGCACGATCAAACGGCGGGTTCTCACGGTCACGTCCCCCGCGTCTCCCGACCCGAACCCTTTCGTCGTCAGCAAACTGCGTTCCCCATCCGCACTGACTCCGGCAATATCTACTAACTCGGCCCCCTCGATCTCCAGTCTGCCGCCCTTTCCCGTCCCGTTGCTGGCGGCTTCGATTTGGGCGCCGTCGCTCAAACTGAGTAGGGGGGTGACGATCTCGATTTCCCCCGCCTCGCCACTGCTGTAAGCGGTCGCCTCGATTTGGGTCGATGTTCCGGTTTGGGGGTCGGTTCCGCTCAACTGCACCGATTCTGAGGCGCGGATGGTCAAGTTGCCTCCCCGTCCCGGGCCGAAGGTTCGAACGCGCACTTGGGCGCCGTCGCGCATCGTCAGGCGCCGGGTGGTAATATCGACATTGCTGGCGTTACCGACTCCGAGGGTGGAAGCGTCGAGGATGCTGGCGAATTGGCCATTTATGGGAATGCCGCTTAATTCTACCGATTCTGAGGTGGCGATCGCGATCGTTCCCGCTTCGCCGTCGCTGACGGTTCCCACGGTAATCCAGCCGCCGTCCAACACGTTTAATTGGGTCCCACGCACTTCGACGCTACCCGCATCGCCATTACCGAAGGCGCCGGATCCGACGATCGTGCGAGAGGTGCCATCTCTGGAAATCCCGCTAATTTCGACGACTTCCGACGCTTCTAGGGCGATTTCGCCCCCATCTTCTTCGCCGAGACTGTCGGAACGAATTTCCGATCCTCCGGTAATGGTGAGATTGCGCCCGTGTACGCGGACGCCGCCATCGCCGCCCAACCCGGTGAATAAGCCGGATTCGTTGGTGATGGAGATATCTTGAAATGAGGAGAAGGGGGAGGTTTCTTCAAACCCGAATTCTCCTCGTTCTCCCGTCGTTCTCAGTTGTCCGTTGCGACCGGACCACAACTCGATTCGACCTTGGGGGGCTTTTAATAAGGCCCCGTCTAAGACAATCGGACCGCCAACGAGGGCTAAGGTGCGATCGGGTCGAACCCCCAACCCGTCCTCGCGGGCGAGAATACTCAGTTGAAAGGCGATTTCTTGGCGCGCGGTTTCGACGTTCTGGGTCGCCGTTTCGCTTCCGTCGAAATCTGGGGTGGCAAAACTGCGCCCGAGTCCGATTCCGTTGATGGCGATCGCCCCGGGATTGTCGCCCAATTGCAAGCCGACGGGAACGCTAACGGTGAGCAGGGTGTCGGTTTGAGGGGCGATCGCGCTAAAACGGCTGCCGTCGTCGAATAAGACCGCGTCCGCACTGGTTGCAACAAAGGAACCGCCTACATTTAAGGAGGCATTCGGCCCGAAAACGATGCCGTTGGGGTTGATTAAGAAGAGGTTGGCGCCGCCGTTGGCTTGGAGGAGACCGTCGATGTTACTCAGGTCGCTTCCGGTCACCCGCGAAAAGATATTTTCGATCGTCCGGGGGTTGTCGAAGGTGGCGGTTGTTCCGGTAGGGATCGAGAAGCTTTCAAAACTGTGGAATAAATTGCGCGATCGCGCCGTTCCTCCGGTAATCTGTATCGTATTTCCTTCGACGGTGACCGTGGAGCGATCGGGTAAGGTCGCATCGGGTACGATTTGAGCGATCGCCTGTCGTTCGATCGTACCCGAAGAGAACAGGGAACAGGCGATCGTTGCGAACAAAACCGTTCTCTGCAGACCCGTAGAGGTTCGCCGTCGTGTTGTTGTAGCTTTATTCATAGGCGATCGTCGTGAATTCGTACAACACCCGACTCCGAACCGTTGACGAGGGAAGCGGCGCGACTGTTGGCGCCGACTTCGCTAAACTTCCGATTCCCAGTCGGGACAGCTTTCTCCGTCCCAACCGTAAGGATGCATCCCGCATACGAGCAAATTGCCGCCGTAAACGTGACCGTGATAGTGGTAACATCCTACACAAGCCGGATGTCGCCCTTGGGTGGGTCGGACGTAAGTCACGAACGGCTGGGGGGGGTCTGGAGAGTTTTCATCGACGGACCGATCTAGATCGTAGAATAGGTCTTCTAAATCGAATCGGTTTAATTCCTCGGCGAGGGTCGGATCGAAGACTTCCAAGAAAAAGCGATCGATTTCGAGAAAAAATCCCTCTTCGAGTTCTTCTACTAAATCCAAGCCGTCGTTAAAATCCCGGGTGATTTGTTCGGGAATCTTCGCTAAATCGTCAAAAAATTCGTTGACCTCTTCGCTTAATTCCTGAAAAAAGCCTTCGACATCTTCGGTGGCGCTTTCGAGGAGTTTAAATAAATCAGTCGGCCAATTTTCCATAAGCTTTTGCCATGTCACTACAGCCTCGGCGAGACTACTCGTTTTGCAGGCGGCGCAGTTCGTCTTGAAGCGATCGCACGCGATCGCGCAGTTGGTCTACATTGTCAGAACCTTTACCCGGCGCGGCTTGTGTCGGCGCTTGCGCTTCCGTCTCCCCGGTCTCGCCTTCTTCATCTTCGAGAATTTCGATGCGACGCGGTTCTTTCGGTGTCTCGTCTCCCGCCGACTCGTTCACCGACTGGCGACCCTGATTGACCATATCTTCGACAAAACGGCGGGCTTCGTCCGTACTCATCTCCCCGCGTTCTACCAGTTCGTCCGCTAACTTCTGGGCTTGTTTTTGTAACTCGGTCAGTTTGGTTCCTGCTTTTTCTCCCGCATAGGACGCCAAACCCACCCCGAGATAGAAGGCTTTTTGAACCACATCTCCGAAACCAGCCATAACGACTGTTGCTCCTTGTTATGCAATTACGGTACTGATTCCAGGATAGGGTGCAAACCTGCCGAGTGACCAGAAGTTGGGGTCTACTCTTAAAAAAGTGACCCGGAGTCCACGCCTACCGCAAGCATCCCGTGTTGCTGCTCCCTTCCGGGCCTGACAAGGTTTAGGCGTTGCGATCGCATGGGTCCGGATCGTTTACTAGCATATCATTATTAAAGGAGAAAACAAGGGTTCGGGCTGAAAAATCCCCAAAACCCCCTCATTCCACGACTACGCGCCACTCGTACAGCACGTATTTGACGCAATGATTGACCACCAGGGGATCGGCTTCGACAATGGCCCGGGCTTCCTCTATTGATGCTGCTTGAAACAGCAACATTCCCCCGGCTGCGCCCGCCCAATAGCCCGTTTTGGCTTGATGTCCTTTGGCATTGAGATCGCGCACGTAGGCTTTGTGAGCCTCTACATATTGGTCGAAAATCGGTTTTTCGACAATTCCTTCCTCAATTTTGGCAAACCAAGGCATTTGATTTAACGGTTCTCGTTGTTATTGCTGAATTTCGGTTCATTTTCCATGGAAAAATCTCCCCGCCTCTACTTTATCGCGCTCTTGCCTCCCGCCGAACTGCAAGCGGAGGTCACCGCCATCAAGCAGGATTTTGCCGATCGCTACGGCAGTTCTCACGCCCTCAAATCTCCCCCTCACGTCACCTTACAGGCCCCGTTTAAATGGGTTGAGGAGGATCTCGATCGCCTGACCGAACCGTTGCGCCAATTTGCCCGATTTCACGATCCGATCTCGATCGCCCTTTCCGGGTTCGGGGCTTTTCCCCCTCGGGTCATTTATATTGATGTCGAAAAAACCCCGGAACTTTTACAAGTCCAAGCCGAGTTAGCACTTGATTTAGAACGCCGTTTAGGGATTGTAGACGATCGCGCCCGAGGACGCGCTTTTTCCCCTCACATGACCGTGGCGTTTAAAGATTTAAAACGGCAAGCCTTTAAAGCGGCTTGGCCCGAATTTCGCGATCTCCCTTTTGCCGCCCAATTTACTGTTTCCGAGTTGACTTTACTCCTCCACCGCGATCGTCAGTGGCATATTTACACCCAGTTTCCCTTGGAGGGAGAAGAAAACCATAATGCTTAAAAGGTAGATAGGTATAGACAGATAAAGAGACGCTGACGATCGGGCATGGCCTTGTCTCTCCGGGGGTTTTGCTATTTTTAGAAACCCTTGGGTATCTTCTCTTTTTTGCCTTAAAAATGATTTCTTCCCGATTCCCCATTCCCTAGAATTGACATCCTTTCACCCCATTAGATCCCCCCATCGGGTGAGGTGAATCGTAAAATTTCAAAGTTAAAATAGCATTTCGAGCGATCGCCGTGACGAGTTCAAGATCGATTTAAGAGCAATTTAACCTTACCCTAAAATCCAAACAATATCGATCTGATAACTTGGCGATCGGACAATTCAGGGAATCAAAATCTGATGGAAAGAATCGCAGTCAAATCACCGATATTATCGGAAATTAAAGCCTGCCTCCAATTATCAATTCCCTTAGCGGCTGCCCAACTCGCTCAAGCCTCGACCAATTTTGTCGATACGATCGTGATGGGATGGTTGGGTAGCGAACGCTTGGCGGCTGGGGCATTAGGTTCAATTTCTTTTAGCACCCTTTTTTTAATTGGAACCGGGCTGTTATCCTCCGTCGGGGCAATGGCTGCTGTAGCCTATGGAGCCAAAGAATACAAGAAAATTGGCCGAATTGCCGAACAAGGATTGTGGCTGGGAATGGGGGTTTCGATCCCGATCGCGATCGTCATTTGGAACTTTGCCGCGATCGCCGTTCACTTCGGTCAAAATCCCGAGACTGTAGCCATTGCTCAAACCTATTTGCGCGCGATCGTCTGGGGCTTTCCCGGCGCGATCGGATTTATTGTTTTACGCAATATTTATTCCGCCATTCATCGCCCCAATATGATTCTGGCGATCGTCATCGGTAGCGTACCCATTAATGTAATTGGCAACTACGTTTTAATGTTTGGGAAATTCGGATTTCCCGAACTCGGGCTAGCCGGAATTGGCTGGGCGAGTACCTTTTCTTTCTGGGCTGCTTTCCTAGCCGCAGTCGCCGTTCTCAAGCTTAAAACAGAGTTTGAACCGTATCGAATTTTTGCAACCCTTCGCCGTTTTCATCCCCCCGTATTTTGGGAAATCGTCCAAATTGGATGGCCGAGTGGCATTTTACTGGCCATTGAAGCCGGTTTATTTACCGTGACCACCTATTTAATGGGATACCTGGGGACGGTTCCCCTCGCCGCCCATTATGTTGCCCTTCAAACGGCCTCGATTACGTTTATGGTTCCCGTGGGTATTTCTTACGCGACGACCATGCGCGTCGGTCACGAACTGGGACGAAAAGATCGGCAAGGGTCGAAACGGGCCGGATCGGTGGGTATGGGTATCGGCGGCTTGTTTATGGCAGTTATGGCGGTGTGTGTCTGGCAATTTCCGCGATCGATTGTGGGAGTTTATCTCGACTTAAATAATCCGGAAAATAGTGCGGTGGTCGAGTTGGCGATTTCGCTGTTGGGAATTGCTGCATTTTTTCAAATTTTTGATGGGGTTCAAGTTATTGCAGCAGGTGCGTTACGCGGTTTAAAAGATACCCGCATCCCGATGGCGATCGGTTTGTTTTCTTATTGGGGGGTCGGTTTGGTGTCTGCCTATTGGATGGCGTTTAAGTTGGGCTGGGGAAGTTTGGGATTGTGGTGGGGTTGGGTGCTCGGTTTGGGAGTTGCTGCCCTGATTTTGCCCTGGCGTTTTTATGCTCTAATTTCCGATAAGTTCGAGGGTGAAACTGCGCGATCGCAGGGGGTTTTGGAATTGAAAACAGGTGGAGATCGGACCTTGGAGATCGAATAACTGCCGAGGGGCGATCGCGCGCTGCCCGCTCGCTACAATCGAAAGTGTCCTGTTCTCAAGCTGTTTCGATCTATCATGCGCGTGTCGATCGCCCCGTTTACCGTTCGCAAACGTTTCGCCCTGACCATCAGTCGGGGAACGACCGCAGAAAGTACCAATCTTTGGCTCAAAGTCGAACACGACGGGATCGAAGGGTGGGGGGAAGCGTCCCCCTTTTCGGCGGGCGGTCCGCCCCAAACCACGGAGACGATCGCCCGTTCCCTCGAACCGATCGTCAATCTTGCCGATTGTTGGTCTCCCTTCGACCGCCAACAAATCGAACTGGCGGCGATCGAATGGAAATTACCCTCGGCGGCGAAAGCGGCCCTCGATACGGCCCTGTGGGACTGGATCGGCAAAAAAGCGGGATTGCCGTTATGGCAATTATGGGGCTTACAGCGCTCGCGCATCGTCCCCACCTCGGTGACCGTCGGGATCGGTTCCCCGGAAAAGGCGATCGAACGCTTACAAGATTGGCTCAAATTCGTGCAAGTTAAAGCGATTAAAGTCAAACTCGGATCCCCGGACGGGATCGATGCGGATCGCGCCATGTTCGAGGCGATCGCCCGCGAAAGCCCGCCACGACTGAAGTTCAGTGTCGATGCCAATGGCGGCTGGTCTCTAGAAGAGGCGATAACTATGTGCGATTGGCTGGCAGGCCAAAAAAGAGTTAAATACGTCGAGCAGCCCCTTCCCGTCGTCGCCAGAGCCGAATTACGGGAACTTTACGACCGTTCCCCCCTGCCGATTTTTGTCGATGAAAGCTGTCACACCAGTGCCGACATTCCCCCATTGGCAGACCGGGTTCATGGCATTAATATCAAACTGATGAAATCTGGCGGCTTGAGTGAAGCCATGCGGATGATTCATACCGCCAAAGCCTGCGGGCTACAGGTGATGTTCGGTTGCTATTCCGACAGTATTTTAGCCAATAGCGCCCTCGCCCAACTCTCTCCCCTCGCCGACTATCTCGATTTAGACAGTCACCTCAACTTGCGCGACGATCCCTTCGACGGGGCGACGATGCAACGAGGTTGTTTACTTCCCAACGATTTACCCGGTTTAGGAGTCCAACACCGTGCAACTCACTCCCGATCGTAGAGTCGCCATCCTCCTGCACGAGGGCATTCTCGGCAGTATCGGCAAAACTGGATTGACGTTATTGCGCTACAGCGAAGCGACGATCGTCGCCGTCATCGATCGCGAATGCGTGGGGCGATCGCTCCTACAATTAACGGGAATCGATCGCGAGGTTCCGATTGTCGAGTCCGTCGAAGACGCCCTCGCCTACCATCCCGATGTTTTGGCGATCGGGATCGCGCCTCCCGGCGGTGGACTCCCGCCGTCGTGGTTTATGGAACTCCAACACGCGATCGCCGCAGGAGTCTCGATCGTCAACGGGTTGCATACTTCCCTCGCCAACCATCCGGAATTACGCCACAGTTTGCGCCCCGGTCAGTGGATTTGGGACATCCGTCAAGAACCCGTCGGCTTGCAAATTGGCAGCGCCCAAGCCCGGGAACTCCCGTGCAAGCGCGTGTTAACGGTGGGAACGGATATGGCGATCGGCAAGATGTCGGCGAGTATCGAACTGCACCGACGGGCGCGCGATCGCGGTTTGCGTTCTCAATTCCTCGCTACCGGACAGGCGGGACTGGCAATTTCGGGGGAAGGGATTCCCCTCGATGCGGTGCGCGTGGACTTCGCCGCCGGGGCCGTCGAACAAATGGTGATGCGTTACGGTCGCGATCGCGATCTGGTGTTTGTCGAAGGGCAGGGTTCCTTATTTCATCCCGGTTCTACCGCCACTTTACCCCTGATTCGCGGCTCCCAACCGACTCACTTAGTTCTGGTTCACCGGGCCGGACAAACCCACATTCGCAATCACCCTCACGTCCCGATTCCACCGTTACCCGCCGCGATTCAAATCTACGAAACGATCGCCCACGCGGCGGGGGCGTTCGCCCCGGTTCCCGTCGCCGCGATCGCCCTCAATACAAGAGATTTAGACGATGCGGGGGCGAAAGGCGCGATCGCCGCCGTGCAAGAGGAAACCGGGTTACCCTGTGCCGACCCCGTGCGTTTCAGTGCCGATCCGATTTTGGATGCCTTGGTCGGGTGCTAGGCAGGTGCTAACGCAGCTCGCGCCAGCATTCCCGGGCGATCGCCCAATCTTCTTCGGCCCGCACCAGCAAGACCCGCACCCTCGAATCCGGCGCGGCAATATCCGTATCCACAGGCGATCGATCGTTTTTGTGCGGATCTAATTTAACGCCAATCAGCGCCAACGCCTCGCACGCCGCCTCGCGAATTTGCGGGTGGTGTTCGCCGACCCCTCCGGTAAATACGATCGCGTCCGCGCCTCCCAACGCCACCAGCATCGATCCGAGGTGAGCGTTGAGGGATTTTTGGTATAATTTCAACGCCAGTCGGGCGCGATCGTTTCCCCGGGCGATCGCCGCGTCGATCTCGCGCAAATCGCCGGAAACGCCGGAAATTCCTTTCAAACCGGACGATCGATTGAGCATGTTATCTAAATCTTCCGGCGTGAGATCGTGCTGTTGTTGCCAGTAGAGCAACAGTCCCGGATCTACGGATCCCGATCGCGTCCCCATCATCAAGCCTTCTAACGGGGTAAATCCCATCGTCGTATCGATACTGCGCCCTCCGGCGATCGCCGCCAGAGAACAGCCATTGCCTAAATGACAGGCAATCAAGCGCAAGTTTTCTAAGGGTTTGCCCAACAGTTGTGCGGCGCGCTGGCTGCAATATTGATAGCTGATGCCGTGAAATCCATAACGGCGGATGCCGCGATCGTACCACTCGTAAGGCACGGGATAAATCGCCGCTTCCGGCGGTAAGTGGGCGTGAAAGGCGGTATCGAAGACGGCGACTTGGGGAATTTCCGGTAAAATCTCTTCGATCGCCTCGATTCCTTCTAAATTGGCGGGATTGTGCGATGGAGCCAGGGAGGACAATTCGGCGATCGTCTGTTTGACATCGCGATCGATCGTCACGGGCGATCGATACTGGTCGCCGCCGTGAACGATGCGATGTCCGACGGCATCAATTTCTTGAGGGTCGGCGATCGCTTTTGTTTTGCCTTCCCACAAGGTTTTTAACATCTGCGCGATCGCGGGCGATCGTGATTCTGTAGGGTTTTTAATTGCTAATGTTTTCTCTAATCTTTCCTCCTCTTTATTTGCCGTTAATTCCGCCACTCCCCGGTGACGAGTCCAATCTATTTTAGCTTCCCACAAGGGAGAATTCGGTACTATTTTAGGAGGATTTTTTATGTCATAAAGGCAACTTTTCTGACTGCTAGATCCGGCATTTAAAACTAAAATCTTCATAAACTTTCATAAACTCTCATACAGCACTCGGGCGATCCGATCGAGGTACAGTGCCGATCCCCCTAAATCCCCCTTCAAAAGGGGGACTTTCACTGCCCCCCTTTTGAAGGGGGGTTGGGGGGATCTTTGCCTCTTGTAACTCATGACAGCGCCAATTGCTGTAAACATAGCTGATGACCTTAAAATTATGCTAAATACACCGCACAATTTCAAGATCGGCGAAGAGAGAGGCTCGCCTTCGATCGCCCTGAGAACCTCTCTCAATTCATCCTCGTTTTAAAAGGATCGACTAACACCACTGCCAGTTCGTAATCTCGGCGGGATCGACCCCATTTTCACAGATATATTTGCTGTGTTCGGCTAACACGTATTCGTAATGGCGGACGCGATCGTTCGCGTGGGCGGCGACCCGAGAATTGCGCCGAGAACCCAAACGAATCGCCTGCATAATCAGATGATAACGACTGGCCCGATTGCGAACTAACATATCAAACGGCGTGGTCGTATTGCCTTCTTCGCGATAGCCGTTAATATGGAAGCGATCGAGATTCGGACGACCGAAAATGAGTTGTTCGATGAGAGAAGGATAGCCGTGAAAATTGACAATAACCGGGCGATCGCTCGTCAATAACGCCTCAAACATATCCGCATCCAAACCGTGAGGATGTTCGGATTGTTCTTCGAGAACTAACAAGTCCGTCACGTTCACCACGCGCACTCGTAAATGAGGCATTTGCGATCGCAAAATATGAGCCGCCGCCAGCACTTCGACGGTAGGAACGTCGCCAATTCCGACGAGAACCACATCCGGATCGACTCCATCATCCGTACTCGCCCACGGCCAAACCGAGGCCCCGGCGCGGCAGTGCGCGATCGCCTCTTCCATTGACAACCATTGCGGCATCGGGTTCTTATTCGCCACCACTAAATTGACATAACCCGTACTCTGCAAACAGTGGTCTAAGGTACTGATTAAGCAGTTCGCATCAGGGGGTAAATAGACCCGAGCAAACTCCGCTTTTTGGTCGAGAACGCTATTGAGAAAACTGGGATTTTGGTGGGAAAATCCGTTATGTTCCTGTCGCCACAACGTCGAACTTTCGAGATAGTTTAACGAGGCGACGGGCAGACGCCAGGGAAATTCTTTAGAGACTTTTACGAACTTGGCATATTGATCCATCATCGTCGTCACGATCCCTAAAAATGCCTCGTAAGACGGGAATAAACCGTGACGTCCGGTTAATAAATAACCTTGCAACCAGCCCTGACAGTTATGCTCGCTCAACACTTCTAAGACGCGACCGCCATGCGATCCGATATTTTCGTCGTCCGCATCGGTGGGCCATTGAAAATTACGTTGGGTCAGGTCGAACACTTCGCCCAAACGGTTCGATTCGAGTTCGTCCGGGCTGAAAATCCGGAAATTTTGCGGGTTGAGGGCGATGACCTGTTTGAGATATTTGGCTAATTGTTCCGTATTACCGAGTTGGCGATCGCCCCGTTTGCAAGTGCCGTCCGTTTCTTGGCGTTCCACGGGAACTTCCGACTCGAACAAGTCGGGCAGGTTGAGGGCCTCGCGCATCCGTCCGCCGAAAGTATACGGGTTACAGCCCATCCGCCGATCGCCTTGCGGACAAAGGGCGAGGATGTCCGGTTCGGGCGCGCCGGACTCGTCGAACAAGTCCTCGGGACCGTAGGACCGCAACCATCGTTCTAATTTTTGGCGTTCGCCTTCCTGACTTTTAACGTGTTTGGCCGGAACTTGGTGCGATCGATAGGAACCTTCGATCGGTTCGCCGTGCAGTTCCTCGATCCCCGAGAGTCCTTTCGGCGATCGCAAAATTAACATCGGCCAGCGCGGTTGGGCGATCGGTTCGCCGGATCGGGCGGCCTGTTGGATCCGGCAAATCTCTTGATAAGCCCAATCCATGGAAGCGTAGAGATCCGCATCGAGGTCGTCGTCGCCGACGATTCGCACTTGATAGCCATAGCCGGAAAACAAGTGTAGTAAGTCTTCATCGCTCATCGATCCGTAGATCGTGCGACTCGAAATTTTGTACTGATTTAAGTGTAAAATCGGCAGCACCGCCCCCGATTCGGCAGGGTCGATATACTTATAGCTGTGCCATGCCGTCGCCGTCGGCCCGGTTTCCGATTCGCCATCGCCGACGATACAGGTAACGATGAGATCGGGATTGTCCATCACCGCCCCGAAGGAAGTCGCCAGGGCATAGCCGAGTTCGCCCCCTTCGTGAATTGTGCCGGGAATGCCGGGATATAAGTGAGACGGAAAGCCCCCGGGCCAGGAGAACCGTTTGATAAAGTCGTGAAGACCTGCCGCGTCGAACGTCAATTCCGGATAAAACTCTTGCAACGAGCCTTCCAGATACAGGTTAGCTAAGTTGGCGGGCGCGCCGTGTCCCGGTCCGGTGACCAGAAATAGATTGACATCGTAGCGACGAATGAGGCGATTGAGATGGGCGTAAATCAAGTTGATGCCCGGGGTCGTTCCCCAATGACCTAACAAACGATCTTTAATATGTTCCGGTTGCAGGGGATCGCGCAAAAGTACGTTATCTTTGAGATATATTTGAGCGGCAGCGAGGTAATTCGCCGCGCGACGGTAGCGGGCGATCGCCTCTAACTGTTTTCGGTTGTGTTCGCGAACTTGCCCCACATCGATTTCGGGACCGAATTGAGTTTTGATGGGGGTCACGGTCATAAAAAATCTCCTAAATACACCGTCGCGAGAAATTCGACAATCGCGCCGAATTTCTCAAAAATCGAATTATTGAGTTTTTCAAATACTTTGAACGTCCACTAGCATTCTAGCGATCGTCCGGCGCGATCGCTTCCCCCTCTGGGTAGATCTAGACGACGTTGACAAATCTAAAGCATTGAAAAACTCAACTTTTCTCACCCAAACTTATTCATCTTCGGCAATCTCTCGCGGTGAATTCGATGAAAATCCCCCGATCAATCCATTCGCCGTTCCGAACAAATTGATCGGATTGTTGCCATCGGTAATTAACACGCTTTGCAGTCCCAACCCTTCCAACAGTCGGGCTTGCATTTCCGGTCCGGATTGGGCGATCGCCCGGATCGTTTCCGCCCCCAACGCCGAGACTTTTTGGGCGAATTCTACACTGGTAATCTCCGCCATTTGTCGGGCTTTTTCAACCTCTAAATTATCGAGGGTTTGACGGTGAGCGAGTTCGGCTTCCTGACGGGCGCGCAGTTGGTTTAATTCCACTTGCGCGCGAATTCTCGCCGCTTCCGCATCTTGTTGGGCTAAATTAACCTGCAACTCCCCTTGAATTTGAGCCGCTTGTGCTTTAGCGCGCGCCTCCGCCATCGCCTGTCCGGTAGTTTCGATCGCCGCATTTTCCGCCTGTAATTCTAATAGGTTTTTGCGCTCGACCTCCGCCGCACTTTTATCGACGATTCCCTGACGTTCCAATCGCGCCCGCGCTTCTTGTTCGATGCGTTCGGCATCGTGACGGGCTGCCGCTTCTTGGGCGTCGGTGGTAATTTGAATCGCAATTTGAACCGACTTTTGTAAGCTTTTTAAAGTTTCTTCATCGACGGGTTCGACCGATTGAATGTCGATATTGGTAATCACGAGATTGTTCGTGCGGAATCGAAATTCATCGCGAATGTGACCTTCATTGTCCAAACCAAACACCGCTTGGCGAATAATTCGCGCCGAATTGCGGTGAAATTCGTCAAAGTGAACCCCCGCCACCGCACCGCGCACCCGCGAGGCGATCGCCTTACAAGCATCGCCGACAAAATCAGGAACTTGAAACAGTTTTGCCGCCTGTTCTTCGTCGCTTTTATCGACGTCGAAATACCAGTTATAAGATAACTGCAATTGCAGGCGGGCGTGATCGGAAGTTTCCACCGTAAAAATATCGGTCATGAAATCGGGTCCTAACAGTAAGGCGAGGGATTTAATTAAGTTAGGACGTTTGGGTTTACCGCCGGATAAACTCAACACCGTAAAGGCTTCGTCGGGACCGAGCATGACTAAATCGGGACCGAAAACTGTACGGGCGCTGCGTTCTTTATAATCGTGAATTTGAGCGGCAGCATTTTGCGGAACGTGAAAAACGACCGCACGAGTTCGATCGCGATCGTGCGATGTAGAAAAAGGTAAGCGCGCTCGTTCTAAATCTTCTTCATCCCCCGGATTTACGTAGTCGCCGCGATCGGCGATCGCGTCGTTTTTTCGCCCCAATAATCGATCGACAACGGGCGGTAGTTCTTTCTCCCACAACTCCTCGTAAGGGGTCAGCATATAAGCTTGCGGACCGCTTACTAATTTTAATTCCCCGCTTTGAATGTCGCGCACGTAAATCCCCTCATTTTTATCGAGGGGAATGGCTTTGCGTTTTTCAATAACTTCAACCTCTACCCGAGGGATGTACTCGCACGGACCGTTAATCATCCACAAATCCCCCGGATTGCGGCGCACGATCGCCTCTGCTTCTCCTTCGCTAAATGCTTCGTTCGCTCGCAATAAAAGGGCTTCTCGTTCCCCGAGTACGTAAATTTCTTGAATGCCATTTTCTAAGGATTCTCCGGGATGTAAAAAGAAAGAGGTTCGTCCTTGACGGACTTCTCGCATTCCAAATTGAGGCTTACCCAATTCATCGACCGGATCGACAACAATACACCATTGACGATCGCTTAATGTGGTAATTTGAACTTCCCCGATGACTTCCTCGTAAACGTCGGGAATATGAATTTCGGCGTTTTGAAATGTAACTAGCCACTCGTCTCCGGCTTTGCGTTGTCGATTGAAAATATCGGTAAACGTGCGTTTGGCTTTTAGATGTAAAGCTTTGCGATCGGTGAGGATAAAAGCTTTAATAATACCGACAATTTCTTCGTCAACTCCCGGTAAATAGGCTCCTTCTTCTCGTACTAACCATTCTTCTCCGGCTCGCCGTCGGTGTCCTTGGCGATCGATACAATTTTGTCGGGCTAGTAAACGTAAAGCTTGATTGGTTTTAATGACCGTCGCTTTAACGGTTTCGACGACTTCAACTTCGATGCGAGGAATGTAAGTTCCGGGCCCTTCAAATAACCACTCGTCTCCCGCAACACGATCGAGCTGTTCCCTGCGCATTTCTCCGTCTTCAGTGACGGTTCGGGTCTCGGTAAAATCGCGAATTGCTCGCAATCTTAGGGCGCAATTAGTTTCGACAACTTGCAGTTGAGTAACGTCACAATCGAGCTGTTCTCCGGGATAAAGTGGGAACGGTTCTTGAGTGAGACGAATTTCACGATCGCCGTAACGCAATTCAATTTCACCGCGATCGTTGACGCGGGGTTCTCCATTTTCGTCGCGGCGAACCGGATTAGCAACGATGCAATAATAACGGGGCGGAACGACGATTGTGGGGTGCGCTTTTAAGACCAATCGTTCGTGATCGCGTAAGGTTACCGTTTGCGGCCCGAGTTCGAGTCGGGTAATCCCGGTATTGTTATCTAAAACGTGGATATATTGTTGGGGTTTGAGACGAATGACTCCATTAGCCGTGAATAAATCGCGATCGCTCGCTTCGGCAATTTGCTCGGGTTTACCCATGTTAAATATCCTTTACTGGCAGGATTTTGAGCGTGAAATATCTCCATTTTAAATCTGTCTTAAATCGTCGCGCGGTCGGCTGGAGATCGACTCCAATCGACCGATTAACTGCTTCGCCAGACTGGGGGATCTGCGAGTCAGTGGCGATCGCACCGGGATTTTACGACCGATTTTTGATGGTTCTTCTGTCCTATCGGCTTTTTTAAATTCCGCCTGTGATTTCGATCTCATGGGGGATCGGGCGATCGTGGAGTGCGCGCGATCGCCCGGTGAAATCATACTTCAGTTAGATCGCCGTTGGGAATAAAGTTCATACTAACGAGAGAGCGATTATTTCTCTATCTTCGTTAAGATAATTACTGTGAGATTAAAGATTTTTCTCTTTTTCCACTTTAGTTAATTGTTGTTTGATATTGACCCACATGACCATCGCTATTCGAGAAGACATTACCTATATTTTGCTCAAAAAACTGCGCGACGCTGGGGAAGCTGAAGGAAACCCCCAGATCGAGTTTTCGGCGGCAGATTTTGGCAGCAATCCCGTCGATGAGAAAACCTTACTCGGCAATCTCGACTATCTCAATCGCAATGGCTATATTGAAGTCGAATATACGGGCAGTCCCCAAGCCGAACAGGTCTCGAAACTGAGCGCCCCTGTAAACGTTAAAGCGGCAAAAATTACCGATAAAGGTCGGGAAATGCTGCAAAAAATGGAAGCGAATCCCCCGGAATCCCTCGCGGAAAATTCACAGCAGCGAGCGATCGGCGATCGGCAAGTTTCTTTCTTAGAAAAAGTTAGGGTAAAAGCTGCTCTTCCCGATATTTTTGACGCACGCAACCTCAGCGAAGTCGTGTTTAGAACGATGCGCGATTTAATGCCCAATCAAACGGTGGATAAAGTCGCAGATCAATTGCACACACAAGCTGTTTCTAGTGATAATAAAGCGCTGCAAGATGAGATTGTCGATTTGTGGATGGATACCAATCCCATTGTCACCTGGATCGGTCGAATTCGTCCGCCTCTGAAGATCGATGCTGACTTATTCGTGCGACGGGTTGCCCAAGAAGGCGGTATACCGCGCTATACGGATCCGGAAACGGTAATTTGTGCGGTTTTTGCCGCAACTAAAGATGAGTTATCCCGCGATCGCGTGGAGGAAATTAGCGAGTTTCTGCCCGGTAGAATTCAACAAATGTGGCAAAACGCCTGAACGATCTAAGTTTAATAAATTCTGTCTGAAAAAGTTGAGGAAATTATCGAAATGAGAACCCAAGAACACGAACCGAAAAACTTAACAATTAATCCTGGCGATTATGTTCCTAACGAATCGCAAACTTTAGAAGAAAAAGCCCGTCAAGTCGCGGTAGATGTTGCGGATATTACGATGGAACACGTTAAAATTCCCACCTATTTTATCGTTGAAGATGGAGAAGGAAATAAAGAAGCCCTCCATCACGTGCGAGATGCGGAAGAAATTTCTGACGTGATTCGCCAAGCGAGAATGGATGAGAATGGCGATCGCCGATGGTGGTAATCCCCGTTCTATAAATTCTAAATTCACCAAGATTTAGAAGTCCGAGAAAGTACGGCAAATCATGCCGTACTTTTTGGCGATCGCCCGCGCCAATGCTATACTAATTAAGTCGATTTCGGCGTAGTGTAGATTCCTAAAAATGAACATCGGTATCGTCACCCAAGCGAGAATGACTTCAACTCGCTTACCGGGAAAAGTGTTAAAAACCGTTCTCGACAAACCGCTTTTGCAATATCACCTCGAACAATTGCAACAAGTTCGACTGGCCGATCGCATCATTGTAGCAACGACAACAAACGCAACGGATAATCCCATCATTCAATGGTGCGATCGCCTCGCCATTGCTTACTATCGCGGTTCGGAAAATGACGTACTTTCGCGATATTATCACGCCGCAAAAACGTATCAAATCGATCCGATTATTCGCGTCACTTCCGACTGTCCTCTAATCGATCCCGAAATCGTCGATCGCCTCATTCAAAGCTATCTCGACAGTCAGCCTCCAGTCGATTACTTCTCCAACTGTTTGGAGAGAACGTATCCCCGAGGAATGGATGCAGAAATCTTTTCTTTTAAGAGTTTAGAAGAAGCTTTTCAAGAAGCAACCGCCCAACCCGATCGCGAACACGTTACCCCATTTATTTACCGTCAGCCCCAACGCTATCGAATCGCTCATTTAAAGGATAAGAAAAATAACAGTCATCATCGCTGGACGGTCGATACCCCGGAAGATTTTCAATTGATTGAAAAAATAATTAAAAGTTTGTCTAGGTCGGAAGAAAAACTTACCTTCAAAAATTGCTTGATATTGTTAGAAAACCATCCAGAATGGTCTAAAATTAATACCCATATAGAACAGAAAAAATATGGGCAATAATCAGTCAAACTTCAAATTTCTGATTCGCGCCGATGCCTCTACAGCGATCGGAACGGGTCACGTGATGCGCTGTTTGGCATTAGCGCAAGCTGCCAAACAAAACGGCGATCGCCCGATCTTCGTCATGGCTGATTGTAGCCGCGCGATCGCCGATCGCCTCAACGCAGAAGGAATGAAAGCGATCGAAATTGAAGTGCAACCCGGTAGTGTAGAAGATTGCCAAAAAACTATAGAAATTGCTCGTAAATTGAACATAAAATACTTGGTTTTAGACGGCTATCACTTTAAAACCAAGTATCAAAAAAGGATCGCAGAAGCGCAGTTAAACTTTTTATTTTTAGACGATTACGGACATAGTGAAAGTTATTATGCCAATTGGATATTAAATCAAAATATTTACGCCAATGACAGCTTTTACAAACAGCGATCGCCCGACACCCAACTGTTACTCGGCACTCGTTACGCCTTACTGCGCCGTGAATTTTGGGCGTGGCGAGGATGGCGACGAGAAATTGCCCCGATCGCCCGTAAAATTTTAGTTACATTAGGTGGCGGCGATTCCGATAACGTGACTTTAAAAGTCATTCAAGCCTTAGAAAATTTAGACAACCCAGATTTAGATGTCGCGATCGTCGTCGGTGGAAGTAATCCACATTATTCTAGTCTCGAAAAAGCAGCTCGATCTTCAACATTTTCAATTCGGTTGCTGCAAAATGTCACCGATATGCCAGAATTAATGGCGTGGGCCGATCTAGGGATTTCAGCCGGAGGGAGTACCTGTTGGGAATTGGCGTTTATGGGATTACCGAGTTTGACGGTGATTCTCGCGGAAAATCAACGCGCGATCGCCGAAACTTTAGCCAAAGAAAAGATCGCTATTAACTTAGGAGACTATCGAGAGTTAGACCTCCATACAATGACACAGGCGATCGCCGATTTGCTAGGTTCTAAAACTAAATGCGCGCAAATCTCGCAACGCGCCTGTCAACTCGTAGATGGAGAAGGAAGCGAACGAGTTTTAATGGTTTTAGAAGGCGAAAAGATTCGATTGCGATCGCCCCAGGATCGCGATTGTCGGTTACTGTGGCAATGGGCCAACGATCCGGATGTAAGAAATACCTCATTTTCCAGCGATCCCATCCCTTGGGAACATCACGTGCAATGGTGGCGATCGCACTTGAAGAATCCGAATTCATTGATTTATTTAGCACTCGATCGCGACGATCGCGCGATCGGTTCGATTCGCTATTTAATTGTCGAGAACGAAGCCGTTGTTTCCATCAATATCGATCGCCGATTTCGCGGTTTGGGTTACGGAACCCATTTGATTCGCTTGGGAACGCAAAGGCTATTTTCAAATACCACCGTTCCCATCGTCCACGCCTATATCAAACCGACAAACAAGCCCTCTATTAAAGCCTTTTCTAAATGCTATTTTAAATTCAAAGAAAACATTAGTTATTGCGGACAGCCAGCCCTGTGTTTATCTTTAACCAGGCAAGAATATATCCAGGAATATATCAATAATATTTAATAACCTTCAATAATGATGAACAGTATTAAAATTGGTAACTATTCGATTGGAATCGATCGTCCGCCCTTTATTGTGGCCGAAATGTCCGGCAATCACAATCAATCTTTAGATCGTGCCTTAGAGATTGTCGAAGCGGCGGCTGCTGCTGGAGTTTCCGCAGTTAAACTACAAACTTATACGGCGGAGACGATGACCCTCGACCTCGCCGAAAGAGAGTTTTTTATTAACAATACCGATAGTCTTTGGCATGGTTATTCTCTTTACCAACTTTACGAAAAAGCACATACTCCCTGGGAATGGCACCAGCCAATTTTCGATCGCTGCCAACAATTGGGAATCCTCGGATTCAGTACACCTTTCGATGCAACTGCCGTTGATTTTCTCGAATCTTTAGACGTTCCTTGTTATAAAATTGCTTCTTTTGAAAATACCGATTTGCCCTTAATTCGTAAAGTTGCCAGTACGGGAAAACCGTTAATTATTTCTACAGGAATGGCAACGATCGCCGAATTAGATGAAACCGTGAGAACGGCGAAAGAAGCGGGATGTCAATCCCTCATTTTATTAAAATGTACGAGTACCTATCCGGCGACACCAGAGAATAGTAATTTGCGAACGCTTCCCCATTTACGCCAACTTTTTGATGTCGAAGTCGGTCTTTCCGATCACACGATGGGTGTTGGCGTCGCGGTGGCGAGTGTTGCGTTTGGAGCCACATTTATCGAAAAACATTTTACCCTCAGACGAGCCGATGGAGGTGTCGATTCTGCTTTTTCGATGGAACCACAGGAGATGCAACAATTGGCGATCGAAACTCAAAAAGCTTGGCAATCATTGGGGCGAATTCAATACGGCCCGAGTGACGCAGAAAGGGCTTCAATGGGCTTTCGTCGTTCTTTGTATGTGGCGCGAGATATGAAGGCGGGGGACTGTTTTACGCCGGAGAATTTGCGGGCGATTCGTCCCGGGTTGGGCTTGTCGCCCAAATATTATCCAATCCTGCTGGGGAAAGTGGTGAAAAAAGATTTAAAAAAGGGAACTCCGGTGAGTTGGGACGTGATTTGATTTTAGATTTTAGATTGTAGATTGTAGATTGTAGATTGTAGATTGGATGTTAATCTTTAATCCACGGTAAGGACACGGCATTGCCGTGTCCTTATTGGTGATGCTAACTCATCACCATGCCCCCATCAACATTAAAGGTTTGACCTGTAATATAGGCGGCGGCGGGGTCGGCGGCGAGGAAGCGAACCATTCCGGCGACTTCTTCGGGTTGTCCGTAACGTCCGAGGGGAATAAATTTAAGGATGTCGTCGGCTTTGAGATCTTTGGTCATGTCGGTGGCGATGAAACCGGGGGCGACGGCGTTGACGGTGACGCCACGACTGGCGAGTTCTTTGGCGATGGTTTTGGTAAAGCCGATGACCCCTGCTTTGGCGGCGCTGTAGTTGGCTTGTCCGGGGTTCCCCATTTGTCCGGCGACGGAGGCGATGTTGACGATGCGACCGGATTTTTGCTTGAGCATGATTTTCGCGACGGCCCGGGTGGCGAGGAAAACTCCGGTGAGGTTGAGGTCGATGACAGCTTGCCAGTCTTCGGGTTTCATGCGTAGAAGCAAGGTATCGCGGGTGATTCCGGCGTTATTGACGAGAATATCAACGCGGCTGCATTGCTCGATAGTGGTTTTGATGAGGGCGTCTACTTCGTCGCTTTTGGACATGTCGGCTTGGACGGCGATCGCCTGTCCTCCGGCGGCGGTAATTTCGCTGACCACTGCATCGGCGGCGCTACTCGATCGCGCGTAGTTGACGACGACGGTGGCCCCTTCGGTTGCCAAGGCGATCGCGATCGCCCGTCCGATGCCCCGGGATCCTCCGGTAACGATCGCCACGCGATCGCGCAATTTCTGTACGGACTCTGGCAAGAGTTCCATTAATCTTTTCCCTTTTCACTTGATTGCAAACTCACTTATTTTAAGGTGAAATGCGATCGCGCGCATGGGATTGTTTTCTCTCGCAAGCTGCGCCGATTCTCATTGCATCTAATAGCATTTTTCTAAAACCTCGATGGAGATGGATCGCCTGTAAGGACAGGGCAATGTCGTGTCCCTACCCTCGACCTCTCTCATTATTTTTGAAAAGCGGTATAATGGCGATCGATATCTGTGCATTTCTAGAAAAACGGGATCGCACTTGTACCCAAGTCTCGCTATCATAGAAATGTTTTCACGCCACACCGTTCATGGTGTTTGTGACTGATGGCCGTCAAAAAACAGTTCAACAGTTTTGATGAAATGCTCCAACAATCGGAGTTACCCGTGTTGGTCGATTTTTATGCCAATTGGTGCGGGCCTTGTCAGATGATGGTGCCGATTCTGAACGAAGTCAATGCCAAACTCAAACAACGGCTAAAAATTGTCAAGATCGACACGGAGAAATACACGGATTTAGCCACAGATCATCATATTTATGCGTTACCGACGTTAGTTTTATTTAAAGCAGGCAAACCTGTAGAGCGTTTTGAAGGACTCAGGAGCGCCGAACAACTAATTGCAGAACTCGAACCCCTGTTGTAAGTCGATCGCCCGTTTTTTAGTTTGTTCTCGGTTCTCTTCTCAGCCGTTATTGTTTGAGCGTTTAACTTTTCGCCATCTCATGTCTTAGTGAATTTGGCCATTTTTAGCCAAGTTTCTCTCTCTCAATATCCGACAGCGATCGCGCGCGGCGCGATCGCTGTCGCGAACAGCTTTTTTTATACTTTTATAGCCGCTATTATTTCATCCCCCTCCTGAGAAAACTCCGACAATCCTAGGACCGTGCGATCGCCTTACATCTAAAATTTAAAATTTAGAATCTACAATCTAAAATCTACAATCTAAAATCTCAAGACCGCCGAATATTAAAACAGCACCAATCTTGACGCCGCCAAAGGGTCGCGACGACCCAGCCATGCTGTTCGAGGGTATCGGCGACAGGTTTCGCTTGTTCGAGCAGCACCCCACTAATAATTCCCCAGGTACTCGGCTTGCAAATATGATCCATCTCGGGAATTAAATCTAAAATAGTTTCGGCGAGGATATTGCAAATAATGCCATCGACAGGTTCTTCAATCAGTTGTTTGACCCGTTCGACACTGCCGAGTTTAACTAACATTTTCGACTCGGCAATTTTATTGAGTTCGCGACACCGACGGGCGGCCCGAACGGCGAGGGGGTCGATATCCACCGAGTAGGCTTTTCCGGCGCCCAACAACAGCGCCCCAATGGATAAAATCCCCGAACCGCAACCGATATCGGCCACTTGTACCCCAGAATCGCTCGGATCGAAGCCCAAACGCATTTCTAACGCTTCGAGACAGAGTTGAGTGGTGGCGTGGGCGCCCGTACCGAAAGCGGCGCCGGGGTCCAAGCGCAGCAGCAGGCGATCGCACTGTTCCGGAAGGGGAAGCCACGCCGGATAAATCAAAAAGCGATCGCCGATCTCTTGCGGGTGCCAGTGTTTTTTCCAACTGATCGCCCAATCTTCCTCCTCGATTAAATTCCACTGCATCGCGGGAGTGGGCAATCCGATCGCGAGAGCATCTTGGCGCAACAGTAGGGAAAGCGCGGACAAATCCAGCATTTGAGCGCGTTCCTGGGGCAGATAGGTGGAAATCAAACAGGAATGACCCTTTAGTTCCGTGGCCATCCCGCGACAGCCGAAATTTTCCAAGCGCCAGAAGATCGAATCTTCCAGAGCCGGATCGCACAGCACTTGAATTTCCCACCAATTGTTGGCCATAGTTCGCAATTGAAGACTTCGGGGGTGAGCAGTTGGGGAATGCACCGAGAGGAGAGGGGCGGGAGATCCACTCGTCCGCGACCCCACCGATCCCCTTTCCTTCCGATCTCAGTGGCGATCGCCGCTTACAGCGTTACGGTGTAAGCATCCCGGATCCCCGGTACCTTCTTGATTTCATCGAGCAATCCATCCGGCAGGGGATCGTCAATACTCAAAACCATCACCGCATCGCCGCGTACAATTTTGCGACCGACTTGCATACTGGCAATATTGACGTTAAAACTGCCGAGCAAAGACCCGATTTTGCCGATAATTCCCGGCATATCGCGGTGTCTTGTAAACAGCATATAGTGATTTGGGGGAACGTTAATCGGAAATTCGTCAATATCGGTGATTCGGATTTCACCATCCCCTAACAAAGCCCCCGTCACCGCGTGATCTCCTAACGATCCCTTAGCTTCCAAGTGAAGCGATCCGGCATAGTCGCGAATCGACGCATCGCGGGTTTCGATCACGCGGATGCCCCGTTCTTTAGCCTCGATGCTGGCGTTGACGTAATTGACGCGCTCGCGCAGGGCTTGGGATAACAAACCCTTGAGGGCGGCGACAACCACGGGTTGACTGTCGTTGTTCGCCAAATCCCCTTGCATCCGGACGTTGAGCAACTCGATGCGACCGCCCGCGACTTGTCCGACCAAATTACCCAACGTTTCCGCCAATTGCAGATAAGGTCTGAGTTTTTCGAGGGCGTCGGGATAGAGTCCGGGGATGTTGACCGCCGAACGGGCGGGCAATCCGAGCAGAACATCCCTGATTTGTTCGGCCACATCGATCGCCACATTCACTTGAGCTTCTGCGGTAGAAGCGCCCAAATGCGGGGTAAGAATCAACTGTTTGCCGACACTGCGCAGGGGGGAATCGGCTTCGAGGGGTTCGTTTTCAAACACATCTAAAGCGGCGCCGCCGATCCGTTCTTCCCGCAGGGCTTCCGCTAAGGCGGCTTCGTCGATAATCCCGCCTCGGGAACAGTTGACAATCCGCACGTTGGGCTTCATTTTCGCCAAGGCGGCGGCGTCGATCATGTTCGCCGTTTCTGCGGTTTTGGGAACGTGGAGGGTGATGTAGTCGGCTTCGCGGAAGAGCAGGTCGAGATCGACCAAGCGACAGCCGATTTGTTCGGCCCGTTCGGTGGAAATGAACGGATCGTAGGCAATCAATTTCATGCCCATCGCTTTAGCGGCGGCGGCGACGTGGGAGCCGATTTTCCCCAAACCGACGATCCCGAGGGTTTTTTTATAAACTTCGGTACCGACAAACGCCTTGCGGTTCCACTTGCCGCTTTTGACCGATTGGTTGGCATCGGGAATGTAGCGAGAAAGGGAGAGCATCATGGCGATCGCGTGTTCGGCGGCAGCGATCGTATTGCCTTCGGGCGAGTTGACGACGACAATCCCTTTACGAGTGGCTGTGGCAACGTCCACATTATCGACACCGACGCCCGCACGGCCAATAATTTTAAGCTGGGTCGCAGCTTCGATGATTTCTTTGGTGACGCGGGTGCCAGAACGAATCATCAGCGCGTCGTATTCTGGGATGACGCGCACTAAATCTTCCTGGGATAGACTGGTTTCGACATCGACTTGAGCGACTTGCGAAAGGATATCAATCCCAGCTTGGTCAATTGGATCGGAGACGAGAAGCTTTGGCATGGTCAGCGTTTAAGTGGCAACAAAAAACAATAGTCCCGGAACGACTGAGGGTGAATGCATGAGCCGCAATAGCCGCCTAGCATTGGCGAGCTTCGGGACTTGACGGGCGATCGACATCGGTGGTGTCAAGCAGCAATCTTGCGCTTACCTCGCCACTCGGCAGACTTGCTGCAGTAGGACATTTTAACCGTAAATGGGGCGCTTACAGGGTCGAGGGGGGAAATTTTTTAGGTTGGCAAGGGGCGATCGCCTCGGCTTCACCCCAGTTATCGTGTTCTCGATTCTCCCCATTGCTCTAAAATTTTTATTTAATCGCAAAGATTTTCTGTTTTTTAGTTTATGAATTATTTGGTTGCCGTTTTTCCCGATCGCATTCAGGCCGAAGAGGCGTACTGTACCCTCGAAAAAGAAGGCTTATCTGCGAATCAAATCCAAATTTTAGGCAAAGGCTACAAAAGCGCCGACGAGTTTGGCTTGATCGACCCGAACGAACAAGCGTACAAACAAATCAAATTTATGGCCCTGTGGTTGGTTCCGTTCGGATTTGCCGCCGGGACGACCTTCAGCATCATTACGGGCTTGAATACCTTCGCTTGGGCGGGGGAACTTGGCAATCACCTGGTCGGCGGTCTACTCGGCGCCGCTTCGGGAGCAATGGGCAGCTTTTTTGTCGGTGGCGGGGTCGGGATTGCCCTCGGTAGTGGTGACGCCCTCCCCTATCGCAATCGCCTCAATGCGGGGAAGTATTTAGTCGTGGTCACCGGAAGCGAAACCCTGACGCGCCAAGCGTCGCGACTGTTACGCAAGTTAGAACCGGAAAATTTGCAAGGGTACCAACAACCCTAGTGCGAGAGTGCGGCAACGGGGAGCGGGCGATCGCCGTTGCCGCGCTCTTCTCGCTTCGTCGATCGCCAAAAAATATTTGTAAATCCCTCTAGACATTGTAAGAACTCAGTGCTAATAATTGGGGAGCATCGAGGGGAAATCTGCCCCCGAACTGGCCTGATTTTTACGCTTCTTTGACCGCGCGATCGCCCGCTTGGCCGCAAACGAGGGCGATCGGCGAGGGTCGCATCTATACGCCATTTTTATATAACCGATGAAACGTCAGGGTTCGTCGGCGACAATTCCCTCGGGAAATTTGGCATTTCCCCGGGTTCGATCGCCGATTTCAACATCACTCGATCGCGATGGCTCCAGTGACGCGATCGCCCTGGACTCCTCTCTGTTTGCGTAAAGTGAGACACACAAAAAATCATTTAGATAAATTTTCCCTTCGCCAAGGGCTTGACCGAGTCGCACGACCCGCCCTTTGCCAACGGTTCTCCGTTGTTCTGAGATCGACCCTCGGCGCGATCGCCCTCGTCGGCGCGGGATGGGCCGATCTCGGCGCGATCGCCGCCCCCAGAGAACCGGATCCCCTGGCTCAAATCACCTCGGTCTCACAATTGTCCGACGTGCAACCGACAGACTGGGCCTTTCAAGCCTTGCAATCCCTCGTGGAAACCTACGGCATCCTCCAAGGCTATCCCGATGGCAGTTTTCGCGGCGATCGCGCCCTCACCCGCTACGAATTCGCCGCCGGACTCAATGCCTTTCTCGACACGATCGCCGTCGGACCCGTAGACCTGACCCCAGAAGATCTCGCCGTGGTCGAACGACTGCAAGCGGAATTTGCCGCCGAACTCGCCGCCACCCGCGATCGTCTCGCCGACGTAGAAACCCGCCTCGCCGACCTAGACGCCCGTCAATTCTCCACCACCACCAAACTCAACGTCCTCGCCACCTTCAACGTCGCCGCCGCCACGGCGGGGGACGATCTGCGGGTCAATCGCCTCGATCCCGGCGACACGGGCAGTGGTTCCGGACGGGACGCCGACGGTCGGGCGATCGTCAGTCGCGTTCGCGAAGACCCCAGCATCACCTTTTCCGAGGCGATCGCCTTCTTTCTCACCACTTCTTTCACCGGAAAAGATAGTTTAATTACCACCTTGGTCACCGGAAATGGTAACTCGCCGACCAATAACTATACATCGGACGGCTGGTTTAACAGTTTCGGCACCCCAGTTTTAAATCTCACACCCACCCCAGAAACGAACCGCCTCAGTATTTCCGAGGCCGTTTATATTTTCCCCGTTACCTCTTCCGTACAACTGGCGATCGGGCCAAAATTCCTGTGGTCGCGCTTCTTCGACAGTAACGCCTTTACCTCCGCTTTCGGTCGCGGCGCCAGTGGTTTCGATACTTACGGCTCTCCCCTGATTAACGATCTCGCCCGCAGTTCCGGAGCTGTCGCCACCTGGCGCATCAGCGAACAGTTCGAGTTACGCCTCGGTTACGCGGCGATCGATAGTAGCGACCCCAGTGAGGGTTTATTTCGCGGCGATCGCGCCCTCACCACACAATTGACTATCTCTCCCGTTCCCAATCTCAACTTACGCTTACTCTACGATCGCTCCCAAATCGCAGCCAGCAACGGTCAAGTGAGCGGCAGACCTCTCATCGGTGTCGCCGACGACGGCTTCGGCGGCGATCTCGAAGACGCCAACGCCGATGTCTTCGCGGTCAATTTCGATTGGTTAGTTTCCCCGAAATTCGGGCTATTCGGACGCTACAGCTACGGCAATATCGATATCGATCCGGCGAGCGATGCGGTTCCCGGCGGCGATTTGACCGTCCAGTCCCTCCAACTCGGCATGGCATTTCCCGATTTGGGCAAAGAAGGATCGTTAGCCACTTTATCTTATATTATTCCCTTCAGTCCGATCGAAGGACGACGATTTTTACTGTCCGGCGATGGCGATGGCGGAACTCAGTACGAAATCGAAGCGACCTATTATTTTCCCGTTACCGATAAAATTGCGGTGATTCCTTCCTTATATTGGATTGGTAATGCCAATAATTTTAATAGAAATCCCAATATTTATACGGGAACGGTGAGAACGCAGTTTAATTTTTAGAACGGCGGTCGAAATCGAGAATTGTCACCCCTTCGGTAATACCGTAAAATTGCTGATTTTAACCCCAGGCGATCGCCCGTCTTCCCTGGGCGATCGAGAACCTAATTCACCCCATTTATTGAAACAAGAAATGTAGGGATACGGCAATCTCGTCTCCCTACCCCCGCAACCTTAATTTAAAGATTTCTTGAAAGAAAATTGGACGAGAATAAATCTCGATCGCCCCCCATTTCGATCCCCTTTTCGAGGACGACGAGGGGCGATCTTCCTCCGTCAACATGCTGCAAACGGGTTAGCTTTGAAACCCTCATGTTAAAATTAAGTAAAAGCACGTAACCAACTGACCGTAAGAATACCGAATCGCGAGCGATCGCGCGATCGCCGATTGAGGTCAACTCCGCCAACTCATGCAGCTAGGAGGCACGATTTCCATGAACCGTCCCACATTGCTGACTGCCAGCGCCCTCGCCCTCGTCCTGGGATGCTCCCTTCCCACCCTCGCCCAAGTCAATGCCCCGGTGCAAGAGCTGCTAGAAACCCGGAACGGTGCGGGTTTCAACCTCAACGGCGCCGATCTGTCCGGTCGCGATTTGGTGGGGGTCGATCTGCGCGGGGCCAACCTCAACGGCGCCGATTTATCCGGCGCTAATTTATCCGGTGCGAACTTAACCGGGGCCAACCTCAGAGGGGCAAATTTACGCGCCGCCAATCTAACAGAAGCCGATTTATCCGTTGCCAATTTAGTCGAAGCGACCTTAGACGGAGCTAATTTACAAGACGCACTGTTAAAAGCTGCAAACTTGAGTGGAGCCCATTTAGTAGAAGTAGATTTGCGCAATGCCGATTTATTTCGGGCAAATTTGAATGCGGCAAACTTAAGAGGCTCGAATTTACTCAATGCCAATTTTAATGCAGCGAATTTAATCGGGGCGAACGTCCTCGGTTCGAGAGGCGGTAACTTTACCAATGCTATTGGGTTTACGCCATAAATAAGAGGGAGTGAGGGCGTCGGAGCGATCGCCACCGGAGCGATCGAAAATGCAGGTCAAATCGCGATGTTTTTATTTGTTTTAAAAGAAAAATTATCGCAGGTCTGCGGTCGATCGAAAACGGGGATTTTTTTAGAGAGAACCTGTTAGCGATCGCCGGAGCGGGGGAACACTAAGCGACAAGATTATAAATTACGGGGGGGAAACCGTGAAACTCAGTCTTTTACTCTCTTTAGTTTTACCCGTAGCGATCGCTTGGTCGAGTCCCGGTCACGCCGCCAACCCAGAACACGTCACCCAATTGTTACAAACGAAACAATGCGAGGGATGCGATTTAAGTGATGCGGATTTAGTCGGGGCGGATTTGCGCGAAGCGAACTTAAAGGGTGCGAATTTAACGGGAGCAAATTTAGAAGCGGCGAACCTGTGTAATGCAGATTTATCAGAAACAAATTTAGAACAGGCTATCTTAATTAATGCCAATTTATTTGAAGCGAACTTATCTGGAGTCAATCTCAGACAAGCGCAGTTAGGGAATGCCAATCTCAGTTTTATTAATTTAAGTCGTTCGGACTTAAACGGGGCGAATTTATCCCAAGCCAATTTAGGGATGGCCAACTTGAGCGATGGGAACTTAAGTTATACCAATTTACGCGGAGCCAATTTAATCGGTGCAAATTTAAGCGGAGTCAGTTGGGAAGCGGCAAATCTGACCGACGCTCATTTAGATCCTGCCAGTATCAACGAGGCGAACGGGTTGGGAACGGGAGAAACCAGCGCCGTCGAAGTGACGGAACGCGATCGCGCCCGAGTCCGATAAAGGCTTTTGAGTTGAAAAAATTTAGTTCGCTCGACGTAGAGATAACCCGCTTTGGCGGGTTATTTTTTGTTAGCGATCGAAAGGACAACGAAAAAATAACCGGATCGATCCGGGTCGTGCTAGCTCGCGCTGCTCGCTTCGATCGCCATTGTAAATGATGGGTAACTCAAGTCGGGAGCAAGATGCTCCCACAGGGAACAAGATCTTCCCAGGACCGAGGGGTTGAGCTAGGCAAGCCGGACTCAACGGATTGAGAAATGCTATACAATCTAAAATCTAAAATCTAAAATCTAATTTAAAATCTAAAATCTAAAATCTAATTTAAAAGGCGGCCTTGGGTTTAACATAAACCAAAGATAACCCCTAAAGAAAAACAACGATTGACAACTATGGAAACAGGCAATCTACCCGAGGCAGAAGCGATCGCGGGGGAAAGCTTACCGCGAATCAATCTCGCCACCATGTTTCGCTTGGGCTTATTTCAAATGGGCTTGGGCATCATGTCCGTGTTGACCCTCGGCGTGATCAACCGGATTGCCATTGACGAGCTCAAAGTCCCCGCCCTGATTGCCGCCGGGGCGATCGCCATGCACCAATTTGTCGCCCCGGCGCGGGTATGGTTCGGGCAAATGTCCGACGCCAAACCGATCGCCGGACTGCACCGAACGCCCTATGTTTGGGGAGGAAGCATCTTATTTACCGCCATGTCCTTCGTAGCGGTGCAAGTTGTCTGGCAATTGGGTCAGTCGATGGAACAAGCGGGGGGCTGGACCCCGGACAGTTACGGCTGGGCTGCGGTTTTCGGGTTAGTCTTTTCCGGTTACGGTTTGGCCCTCAGTGCCAGTTCTACGCCCTTTGCGGCGTTGTTAGTCGATATTTCCGACGAAGACAACCGTTCTAAATTAGTCGGCACAGTTTGGTCGATGTTGATGGTGGGGATTATTATCGGGGCGATCGTCAGCAGTGTGTTGCTCAAACAAATTGCCCTCGACACGCCCATCGAACAGTTACAAGCGTCGGTCAATCGTTTATTTTTAACTGTCCCGGCGATCGTCGTGTTTTTGACCTTTATCGCGACCGTCGGCGTGGAACAGAACTATTCTCGCTATTCCCAGCGTTCTAGCGTCGCCCATCGCGAAGATAAAATCACCCTGGGTCATGCCTTGCGGGTATTGACCGCCAGCCGCCAGACGGGCATCTTTTTCTCATTTCTGCTGGTAATGAGTATCAGCCTGTTCATGCAAGATGCAGTGATGGAACCTTACGGCGGCGAAGTTTTCGGAATGCCGATCGCCGAAACCACCAAACTCAATGCTTTTTTTGGCATGGGAACCTTAATCGGGATTAGCTTGACAGGTTTTGCGATCGCGCCGCGTTTGGGCAAACAGCAAACGACCAAAATCGGTTGTATCGGGGTTTCCGGTTGTTTGGCATTGCTGGCCCTGGCGGGTTTTGTCGCCGAACCGTCGATGTTGATGGGGGCGTTGCTACTGTACGGCTTCGGGTCTGGAGTGATTACCACCGGGGCGATCAGTTTGATGCTCGATCTGACGGCGGCGGAAACGGCGGGAACCTTTATCGGGGCGTGGGGATTGGCCCAGGCGATCGCGCGCGGACTGGCAACCGTCACCGGGGGGGCCGTCTTAGATTTGGGTCGGGCGATCTTTCAGAGTCCGGTGTTGGCTTACAGTACCGTGTTCGCGGTTCAATACGTCGGCATGATCTCGGCGGTGGCGCTGTTGCGGCGGGTCAATGCAGTAGAATTCCAAGCAAATGCCAAACAGGCGATCGCCGCCGTCATGGAAGGCGAACTCGACTGAATCGGAATTTGGGATAGTCCCAGAGAGTTACGCGAGGTTTTCACGGGCCATGTTTTTGATAATCTGAACTCTAAAATTTAACCTCTAAAAGTTGGATGCGTGATTTTTGGGATAGGGTTTTAAACTTTGCCGAGACGACGACGGGGAAAGTCGGTAACGATCTCATGGCAGATTTCGGTCAAGTTCAGCCGTCGGAAAAGGCGGATGGCAGCTTGGTAACGCAATCGGACAAATGGGCCGATCGCGAAATCCGCGAGGCCATTTCTGGCGTATTCCCGGACTTCGGCATTTTGAGCGAGGAAGGCGACACCTGTTTTGGCGGCGACGAATGGTGTTGGGTCGTCGATCCCCTCGACGGAACGACCAATTTCGCCCGCAGTATTCCGATTTGGGGAATTTCTTTGGGATTGTTCTATCGCGGAACTCCCGTGTTCGGTTACGTGCACCTCCCACCTCTGGGACAGTCCTTTTATGGGTTTTGGTACGGCGACACCGGGTTAGACGGCCCGCAAGGGGCATTTCTCAACAATCGGGCGATCGCCACCAGTGCGGACGAACCGAGTGGCAACCACTTTTTCAGCTTTTGTTCGCGATCGATCCGCTTGTTTCACGAACCATTTCCCTGCAAAATTCGCCTGCTAGGAGTCGCCAGCTATAACTTTTTGATGGTCGCCAACGGGGTTACCCTCGGCGGGGTCGAAGCGACGCCGAAGATTTGGGATATTGCCGGAGTTTGGCCGATCGTCCGCGCCGCCGGAGGAACCTGGGTGGAATTGCAATCGACCCCGATCTTTCCCCTCAACCCCGGGGAAGATTACGGCGATCGCAACTTCCCGACCTTAGTAGTCGCTCACGGGGATTTAACCGGGGTGTTTCGCCCCCTTGTTTCGGAATTAGTCACCTTTTGACCGATCGCCCGACGCCGTGGGGTCGTGAGTCCAGACAAAATCGGCGATCGCCCGTCCTCCGGGATTGGGTAAGCTCTCCGGCGGGTCGAACACCAGCGATCGCTGTACGAAGTCGCGGCGATCGCCCATCCGTCGGGCGACGCGATCGGGAATCCCGTAACCGTAGACCACGTGACCGCTTCCGGTCAACACCACCACTTGATAGTCTTCGTTATCCTCCAGGAATTCGGCGATCCTTTCCGCCATCGTTTCGTCCCACAACACTTGCACGAAGAAGAAGCGATCGAGATCTTCACTCGACCCGTGACCCGCTTGCGCGTGTTGCTCGTACACCCCGCGCAATAAGGCTCGATAGTCTTCGTTATCGAGGTCGATTTGTTCCCGAGGCGGGATATACTGGCGATCGCCCTCGTCGAGGCTCTCCCAGCCTTCCCGCGCCAGTTTGCGCGTCACTTCACTCGGCACGTTTAAGGCGAGGGTCGGTAACTGTTGCGCTTGGGCAAACCGCAGGATCGGCGCGTAATTTTCCCACGGAAATCCCCATCGGCGATCGTATTCGGTTTGTTCCACCAACTGAGCCTCGTCCAATTCTCCCGCCAGATAGGCATCGATCGCCCCCTGATACGGTCGTTGGAACATTTCCATCGCGATCGCCACTTTGGGATTTTGAGCCTGTAACGCCTGGATAATGGCCAACTGCGCTCGATGGTCCGCTTGGCGATCGTGAGTTTCGCCTAAATAAATCACTCGTGCGTCGGCCCATTCCGCCGCCAGTTGCCGCGCCCGCACCTCCGGCGATCTCACTTCTACCTCGGACGAGCGGTCCGCCACGGGTTCGGCGATCGCACGAGCGATCGTCCATGTATTGCAAACCAGCAGCACGCTCAACGAACAAGCACACAAAGCAGCAAGAGAATAAGATTTCATCATCTAGGCGATCGCACTTTTGTTTTTAATTCTTTTCCTATTGTAAGCCCCTCGCCATCAAAACTATCTCTATCCCTTGACGATACCGACGGATTGAGGTCGTTATCCCTTGAGTCGCCGTCCTCGATCGCGATCGAACACCCTATATTGGCTTTTCCTTTAAACACTCAAACCCATTCCACTCCGTCGGGAATCTCCAATCCCAAACATCGAACCGTCGGGGGCGATCGCCACACTATGCACTCCCCCAAAAAACATACTTTTTTCTTGCCAATAAATCCATTCAAACTCCGAAGAAAATTCCGGAGGATCGAACAGATCTCCCGGTAGTCCGGGTTCGAGATGAAAAACACCATTTTCATAATGAGTTCTCGGACTTTCGACGGCGGCGATCGCCTCCATTTTAAAATCGACAAAATTAGAAATTACTTGAAAAATAGCCGTTCTAATCCGATTGGAACCGCCAGAACCGAGAACCATTTCCGGGCGATCGCCCTTCATTAACACCGTCGGTGTCATCATTGAAGACATCCGACAATTCGGGCGCCATCGATGGAACCCGCGCGGGTTTAAATCCGCTTCTCCTAACATATTATTCATGGCAATATCCGTCCCGGGAATGATATAGGAAGACCCTTCGCCGTTGGAGGTGGTCACGCTGGCCGCATTTCCTTCGCAATCGAGGACGCTAATATGCGTGGTACTGCCTAATTTATTCAGATCGTTTTTCAGATAAGTTTGAAACTGGGATTGATAGTCTAATAAATGTTTTTTAGACAAGAAATCATCTAAAACATCCGCATTATAAAGTGAGTCGTCATACCCATCTTTTCTTCCAACATTCGTTAACTGCATTGCCCGACAAAGGGCGTGTAAATGGGGTAAGCTGCCAAAAGAGAAGCGATCGAAATCGAAAGTAGATAACAGCTTGAGCGTAAAAGCGATGAGGGCGCCTCCCGAGCTCGGGGGCGGGTTCATCAGCAGTTGGCGATCGCGATAGGGAATGCGTAAGGGAGAGCGTAAAATAACTCGATAGTTTTCAAAGTCTTCTAAAGTTAAATGTCCGCCTTTTTCTTGACAGTCACGCACGACTTGGCGGGCAATTTCACCGCGATAAAATTCGTAAGTTCCACTTTTAGCAAATTCTTCAAAAACTGTCCCTAAATTGGGCATGGCGATCGTATCGCCCACTTGTAATAAAGTCCCTTGGGGGGCGTAGATCTGACGGGACGCCGGATCGCGCAGTAAGATGGGAGCGAGTAGGTTTAATAAATAAGATTGAAAGGGATTAATTTCTACTCCTTGACCGGCGTAAGCGATCGCGGGTTCGGCAAGGACGTGAAAGGGTAAAGTTCCTAACTGTTGGTGAACGGCGAACAGACCTGCGAGATTGCCGGGGACGGCGATCGATCCCAAGCCGATATGAAACTGTTGGGTGGTGCCGCCAAAATCGAGATCCACGGGATAAAAATCTAAAGTTTCAAGAGGTTGGGGATGGCGGGGAGTCTGGGCGAAAAAATCGAATAAAATTTGTCGATTTTCCCGAGTTCGTGCGAGGAGAAAGCCGCCGCCAGCGACAGAGGTGAGACCGGATTCGACGACAAAAGAAGCGAGCATGGCGGCGACGGCGGCATCAAAAGCATTGCCACCCAAGCGAAACATTTCGATTCCCGCTTCGGCAGTTTTGGGATGTCCGGCGGCGATAGTTCCGCGTGTTTTAGATAGCATGAAGGCGATCGCTGAAGATAGAAAAAGAGCGGGGAGAACAATAAGACGAACGACCTGATGTTAACGGTCAGTTAACGCCGAGGGGAGGAACGTATCGACCGGGAGACGGTCAATAGGGTTCGTCGGAGTTAAAAAATCGAGATTTTGTCAAGTTGATGATAAGATAAAAACCCGGGAGATCGTTCGTTTTTAATCAAATTGTTGTTAAAAACCGATCGCGGAAAAATCGACAAAAGAGGGGGGGAGGAGTGCGAAAATTGAGCCAAACCCAGGAGCGATCGCGCTGGAGTGCGGGAGGACGGCGATGATCTTGGCAGTAGTTGCGATCAACTTGACGATGGCGGCGATCGCCCTATCTGTAGCCTGGAGACTGTGGTGCTTGAGTCGCAGCATCGATCGCGCCGCCAATGCCATTCTCTACGCAGATCGCGTCACCTACAACGCCCTCCATCCGATCCCGCCCACCTTAGCGAAAGGACAGCAAGGCACCCGCAATTTACGCGATCTCTACAGTCAGCTCGAACGACAAGTCAACCAAGTCCGCCAAATTTTAGCCGTATTGAATTGGATTGGGGGCTTGTGGTTTCGCCGAGGGCGCCGGAGCGAGCATTCGCGTAGCGTCTCCAAAGGAAAAGCGCGCGCGGGGGCGCCGCCGAAGGGCAATCCCCGCTAGGGAGGGCGGTGGAGCGGTCAAAAGCCGCCTAAAATATCTGTAAGCTCAATCGAAACCATTTACAATGTCCAAGAATCGTACTGGAGCATTTATTGGTGGGGTCTTGCTGGGAACGGCGATCGGGACGATTACCGGGTTGCTCGTCGCTCCTCGTAGCGGTCGCAAAACCCGCCAACTGGTGAAAAAATCGGCGGCGGCCCTTCCCGAACTCGCCGAAGACCTATCGAGTACCCTGCAACTGCAAGCCGATCGCCTCTCCGCGAAAACCCTTCGCAATTGGGACGAAACCCTCGTGCGCTTGCGCGAGGCGATCGCCTCCGGGATCGAAGCGAGCCAACTCGAAAAAGAACAACTCGATCGCCAAAATCGCGAAGATCGCCCAGATCCCGAAGAAGACCCAGACAACGAGTTTTCCAACCCCTCCTCCGCTCACACCACCCAATCGTGAGATCGATCGACTGTCATCGCAAGCTATCCCTACTCTCCCGTGACTGATCCCCTGTTTTGGCTCGGACTGTCTTTCCTACTCGTGGCTGTCAGCTTGATCCTCGTCTTGCTGGCAGCCCTACCCGCCTTGCAAGCCGTCGGACGGGCCGCGCGCAGCGTCGAAAAACTCGCCGACACCCTCGCACGCGAATTCCCACCGACCTTAGAAGCGATCCGACTCACGGGAATGGAAATTAGCGACCTCACCGACGAAGTGTCCGACGGGGTTCAGAGCGCCTCGGGAGTCGTCAAACAAGTCGATCGCTCCCTCGGTTCCGCCAAACGACAGGCTCAAAAAGCGCGCCATACCACCCGCAGCGTCGTGACCGGATTCAAAGTCGCCTGGAGAACCTTTACCCGTCCCGGTTCCAACGCCGGAAGCAGCCGAAGGTCCATCGATCGCCTGCCCCCCTCGCAACGGCAGCCCCTCGATTTGCGCGATTCTTCTTTGGAGACCCTACGCGATCGCACCGACTCCGGCGATCGCCACCCCGACGATGGCGCCCCCAATGACGGCCAATCCTACCGCCAAAACTTTCCCAATTCCGGCGATCGCGAGCCGTAAAGCCCTCCCGAAAGCGCGATCCCTTGCCAGCTTCACGCCCTTTCCGCTAAGCTTCCCCCTAGACTCGCGCGCGCGACCTGACGCCGCCCGAGTTCGGCGAATTGTTAAGCGAGCCCTTTCCGTTTTCCGCGAATATTTGAAACCATGCCATCCCCACAACGTCCCGATCGCCGCTTTCCCTCCTGGCTCCACTGGATCGACAAAACGATCGCGATCGTGGCCGTTTTAAACTTGGGTCTCGTCCTGTTCGACCTCAGCTATATCCCCGGACGCGACTATTACTTGCGCGCCGATCTGTTCTTCCAAAAATTCAACGTCACCAATCGCGAGAAATATCTCAAAAACGTCGATCGCCTCGAAACCCTGTTACAAGAGCAAGGCTTGGATTCCCCCGAAGTCCCTCCCCTGCTCGAACAATTGCGCCAGCAGAGTACCCGCCTGTTAGGAGAAGATTTATTTCGCGTCACCGACAGCTACGGGTCCCTCGAAGAAGTGAAAACCCGCATGAGCGAGCAGTTCGGCACCGACGACGCGATCGACGCCTTCCAAAGCCTCTGGAGCGTGCGTTACTTGCGTCAAAATGGCTGGCAAGAAAGCCTCAGATTTTTCAACAGCGAAATCCGCTTTTTAATCGACTTTTACGAACCTAAATTATTTTACGATCCGGTCAAAGGGATCGAACCTTATCGGGATACCCAACAATATTTACGCCTCGTCTCCGAACTGCAAGCCGAATTGCAACTGTACGGCATGGAGTCTCCCGAAGTGCCGATCCTACTCGAAGAATTGCGCGAAGAAAGTCGCAACATGATTCGAGAAAATTATTTCGCCCAAGCCGAGAAAAGTGGCACCCTCGAAGAGATTAAAAATCAAATTCGCCGTCATATTTACTCGCGCAAACCCGAAGAGGCTCCCTCGGGTCCCGCGCCGATTATTTGGGTTCTGGACTTTTTAGCCCCCGAAGTGTTTTGGGCGAATAAGTCTTCCACGGGAGCCTTTGAGGAGTTTTGGAGTCTGGAGAATTTCCGGGAGCACGGCTGGCAGGAAGAACTAAAGTTTTTCAATGGCAAGATTCGGTTTTTAATGCAGAGTAACTATTACCGCCATATCGGGGTGAATAGTGATTATATCGATCGCTTTTGGTTGATTGACTTTTTCTTCGTCGCCTTATTTTTTATCGATATTTTATTTCGCAGTTGGCTGATTACCCGGCGTCATCCCAACGTTACCCTGGAAAGTGCCGTATTTTGGCGCTGGTACGACTTGTTATTGTTAATTCCTTTTTGGCGGTGGTTGCGCGTCGTTCCCGTAGTCATTCGCCTCGACGAATCCGGTTTAGTGGATATTGAATGGTTGCGCGCGCAATTGCGCTTGGGGGTCGTCGCCAGTTTCGCCGAAGAACTGACCCAAGTGGTGGTCGTGCAGATTATCAATCAAATGAAAAGTAGCGTCGAAAGTGGAGAATTGACCAAATCGCTGCTCCAGCCAAACGAACAGGAATATATCGACATTAACGATACGAATGAAGTGCAGGAAATTTCGCGGCGACTGTTGCAATTGGGAGTGTGTAAAGTCTTGCCCAAAGTGCAACCGGATCTGGAGCAGTTGATCTATCACGTGCTGGAGACGAGTATTAAAAGCACGGATTTTTATCGGCGATTGCAGGGAATGGGGTTAGCGGGGTGGTCCGAGCAGATTGCCAAACAAGTGTCGGTGAGGGTGTCGAAATTGCTGGCAGAAGGGCCAGACAGTGCGTATCACGCGATCGCCGACCTGCCCCCGGATCCGATCGCCGACGAATTGATCGAGCAGTTGGTCGAGAATTTTGGCGAAGCCTTGCGGGTGGAATTGCAGACCGAAAATACCCTCGCCGAACTGCAGGCGTTGGTGTCCGACTTACTCGAAGAAATCAAGCTCAACTACGTCAAACGGGCGATCGAAACCGATCCCGACCGTATTTTCGCCGAAACCGAGCAATTGCGCCAGCTCGCCGGACGCAATCCGAACCCTCCGAATCCATCGCGTTAAGGTGAACCCGAGTGGGAGGGAAGGCGGCGATCCGGCGATCGCCGACAACGGGCGAGATAGACAAAAGCCGTCAGGAGCCACTAGAATAGAAAGCGGCTCAGTTCGGTGATGCGGTTGTACCGATGCGGAGATCCCCTTCTCCCGCACGTTCCTCCCAGACTTGAGCGAACGAAAAAATCGCCTACGCGCTCGGTAAAGTCAGCCCCCCGAGGGTAGACTTCAGCAGCGCTTAACTGCTCGGAGGCGAGCGTTTTTTTTTGTCATCCGAACTCGGTCAGGTCTGCTGGCCGAACGCTTCGCCTTTCCCAGCGTCCCACCTGTAGGTCGAGAACCCCCGATCCTCCGGTCAAGCGAAGTTCTTCCCTCTCGCGAGAGCCACCAGGCGAGCCGAAAGAGGAGAAGGAAAGAGGGAAAGGCGAGTTCGACAGCCTTCGAGGGAAGCCCTATCCTGCAAAGGGAGCGAGCGATCGCCCCCGAAGTTGATGGCCCTCGCCGACAACGGGCCGCAATCCGACGACGACCCGAGGGTCTTTCGCTCGTCGTGAACCTTCTTGGAAGACATCAATGTTGCGGGAAGTGGGTAGCTGCCCACTTTTTTTGTTGGAGCTGTGCAATGACTCATCCTTTGATCCCCCAAATTATCGAATTGGCGACCCCCGTAGCCGAACAACTCGGGTTGGAAGTGGTAACGGCAGTATTTCACACTCACGAAAGTCCGCCGATCTTGCGGGTGGACATCCGCAACCCCGCTTCGGACACCAGTCTCGATGACTGCGAACGGATGAGCAAAGCCCTCGACACCCTGTTAGACGAAAGCGATTTAATTCCCGACGCTTACATTTTGGAAATTTCGAGTCCCGGGATTTCTTCCGAGTTGAGTAGCGATCGCGATTTTGTCGCGTTTAAAGGGTTTGGGGTGACGGTCGCGACCGCCGAACCCTTTCAAGGACATCAAGAATGGAGCGGCAAACTCGTGCGCCGGGACGAGGGCGCCGTTTATCTCAATCAAAAGGGACGGGTGATGAAAATTCCGAGATCGATCGTGACGCAAGTCCGACTCGCCGACGGAGTTTGATCCCCGAGACGCGATCGTCCGCGTCCCCAGTTCTCCCATCGAATACGGATAGGAACGCCTATGTCAATGGTTAGTTTGCCCGGACTCCGGGACATGATCGATAATATCTCTCAAGAGCGGAATTTACCGAAACACGCGGTACAAGCGGCCTTGCGCGAAGCCCTCCTCAAAGGGTACGAGCGCTACCGTCGCACCTTGAGTATGGATCGCCAGCATTTTGACGAAACCTTTTTCGACAACTTCGAGATCGAACTCGATACCGAAGAAGAGGGATTTCGGGTGCTTTCGACCAAAACGATCGTCGAAACGGTCAGCAGTGCGGATCACGAGATCGCCTTGCAAGAAGTGCGAGAAGTGGCCGCCGAAGCCCAATTGGGAGATACGGTGGTGTTAGATGTCACCCCGGACCAAGGCGATTTCGGGCGGATGGCAGCGATTCAAACCAAACAAGTGCTGGCGCAAAAACTGCGCGACCAACAGCGCAAACTGATTCAAGAAGAGTTTGAGGACTTGGAAGGAACGGTTTTACAAGCGCGGGTCTTGCGTTTCGAGCGACAGTCGGCAATTTTGGCGGTCAACAGTGGGTTTGGCAATCCCGAAGTCGAAGCCGAATTGCCCAAACGCGAGCAGTTGCCCAACGATAATTATCGGGCGAATGCGACCTTGAAGGTGTATCTCAAGAAAGTCCGCGAAGGACCCCATCGAGGGCCGCAATTGTTGGTATCGAGGGCAGACGCCGGATTGGTGGTTTACTTGTTTGCCAACGAAGTGCCGGAAATTGAAGATGAAGTCGTGCGGATTGTCGCCGTAGCGCGCGAAGCCAATCCCCCCTCCCGTCACGTCGGACCGCGTACTAAGATCGCCGTGGATACGTTAGAGCGAGAAGTCGATCCCGTAGGGGCCTGCATAGGGGCGCGCGGATCGCGGATTCAGGTCGTGGTCAACGAACTGCGCGGGGAAAAAATCGACGTGATTCGTTGGTCTCCGGACCCGGCGACCTATATCGCCAATGCCTTGAGTCCGGCGAAAGTGGACGAAGTGCGCCTAGTCGATCCCGACAGCCGCCAAGCTCACGTTTTGGTTCCGGAAGACCAGCTCAGTTTGGCGATTGGGAAAGAGGGGCAGAACGTCCGACTGGCAGCTCGACTGACCGGGTGGAAGATCGATATCAAGGATAGTGCGAAATACGAAGAGGAAACAGTACAAGTGGAAGAAACTGCCGAGGAGGTCGTGCCCCTGGAAGAATCCGAGTAATCGAACCCCGGGATCGCGCCCGGCGGGGGCTTGGCGCCACCCCCGAACCCGGGAGACCGCGCGGGGAGCGAAGCCCCTCGAACCGGGGAGATGAGCGTCGCCATCGCCCCCTTGTAGACCGACCGCCAAGCCGTTGCCGATGAAAGTCAATTACCGACGTTGTATCAGTTGTCGCCGAGTCGCTCCCAAACAGGAGTTTTGTCGGGTCGTCCGAGTCCATCCGTCCCATACGGTACAATTAGACAGGGGGATGGGGCGATCGGCATATATTTGTCTGAGCGAACAGTGTGTCCGAGCCGCTCAAAAGAAAAATCGATTGGGGCGATCGCTCAAAGCCACTGTTCCCCCACAACTGTACGAAACTTTGCGGCAACGGGTTGTCCGGGAGGGGTCGGCTGCGGAGGAATCCATCTCGTCGAACGATCCAGAACGCGAATCGGGCAGCTTGCTCCGATCGCCCAATCCGCGCGACTGACAGAGATTGCCCTCAATCCAGTCCGCACTCGTATAGAAAGTCGTGCAAGACTAGAGGGAGGGATTCCCCCGACCGGGAGAGCGCAATCCATCGGCGCAGGTGACTGCGGCGGCAGGCTAAACTAGCTGTTGTCCATTGTTATCGATTCGATCGACAGCAAGCGAGCCTTCTTGGAGAAGGGGTTCAAAACGAAGGCAAAAGGCGAAAGGGAGAGACGAATAATACAGGAACAGGCGCTTGGGTTTGACGCTTCGTTCTTCATCCGCGATCCTTTCTAGAGGTCTACGACTCGCGATCGGGCGATCGCCATTCTCAGTTGTCGGTAGAGTATCCCCCTCGACCCCCGACGCCACTGTCCGACCGTTCGCGAGTTTTCATGCCCTAGGATCCTGAGTCTTCACTCGACATGCGTCCGCGAGCGCCCAGCGCCCCGAGCGCGCCAACACTAACCCAAGGAAAGACAGGGAGTCGCCGGAAGGAGGTTTTATGAACAACGGCAAAGTCAGAATATACGAGTTATCACGGGAATTGAATTTGGAAAATAAAGACATTTTGGCAGTTTGCGAGCAGCTAAACATAGCCGTCAAAAGTCATAGCAGTACGATTTCAGAAGATGAGGCCGATCGCATTCGCGCCTATTCCGATAAGTACGTGGCCGCTCACCCCGAAGCCAAAACCTCGGGTTCGGGAAAAGGGCATCGCTCCAAAGCCACCGCCGAATCGGGCGGTTCGGCTGAGGGCAAGAAAAAACAACAAATTTTGGAAATTCGCAAGCACAAATCGAGTGGGGACAAAAACCAACGAGCCGAGACCCCCTCGGCGGACGAAACCCCCCCTCCCGCGCCCCAACCGCCATCTCCCCCTTCCCCGAGTGAAGTGACGACATTCGATCGTCCGGTTTATGCCAAACCGAGTGAAACCAGTCCGCAAGAAGACGTGCATCAACCCTCAGAACCCTCACCCGAAGAATTACCTGCGCTCCAGAAGCCGCAGTTAGCCTCGACTGAAACCGACGACACCGAGTCGGGATCGCAAGCAACGACGAGTTCCGAAGTAGAATCTCCTCAACTCAAAAGACCGCCGACCCGACCGAACCCACCGACGACGGCGTCGGATTCGACCTCGGCTCCGCTCAAAGAAAAACCAATTCTTAAAAAGCCCAAAGGCGACGGTGCCGGGTCGCCGAGTTCCCCGAAAAAATCCGACGAAGCGATCCCGGGGAAAGAACGCGAGGCGCCTGCCGCTTCGGCAGAGTCGTCGGGCGATCGCGCGCCGAAGCAAGTCAAGCGCAAACCGGAGTCCGTGCCTGAATTGCAGCGTCCGCGCCCGAGCAAAGGCAAAGGAGACGAAGAGGTAGCCGCCAGTGGCGATCGCCCCGGCGCCGGGCGAAGCTTTGACGAAGAAACTTCCGTGGATGAAGAGATCGAAACGGAGGGTCTCAAACTCAAGCGACCGACGCCGCCGCGTCCCCCGAAACGCTCGAAAAAATACGAAGAAGAAGAAGAAGACATCCAAGAGTTTCCCGCGAAAACCTCGAAAACCGGGTCGAAATCGAAACGGCGGGCTAAACCCATCGATGACGAAGACGAGGAAGAATTGGACCTCGACAACGACAAGCAGTCCGCCGCGATCGATGTCAGCTTGTCAACTGCCCGTCCCAACAAACCCAAAACTAGCCAAGGGCCGCGACAAGGCACGTCGGGGCCGAGTAGCGCGCCGAAAAACAAAAAATCTAGCCCCACTCGCGACAGTGGCTCGCGGCATCGCGGACGGCGCCAGGACAAAGCCGAGAAAAAACAACGTCCGGAACATCTGGTGTTGCGCCAAGCCCTCACCGTACGAGAGCTGGCGACCGAATTGGAAACCGCCGAAACAGAAATTGTCAAAATTCTCTTCTTCAAAGGCATAGCGGTTAACGTCACCCAGACCCTCGACATTCCGACGGCGAAAATGGTCGCCGAAGAACTCGGCGTCGAAGTCGAAACCGCCGAAGCCGAATCCGAGGCGAAGAAAGTCAGCGAAATGCTCGACGCCGACGATCTGGAAAATCTCCAGTCCCGTCCTCCGGTGGTGACGATCATGGGTCACGTAGACCACGGGAAAACCACCTTGCTCGATGCCATCCGCAAAACCAAAGTCGCTCAAGGCGAAGCGGGCGGGATCACCCAGCATATCGGCGCCTATCACGTCGATGTCGAGCATAACGACGCCATCCATCAGATCGTCTTCCTCGACACTCCCGGTCACGAAGCCTTTACCGCCATGCGCGCCCGAGGCACCCGGGTGACCGATATCGCCGTGCTGGTGGTCGCCGCCGACGACGGCGTGCAACCGCAAACCCTCGAAGCGATCGGTCACGCGCGCGCCGCCGAGGTTCCCCTGGTGGTGGCGATCAACAAAATTGACAAGGAAGGGGCTCAGAGCGATCGCGTCAAACAAGAACTGAGCGAACACGGTCTGGTTCCGGAAGAATGGGGCGGCGATACGATTATGGTGCCGTTGAGTGCCATCAAAGGTGAAAACCTCGACACTCTCCTCGAAATGATCGTCCTGGTGGCCGAAATCGAAGAACTGATGGCCAACCCCGATCGCCCCGCCAAAGGCACGGTGATCGAAGCCAACTTAGACAAAGCCAAAGGTCCGGTGGCGACTTTACTGGTTCAAAACGGCACCCTGCGCGTCGGCGATATCCTCGTCGCCGGATCGGCTATGGGTAAAGTCCGGGCGATGGTGGACGATCGCGGTCAGCGCGTCGAAGCCGCCAGTCCGTCCTTTGCCGTCGAAGTCCTCGGCTTGGGCGACGTCCCCGCCGCCGGAGACGAGTTCGAGGTCTTCGGCAACGAAAAAGAAGCCCGCGCCGTGGCCGACTCTCGCGCCGAAGAAAGCCGTCAATCGCGCTTGCAGCAAGCGATGGCTTCTCGCCGGGTCACCCTCAACAGCCTCAGCGCCCGCGCTCAAGAAGGAGAACTCAAGGAACTCAACTTGATTCTCAAAGCGGACGTTCAAGGCTCCGTCGAGGCGATTCTCGGCTCCTTGCGCCAGCTTCCCCAAAATGAGGTGCAAGTGCGCGTGCTGCTCTCCGCTCCCGGGGAAATCAGCGAAACGGACGTGGACTTGGCCGCCGCTAGCGATGCGGTCATTATCGGGTTCAATACCACCCTGGCGACGGGGGCCCGCCAAGCTGCCGATCGCAGTGGGGTGGACATTCGCGAGTACAACATCATCTACAAACTACTCGACGACATCCAAGGGGCGATGGAAGGTCTACTCGAACCGGAAATGGTCGAGGAGGCGATCGGCGAAGCCGAAGTGCGCGCCGTCTTCCCCGTCGGACGCGGTGCCGTCGCCGGGTGCTATATCCAAAATGGCAAGATGATTCGCAATGCCAAAGTGCGGGTCCGCCGCCAGAACCAAGTGATCTACGAAGGTGTCCTCGACTCCCTCAAACGAGTCAAAGATGACGTGAAAGAAGCCAATAGCGGCTTTGAATGCGGCATCGGGATCGATCGCTTCAGCGATTGGGAGGAAGGCGACATCATCGAAGCCTATCGCCTGGTTGCCAAGCGTCGCACCCTGTCCCCGAACTAAGGGCGATCGCCGTCCATCCAACGCCCCCGAGTGTGGTTTCAAGCACTCGGGGGCGTTCTCCGTGGGCTGCTCGCCTCCAAAAGCGGCGCCGTCCCTCGCGATCGCGGACGCGAAATGGTATAAAAAGGGCAGTTTCCGATCGTCTCGGCTTCCCGGACGAACCCTTATCGACGAGTCACCCCCTTTCATCCATGCGTGCTTTCTGGTTTGACCCCTTCCTGTGGATCCATCTGGCGGGGATCGCCGCCCTGCCCCTATTCCTAGAACTGTGCTGGATAGGCTTTGCCCTCGGCGACCCGATCCTTCCCGTCTGGTTAGAATTCTCTCTCCCCGTCGCGATCGCCGTCCTCCCCGTTGTCTGGATGCAGTGGTCGCGACCGTTTTATATCTTCAGTATCTTAGTCGTCGCTCTCAAACCCATCCGCCTGACCGACGCCCAACGTCGCCTGCTGACCCTGTTCAAACGCGGTCAAAATCGCTTCTTAGCCCTCATCGTTCCCGTCGTCCCGATCGCCGCCGCCTGGTTCTTGTATCGCTCCGCCCCCGCCGCGAGCGGGATCGCCGACTGGCTGCCGTCCTGGCGCCTGCTGGGTCTGGCGATCGCCGCGATCTCCTTACTCGCCGCCCACCTCTTCATTCAAGTCCCCGTCAGCGTTCTCGGTGTCATGCTCGCCCAACAAAACGAGTTTGAGGATGTCGAACCGTTCCCCGTCGAACAAATTCCCCAAAACTTCAGCCTGTTCGGTCTCGACGTCGATCGCCTGTTGCCGGAACTGGTCGCGGCGATGCCCCCCTCATCCCCTGCCACTGCCGACGCCGAACCCTCCCCCGCCGACGAAGACCGTCCCGCCTCCGAGGGATCCTAGAGATTCAACCGTTCTAAAAACTGCAATTTGCGATATAAACGCGACATTTCCGCCAAATCGACTTCTAAAGATTCTGCCGGATAATTCTCCAAAATCTCCATCAAGTGAATCTCGTCATCGTCGCTCGCCGACAGCACTAGCGCCGCTCTCAACGCCTGTTCGTTGCGTTCTCCCGAGGGCGTCCGTAACCCTCGGCCCACTTGCCGCAGGAGCCGCTCGCCGAGTTGGTGGTTGAGAACGCGATCGAGCAAGACCGCTTTAACTTGCACCGATTTCGTCAAATGCTCGCGCACTTTCTCCGGTTCCTGATTCGCCAGTCCCAAATAGCCCGACAACGCCGGGGACAGCTCTCCGGTACGGGCGAAATCGCTCAATTCCGCCACGGAAATCGGCGCGCGCATCGGTCCGTAAAGTAAGACGATCCGTTGGGCTGCCGAAACCGCCTGGGTGCTGCCGATCGCCCACAAGGCCACCGTCAGGGCGATCGCCCGGGGCCAGCGCCCCCCCTCAATCCACCGAGAAAAGTGCATTTTTTTGACCACCATACTTGAATAAACGATTAATCCACACTCTAGAACGCCGTGGGGCGATCGCCCCTGCCGCGATCGCCCCAAACCCGCGCGGGGGCGCGCCGTGCGAGGCTCGATCCTAACACGCCCGTCCTCACAGACGGGAATTGTCCGGAACGAGTTCTCAGGATTTTGCCCCGATCGCCTCGAAAAATTACGATGACACTCTGTTCACCTCCCGATCTCGATCTCGATCTTCAATGACCTACCCCAACACCCCGACCTCGCCATCCCTGACCCCCTCACGGGGGAGCTGGCGCCTCCTCGCCACCGTACTGCTGCTCGCCACGCCCCTCGGCGCCTCGATCGGAGTCGCCCCTCCGGCGCGATCGCTCGATCGCCCGGTTCCCCTCGCCCAAAACTCCTCCAACACCACGATCGTTTACGTCAACTCCGCCTTGGGTCGAGATACCCCCGGAGCCGGAGAAAGCCAAGGCGCCCCCTATCGCTCGATTACCTACGCCCTCAGCCAACTCAACACCCCCGCCACCATTCAACTCGCACCGGGAACCTACAGCGCCGATAGCGGAGAAACCTTTCCCATCGTCCTCCCCTCCGGCGTCACCTTGCGCGGGGACGAAACCACCAAAGGTCAAACCACCCTCGTCGTCGGCGGCGGCGACCATATCAGTCCGAGCTTCGCCCGCCAGAGTTCCACAGTTATCGCCAAAAACGGCAGTATCCTTCGCGGCGTCACCCTGAGCAACCCTCGCAGTCGGGGAACCGCATTGTGGATCGAATCGAGCGCCCCGACGATCGCCAACAATACCTTTACCAACAGCTTGCGCGACGGGATCTTCATCACCGGAAGCGCCAATCCGACCGTCGAAGGCAATGTTTTCATTCAAAACAACGGTAACGGGATTTCGATCGTACGCACCGCCACCGGAATCATTCGCGGGAACGTCTTCGACCAAACTGGTTTTGGGATTGCCGTCGGCGGCGATGCGGCGCCGCGAATTGAAGACAACCGCATCACCCGCAACAATGACGGGATCGTGGTCTCCGGTTCGGCAAAACCGATTTTACGAGAAAACACGATTACCAATAACGTCCGCGACGGGATCGTGGCGATCGCCAACGCGGCGCCGAACTTGGGAACGGCAGAAGATTCTGGCAAGAACTACATTCGCGATAACGGTCGCTACGACCTCTACAACGCCACATCCAGCAATACCATCGTCGCCGTCGGCAACGACATCGATCGCGATCGCATCTCCGGCGCCGTCGATTTCGTCGCCGTCATCGTCGATCGCGGTTTTCCCGACGTCGTCGGTCACTGGGCCCAACCCTACATCGAAGCCCTCGCCAGCAAAAAAATTATCGCCGGATTTGAAGACGGCACCTTCCGCCCCAACGAACCCGTCACCCGCGCTCAGTTTGCCGCGATTATCAACCAAGCCTTCTCCCCTACGGCGAGCCAGTCGTGTTCGGCCTTTTCTGACGTTTCGAGCCGTTTCTGGGGCTTCAACGCGATTTTAAACGCCTGTCGGGGCGGATTTCTGCGGGGATACCCCAACAACGAATTCCGCGCCCAGCAGCAGATCCCTCGGGTACAGGTGCTGGTGGCTCTGGTCAGTGGTTTGGACTGGCGCTCGAACGAAACCGGGGTGCTGTCGGTTTATCAAGATAGCTCGGCGATCCCCGATTGGGCGACGACGGCGATCGCGGGGGCGACGGCTAAGGGCTTGGTGGTTAACTATCCCCTGCGCGATCGCCTCAATCCCAATCGCGAAGCAACCCGCGCCGAAGTCGCCGCCTTTGTCTATCAGGCCCTCGTCAATGCGGGTGAAGCGGAACCGATCTCCTCTCCTTATTTAGTTCGCCTTCCTTGACGAGTTCGCCTCCGAATTCCAGCGATCGCCACTCAAAAACACGGGACGCCAGCATCTTCATACGCGCGATGCTGGCGTCCCGTGCTGACTATCAGAGCTTTTATGGTTAGGGTCTATATATTGGCTGACCCCATTTGAACTGCAACGCTTTCATTATGACTTCATTTATAGCGAAATACTAAATTTCGTAATATTTTCTTTATTTTTTTAACTGAATGACCGGGGATCGCCAAGTTACCAACGGCTAAAAGCTAGATAGACAAACACTTGCACCTTTGAAAAGCCATTTGAACCCTCGGTTTACAATATAAACAAATGCCGAGTCATATCATTAATTTTCATAAATGAGTGTAAAGTAAAATACAAAATTTCAACCGATCGCCCCATTCAGCCGAGAGAGACCGACTCCCCCGGTGAATCCTGGGGTTTAGTTCCGTTCCCGGTCGATGCGAAACAGCCAGACCATCAACGCGACGACCCCGAGTTGAAAGAAGAAATTCGGCACCGTCGAACTGAGGTCTCGTCCGGCGAGCAGTTTGGCGAAAAAGACAAAGGCGCCGATCGCCCCGGACGCCGCACAAACCCCGTAAATGAACTTGCGCAGTCCCCGATAGGGAGCTTTGACCTCCGCCTTCAAACGGGCGTATTTCTCGGGATCGAGATCGCGGGCGCCTTTAGAGCGATGGCGAGGGCGATCGGAATGGGGATCGGACATAACATGCACCTGTCAAAATTTGTCCCTTCATTTTAAAGAATCCGATCGCGATCGCCCCCCGTGGCGGTTCGAGTCCGGCGCCGACGCGATCGGCGATCGCATTGACGAACATCGCCGATAAACTGATAAATTTTGGAAGACCCTCGATAGTGCCTTATGACGAACACACCCCCCGAACAACCCACCGCCGAAATCGCTCCCGACCCTCTATTCCAAGCTCTGCGTCGCAAAGAGGGAACCTGGGTGGAGTGGGCGCAACACTGTCAAACCTTGCAAAAAGCGGGCTACAGTCCCCAACAGATTTTTGAAGAAACTGGATTCGAGCCGATCCAGCAAAATCAAATTCTTGTCGGCGCCCAAGTCTACGCCTCGATCGTTGCCGGAGGCGCCGCCGACGCCACCCGAGCCTATTTTCAACAGAAAGCCAGCGATATTCTCTACGAACTGCGGATCCTGACCCAAGACGATCGCGCGGCGGCGGCGGATTTTATCCTCAAACACCAATTCAACGCCGACGACGCCCACGAAATTGCCAAAGCGCTCAAAGAATACTCGCGATTTTCCGAATTTCCCGACGGTTTCGGTCCCGGACCCGGGGAGGCGATCGCCTATCAATGCTGGAAACACGCCCGCCAGAAGTCCGACCTACAGGAGCGATCGCGCCTGATTGCCAAAGGCTTGAACTACGCCGAAACCGAGGGCGCCCGCCAAAAATTGCAAGATTTGCTCACCGATTTCACCGTCGTTAAAAGCCGCAGCGCCCCCCGTCTGCCCCTGTTCCGCCTGGAGTCTTCCGACGAACTCCCGCGCACGATCCCCGTAGTCGGCGAATTTCCGTTAACCGCCGAGGATCTTAAAGCGGTGCCGATTCTCGAAGAGATCGGACCGTTCGGAATCGTTAAATCGAGCGGAAACGCCGCCTGGGTCTCGATTCCGGGATGGCAAGTCATTCTCAAAGCCGAAGATCCCGTCGCGATCGCCTGTGCGAGCGATCGCCTTCCGAACCCCTTACCGGGAAAAGTCGAACGTACACTAGCGATCGTCGATCGCCGCCAGCGCCAGTGGCGAGACGACGCTTATTTTTTAATCGAACAAAACGGTCAATTAGAATTACAGTGGTTTGAAACCCAACCGGAAACTCGCTTACTCGGTCAGTTAATTCTCGTCCTGCGTCCGAAAAGAATCTTGGACGAAGGCTTTACCGCCGAACCGTGGCAAATTGACGAGTAAAGCGCTTTCTGCTCGATTCCCCGATTCAGCGATCGCGCGATCGCGCGTTTCTCAATCTGATGAGGGAAGATGCCCCTAAATCCCCCTTAATCAGGGGGACTTTAGGAGAATAAGGGCAAAGCCCCTGCAAAACCTCCCTTTTTTCTATAGGTTTGGAGGGGATCGACTCGATCTATTCAGCCGAAAGATGTAGCCGATGAGCGTTTCCTATTCGTTCAAATATTTGACCTTAGAAACCTTTTGCACCTGCAGCCAAACTTATCAAAAATATCGCGATCGCATCAATCCTTATCCCGAAAATCTCGAAGAAACGTTACCCGCTTTAATCGCTTTAAACGAGCGAATTCTCGATCCGACCATCGAACAGTTTGGGTTCGAGAACTTTCAACTGACTTACGGTTTTTGTTCTAAAGATTTAAAACGGTTTTTAGAACGAAAAGACCCGGAAACAGGTAAAAAAAACGGGCGCGTGGCGCCCCGTCTCGACCAACACATGGCCTGCGAACGCAATCGCAACGGCGCTTATTACTGTCCCCGGTTGGGGGCCGCCTGCGACTTTCGCATTCTCAATGTGGGGAGCGATCGCGTGGTCGATTGGATACTAGAAGCGCAATTACCGTTTGATTCTCTCTATTTCTACGGGAGCGATCGCCCGATCCACGTGAGTTATAGTTCCCAATCCAAACAAGATCTGTGGACGTTTACCGCCACGGGTCAGCCGACGCGCAAGGGAATCGAGAACTGGATGAAGATCCTCGACCAACGACGATCGCCTGTCTGAAAGCACGATCGCGTGCTGGAGGCGCCACCACTAGGGTTTTTAGAAACCGATGCTTCCCGGGATCCTTCCTGGTGGAACTTGTGGAAAATCACCGATCTTTCCCCGAGTTGGGGCGATCGCCTGTCCCAGCACCTGTGGAAAACCTGTGGAAAACCCCCGATTTTTGCTATCCGAGGGGAGATGTGAACCTATTCTCCCTTGGAGACCCTAGGCGAACGCCCGTGGGAAATCTTGCATTTTCCCCGAGTTTTCCCCAACCTTTCCCCAAGTTTTCCACAGCCTTTCAACGTCCGTAGGCAAGTTTTCCACAATTTAGCAGAACTTGCGAGAAGTAGAGGGAAGCACCACCGCGAACGTCGTCCCGAGTACGCATGTCGAGTGTCGGTCAACGGCGGGGGGATCGGATCGATAAAAACAGGGCTTTAAAGGCGATCGCAAGCTCGGTTATGATAGATCTGCGCGACCGTATCGCCGGGTTCGAGTTCCAAACAGGCTTGAAAGAGGTCCGCAGCTTCGCGATAGACGTGGCGATTGTAGAGATCCAACGCTTTAGCAAAGCGATCGAGACTGGCGAGTTTTCCAGCTTTTAATTTCGGCAAGTCGGCATCAAAAACTTCGTAGACCGTGACGCTTTCCGATTTGCCTTTGACTTTGACGCGATCGATCAGGCGAATTGCATAATCGTCGGCGTTATGTAAGCGAGAATAGGTATGATGAGAAATCAGTAAAGAGACGCCGTAATTTTTGGTTAACCCTTCCAGTCGCGAAGCCAAATTAACCGCATCGCTAATCACAGTACCGTCCATTCTTAACGATCCGCCGACGGTTCCGAGCATCAAGCGTCCGGTATTAATACCGATGCCGATAGAAATGGGTAAATAGCCGGAGCGATCGCGATGTTCGTTATAATCGTGTAAGCAATGCAGCATCGAAATGCCCGCTTTCACTGCATTGTCGGCTTCCCCGCCAAACAAGGCCATAATCGCATCGCCGATAAACTTATCAATAAACCCCTGATTATCGACGATCGCGGGTTCCATTCTCGATAAATACGCATTAATAAATTTAAAGTTATCTTCCGGCGTCATCGTCTCCGATAGGGTAGTAAAGTCGCGAATATCGGAGAAAAACACGGACATTTCTTGTTCTATGCTATCGCCTAATTTGACTTCGGCAATACTTTCGTAACCGAGAAACGAAAGAAACTCGTTCGGGACGAAGCGACTGGCGGCGTCGGTCAATTTGAGTTCGGAATCTAACGCCAGTTCTAAGTTGGTATTGAGTTCAAAAAGTTCTTGAATAAACTGCTGCCGTTCTGCTTCGGCTTTCTTGCGATCGCTGATATCGTTAAAGGCGACAATCCCGTAAGCAATTTGACCTTCATCGTCGTAAATCGGCGTTCCCCAAACTTCAATGGGGATCGCGCGATCGCCGTGGTGAATTTCCATATCATCCACGGTCATACTCTTCCCCCGCAAGGTTTGCAATAACGGATCGCTCTGTTCGGGGTATAATTGCTCCGTTCCGGCCAAATAGACCTGATAAATCGAGCGAATTTCACTTAAAACTGTATTAGACTCCACCCCCCGTCCGAGCAGTTGTTGGGCGCGAGAGTTAATATAATAAGGCTGGCCATCGCGATCGACCACAAACACGCCAACGGGCATCGCCTCTAAAAACTGGGTCAGGCGATTTTCCTTTTCGTGTAACTTGGCAATTAACGCCGCCTGTTCTCGGTTTAACTGTTCCAACTCTTCGTTCATTTTTTGGAGTTGGACGTTTTGTTCGGCTAATTTCTTTTCTTGAAAATAACTATTAATCGCTTCTTTGACCGTCAGTTTTAAATCTTCTGCCTGCCAAGGTTTAGCAATATAACGATAGAGGCGGGCATATTGAATGGCATTGCCCACGGCTTCGATACTGGCTTGACCCGTGAGCATAATTTTCAACGTAGATGGAGAAATTTCGTGAACTCTTTTTAACAGTTCGTCTCCTTTAATATCCGGCATGATATGATCGGAAACGATTAGGGGAATTTCATAACCATCTTCGAGTAATTCCTCAACCAACTCCAACGCATCTTCGCCTCCTTCGGCAATTTCAATTAAATAATCGGCACCGACGGCTTCTTTGAGTTCGGCTTTTAAGCTTCTCAACACTGTCGGTTCGTCATCGACACAAACAATGACTTGTTTCGTCATAACTTTGCTAAACTAGCTTGAATTGCCGTTACTAATTCCTCTTCAGACCAAGGCTTGTGCAAACAAAAACTTAAATTGGCTTCTTGTTTCGCTCGTTCGATCGCCGAGGGTTCGGCTTGACCCGTGAGCATGATTTTAACGATGTTCGGATATTGTTGGTGAATGCGAATTAACAACTCATCTCCTTTCATTCCCGGCATCAGCCAATCGGAAACAATCATGACAATCGGGATGCTATCTTCCATGAGTTCTTGGATCGCGTCGAGGGCGTCGGCTCCATCTTCGGCCATTTCGTAAAAATACTTATCTCCGAAGGCTTGCTTGAGTTGGCTTTTGAGACTGTCTAACACAACTTTTTCGTCATCGACACATAAAATAACGGGTTTTGACATGGTCAACGCCTCCATAAGTTCTAATGCGGCTCTAAAGGAAGAAAAACATGAAAACAGGTCGAACCCGGTCGAGTTTCCACTTCAATCTTACCGGAATGCTTCTGCACGATCTTATTGACGATATCGAGTCCCAAACCGCTACCCTCGCCGGGGGGTTTGGTCGTGAAAAAGGGATTGAAGATTTTCGGTAAGACCTCCTCGGGAATTCCCGGTCCGCTATCGCCAATGGTAATTTTGGCCCGATCGCCGTCCCGGGCGATCGCCACGGTCAGAGTACCGCGATAGTCCATCGCCTGTAAGGCGTTATGAACCAAATTCGTCCAAACTTGATTGAGTTCGTCCGGATAACACGGAATGGGGGGCAAAGTTTCGTAATCGCGGACGACTTCGACCCCGTGTTTGATCTGGTTGTGATATAAGGTCAAAACCGTTTCGATACTTTCACTCAAATCCGTGGCCATTTTTTCGCCACTGCTGTCGTAACGGGCGTAGGTTTTGAGCGCAAACACCACTTTCGAGGCGCGTTCCGTCGCCATTTCGATGCGGGTCGTACTTTTTTGCAGTCCGGACAGTTTGTAGGCGAGATCGACGATGTGGGGACTGTCGGGACGTTCAAATAACGGGAAAAATTCGTCGATATTCTCGTAAATCCCCATATCCACGAGGGTATCGGCGAGATGGGTACTATTTTCGATGGATCGTGCGTCGAGTTCGCCGACTAAGGCGCGCCGCCGTTTGCGTTCTTCGCGGGCGGACAAGGTGTTTTCTTGTTGCAGGGAACGACTCAACAGATCCAGGAATTCCCGGGTTTGTTCCGGGGAGAGGGATTGGAAGATCCCGGGTAGTTCTTCCAAGCTTTGATTGAGAAATTTGGCCATATTGCCCGCACTGGAGCGAATGGCGCCCAGGGGCGTATTGATTTCGTGGGCGACTCCGGCGACGAGTTGGCCTAAAGCGGCCATTTTTTCCGATTGAATCAGTTCTTGCTGAGTGGCTTGCAGATATTCGAGGGTTTGCTGTAATTCTTGAGTGCGTTCGGCGACTTGCTGTTCCAGGGTGCGGTTGTACTCGGCGAGTAATTGTTCCGCTTGTTTGCGCTGGGTGATATCTTGAAACGCGGCGATCGCGTAGACAATTTTACCGTCGCCGTCGTAAATCGGGGTGCAGGAGGCTTCGATGGGGATAATTTTCCCGTGTTGGTGAATTTCGGCGTCGTCTATGGTGGCGGTTTCTCCTTTCAAGGCGCGTAGGACGACATTGCGTTCGTTGGGATAGAGGCGATCGGTTCCGGCGACGTAAGTTTGATAGACCTCCCCGAGGCGATCGCTTTGGGTTTGGGGAATAATTCCCTGTCCGAGGATTTCTTGGGCGCGTCGGTTGGCGTAAAAGGGTTCTCCTTGGGCGGTGACGACGAAAACGCCGACGGGAATCGCTTCGAGAAATTGGGTGAGTTGTTGTTGATTTTGGCGCACTTGTTGGTACAGTTTGGCGTTGGAGATCGCGATCGCCGCCTGGGAAGATAGTAATTGCAACAGTTCGACTCGTTCCGGGGTAAAAGCGCCGGGGGTTAAGTTATTTTCCAGATAAATTAACCCAGTTAACTGCCCGCGATCGAGCAAGGGCGCACACAGCATCGACTGGATTTGATGGGTTTGGATGTACGGATCGTTGGTAAATTTTCCTTCCCGAGTCGCATTCGTTTTGACGATCGTTTCTTTGGTGCGAACGACGTAGTTAATTACCGATTGAGGCAGGCGATCGCCCAACGGTAACGCTTCCAAAACGGCGATATCTTCCCCTTCTCGTTCCCCGCGCGCTTGTACGAGCAGTTCCCCGTCAGTTTCTAAAATTAAATAGCCGACTTGCGCCCCGGCATTTTCCAGGAGAATTTTTAATAGTTCGACGAGTAGTTTTTCTAAAATGATTTCGCCGGAAATGGCTTGAGAGGCTTTCATAAAGGTGGCGAAATCTAATGCTTTAATCGATTCGGTGGCGGTGGAATGGTGGGTCGTGGTCGTGTTGACGCCGAGGCGAGGTGCTATCCCCGTTGACGAATCGATCCAGTCGGGATACTGTCGTTCTAATTGCTTGACTTTGGCGATCGCGCCCCAACGTTGATAGGCATAGTAAGCTTCGGCGAGATAGACCCGGGCAATTTTCGCTTTACCCCACCCTTGATAAAAGAGGGCGGCTCGTTCGTTGGCGAGGGCTTCTTCGTTGAGATATTGATGTTGGCGCGCCAGTTCGATCGCGCGATCGTAATGTTCGATCGCCTCGATTTTTTCTCCCAAAACTCGCGCCCGTTCCGCCACGACGAGATGATATTTATGGGCGTAGTTCATCGGCGCAAATTTAGCCCAATTTTGTAATTTTTGACAGGACAATTCGACGGCTTCGAGGTGTACTTGTCGTTGTTGTTCTGTTGCCGATGGATAGAGTTTTAAACGAGTTAAAGCGCCGTAAAAATGGAACAGGCGCACTAACAGGGTTCCGGTGGCTCCGTCTAAATATTCGGCGCTGTTTTCGAGTAGCTCGCTCAAGTCAGTCGAGCCGTCGAGCAAGTAAGCGAGGAAGAGTTTATGGATGTAGAACGCGCAAAGGGCATAGCGATCGTTCGTTTCAACAATGGCGGCTAATTGCTGGCCTTCGTCGAAAGCATCGCCGCAGAACTTCCAGGGGGTTTCGCTCGGATGGACTAAGTTTAAAAGGGTTTGGTGGTAAATCGATGTATAAATTAAAGTCGTGGTTTGTTGCAGTTGGGCGATCGCGTCGCGATAGGCGGCGATTTGTGAGTCGAGGAGATCGAGTTCGACCCCGGAAAAAAGGCCGTGGAGACTGTATACAAAAGCGCAGGTAGTTGCATAATACAAGTCCCCAAACTCCAACCCTTTTTGGTAGGCGGCACGCAGGGGGGCGAGGGAGTCTTTTAAATGCTCTTTGCCGATCGCGATCCCCGCGTGGAAGGGGCCGCGCACTTGAGCGGTATATTGTGCCATATTGGGAGGGTCGATCGATTTGAGCGCTAACTGACCGAATTGATAGCCGATCTCGATCTCACCGACGATTCCGCACAAAATTAAGCCGTAATTGACGTAGGCGTAGCACGAAGATGGTGCATTGCCGTGGGCGATCGAGAGCTGAACTTGTTTGCCCACCAGCACGGGTAATAGGGTGGGAACGGTGATAAAAATGGGGGCAAACAGGCGGTTGGCGATCCTCATAACGGCGAGATGTTCCGGGTCGCGCATCGGCGGTAGGTCTAGTAAGCTCTCGACGCCGCGATCGCGCCAGCATCGAGCCGTGGTTTCGAGAACGTCACCGATTTGTTCCGGAGTCGGCGCTTCGGGAAGGTCGAAACCCAATTGCTGGAGGAGGGGACGGGCGATCGCGATCGCCTCGCGGTTTTGACCTCGGGCTTTATAGGCTTCGATTTGCACTTCATATACTTTAATGCGATCGAGCAAGGTGCGAGCGCGATCGCAGACGATGTCCGCCAATTCTTCGAGGCGATCGTAGTCTCCGGCTAAATAGGCGACTTCGGCAGCTTCGCGGTAGAGTCGCAAGGTGAGATCGTAAGATTGCTCCCAGGCATCGGTACTGAGTAATTGCAGTCCCACGTTAAAATAGCCGATCGCGGCGGCGTAAGCATTGGCGGCTTTGGCTTTCTCTCCGGCGATCGCGTTGAGTTCCGCCACCCGTTCCCGTTCGTGGCGATCGTGAATCGAATCGACGCCAAAATCGAGACAATCGACGATTTTAAACAGATTTTCGGCTAAATTGTCCGTATGCTGCCACAAAGACCGCCCGATTTTCAAATGCATGGCCGCACGTTCCCGAGGGGCGATCGAGGCATAAGCTGCTTGCTGCACGCGATCGTGAGTGAATTGATACTCGCGAATGTAGCCGCGATCGTCGAATTCGCACGTGGTGGCGATCGCCCCCGAACGGACCGCACTCATCAACTCCCGTCCGATCTCCGCTTCCGGGCGATCGCTCACCAGCGCCAGGGTTTGGGTTTGGAAGCTAGAACCGAGACAAGCGGCCATTTTGAGCAAGTCTTGGGTAAGCGGCGGCAATTTTTTGAGGTTTTCGAGGGTGAGTTCGACAATATTATCGGCAATTTTGGTCTGTTGAATCTGCTTGAGATCCCACTGCCAACTGTGGCGATCGCAATCGAAAGCGATCGCCCCTTTTTCGTGTAACGTTTTCAAAAATTGACTGACAAAAAAGGGATTCCCCCCGGTTTTTTGTAAGGTCAATTTCGCTAACGGTCTGACCGCTTCGGCATCGTCGTGTAAAGTATCGGCAATCAGTTGGGCGATTTGATTTAACTTCAACGATTTGAGATGAATATTGGCGATCGGAACCCCTTCTTTTTCCAGAGTTTCTAAAGTCGTCCGCAGTGGATGAGTCGCCCCCACTTCTTGATGGCGATAGGCACCGATAATAAATAGATGTCGTGTTTCGAGATCGGACAACATCAACTCGATCGCGTGCAAACTCGCCGAATCGGCCCATTGCAAATCATCGAGAAAGATCGTTAACGGATGTTCCGGAGAACAAAACACCCGAATGAAATGTTGAAAGACAAAATTAAAGCGATTTTGGGCTTCGGACGGCTCCAGATCGGGAACGGGCGGCTGTGGGCCAATAATTGTTTCGAGTTCGGGAATCGCATCGACGATGAGTTGCGCGTTCGTTCCCAACGCTGTCAGTAATTTTTGGCGCCATTGAGATAACTGTCCTTCACTTTCAGTTAACAGGTATTTCACCAACTGTTTGAAGGCGTGTACGACTGCCGAATAGGGAATGTTGCGTTGAAATTGGTCGAATTTACCCGTAATAAAATAGCCCCGTCGCGCGGTAATTGGCTTGTAGAGTTCGGCGACGAGGGCGGATTTACCAATTCCAGAATATCCGGTGATAAAGGTAATATGAGCTTGAAAATTATTCGGAGTTGCAACTCGCTCAAAAGTATCTAGTAATTGTTGAATTTGAACTTGCCGACCGTAAAGTTTTTGCGGAATATGGAAGCGATCGGATAAGTCAAATTGACCGATGGAAAAGGGTTCGATCGATCCGTTTTCTTGCAATTGCGCCGCACAGCGTTCGAGATCGGCTTTAATCCCCCAAGCACTTTGATAGCGTTCTTCTGCATTTTTTGCCAGCAGTTTCATCACGATCTTAGAAATAGCTTCGGGGATCGGTTTGCCATCGGCGATCGCATCTAGTTCGCACAACGGTTTCGGCGTTTTAGCAATATGACAGTGAACCAACTCTAAAGCATCGCCACTCTCAAAAGGAACTCGTCCCGAAAACAGTTCGTAAAAGGTGACGCCCAGAGAATAAAAATCGCTGCGATAGTCTAGAGAGCGATTCATCCGTCCGGTTTGTTCGGGGGAAATATAAGTTAAAGTTCCTTCTAAAATGGAAGGATTTTTAAGGATCGGATGTTCTTGAGTTAAAACCGTCGCCAAACCGAAATCGATCGCCTTCAATTCTCCGGTTTCCGGATTGACAGCAAGGTTGGAAGAATTGATATCTTTATGAATGACGTGAACCGCGTGGATCTGTCCGATCGCCTCGCACGCTTGAATCGCTAATCTGAGGCGATCGTCTAAAGTTAATGGGGATGTTTTGATAAGTTCTTTGAGTGAAATTCCCACATCTTCCATAATGAGGACGAGGGTATTTTCATAGGCTTGTAAACCGAGAGCTTGGCAAACTGATGCCGTATCAAAGAGTTGGAGTATTTCATATTCTCTTTCATATCGCTTGAGTTGAATTGGGGTAGGATATTCACTATTGAGAACTTTTAAAATAACGCGGCGGCGATCGGTTTTTCGGATGCCTCGGTAGACCGTAGATGCAACACTTTCACAAATTTTTTCGAGAATCTGATAACCTTCAAGAACCAACACGAGCAGAAGTCTCCTTATTCAATACGGGGGTTCGTCGAGACAGTGACAGGACGGGGGAGTAGATCGATCTCTCAAATCATTTGGGAGAATAACCGGATAAAATTGATAAAGCTTCAAGCACGCGCCGGGTCAAGTACCGACTTAAGGTAATCTTCAAGTCAGAAGTATAAGCAAAATTATAGAATGCCTGCCTTAGAATTAGGCGATCGCTTTTAGGCAATCGTCGCTCTCACCCTTTATCTATCTGTAACGGCAGAGAAATGTGGAAACTGGTGCGACCCGGTTCGCTTTCCACTTCAATTGTACCTGAATGTTTCTGCACAATTTTGTTAACGATATCGAGTCCCAAACCGCTTCCCCTCTCCTGCGGGTTTGGTCGTGAAAAAAGGATTGAAAATTTTCGGCAAGACCTCCGCAGGAATCCCACAACCGTTATCTGTAATCGAAACTTTCGCTTCGCCGCCGCAGCGAGCAATCGTCAGCCATAATCGACCTCGATAATTCATCGCTTGCAAAGCATTGTGAATGAGATTCGTCCAGACTTGATTGAGTTCGTCCGGATAACACCAAATCGGCGGCAGATCTTGGTAATTGCGGATGACTTCGACTCCATGTTTGAGTTGGTTGTGATATAACGTCAAAACCGTTTCGATGCTTTCGCTCAAGCTGGCCGTCGTTTTTTCCCCACTACTATCGTAACGAGCGTAGGTTTTTAGTGCAAACACGACTTTTGAGGCGCGTTCCGTCGCCATTTCGATACGAGCCGTACTTTTTTGCAGCCCGGAAAGCTTGTAGGCCAGATCGACAATTTTATCGCTGTTTTCCCGTCGAAATAAGGGTAAAAGTTCGCCGATATTATCGTAAATTCCCATATCGACAAGGGTATCGGCTAAGTGGGTACTGTTTTCGATATTTTCTGCATCGAGTTCGCGGATTAAACTGCGGCGGATTTTGCGTTCTTCTCGTGCAGAAAGTGTATTTTCTTGTTCCAACGAACGACGTAGCAAATTGAGGAATTCACGAGTTTCTTCTGAAGAAAGGGATTGTAAAATTCCGGGTAAATCTTCGAGGCTTTGATTGAGGAATTTACCCATATTGCCCGCACTAGAACGAATCGCACCGAGGGGGGTATTGATTTCGTGAGCTACTCCCGCAACGAGTTGGCCTAAAGCCGCCATTTTTTCCGATTGAATTAACTCTTGTTGGGTCGCTTGCAAGTATTCGAGAGTTTGTTGTAGTTCTTGGGTGCGTTCGGCGACTTGTCGTTCGAGAGTCCGATTGTATTCGGCGAGTAATTTTTCGGCTTGTTTGCGTTCGCTAATATCTTGAAAAGCGGCGATCGCGTAGTTTAAATTTCCCCGTTCGTCGTAGATTGGCGTTGCTAAAACTTCAATAGGAACTCGTCGATTTTGATGAGCAATTTCTAAATCGTCAACTTTAATTGTTTTGCCACTTAAAGCTTTGGCGATCGGCAGATTTTCTATAGAGCATTTGGCATTGCTATCGGCTAAATAAATTTGATAGACGTCGGGCCATTCTTCTAAAGAAGCTTCCGGCGCAATTCCCCGCCCCATTAATTCTTGAGCGATGCGGTTGGCATAGTAGGATTGACCTCGGGAATTGCTAATAAAAATACCGACGGGAATCGCTTCGAGAAACTGGGTAAGTTGTTGTTGGTTGTCGCGGACTTGTTGGTACAGTTTGGCATTGGCAATCGCGATCGCCGCCTGTCCGGAAAGTAGTTGTAACAGTTCGATGCGTTCTGGGGTAAAAGCGCCGGGAGTTAAGTTGTTTTCCAGATAAATTAACCCGGTCAACTGTCCGCGATCGAGCAAGGGCGCGCATAACATCGACTGAGTTTGATGAGTTTGAATATAGGGATCGTTGGTGAACTGTCCGGCTTCAAATGCATTTGTTTTTACAACTATTTCATGAGTCCGAATGACGTAATTAATAACAGAAATGGGTAGGCGATCGTCGAAAGAAAGAGATTCTAAAACAGTTACGGAGTCGAGTTCGGCGCGCCCTTCAATAAAGAATTTTTCGTTTCTTTCTAAGATTAAATAACCCCGTTGCGCTCCTGCATTTTCCATCACAATTGTCATCAATTGTTCGAGGAGGCGATCGAGGAGAATCTCTCCAGAAATAGCTTGAGAGGCTTTCATCACTGTCGCCAAATCGAGGGAGCTTCCCGATCCAGTACTGGTAGAGGTATGAACGCTCGTTTTTGTCGATACAGTACGGGTCGAACTTGTAGAAGTTTGAGCGATAAATTGAGAATAGCGACTTTCTAAATCTCGTACTTTGGCGATCGCTCCCCAGCGTAAATAGGTATAATAAGCTTGAGAAAAGTAAGTTTTTGCAATCATTTCTCGTCCCAATTCGAGATAGAAATGAGCGGCCCGTTCGTAGGCGATCGCCTCTTCGTGCAAGTAGGCGCATTTTCGCGCAATTTCGATCGCGCGATCGAAAGCTTCCATCGCCTTGAGCGGATCGCCGATCGCGCGATATTTTTCTGCTTTAATGAGATAATATTTATGCAAGTAATTTGACGGCGCATGTTCTCCCCAGCGTTTAAAGTTAGCCAGAGCTTCATCGACTTTTTGGAGTAAACTGGGACCGTCGGCGGGCGAAGCTTGGGGGTAAAATGCGAGATAGGCTAAAACCTCGTAAAACTGAAAAACGGAACCGCAAAGCAGTCCGGTCACCCCACTTAAAGATTGACGCCCCCTTTCCGCAAATTCACGGGCGCGATCGAATTGTTCAAATAAATAAAACAGAAAGGTTTTTGCTAAATAAAAATGGACTAATCCCGTCAAATCTTTGGCTTGCTCGTGCAGGCTAAACTTTTCTCGCTCGTCATACGTCGAACCGAGTAACATCCAGGGTGGAGTATTGTTATCTTCTGGGTTTTCTTCTTTAGCATTTCCCAGTAAATTGAGAATCGATTGATGGTGAATTGAATGATAATTTAATAAAGTTTTTTGCCGCAGTTGAACCATAATTTTGTTCGTGCGATCCATCCGTTCCAGCAACTCCGGCAAAGGCGATCCACTCATATAAGCCGCTAACTCTGCATTATACAAACCATGGGCGGCAAATTGTAAATCCCCGGTTTGTTGTCCGATATTGTAAGCTTCAACCAAAGATTGAATGCTCGATTGGACTGAATCTTTCCAGTGAGCCGTTGTGGCATTAAAAATGACTGCAACTTTAGCTCGTTGTGCTTCTAAGTGAAACTTATCAATTAAATTGATAGCCAGCTTACCAAATTGATAACCCCGTTCTACATCCCCCAGAATTCCACAGCAAATCGATCCATAAAATGCGTAAGTGGTGGGAGCGAAACTTATAGCATTTCCCGCGACTAAGTAAATTTCAATTTGCTTACAAATGATGGCAATAAATAATTGAGGAGCTGTAATAAAAGAACAAGGAGATACAATAGTGAGAATTTCCAGAATTCCCAATTGTTGGGGATCTTCTAAGATCGGCAAATCGAGCAGGCTTTCGGGTTCGATATTTGCCAATCGACGGTTAATATTTTCGAGACTTTGAGTCACGTCAATGGCTTCGAGATTTTCTCCAAAATCAACTCCCAATTTTTTGAGAATGCTCAAACCAATTTGAATGGCTTTTTGTAGTTGATTTTGAGCCATTCCTGTTTCAATTTTAATGTAGTACACTTGCACGGTATCGAAGGGATTCTTGGCGTTATCGATAACTATGCGTGCAAATTTTTCTACGTTGTCAAACTGACCGCATAAGAATGCCGCCTTGGTGAGTTTCGTATAAAGTGTTAGGGTCAGATCGTATTGTGCTTCCCAGCAAGAATCACTCAGACAATCGATCGCCTTTTGACAATAATTTAAAGCTGCAGGATAAGCCGTCGAGGCGATCGCCTTTTCTCCAGCCATCAAGTTCAGTTTCGCTATCATTTCAATTTCGTTACAATCGATAACTCGTTCTTTAGCAAAATTAAAATGATCGGCGATCGCGAAAATATTTTCATGCAAACTCTCTTGAGGGGTTTCTTCCAAGAGAAAACGACCGATTTGCAAGTGAATATTTTTCGTGTAGTTTTCCTCAAAGGAATTGTAGGCGACTTGTTGAATGCGATCGTGAGCAAATTGATAGATTTGACGGGGACGTTCTTCGCGATCGCTGTGGGTTAAAACACTACCCGATTCTACGGCAGGAAGTAAGAGATTGAAGAGTTCTTGAGTCGATTGGCGATCGATCGTAGCCAGAGTATCTAAATCAAACTCCGACCCGAGACAAGCACCAAGATGGAGAACTTTTTGAGTGAGTTCGGGTAATTTTTTTAAATTTTTTACCGTTAATTCAACGACATTTTCGGCAATATCCATGCGCTCGATCTCGGCAACATCCCACTGCCATTGATGAGTCTGGAGATCTAGAAAAATAGCGCCTTCTGTATATAATGTTTGTAAAAACTGATTGACAAAAAATGGATTTCCTTCCGTTTTTTGCAACAGTAATTTTGCTAAGCTTTCTACTCTTTCAACAGGATGCTGTAAGGTGTCGGCTACTAATTGAGCGATCGCGCCTTTATCCAAAGGTTGTAAGGCTATCTGCTCGATTTCAATCCCTTGTTGACGCAGTTTTTCAATGGTAACGATCGCCGGATGTGTAGCATCGACTTCATTTTCTCGATACGAAACAATCGGTAATAAATATTCGGTACGATCGTCGCTCATCATTAACTCGATCAATTTGAGACTGGCTAAATCGGCCCATTGTAAATCGTCGAGAAAAATAGTCAGGGGATGGTCGCGATCGCAAAATGCCCGAATGAAGTTTTGAAAGACTAAATTAAACCGATTTTGGGCTTCTGACGCCCCCACTTCGGCGACTGGGGGCTGCTTACCAATAATTTTTTCAATATCGGGAAGAACATCGACAATCACTTGAGCGTTGGGGGCGATCGCCGCCAGTATTTTATCTCGCCAGCGTTTTAATTCTGCTTCACTTTCTGTTAACAACTGTCGGACTAATTGCTGAAAAGCACTAACGACCGCCGAATAGGGAATATTGCGCTGAAATTGATCGAATTTTCCCGAAATAAAATAACCGCGACGGCGAGTAATGGGTTTATAAAGTTGTAAGACTAAACAAGATTTACCTACCCCAGAATATCCTTCAACAACAATCAATTTCGTTCGAGCCGATTGGCGATCGCCCCGTTCTTCTGGCGTGGAAGCTACATCAAAAAAAGCTTTTAATAACCTTTCTAGTTCTTTTTCTCTCCCATAAAGCTTTTGGGGAATTTCAAAGCGATCGGAAATATCTTTTTTCCCTAAAGCAAATGGTCGAACCCTATTGGTCGCCTTGAGTTGTTCCAAACATTCTGCTAAATCTGCTTGAATTCCCCACGCACTTTTATACCGTTCTTCCGCATTTTTCGCGAGCAATTTCATGACGATCTCGCTCAAGGGTTGGGGAAAATCACCAGAGTCCCCCCAATCTAGGCGATCTAAAGGGGTCGGCGGTTTAGCAATATGACAGTGAACCAACTCTAACGCATCGTCACTCTCAAAAGGAACTCGTCCCGAAAACATTTCGTATAAGGCGATCCCGAAGGAATAAAAATCGCTACGATAGTCTAAAGATCGATTCATCCGCCCGGTTTGTTCGGGAGAAATATAAGGTAACGTTCCTTCTAAAATTGTAGGATTCTTGAGGGTGGGATGTTCTCGGGTTAAAGCAGTTGCAATCCCGAAATCAATCAGCTTTACTTTGCGAGTTTCAGAATTGACAACGATATTAAAAGGATTGATGTCTTTATGAATAATATTAGCTCGATGGACCTCCGCTAATGCCTCGCAAATTTGGATCGCTATTTCGAGCTTTTCCGTCAAAGTTAACGGTTCTCGCTTGAGGAGATGTTTTAAACAGATGCCTGCATCTTCAGAAATTAATATCAGGGTGTTTTTATATTCTTCAAGCGCGATCGCCTGACAAATCTTTTCCCCGGTTAATTTCTTTTGGATTTCATATTCTCGTCGATATCGTTTTAACTGAATGGGGGTGGGATATTCGCTGTTGAGAAGTTTAAGGACGACTGGGGTGCGATCGTCTTCTCGGATGCCTCGATAAACTTTCGAGGCTGCAGTTTCAGAAACTAATTCGAGGACTTGGTAGCCGTCAAGAGAAAAGAACATAGCAACAAAAACAATTAATCGAATTGACTTTAAATCCAGGTCAACAAGGAACTACAAAACGATAAAAATTTACCCAATTTCCCGTCTGTTCCGTGGAATACCAATAATAGCCCTTGAAAAGAGCGATATTTTTAACTGTTTATGCCAAAAAGTAGGAAGATTATTAATGGAAGATCCACGTGCGATCGCCTACTTTTGACTCCATCCCCTCGGATAGGGCATCAGTGGAACGTCAGGGATAGATTAACTGGACGGGAGAACTAGATCGGCTTTCATCGCCCGCCGACTGACTCGATTTGCACCCCGTTCAAGCAAAATAAAGCACGATATAAATTCAATCAAGGAGATTCTACGATCGCCACGATCGCCCCGGAAAAGGCGGAAATTTTCTCCCGTGCGATCGCGCGTTCCTATTCTATCTTGACTCGGCGATCTCGATCGTGCCGGATCGAACGATTACGCCGATGCGGTTCAATCTCTTTCAACTTTATAACCCAATTCGGCCAAACGGGTGCGAGATTGTCGCCATTTCGGCTGCACTTTGACAAATAATTCGAGATAAACTTTGCCATCGACTAACTTTTGCATTTGTTGGCGGGCTGCGGAACCGATCGCTTTGAGCATTTGACCGCCTTTTCCAATGATAATCCCTTTTTGTGATTGACGTTCGATATTAATCGTCGCTAACACTCGGGTAATGGCTTCAGTTTCTTCGACGCGATCGATACTGACGGCGACAGAATGCGGAATTTCTTCACGAGTTAATAATAAGATTTGTTCGCGAATTAATTCCCCCATAATGAACCGTTCGGGTTGGTCGGTCACCAAGTTGGGGGGATAGTAATACGGCCCGGGTTCGAGGCGATCGATCGACAACTGCATCAACTCATTGAGGCGGTCGCCCGTCAAGGCAGAAAAGTTGACGATCGGCCAGTTGTGAGGTTCGGCGATCGCGCGATAACTGGCATCGATCGGGTCTTCTTCTGTCGTTTTTTCCCCCGAGAGTTCCTGAGAAATCTCGGGTCTGAGATCGACTTTATTCAATCCTAAAATAACAGGAGTTTTGGTTTTTTCCAATAATTCAGCAATGAAGCGATCGCCGCCCCCCGCCACCGTCGAACCATCGACGAGAAACAAAATAACATCGACTAAATCGATACTAATTTGAGCATTTTTAACCAGAACTTTACCCAATTGATGATGAGGTTTGTGAATCCCAGGCGTATCAACAAAAATAATTTGTGCCTTCTGGGTCGTCAAAATCCCTCGCAGGCGGTTGCGAGTCGTCTGCGCCACGGGCGAAGTAATCGCTATTTTTTGTCCCACCAATCGATTCATCAACGTGGATTTCCCCACATTCGGACGACCGATAATCGCAACAAATCCAGATTTGAATCCCTCGGGGGCTTCGGGAATGAGGGCGTTTTCAGAAAGGTTCAGAGTTAACCTCCTCGAATGAGTTACAAAAACAACAAATAGAAATCGCTTTTATAATTTTAGATCGATTCTTTACCAATGCGATCGCCCGCGATCGGCTTCGATGCACTTCCTCCAGAGGGCGACGTTTCCCTTTTCGACTCGATGGCGTCGGTTGGCGATCTCGATTTGACCGTGGCGCGATCGCCATTGGGTCCGATCCCTCCGACCTTTTCAGTTTTAACGATCGCCGGAGACAATTTAAATCTCATCGAAGGACTTCAGGAAATTTAGCAAAATTTTATGAAAAATTCATATATTTCACCGAATTTCCCCAAAAGCTGTGTTAGAGTCGTGGCTTAAAAATTAACTACGCTCTCATTCCATCATGAACAGCTTTTCTGTTTTGATTGCTCTGCTTCAAGATCGGAACCAATTCTTACAGGAAATCCTCAAAGGGGTCAAACTACAAAGCAAAATAATTGCCCTTTTATTTGCCAGTGCCATATTCTTTGGAATCTATGGATTAATTTTAGGTGCTTCTCATAGCATTTTACAGTCAATTTCCTCATTTATTAAACTGCCCGCTCTTTATCTGCTAACCCTTATTATTTGCTTTCCAACACTTTACATTTTTAGTGTAATTTTTGGTTCAAAACGCAGTTTTAAACAATATTTGGCGTTATTGATGACGGCCATGTCGATCATGAGTGCGATTTTGTTTGGCTTTGCTCCCGTCAGTTTGTTTTTTCTGCTCAGTACCCAAAGTTATGAATTCTTTTTGTTGCTGAATGTGGTGATTATGGGGTTGTCAGGGTTACTCGGTATTAAATTTTTCTACGAGGGAATGCAGTTGATGGCAGAACCGGAGATCCCGGGACAGGAAACTCGCACTAAATTGTTACAGTTTTGGTTGTTTCTCTATGCTTTTGTCGGAACGCAAATGGCTTGGACGCTCAGACCATTTTTCGGTTCTCCAGGGGGAGAGTTTCAAATTTTTCGTCAAATTGAAGGGAATTTTTACTTAAATTTGATTTATTTAATTTCGCGGATATTTGGTTGGAGTTAAGTGCTTTGTGGTATCTTCAATCCTTGGTAGGATAAGGTTGGGGCGATCGCCAGTCGAATATCAGTCCGGTCGTGGTTGTATCTTGTGGGCGATATCTATGCGCGCTGAATTAGAAGAGCTGATCGTTACAGAAGAAGAAATCGAAGAGGTCAGTGGCATCGAAATTAACGATCCCATTTTAGGATTGCTTTACCACCCAAAACTGTGGCACGATCGCCAGAAATTTATCGCGTTTTTGGTCAGTCATTTGCTGGCGATCGCCTTAATGTTTATGCTGTGTACGCCGATTAGTTTGAGTCTGGTTCGCTATTTGGGATTTTCGGGCAATGACATGGGCAGTGGGCTGACATTTGTCGCTATTAATGGAGCGATCGTGGCGACGATCGCGGGTTTCATTAATATTTATCTTTGGAAAAAATCTAGGAAGTTGACGAACTTTTTTAGGTTTTTAGAAGAGCTTGAAAAATACAATCAAGTGATTCGATCGATCGACGCGATCGATCGCATTGAAGCGGCGGGAAATACGGGGGTTCAGGTGCGCGATCGCGCGGAAGTGCTCGCGGCCCTCCAAGTGACCCGAGACAGTTTAATTGGGAGTTTGAGGACGGAACGTATTCTCAGAGAACACCGAGGATTACTCGAACGCCGTTACGAATTGTTTGCCAGTATTGAAAGTAATTTGGCGACCCTGCGAGGATTGGAAATTAGCGACGAGGTGAGCGAATACGGACGATTGCTCAATCAAGCGTTACAAATTGGGTTGAGTGTGGATCGCGAAGTCCGACGGTTGAAGAATTAGGGAACGAATCGATCGCCTCTCGATTTGAGAGTCATCCCCCGACTGTTGGCAGCAACGACAACATCTTTAAAAGGGCAAAAATGAGCTTGGGGAAAGGTTGCGGATCGATTGGTGGAAGTTTGGCGGATTATCAAGGGATGCTCAGAAACTGGTTAAAATACAAGCGCTCACCTTTTGCTTTAGTTAAATGGTCGTGCCAACTCCTCAAAACGCCCAAGATTTGCCTGTCAGGGAAACGGCGGATGCTCCCCAAACGTTTTCCGTGTTGGGAATACCCGTGCAGCTACTGGATGATTACCCGCAATGGTTATGCGATCGCGCCGAACGGGGTCTCGGAACCCACGTGGTCACGCTCAATGCGGAAATGACCATGCAAGCCCGCAGCGATCGCCAACTGGCTCAAGTTTTACAACGAGCGGATCTCGCGATTCCCGACGGGTCGGGTATTGTCTTTTACTTGCAACTTCGCGGCCAAACAGTCCGCCGCACTCCCGGCATCGAATTGGCCGAATCGATGGTGCGCGCGATCGCCCGTCGAGGGGAATCGGTCTTTTTCCTCGGTGGGGCGCCGGGGGTGGCCGATCGCGCGGTGGCCTCCTGGCGGCAACATTGCCCGGAATTGACGGTGGCGGGCTGCCAACATGGCTATCTCAAGCCGGAAGACGAAGCGGCGATCGCCCTCACCCTACAAAAGTTACAGCCGAAATTAATTCTCGTCGGCATGGGGGTCCCGCGCCAAGAATTTTGGATCGACCACCACCGCCACCTTTGCCCGCAATCGATCTGGATCGGCGTCGGCGGCAGCTTCGACATTTGGGCGGGTCTGAAAGTTCGCGCCCCCCGTTGGATCCAACGAGCGCATCTCGAATGGGCCTATCGTCTCTATCAAGAACCCTGGCGCTGGCGGCGAATGCTTGCCCTGCCTCATTTTGCCTGGTTGGCTGCAGTGACGGCATTGACTGAGGGCCGCTCGTGACTCGGACTCGTCCCGCTCTCGTTTCCGAGGCGATCGATTTTTTTACTTGACTAAATCGCTAATCAGTAATATAGTGATTCTAAGGTCGAATCCAACCGATCGACCGCCCGATCGTAGTAACCTTTAAATCTCGGAGACATCAATGGAGAACCTCAAGCAATTTAACGACCAATTGGCGATCGCCGGACAAATCAGCCCGGAGAACTTAGGACAGATTTCCCAAGCGGGATACAAATCCGTATTAAACTTGCGAAACCCGTCAGAAAACGGCTTCGTGCACGATCAAGCCGAGCTGACGACGAATGCCGGATTGGCCTACGCTCACGTTCCCATTACCCCTGCCAATTTAAACCACGAGGCGATCGATCGGGTCATCGACGAACTTTCCAATTTGCCCAAACCCGCGCTCGTGCATTGTGCGAGTGGAATGCGTGCCGGGGCAATGGTTATCGCCTATCTCGTCAGTCGCGAAGGATTGAGCTTAGAGCAAGCCTTCGATCGCGCCCACGAACTCGGGTTTAACTGCCAAGCAAATCCGGCTTTAGCTGGGGCGATCCAACGCTATACGGCCAACGCTACGACGGTCAACTAAGCTGACGGTTTGATTTACCCCATGCAAAGCCCCTCCCGGGGCTTTTTTCATTTTTGAGCGCAGTAAATCGGCAAACTCAGGGCGATCGTCGATAATAATGGCATTGCCGGACTCGTAGTGACGACGACCCCGTAAAGTTTCATGACGCCCAAGCTCAACTTTTACGATCCCGAACGACGCCCTTGGCCCCATTCTCGTCTAGAACGCACCAGTATTGTCGGTCACACCACGCCTAGGAGCGTGCGCCTGTGGTTTCGCGTTTCATCTCCAGGTAATTACGTCCTCGCCGTTTCGCGCGAACCCCTGCCGACCTACGGGCGCCCCTTAGTCGTCGCTGAAAATGACCGCTACCAACTGCGGGCGATCGCCTCCGATCGCTGCGAGCAAGTCCCGACCGTGGCGATCGCTGCCGTCGAGATGACCCCCACCACCGATCTCACCGGAGTCGTCGATCTCGATCGCCTCGAACCGGATACCCTTTACTACTACGGCTTATTTCATCCCCATCGCGATCGCCCTTGGGAACTGCCGGAAGACGAACCGCTCACCTTTCGTACCTTTCCTGAAACTGCCACGGAAATCTGTTTCGGGATCTACAGTTGCCACATGCCCTACGACAACCGCGAACTCGTCAACATTCACATGTGGGATGCGTTTTACCGAGAACTCAACAATGCCAACGCCCGCTTAGTGTTGGGAACCGGGGATCAAGTTTACGTCGATGGAACCCCGGAATTGAGCATCTGGCACTGGTTGCGAAAAGTTCAAGACCACAACCCCTCCCGCGAGCAGATGGTCGAGTGGTATCGGGATATTTATCGCGGTTATTGGGGCATTCCCGAAGTCCAGCGTATTTTTCGCGGCTTCCCCAATTATATGATGTGGGACGACCACGAAATTGTGGACGGTTGGGGTTCGTACACCCGGGACGAACTCGCCGGAGTCTTGGACGTTTCCTGGAAACTGCGCGATCGCGAACGACATTTGCGCCTCGCCCATCAAATGTTCGACGCCGCCAAGCAAGTATATCACGAATACCAGCATTCGCACAATCCTCCCACCGACGACGCTGAGAATCGCTTCGACTACGAGTTCGACTGCGCCTTCTGCTCGTTCTTCGTTTTGGACATGCGAGGTAACCACGACTTCAACCGCAAAGAATGGGGGGCGTTGGGAGTGCAACAGTGGCAGCGCGTCCAACAGTGGTTGGACTCTCATTACCAGTCCGATTCTCGGGCTTTGTTTATTATTTCTCCGGTTCCCATCGTCCACCTGTACAGCTTTTTTATTAATAATATCGACCTGACCTTAATGGGGTATCAAGACGACCAACGGGATCATTGGGAGCATCGCAGCAATTGGGACGAACGCAATTGTTTGTTAGATAAACTTTTTGAATTTTCTCAAGAAACGGGCAAACCCGTCGTGTTTTTGAGTGGGGACGTTCACATCGGTGCGGCGTTTACCTTGAGTCACGATCGCTTTCCCGAAGCTAAAATTTACCAATTGACCTCTAGTGGGATTACCTATGCAGAATTAACCCCTTTCGGTCGTTGGCTTTTAGAACAATTAGTCCCCGAACGCGGCACCTTGGGCGATCGCCAAGGCAATCCCCCCTATCATTTCCGAAAATTGGCCATTTGCCGTCAGAATAATTTCGGCATCGTGCGCGCGATCGTTCGCGAGGACGGCGAAGTTGCGATCGTCTACGACCTCTACGGTAACGATCCGAACTCTCCAAAAGAGACTCAAAAAATTCGCATTGAATTCGATCGCCTCTCTTAAACTTTAGGCGATCGAACGGGCAAATTTTAGCCAATTTTAGCCAAAAATTTACACAACTTTATTTCAAAGATTGGGGTTTTATATTATAATTACCACAAACTTAATCGAGAAACCATCTCATCAGTAGGGGGTGAGTTCGATTGTCTAAAATTTTCAATCATCGCCACGTAATTACCGTCGAATTAGTCGATGGCATCAAATTTCGTACGACACTCCCCAGTGTCAACATTCCGGCGTTACGATCCGGTTTTGCCGGATATCCGGCCAACCCCCGTTGGAATGCCGTAAAATTTGCCGCGTGGAAAACCGGACGTCAGTTACGTCAAGCACTCGATAGCGGTCAAACGATCGTGCGCGCGTCGGACCGGGTGCTCGTCGATGCCAATGGCGAAGTCGTTGCCAATTCCAGCGAGTTTCAACCTCCGCCTCCCCTCCCTCGAAGGTCTGACATTTCTTTCTTTAGTCTTTCTCTGTTCGGTTGGCATCCGTCCTGGGTGAGCCTTTAGATCCACCCCACCCCAGGGGAATGTCCGGGATAAATCGGGCGATCGCCAAGTTGCAAGTATAGAAAACTCCCGTGAAACGGATTGCGATCGCCCTTTTTCCCGTGGCAACCACCAATTTTAAACATCCCTTAATACCGATTCCCCCTAGGCGTCCCCTGGGTTAGCGCATTGGCGATCGTTATTAGGTCGAAAAATCCGCCCGGATGGTTCGGTTGCACTCCCTGTCAATCCAATCCCCAACCTTGTTAACTTAGAACGTAGAACGAGCTAGATTGATGTCATTTGAGAGGAGACGATCGTGAAAGAACCTATCTCTAACCGCCCCGACTTCTTCGATGGAGCTTCCGAAAGCAGCAACCTCCTTTGGAAATACGTTCAATCCCTCAATCCCGATACGATCGCCCAACTCTCGCAACCGAGTTCTTCCGCCGCACAGGTCATGGAACGCAATCTCAAAGGAATTTTGGGCGGTTTACCCGGCGATCGCTTTGATGTTTCCGTGACCACTAATCGCGACACTTTAGGTCAACTGCTCGCTTCCGCCATGATGAGTGGTTATTTCCTGCGCAATGCCGAACAACGGATGGCATTAGAACAGTCTTTACAGTTAACAGGTCATTCCGAAGAAAGTTAGTTTTTATGGGTGTTTAAGCATCCCATCTGTTGAGTAGCGATCGCCCGCAGCGAAGCTGACTCATCGAACCCGTTTCGAGATCGATCCAACCCCATCGCCACTCTAGGGGCAACTTGCCCCTGATTTTTTTGGTTAAATGTTCGACAGCTTATCGATCGATCGCGCGATCGCCGGGTTGAGGCGACAAGCCGCCATCGTCGATCGCGCTGTAAATATTTTCGGGGGCTAAACCCATCCACGGATCCGAATTAGGCGTGAGAAAGAGTTCCTCGTAAACGCGATCGTTGAGCGTTGAAACGCGGGTCGCGGTCGGGTCTCCCGTGAGAAACCATTGATGGATTTGCGAATGTAACAGGTACTCGTTGCGTACCGTATCGAGAGCCATCATCGCCTCGAACTGAGTTTGCACCGCTTCGAGTTGCTCCGGATCGTCGAAGGCCGGGTTTTTGTCCCGCATCAGAGCCAAGCTATTGACATCGAGGCGGGCCGTGTCGGCGCGATCGCGGGCAATTTGCTGCCAAAACTCTCTATTTGTAAGGGATTCGAGGGTTTGACGATTGCGTTCGATCGCCCCCAACTGTTCCAAAACCGGAAACTCGACCACCATTTTCGTCACCGCCAAGCGACCCGCAGTTTCTGCATCGGGTTCCCCCTCCGGAATCGGTTCCAAAGCTGGGGAGGGAGATCCGTTGAGAGCCGCCAGATCGCCTCGCCACTGTTGCTGTATCGTTTCGAGGCGATCGCGGTGGTATTCAGTGAGAACTCGTTCCCGTTCCGAGGCCGACAGTCGGGCAAATTGGCGCGCCATCGGCACGGCGCGATCGAGCCAAGTGAGAAAGGCTTGGGGACCGTAGAGACCGGGCAAGGCGTCGAGAGGTCGTCCCTCGGCATCGAGCAGGTAGTGAATGCTGTTGCCCGTGACGGTGCGCTTGAGGGTGCGCCCGTCGCCGAAATCCACGGTCACCGTGGGAACCGGGCGGACGGATTCCCAGTGGAGGATGACGCGATCGCGCAACCGTGAGGCAACGAGAGCGTTAGCGTAAACCGCGACCCGGAAAAAGCGACTGTTCGCACAACTGAGGTCTTCGTCTAAGTGACCGAGCAGGCGCAAGGATAAGATCGGCTTGCCACTGCGGCGCGCTGCCGCTTTCGCTCGTTCCCAATCCGTGTACCAGTACAGTTGTGAGGCGTAACAGTCCCGTTGCTGGCAGAGGCGATCGAGAACCCGGCGCCAACGGGCGATCGCCGCCTCGGAGGGATCGAGATCCGGGGGACGGCGATCGAGAAATGCTTGCAACCCCGCCGGACCGAGTTCGCGCAAGCGGGCGATCGCCCGTTCGGCTTCCTCACTTTCCGAAGACAGGCTTTGACGGACTAAGCCTTCCAGGGACTCGGCCCGCGTCGGTTGCTCCATTTCCGTCAACGTGAGAGCGAAGAAGAGAGCGGCGATCGGTGCGAACGGTAGTAATTTGACCATAACCGAGATCGACAATCATCATAAATTGCGGCTGGCCTCGATCTTAACCTCCCCGACCATTCGCTTTATTCGCCCGTACCGGAGGAGCTGCCGCCGCACCGTAATTGACCCGGCATCCGATATTAAACACGCTGGCGCCGCATTCCAAGGGGACGACTTCTCCTTTAAGCATGGCACTGCAACTGACATAACCGTCGTCATTGGTATCGCGCATCATGCATTCAATTGGCGTGGCGTTCGCGTGAGACGACCAAGAGCGCATCCCGAGTCCGGCGAGCCAATGGGGCCAGAAAAAGCCGACCAAAAATAAACTCAAAATAAGACCGCCGACCGTTCCCACAAGCAAGCCGACTCGAACGCGCCAGTCACTGAAAAAGTTTGACGAGTTGTTCCCTGGCGGGGTCGAGGTGGGCGAGGTTGCCGTTTGATTGTCCGATTGAGGTTGGTTCATCGTTGGTTAAATCCAAGCTTTTCTCGATTTTATCGCAGGCTCCATCGACCCGGCGATCGCCCCTCCCGAAATCCGGGCGTGCTATACTAAAAATAATTAATCTATTTACTTGTATCTTACTTAAGAGCTAAAGTTAGGGGGGCAGACATGCACTCCGAGGGAGAAAGTCGCCTAATCAATTCTCCGCCCGATCGTGAAAAAAGCTATAGATCCGATTCCTTTAATGTTTTAATCCAGTTTAGGAAACGCTTCAACGGTAATTTCCCACGTATCCAAGGTAATGCCAACCGTGCGATCGAGCTGGGTTAAAGCGTTGAGATAATTAATTTTAGCATTGAGTTCGGCATTGGTGGCCTCGACTAAATCTTCTTGGAAACGAACGATTTCGGCGATCGAGGAACGACCGAGTTTGAGGAGTTCTCGCTCGTTGGCTAACTTTTGGGCAGATAATTCTTTCGCTGTCCGTGCGAGTTCGACTTGACGACGCAATAAATTAACATCCCGGATGCGATCGCGCACTTCAATTTTAATCGTTTCGCGTAAATCTTCCAGCCGATTTTGCTCTTGTAAAATATTAACGCGACTTGTTTCTAGATCTCGTTGGAGCGTGCGATCGCCAAATTCTCGACTCAAATTTAGTCCAGCTCGCAAGTCATTGGTATCCTCCGTATCGGTTCGCAATCCACTGATATAACTGGCTTCTAAATCTAAATCCCAGCGTCGGTTATCTTCAGCCAGTAACAAATCAAATTCAGCAATTTCTAGCGCCAGTAAAGCTTGTAAAAAATCGGGACGGTTTTGATAAGCTAAATCGATTAACTCCTGCTCTTTTGGTAATTCTGCTTCTTCAATTTCGAGTTGTTCGATCGCCGTAATTTTAGTTTGTTGGTCGATATCGAGAATTTCAATTAAAGCGAGTTGGCGACTTTCGAGGTCATTTTCCGCTTCTAAAACGCGAACTTCTTGATTGGCAACATTGGTTTGACTTTGTACCATCTCAATTGGAGCGCGTCGTCCCGCTTCAATTAGCACGCGGTTAATTTCTAATAATTCTTTGGCACGCTGTAAAGAAAGCCGTTCAATTTCCACCTGCTCTTGAGCGCGGACGAGATTTCGGTAGGCAACGATCGCGTCACTAACAGTTTCGATTAATGTAGATTTTAAATCGAGAATATTGACCTGTTCCGAAAGTTTTGCAACTTCAATAGAAGCTATATTCACTTCTCTGCCAAATCCCCTTAAAAGGGGTTGACTGAAGCGCAATTCAATGTTTTGTTGCAGACCCGTTTCATCGTCGATCGCCGCTTCACTATTATTTTGAGCGATGCCGCTTGTTTCCCATTCGGCGATAATTTCAGCCCCGGTGGGTAAGGCAATGGAAACGATCGCGCCGAACCCCAATTGCGCGGTATTTGTAGTTAAGCTTCCCAAATCACTACTGCCTACAGAAAGAGAAGCTTCTGGGGTGATATTAGGAGAAAATTTATCGAGTTCGACGGCTAAATTTTCGCGATCGGCGATGCGTTGGAGATAGGCATTTTTAATATTGCGGTTGTTTTGTACGGCTAAAATTACAATATCGGCTAAGGTTAGGGCGATCGCCCGATCGTCTTCGTTAAAATAGGGAAGCGATCGCTGTTCGGATTCGTCGATACGGCTATTGTTTTCAAGATCGCGATTTGCAAAAAGATAATTGTTTGTAATTTCAAATCTGCGATTATGTTTTACTTCAGGAAATCTATAAATCACCGACTGTTTGACCATATTTAATGTTGTTTGTCGATCGCGTGGTTGGGGAGCTGCTTGAGCAAAATCCCCCCATTCGCCACTGTTGACAATGCCGATAACAGCGATCGCGCCACCTATTGCTCTGGCAATGAATAAATCTTCTCGCAACACCACAAATACCCATTATAATTAGCTTATTTTTATCCTTTTTTAACCCAAGCGTAAAGCTTTAACAGGATCGAGTTGACTTGCTTTCAATGCGGGTAAAAATCCGGCACCGACACCGACCAAGACTGCCGATCCTAATGCGATCGCCGCCGTTTTTTCCTCGAAATTATACGGTAAATCGAAAGTTTTGGCGACCACAACAGTTAAACTATGGACACTAGCGATCGCCAGCGTTCCACCGAGTAAACTCAATAAAGCGGCTTCTAAAATAAATTGCAACATAATATCGCGTTGGGTCGCGCCTAAAGCGCGCCGCAAGCCAATTTCCGGCGTCCTTTCGATGGTCGAGGCGATCGTGATATTCGCGATACCGACCCCTCCGACTAATAACGCAATTCCACCGACAGCTAACAAAGCGCGCGATGTCATTTCTAAGGTTTTTTTCTGTTCTAAAATATCTTCGGCATTGTTCCACGCATAAAATTCGCCGCCAGGGAAGCGTTGAAGTAACAATTTTTCCGTTTGTTCTTCAATCGATTCCATATCTTCTAAGTGAGAAGGACGGATTTGAATGCCGCCAATGTTGCGCCGTCCTGTCAGTGCCGTTCGTAAAGAGAGGGGTACGAAAATTTCACCTTTCGGTTCGTCGTCTTGGTAGCGTAACTTAGTTTCGACAACCCCAATAATAATATACGGTTTTCCTCCGATATAAAGTCGTTTGCCGATCGGATTTTCATGCTCGAAAAACTGACCGCGTAAAAAGTCATCGATCGCGACGACTGGGCGAAAACTGCTAAAATCTTCATTATTAAAAAAACGACCTTGCAAAACTTGCCGTCCGGAGGTCAGTAAGTAATCTTCCGAAACCGCTTCGACAAACATTTCTTCGGAACGGTCTTGATAGACGACATAATCGTAAGCAAATCCGGCGGAAGTCGAAATCGCTTTTAAACCGATTAGGCGTTGTTTTAAAAATTCCATATCTTCCAAACGCAAGCTGCGTCCGTCGCGCAACCAGATATAGGCATTAATTTGAGGGGCTTCGCGTTTGGAGAGTTGTTCGGCAATCACTCGTTCGGAAATACTGCCGACTTGTAAGGTAGCGTTGACGGCGGCAACCCCCATAAATACGCCCAAACTAGTTAAGGTAGAACGCACGAGGTTTCCGGTTAAAGATTTATAGGTTAAATTTAATAAGTCTAAGGTTTTTAAACTCATGAAGTTTTGGGGATTTTAGATGTTACATTTTAGATCTTAGAGTTTAGAGTGGAAGGCTAACGCTTCGGATTTAACTCCTAAGTGCTCCTACATTCGGAAAATTTCTGGTTCTAAGCTGAAAGCCGTCAAGACATCAAAACTTCGTCTATCTTTTGCCTTTTGCGTTTTGCCTTTTGCCTTTTACTCTTTATGTTTGGCCGTTCGATCGCCGACTCTTGACCTTGTTCGTCTTCTTCAATCACTGGAATTCCCGGTTGTAGGGGGACATCTACGGGAGGTAAAATCACCCGATCGCCCGGTTTTAAGCCTTCGGTGACTTCGACTTCGACAATCCCTTCCAGTCCGAGGGCGATCGCTTGTTTTTGGGCGGTTCCGTCATCGGCGCGCACCCAAACATAGGGCTCTCGGTCGTCGCGCTGAATCGCTTCCATTTGTAAAACGACGACCTCTTCACGACGTTGTAAAATAATCTCGACGCTGACTTGACTCCCGGGAATGAGAAAATTGCTGGGGCGATCGAGTTCGACGATGGCGGCGATCGTGGCTTGACCGGACTGACGACCGGAGGAGTCCGTGGCGGAGGTACTGGCGAGGGGGGACAAGCTGCGAACGCGACCCTCAAAAGTTTTCGGATTGGGTCCGATGAGGCTGACGCGCGCGGCTTGGTTGACTTCAACTTGTTTGGCGTTGAGGGTAGACAGTTGCAGTTTGACCACTTCGCGACTGGGGTCGCCGAGGACGAGTAAATCTTTGCCGCGTTCGACGCCATCGCCGGGTTTAACGAACAGGTCGAGGACGGTACCGAAGATGGGGGAAGTGACGATATTCGCTTGTAGTTCTTTGGCGAGTCGTTGGCGTTCGAGTTCGAGATTTTCGAGTTCGATGTCGGCAGTGCGAACCTCATTCTCAACGTTGGCGAGGGTTGCTTGAGCTTCGCGTAGGGCCGATCGCGCCTGCCGGATTTCGCTCTCTTGTTGGGCGAGTTTGTCTTGTCGTTCTTGCTGGAGACGTTGGCGATCGAGTTGCAGATTTTTCAACTCTAATTGGGCGATCGCAAAGTCCAATTCAGCCTCGCGCAATTGGTCTTGACCATTACGAATTTCATCTTGGGCGGCGCGCAATTCGTTGCTGGGAATATAGCCTTTTTCGACGAGGGCTTCGACTTCTTCGAGTTCTTGGCGCGCCGCGTCGAGTTGTCCCTGGGCCGTTTCGATTTTTGCCTGGGTATTGGCGACGGTCAGTTGTTGTTTTTCAATTTCGAGGGCTTTGGCTTCCAGTTGAATTTGCTCGCTACGGGTCGTTTGGGCGATTTTAGCGGCGAGGTCAGTTTCGGCAGCCTCCACCGCCAGACGGGCGTTTTGGAGGCGATCGCGGTGGTAAGCGAGGGTCAGTTCTTGCTGGCGGATTTTCAGTTGGTGTTCGTTAAGCCCCAACTGTTGCTGGGAATCGCGCAAGCGCAGCAGTTCGCTACCGAGATCGACGCGATCGCCGACCTCCACCCAGAGGGTGTCTACCGTCGCATCCGTGGGCGATTTGAGGGTTTGTTGGTTGCCAAATTCGACAATTCCACTCTCGTCAATTTTTTTCTCGATGGTCCCGAGCTCCACATCGATCGCCCGCACCGCGATCGCCTGCGATCGAGCGCCGAAATTGCTCGCATACAGCCACCAACCCCCACCGCAAACCAGGGTCAGCACCCCCGATGCGACGACCCATCTGACTCCCCCTCTTAACTTTTTTTTAGCTAGCTGCACATCCATTCTGAAAGACTGACCCCCACGGCGGCACTCTGTCAAGAGCGCAACTGTACGGGCATTAATAAATGAGTCATTTTCGTTCCCCCTAACGGCGTCAGGACGACCGGAGAAGTCGCCGTATTCAATTTGACTTGAACTTCCTGGGACCCGAGATTTTTTAACGATTCCATTGCATATTTAACATTAAATGCAATGTCCAAACTCTCCCCAGAAATCTGAGCGTCGAGAGCTTCTTCCCCACTGCCGACATCCGCCGCTTCCACAGACAAGCGTAATTTCTGCCCTTCGCTATCGATCGAGAATTTGACGATATTATTTTTTTTATCCGCCAAAATCGAGATCCGTTCTAACGCCGAGAGCAATTTACGCCGTTCTACGGTAATTTGGCGCTCGAAAGACCGGGGAATCAACTGTCCGTAATTGGGATATTGACCTTCGAGAGTGCGACTCGTCAGCCGTTGGTTCGACAACTCGAAGGCAATTTGACCGGGATCCAACGACAGGGCGATCGCCTCTCCTTTACCCCCCATCGCCGCCATCCGTTCCAGTTCGCGCAACGCCCGGGCCGGAATCGTCATTTCAAAAAATTCTCGCGGTTCCGACGGTTTGGGCGCCTCTTCTTCCCCCTCCGCTTCCGGATGGCTCGCCGTTTCCGTCACCGCCAAACGATGGCCGTCCGTCGCCGCAAACTCGAACGTTTCCGGGTGAACCTTAACATGAACTCCCGTGAGAATTTGCTTCGTTTCGTCGCCACTGGTCGCGAACAGCGAACCGCGCAATCCTTCCATGAGAACGTCAATAGCGATTTCGAGGCTTTGTCCCTCTTGAATCGTCGGTAACGACGGAAATTCATCCGCACTCATCCCCCGGACTTGATAGCGTCCCGTCGCACAGGTTAGGGTGGCGATCGCCGCACTCTCCGATGACGTTTCTGCCGTGTCTTTCGCTTCGTCATCGAACAAAATTTCTCCCTCCGGCAAGCGGGATACAATATCGTTAAAGAGTTTTGCCGGAAGGGCGATCGTCCCTTCGGTTTCCACCTGAGCCTCAAACGTGGTCTTGATACCCAAGCTTAAATCAAACGCCGTCAAACTGACTTCCTGCTTCTCTTCGTCCGCACTTAACAGCACGTTCGCCAGTACCGGATGCGTCGGTCGAGACGGTACCGCCCGGCTCACCAATGACAGATTAGTTCCTAGGTCGCTTTGCTTGCAAACGAATTTCATAGATGTATTACGATTTGGCGTGAAATGGTCGAACTGAGCAGCACTAACGCGGCAAAATTTGCTCGGAAGGCAATCGTACCATTTTTGAAGGCAGCCGTTGAGAACTCAGCAGGCCAAAGACGGGCGGGAGATCCAGGGTTGGCATCATCCTTAGTTTACCCCTGGCTCGGACATCGAGATAACTTTCACTCCAGACACCAGTCCCTGAAAACGCAAAGGTTACCCTCTCTATCTAAACTCTAAAATCTAAACTCTAAACTCTAAAATCCTAAAACCCATGCTGTTCGCCCTTCCCCCCACCCCTATTATCCGACTCGGAAAATTTGTCTGGACGACCCTCTGGCAAACCATGATGTCTAATATGGCGCCGTCGGATAAATCCGGGGCTTACATCCGTCCGCAAAGTCAATTCCGAAAAACTATTGGCACCGAACCGGACAATCCCCATCCTCCCGCCGAAGGACGTTATCAATTATTCGTGGGAATGGGATGTCCTTGGGCTCATCGAACCCTAGTCGTTCGCGCTTTAAAAGGGTTAGAGAATGCGATTTCTGTCGGTCTGGTCGTTCCTTCCCCTAACGATGGCATGTGGGTGTTTGAAACTCCCCAGGAAGGTTGCCAAAGCTTGCCCGAACTCTATCGGTTAGCGAAACCGGGATACGACGGCAGATCGACGGTTCCGGTCTTATGGGACAAGCAAAAACGGGCGATCGTCAATAACGAAAGTTCGGAAATTATCGTGATGCTCAATGCCGAATTTAACCACTTTGCAAAGCATCCCGAACTAGATCTGTATCCGTCGGAATTAAAAACCGAAATCGATCGCTGGAACGAGCAGATTTATGATGCGGTGAATAATGGAGTTTATCGCTGCGGTTTTGCCCAAACTCAAATCGCTTACGATCGCGCCTGCGAGGAACTGTTTTCGATGCTCGACCGGATCGATCGCACTTTGGAAGAACGGCGATATTTATGCGGCGATCGCCTCACTTTAGCCGACGTGCGTCTATTTACAACTTTATTCCGTTTTGATATTGTCTACTATAGCTTATTTAAATGCAATCGCCGCCGCATCCAAGATTATCTTCATCTCGGATCGTATTTACGCGATTTATATCAACTTCCAGGGGTTGCCGAGACCTGCGATCTAGAGCAAGTCAAACGGGACTATTACGGTAATTTATTTCCTCTCAATCCCGGCGGGATTATTCCCTCCGGACCGGACATCACCCAACTGCACCACCCTCACGATCGCGATCGCTTCGGAACTGCAACAGGAGGATAAGTGATGGTTCACGATCGGAATCTTTCAACCCATTCTGATGACCCTCAAGAAGAAAAATTAGGAAATACAACCATTCGATCTATAGAAGCCAAATCTATACTCAACAAAGCGAGTGGATTTATCAAAGCTTATGACTTTACTTTAAATCCTTATAAAGGCTGTCAGTATGGTTGTACTTACTGTTATGCTGCCGCCTTTAGCCCTAATTCAAAAATGCGGGAAAATTGGGGAAATTGGGCGATGGTTAAAAAAAATGCCGCCACTCTTTTAGAAAAAGAATTACAAAAATGGGCAAATAACCATCCCGAACGCCCGCCCAGTATCTATATGAGTACGGTAACCGATCCTTACCAACCTATTGAAACCAAAAAGAAATTGACGCGAAGTTTGTTGGAAATCATGATTAAATACCAGCCGACTTTAGTCATTCAAACCCGTACCCCCATGATCGTTCGCGATCTCGATCTCCTCCGGAAGTTTAAACGGATTCGGATTAATATGAGTATTCCAACGGGAAGCGAAAGAGTGAGAAGGGATTTTGAAGGACGTTCGCCCAGTATTAAAGCTAGACTGCGCGCGATCGGTTTTTTAAAACATAATATTCCGTGCAATGAAGAATATGATAGTCGTTTCTCCGTAACGATTACTCCCTTATTGCCTACTTTTCCAGAAGATCGAAACCAGTTCATACATCAGCTTCAAACAGTAGATCGTGTGGTGATTCAACCCTTTCACCAATTTAGTGAGCGATCGCTCGTTGCGGGAACCCGTCAACAAGCGCTAGATATCATTGACAAGTATCAATGGTGGTATAATGAAGAGGCCATGCATTATCACAGCTTTAAGGAAAAGCTCAAATCTCTCTTATCTGATGTAGAAGTATTTGAGGGCGCCTCTGGATTTGGCTATGATTGAACTGATTAAAAACTGGTGGAATTCCCTGTATGTGATTACCGCACTCAATAATAACAACTTCGATCTTGCCGAACGACGATTAGCCAAGCTCAAGATCCAGAAGAGTCCGATATCGGGAATTGCCAAATTACTTAACAAAAAGAAACAAGCTGAAACCGAGTTAGAAGATGCCAAACAAGAAATTAAAAAACTTAAACAAGAAGTTATCGAATTTCGTCAAAAGGTTAATTTTTTAGAACTCGAACAGCTTTTTGACAATACGGATGCTCGTGGACTTTTAACCCCAGACTCTAATTTAATTGATTTTATTACCAATAGTTTTCATGTGGTCGAACACGATCGCGCAAAATTGCAAGTAACGGGAATCGATCGAACAGTTTTCGATCGATTTGAACATGAGTTGTCTTTGTTTTTAACCGAAGCATTTAAGAAAAATTCGACTCCCAAGAAACGTGAAGAGATTCAAAAAGCGATCGAAGATCTGGAAAAGCTTAAAAAGGGAATCGATCCCGAATACGCATTTAATTTCACTCCTGATGTCTATTTGCTGAAATATTTTGCAGAAAATGTTTACTGTAACTATTTAGTATGGTTTTTGATTTATCAAGCTGGACTGTTACCCACTAATTTTAATGTTCTCGATCTGGCTGCCGGACCGGGTACAGTAGCTTATGGGTTGGCGTTATTCTTACAAAGCAGTCATCAATTTTTGCAAAATCCACTATTTCATATTTCTTATTATTCTTTAGAAGCTCAAGCTAACTTACAATATCGGGGTTTCCAGTTTTGGCGGCGTTATCTCGAATCTCATCCTCAACCTCCCAATACTTATTTCCGCTTCGATACTGCCAATATTTTCGATTACGAAAATTTTTTAGAAAAACTCCCACGAGACTTTTTTGACTTTGTTTTTATTTCCCATTGTTTTTTCAGCGATCTTCAATCTAGAGAAAGATCCTATAAAGCTTATAGTAAAATAATTGAAAATTGCTTAAAAAGTAATGGTAAAGTCGTGTTGGTTATTCAAAAAAGTAAATTATTTAAATCTCAAAATTTCATTGTAAATCAAAATAAAGATATAAAAAAAGAACAAACACTTATCGTTGAATTTCTAGAAAATTTAGGTCTTCGTCTTGAATGGTATAAATATTTAACGTCAACAGGTAGCCGAACTAAAATAAAAAATTTTTACAATTTTGCATCCAATCATCTCCCCCTGCAAACTTATCTTAATCCCCTAAAAACTAAATATTTAAACCTTGCTTATAATTCACACTATACCCTTGACGATTATGTAATTTTCGCAAAGCGAATATAGTTATTGCAACTGGTTCTATATCCTTTTTTATCATAAGTAAATCTACTTAATTTGTCATTCCCATGGGAACGGAAATCCACTAAAATAGCGATGAATTTCGCCAAACTGAGAATTGCTATATTCAATTAAATGTAAACTACTTTAGTTGGACTAACCCCAAAAAAGTCTGTAAAAAACTGTGAGAAAACTCTATTTTTTAGTACCCGGAACTACTGGTCAATTTGCCTGCGGTGGGTTGTGGGCAGAATTAAAAACCTTTAATCTCGCCAAACATATTTGTCCGGCGGAAATTGTTACTTATCGACAGCGAGAAAAAGACCGTATTTTTTTGGACGATCTTTTAAAAGATCCGAGTTTAACCGATATCAAAAATAAGATTATTTTTGTCATGAGTTGGGGCTTCGATGTTGCCAAACTGGCCGATCGCCTCCGAGGATATCCCGTCATTTATCACGCTCATAGTGCCGGGTATGGCTTCCACATTCCCGCTCATATTCCTATTATTACAGTTAGCCGCAATACCATGGGATATTGGGGACAAAAAGCACCCCATAATTTAATTTATTATTTACCCAATCAAATCGGCGATGAATTTAAAAATTTTAACTGCGATCGCGATATCGATGTCTTAGTACAGGCGCGTAAATCTTCCGATTATTTGCTCGATCGATTAGTTCCAGCTTTGCAAAAACAATGTCATGTTTTTGTGGTGAATTCCTACATTGAAGATTTGCCGGGATTGTTCAATCGCGCTAAAATTTATCTTTACGATTCCGCTCAATATTGGGCATTACAAGGGGTCAGCGAGGGATTTGGATTGCAACCCTTGGAGGCGATCGCCTGTGGCTGTTATGTTTTCTCCAGCATTAATGGTGGGCTTTCGGATTATCTCGATCCGGGATTTAACAGTTATAAAATTGCCGGATATTCTCCAGATTACGACATTCAAAGAATTTTAAGGGTGTTGGAAAAGCCCGATCCCAACTTATTCGATGAATCTTTACTCGCCGAATACCGCACGGATAATATTCTTAATCGCTTGCGAGTAATTTTGGAAGAAATTAACGAGTTTTTTGATAGTCGTCACCAGTGGAGTTCCACCATTCCCGAATTGACCCGATGGCGAATGATGAAACTCTGGGGACGGGGGATAGTCGATAAGTTGCGAAAAAAGTTAAGTCGATAAATAAGGGCGATCGCCTCATGAAAAGATCGCCCTATGATTTAAGCATTAAATTTGAGAAGTGGGCGATCGCCGATCGCCCACTTCATCGTTTAAACTTTAGTCGATATAACCCATTAAATCTTTTTCCGCATCTTGATTGTTGTTGGAACCCACAGGGCGGGGACGTGGAGTACGATTACTCAAGCGCGTCATTTGACTGGCAGGTTGATTCGGATCTCGATCTTTGGGATTTTTGTCGGTATTATGGTCGGCCATTGATTGAACTCCTGTATCGCGATCGCTATTGCCATTAAAATTATGTTGTCGATCGCCTGTCGAATTTATTATCAAAACTATCTAAATTATCATTATAAAACACGATCGCCACTCCCTAAGACGCAATCGCAATCCCCGGGGCGATCGGCGGATCGCAAGTTAGCTAAAATGTCAAAAGATCGGGTCAACCTCCATCGATGGCGTTCGAGCAACATCGGGCATTTGAGCGGGAATGGCGATCGCCGAAAAGCACGGCCTACAAGCGATTCGGCCTTGATTTAGCTCCTGAATCGATCCGGCGCAACCCCATCCTCGAACGGGAAACCCCCCAAAGAAGCCCTCTTGCTGCAACAACTGGACTCGTCTTTGTGATTCAATCCTCCACCGATCCCGATTTGGTTCGCTGCCAAATTCCCTTTAAACTATCGGGATGGTGAGGGCGATCGCCTGTATTTTCCATCGATACCCCATTTTCCCTCTTGCCACTCCCCACCCGCTTCGGACTCCCTTTCCCTCCCAAACGATTTTTCCCGAAAACGATATTTCCCGTCCCAAAGTGGGTTAACTTATGTAACGATTGCCGATTTTCAATATGGGGTACACCGCTCAATCAAGGTTTATGAAATTGATGCGATCGAACTTGAAAAATTCCAAATCTATGCGACTTACCCGCTTATTTAGGGTCATATTCCGGCTTTTCCAACAACTTTGGTCGATTTACCAGCACTCCTTACAAACGGTCTTCCGGAAACGACCCAGTTTCGCCGCCCAATTTGCGATTTGGGGCTGCTTGCTGTTACTCGCAACCAGCGCCACTCGCGCTTTCGCTTACGAACCGACCGCCTCAGTCCCGTTTACCCCAGAAACGGCAACAGAAACCACAACCCAAATCGCGAGACCGAATCCCGCTTCCGTACCTCTTCCCGCACCCCCGCCGATGGAGCAACCCGAGGAACCTGTCGTTACCCCCGCACCCGCCCCCGCCGCCCAGTTCCTGCCCAAAATTGGGGTCAATCATCAACACGAGTTTCGCGGGGCTTGGGTCGCCTCGGTGGTCAATATCGACTGGCCCTCGCGGTCCGATTTGTCGGTCAGCCAACAACAGGCGGAATTAATCAACATCCTCGACCGGATGCAAGAACTCAATCTCAACGCCTTGATCTTGCAAATCCGACCGAATGGGGACGCCCTTTACGCTTCCGAAATCGAGCCGTGGAGTGGTTGGCTGACGGGAACTCAAGGGAAAGCGCCGAACCCGTATTACGATCCTCTGGAATTTGCGATCGCCGAAAGCCACAAACGCAACATCGAACTGCACGCCTGGTTTAACCCCTACCGCGCCAAAATGGGCGGGGAAAAATATCCCTACGGCCCCAACCACATGGCGGCCCAATACCCGCAATACGCCTATCAATACGGCGATCTGATCTGGATGGACCCCGGCGCCAAACCCGTACAAGACCGGGTTTACAACGTGATTATGGACGTGGTGCGCCGCTACGACGTGGACGGTATCCACCTCGACGATTATTTCTATCCCTATCCCAAAGAAGGGATTCAATTCCCCGATTCGCAAACTTATAACGCTTACCGACAAGCAGGCGGAACCCTCTCCGTGTCGGACTGGCGGCGGCAAAATGTCAACCAGGTCATCGAACGCATCTGGAAAGGTATCAAAACCGAGAAACCCTCGGTGAAATTCGGGATCAGCCCCTTCGGGATTTACCGTCCCGGAAAAGCCCCCGGCATTGTGGGGATGGACCAGTACGAAGCAATTTATGCGGATGTCAAACTGTGGCTGGAAAAAGGCTGGGTGGACTACCTCGCCCCTCAACTGTACTGGCGCATCGATCCGCCCCAACAAAGTTATCCGGTTTTATTACAGTGGTGGAGCGATCACAACCCCTTCCGCCGCCATATTTACGCCGGAAATTATCTGAGTAAACTCGATGGGAGCTCTTGGCCGATTTCCGAGTTCGAGCGTCAGGTGGAAATCTCCCGCGCGGGTGCGGATAAGCTCTCTCTGGGGAATATTTTCTTTAGCATGAAGGTGTTTAAGGAAAATCGCCTCGGCGTTAACGATCGCTTCCGCAGCCAGCTCTACACGACTCCCGCCCTGGCCCCGACTATGCCTTGGTTGGATGCTACGCCCCCTCAAAGTCCGACGGGGGTCAGCCTCAACGGTCGTAACTTGACCTGGAATCGGGATAGTTCCAACGAGGTGCGTTCGTGGACGCTTTACCAACAGGTGGGCAATAACTGGCAACTGAAACAGATTTTTAACGCCCAAACGACGAGCGCTAATTTAGCCCCGGGAACTTATGCCCTCTGTGCGGCAGACCGCCTCGCCAATGAGAGTGCTGGAGTTGTGGTCTCGGTTCGTTAACGGCGTCCGTCCCTATTGAAAATCGATCTTGCATCTTTGAGGTAGGCTCTGCGCCTACCTTTTTTGATGGTCGATCTGGGGTCGATCTCTTCCCGATCGCCCCAACTTGCAATAAATTTCGTTAACTTTCGCTAAGTTTATTAAAATTGTGATAGAAGCTGACCGATCTGACGGGCGATCGCCCGGACGGCTTGGCAGTCGGCCACCAGATTTTTTCCCATAACTTGCACCTTTAAAATTGGAGACTCGATCTCGATGTCCGAGAAAAAAACAATTTTTGAACAGTTTCTCGCCCCGATTAGCGGCTGGTTTGTCGATTGGGATAAAGTGCGCGAGTTGAACAGTAGTATCCATTGGGAGAGCGAAACCGATCGCCTCCGCCAGCCCAACTTGACCTATCCGGCGTACTACCAGCGTCAAAACTTCCACGGGATTGAAGGCGGTTACCTCAATGCCTCCGCCGCGACCTCTTACGACCCGATTACTCGATACGCCTTACCCCCTAACGAAACTTGGGTCAGAGAAAGCGTTATCCACTCGATCCGCGCCCGTCCGCGACGAATTCTCGATCTCGGCTGCGGGACGGGTTCGACGACGCTGATGCTGAAACAAGCATTTCCAGACGCGGAGGTGGTGGGGTTAGATCTGTCGCCCTACATGCTGGTGATGGGCGATCGCAAGGCGCGCGAAGCGGGAGTCGAAATCGCCTGGGTTCACGCTAAAGCGGAAGCGACGGGATTTGATGACGAATCCTTCGACGTGGTCGCGGCATCGTTGCTGTTTCACGAAACCCCGGAGGCGATCGCCCGCGCGATCCTCAAGGAAAGTTATCGCCTCTTGCGCGTCGGCGGCGAGGTGCTGATTCTCGACGGTCATCAGCACACCCTACGGGACAATCCCTGGATGATGGACATTTTTGAAGAGCCGTATCTCCAAGAATACGCCCGAGGCAGTGTAGACGCCTGGATGGGGGCGGCAGGATTTGGCGCGGTGCAAACCGAACAGGTGTGGGGGTTGAACCAACTGACGCGCGGGGTCAAACCGATCGCCCCCGGGGAACCGACGGCGACGGAAGCGGAACCGGACCGAACCGAACCGACTTGGGCGAGTGCGCCGAGTTATTGAGCGAGAGGGTAAAGCGATGAGTATCAAAGCGGTTTTATTCGATTTCAACGGGGTGATTGTCGATGACGAACCTTTACACGAACAGTTAATCGGGGAGTTGCTGATCGAGGAGAATTTACGCCCCAAACCGGGGGAATTTCGCGAAATTTGCCTGGGACGGAGCGATCGCGCCTGCTTGCGAGAGCTGTTGATGTCGCGCGGTCGCTTCGTCACCGACGATTATTTAGACGAACTGGTGGCGCGCAAGGCGAAGGCGTATCACAAAGCGTTGGAGAAGATGGAGCAACTGCCAATTTTTCCCGGGGTGGCGGAGTTAATTTATCAGTTGCACGGCGCTCAATTGAAGTTGGCGATCGTGACCGGGGCGTTGCGTGCGGAAGTTGAGTTGGTTTTGCATCGAACGAATTTAGCGGAATATTTTTCGGCGATCGTCGCCGGAGATGACGTGACCACGAGCAAACCGCAACCGGACGGCTACCGACGGGCGATCGCCCGTCTGAATGATTGTTATCCGGACTTACACCTCAAACCGTCTCAATGTCTGGCGATCGAGGATACCCCCCCGGGGATCGAAGCGGCCAAACGCGCCGGAATTGCTGTGGTCGGCGTCGCCAATACTTACCCGTTTCACATGCTCCAGCGCCAAGCTAACTGGACTGTGGATTACTTGCGCGACCTCGAACTCGATCGCATCCAGCAAGTTTACGCCCCCGTCGCTTGAGAGACCGGGGAAGCCTCGATCTAGCAGCGATTTTAGGAATTTTGAAAAAATTTTCGGCCAGCCCTTTCAATTTTTCTAAAGCGTATGCTAGGATAGCAAAGGTTCGGCCACGGGGAATTAGCTCAGTTGGTAGAGCGCTGCGATCGCACCGCAGAGGTCAGGAGTTCGAATCTCCTATTCTCCATTTTTTTATTGTCCTAAATTAGGTTAGGATATTGACTCTCGTGCCTATTTGGCAATTTGCGATCGAACCGCCTCAATTTCCGCCATCTTCGCCTCAAACTGCGCCACCCGCGTTTTCAAAATCGGTTGCAGCGTCTGTTGCAGAAACTCGTTTTCGTTCGACTCCGTTCCGCCATTTGTCGCCGACGCCAGATGAAACAAGCCGCCGTTGTACCGGGGAACCTGTAACACTGCATCCCCGCGATCGACAATGTGAAACAGACTCAGGAGTTTATCGTACCATCCCGTCGCCGCCTGACTGAAGGTGGCGGCGCGATCGATGCGAGTCGCGATTTCCTGCGTCATCCCGATTAAACTATACTCGCGATACGCCTCCAACTGACTCGGAAGCAGGTTTTTCCCTTCCGCGTACAGCAAAAACAAGATTTTATACAGAAACGATAGCGTCGCCTCGTAAACTGCGCGAGGTCCCGGCGTCTCTCCCCGACGATACGCCGCCGCCACGAATCCCCCCGCTAAATCGGGAAACACGCGCTCGAAGACGAGTTTTTTCAATTCGGCTTCCACTTCCGTGGCGTAGGTGGTACTTTCTTCCCGCACGCGATCGAGAAAGGTTTTTCCATAGGCGTCTTTCACAAAGGCGTCGCGCCGGAAAAACAGCCAAAAATATTTAAATTTTTCTAATTGCTCCGGTTCGTCTTTTTCTGATTCGAGAATTTCCACCAAATCGATTTGATAGGATTCTTTCGCTTTTGAGGATCCTTGACGGTAATACAGTCGCCATTCCCGTCCGTTGGTCAAGACTCCCCAGTCAACGCCCGTCCCCGTTAGATAATTAACAATCTGAAACGATGGGTTGTCGTTTTTGAAGCGATCGCGCTTGTCGTTTTTAGAAACCTTACTCAGCGCACGTTCCCAATACTTTGCTTCTGCGATCGCCGTCACTTTATGGTAAAAAGCCGTTTCGTCTTCTCGAACCAAAAATGCTTCGTTTTTGAGATTTTCAGAAGCAAACAGCGCGTAATCTGGGCGTTCTGCGCTTCTGGAAGTTCTTGAATGCGGCGATCGAGGAAATGTTGAGAAAAGAGCGGTTTACTGGTTTTCGTCAGTTGAGATGCCATTCGATCGCCTCGCATTAAATCCAAATTAATTTGGATAATATAACAAACTTGCATAGCCGTGTTATCGGTTTTACAAAAATTGTAATGTAGAATGTTTTTGCAGATCGCGGGTAAGGTTTTCCTCAGAACTAAGGCGTTTGTTAAACCTTGGCGATCGGTTAATTGACCGCGTAGATCGTAGGCACCCAGCCACCCGGTTTCTATCCTTTCCCCTCAATCGGTCAGAAACCGGATGCTTTAATTGCGGTGCGGTCTCACACCAGCGACCCACCACAACTCGAACCGCAACCCGCCGTGCAGCCGTAGCAATAGGGAGCCGTTTGCACGCGATCGCTCGCCTCTAGCGTTCCCCATTCGAGCAGTTTGGCGATCGTGAGCGCTTCACCGCTTTTTGTGCGCGCTGGAAGTCCTTCCATTTGATTGAAATCGCAATCGTAAACATTACCGAGATAGTCGATGGAGAGTTCGTCGCGACACATCAAATTCTCGACAGTGGTGGGGTTAAAATTGGCTTCGAGAAATTCTAAATAAGGGCGCTTGAGACCGTGTTTTTCTAAGTGGAATTTCGTGCGTCCGATCGGTAAATTCGTAATCGTTAGTAAACGGTCGAACTCGATTTGAAAATTCTCCCTTAAATAGGTTTTGTAAGCGGTTTCTAAGGATTGTTGTTGTGGGGGTAAACTAAACTTATCCCGATCGGTAGGAACCGGGGGATTGTAAACTAAATCGAGGATTAAATTCGGGTCGCTGCCGTACCCCAATTGATTCAGCCATTGCAAAGCCCGAATGGAACCGTCATATACCCCCGAACCGCGCATTCGATCGACGTTATCTTCTAAATAGCACGGCAGCGAAGCGACGACGCGAACCTGATGACGAGCAAAATATTCGGGAAGGTCTTGATATCCCGGCTCAAAATAAATGGTTAAATTAGAACGGACGATGACTTCTTTATTCGTTTCCCGCGCAGCTTCGACTAAGGGTTTGAAACCATAATTCATTTCCGGCGCACCCCCGGTTAAATCGACGGTTTCAATCCCCTCGAAACGGCGGATTACTTCGATCAGTTGTTCGCAAACCTCCGGGGTCATTTCTTCGGTGCGCTTCGGTCCGGCTTCTACGTGGCAATGAGTGCAAGCGAGATTGCAACGTTTGCCTAAATTGATTTGCAATACTTTGATGGGGCGCTTGGTTAAGGGGGCTCCGAGTTTGGTTTGAAAGGGGGAGATCGAGGTCTGAATCATCGGCTGTACTGTTTGTGGGTGCAAGAAGGGCGATCGCGAGATCGCTCTTGTGATGTTATCTCAATTACAGGGAACTCGAATGAGTTTTGCCTGAGAAATCGCAAATCACCCGATATTTACCAAAATTGGGATGGGGCTGAGTTCGTTAATATAACATGCTACAATCGAAACTCAATCGTGCTGCACGACCTATGAATTGTCGAGAGCGATTTGGCACGATCGAAACTTTTTAGTTTTGTTACGGAAGCTCAACGTTTAAAGTCTGTGGCAGACAGAAATTATTCGGAACAGCGCAAGCGATCGCCCGTTCGCTGCCATGTTTCTGTTCGCAGAAGTCAAAGGGGTGAAATGGCGAATTGAAACTGAAGCTGAATTTTTTGACGCCTCAGCTCTTTTTCAACAGATCTATCAGAGGCTTGTCCGCTTTACTATGCCTCTTCTTTTCATTTTTATGAACTGCGGAATGTAAGTTGAAACGCTTCCGTTGGCTAAAGTTGTTAAGTCAGGCGTTTGTCTCTCTAAAGGTTATGTTTGTGGATGCTGTTGAAAGGGAGTTGCGTCATCGGTTGACTATGTTCAACATACCGTCGATCTATGATTATTTTTTTGAATTAAAATATCACCAACTTCGACAATTTTTAATAACCCTTGTGAACTTTCTTGCAGGCGATCGCATTGTGTATAAATCCATTCTGTTTCTGCTTGTCGCATTTCCTCCGACTGTTGACGGTATTTTCAGGGATCTCGTAATTCTCATCGGGAATAGCTGCCGCCCCTTGGCGCACCCAGTCGATCGCGGCGGCCATGGTTTATGTCAAAGATAAATATATCGAGATAAATATATCGACGGGCGGCGATCGCTCGCCGAGATCGTCGATCGGGTCGTCGAAGACATCCATAGCCAAGGGTCGCATTGGTTAACCCCCTTTCCCGAGGGAGATTTGGCCGTATTTCGCCGCTTTGAACTGGCGCTAGCCCTCAATCGTCTGCGATCCCTGAAAGTTCGTTGAATTCTGGGGCGATCGACGCTACGATTTCAGCATTACTCCCCTAAAATGGGGAAGCACGACGGTCGGATAGGGTTCGCGTACAGGTCGGCTCGATCGCCTTAAAATTGGGTTTGAGTCTTTCTATTTTTAAATACGAGTGGGGAAGCGACAATGACAACTCATGCAGGTATCTTTATTGGGATTAACGAATATAAATATTTACAGCCGTTAGGATACGCCAAGCAAGACGCGGAAGAACTGGCGCGATTTTTACTCCAAAATCGGGGCTTTGCAGGGGAACGCACCTTATTGGTGACCGACAGTTCCATCGAACTGCAAAGTAATTTGATTTATCCGATTCAAGCCAACCTCGGCGACGCGATCGAGGAATTTTGCGATCGCCAACTCCAATCCGACGATGTCTTGTGGTTCTTCTTTAGCGGTTACGGCGTCACTTGGCGCGGCGAAGACTACTTGATGCCTATTGACGGTAACCCCGACGATATCGGCGCGACGGGCATTTCGATGCGATCGCTCTACAATGCCTTTAACGCCTGTCCCACCGATAAAATTCTCGTCGTCCTCGATATGAATCGGGCGATGGGAACCAGTGCGGGGGAGGAAATCGGGCGATCGACGGCGGAATTTGCCCGAGAAATGCAAATTCCCACGATCCTCTCCTGTCAGCACGAACAATTTTCTCGGGAAACCGGGGCGCTACAACACGGGTTCTTTACCGCCGCTTTGCTCGAAGCATTACGATCCGGGGACGTGGACAACCTCGAAAGTCTCGATCGCCTCTTGTGCGATCGTCTCCCTCAATTATGCGAGCGTCACTGTCGCCCCCGTCAAGACCCCTTGACGATCGCCCATCCCCCGGAAAAACTGCAATTGGTGTTCCTCCCGCGCCAACTGGTGATGGCGGGGGCTATGAATGCAGGCGATCGCGAACTCGCCGCCATGGCAACCGGGATCCCCACGACGGCGTCACACTCGGGTTACGACGATGCAGACCTGCCGCCTCGTGAGGAGTTGGCGCCATCTGCCCCCACCCCCACCCAAACCGCCAGCAATACAAACCGTATTGAATTGCCTTATTTTGACCCGGAACGGGAACGGCGATCGCGCTGGGCCGATCCGAATATCGACAATACGGGTTATTCTCCCGTTGGCAATACCATCCAACCTCCTCCCGCCCCCCTCGACAGCGACGACGATGAGGAAAATCGCAGCAACAGCATAGCAGGTTGGCTATTTTGGGGCGGTTTAGTCGCTCTCGTCATTCTTTTAGGTCTGTTTTGGCCGGAATTAGTCAAAATGGTCAATTCCGAGGGGCAGGAGGAAACGCCAACCGAGCAAGTTACAGGTGACGGCGAACCCGTTCGGGCGATCGGAACGACGACGACGGGAACGGCTGGAAATACGGGAACGACTGGCAATAGCGAAACCCCTGCAACGGCTGGAACGAACACGACTGGGAATAATACCGAAGGCAATAACGGCGCCACTGCTGCTACTGGGAACAATAACGAAGGCAATAACGGTGCCACTGCTGCTACTGGGGAGAATAACGGCGCCACTGCTGCTACTGGGAACAATAACGAAGGCAATAACGGCGCCACTGCTGCTACTGGGGAGAATAACGGCGCTACTGCTGCTACTGGGAATAACAATGGCACCACTGCTGCTACGGGGAATAATAACGGTGCCACTGCTGCTACGGGGAATAACAATGGCACCACTGCTGCTACCCCTCAAACCCCAGCCCCGACTGGAAACCAAGACAATACAGCCACGGGTAGCCCTGGAGAAACGGAAGACCTCGATCGCGCGCTGGCACCGCTAGAACCCGCTCAGGCTCATCAATTCAGCTATGCGATCGCCGAAGCCCGCGACATACCAAAAGACGATCCGCGTTACGCCCAAGCGCAGAAAGATATCGATCGCTGGGGAGCGGTTATTCTCGATATTGCCATCAGTCGCGCCCAACAAGGCAACTACGAAGGCGCCGTCGCGGCGGGTAAATTAGTCCCGAAAGACCGCCCGCAATTACAAAAAGAAGTACAAGCCAGGATGCCTGAATGGGAGCGAGAGGCGCAAATTGCCGAGAAAAATCGGGAAATCTTGCAAGAAGCCCAATCTCTCGTCCGGCGGGGACAGGCATCGTCTTACAACCGCGCGATCGCCCTCGCTCGCCAAATTACGCCGGGACAGCCCCAATACGAGCAAGCGCGCACCTTAATCGAGCGCTGGAGCGATACGATCTTGCAAATTGCCCAATATCGCGCCAGTCGTCGCCGTTTCTCTACCGCCACTCAAGCCGCGCAGCTCGTTCCCCAAGATACCGCCGCTTATCCGGCGGCGAAGGAACTGCTCGAACGCTTGGATCGATAGACCCTCCGTGGGGCGGGCATCTTGCCCGCCGCCACCCGTCCGACAGCCTATTCCCGATTCCCGACTCTCTCACAAGCGCCTTGGGTTCGCGGCAATTGAATCACGAACTCGGTTCCTTCACCGGGTTGGGAGTGACACTCGATCTGACCGCCGTGTTTTTCGACGATAATTTGATAGGAGATCGACAATCCTAATCCGGTGCCTTTTCCGACAGGTTTGGTGGTGAAAAAGGGTTCAAAAATGTGCGATCGCACCGCTTCGCTCATTCCCGGACCGTTATCGCGAATGCGGATTTCTACGCGATCCTTACCCAGGGGAGCGGTTTCGACAACGATCTTCGGTTTGACCCGTTCGCCGTTGTTCGAATCCCCTTGACTGGCAAAATGGGACTCGATCGCGTCGATCGCATTCCCCAACAAGCTCATAAATACCTGATTGATGGGGGCGGCGTAGCATTCGACTTTTGGCAACTTGCCGTAATTTTTCACTAACTCGATACTCGGACCGTGGGCCGGGTCGATCAGGCGATGTTGCAAAATCAGTAAGGTACTGTCGAGTCCTTCGTGGAGATCCACCGCTTTGACCGTCGCTTCGTCCAGGCGGGAAAAATTCCGCAACGAGATCACGGTCTGGCGAATGCGATCGGCGCCGACCCTCATCGAACCGAGGATTTTGGGCAAATCTTCTTGTAAGAACTCCAATTCCATCTCTTCGGCGTGTTCGGCGATCGCCTCTGGAGGATCGGGATAATACTGCTCGTACAATTGAACGTGTTCGAGCAAATCGCGAATATATTCGCCGACATAGGTGAGATTGCCATAAATAAAATTGACCGGATTGTTAATTTCGTGGGCAATTCCGGCGACCAGTTGCCCCAAACTCGCCATTTTTTCCGACTGAATCAGTTGGGTTTGAGCTTGTTTCAACTCGTTGAGGGTTTGGGTGAGTTCTTCTTTCTGGCGTTGGGTGCGATCGAGTAATTGGGCTTGTTGGATGGCGACGCCGAACTGAACCCCAATCTGGGCGAGAAGTTCGACCTCGTAAGCTTCCCACTGGCGCGGGCCGTCATTTTGATACGCCGCCAGCAGTCCCCAAAGGGTTTCGCCGTGGAAAATCGGCACGATCGCGTAGGCTTTCGCCTGGAAACTTTCGAGCATTTCCACGTGACATTGGGCGTGTCCGGCGTTGTAAATATCGGCGACGGCGACGGTTTCGTTATGGCGGTAGCGTCCGCCTCGGGTTTCTTGCAGGTAACTGTCCGCAATCACCGGAAGGTTCCCCACGAGGGCTTTCCAGCCTTCGGCGAACGATTCGGCGACGAAGATGCCGCTAAAGTCCGGGTTGAAGCGATAAACGGCGACGCGATCGCACTGTAGGAGTTGTCTCACTTCCTGAGTAGTCGTGTTAAAAATCGTCTCGATATCGAGCGATCGCCGGATGTTGTCGATGGTCGTGGCTAAGGCGTGCTGGCGTTGGTGGGCGTTGGCGAGTTCGCGCGCTTGCGCTTTGACATCTTGCAGGGATTCGGCTTGTTCTAACGCCACTTCGACCTGTCCCGAATGGGGCGGAGGATCGGATCGAGAATCCGCGTTCAGGCGTCCCAGGTCTCTACCGATGGCGATCGCCCCGCAAATTTCTCCGGCGTCGTCGCGCACGGGCGTATATACAAAGTTATAAGTTTGTCGTCCTTTTGCGGTCGCCAGTTCTTGGGCGATCGAGGTGCTTTCCCCAGTGGCGATCGCCCGTGCGAGGGCCTTATCGAGGACTTCTCCCGCTTGACCAAAGAGCTCCCCATTGGTTTTACCGATCGCCGAGGACGGGCAGATCCCCAGTTGCGCGGCTCCCGCCGGGTTCACCCACGAAGAGCGCGATCGCGCGTCGTACTGGATCAGCAAGTCTTCCGCCGCTTCGATACACCGCAAGAATTGAGTCTGCTCCGGTGGTTTCGGTACGGTGGCGACGGTGGTGCTCCCTGACAAGGAGACGGACGGGGATACTGCTGGGGATACTTCTTTACCGTGATGACGAGAGCGGCGATCGCGCGGTACGGCTGTATCGATCTCCATATTAATTACCTCTTGGATTATTTTACCTGACCTGTGAGCTGCAAATACTAAAACCACTTAGTATCAGTTATTCGGTCTTATTTTTTAGCCGATACACCCGGCTTGGGTCCGATGCCCAAACCCCCCACCATTTCCCGACGGATGAAAATTCCCCCCAGTCACTCTCTTGCAGACGAAGACGATGCGATACGCTGGAGGCGTCGCTAAGCGCAAGGCGCACGCTGCGCGAACGCGAACGCATGTTTGATGGATTCGCGGCAATCGATGTTTGAATTAGTTTTCATTGAGGCGATCGTTCGTGGCGCGTTCCCCCTGAAGGCGATCGTCCTTCCTCCATTTTGGCGATCGGTATAAACGATCGCAGATTCAATTTTTAAAAGCGTTGATATCGATTTAATCTTATCGTTCATCACTAAGATCCCGATGGAACTGCAGCGATCGCCCTGTCAAGCTTTTTTGAGGCTTAAATAACTGCATTCTAACACTTTAAAATCTCAGTGTTGGCCAGCAGGTAAATTAAACCTATTTTATCCTAAAAATCCCTAAAATCAACTATTTTTGGGCAATTACCGGGAGGCTGAGAGGAACTCGTCTTTTCTTTACCGCTTCTTAAACTAGAGATTGAGCTTTCCGATATTTAGCTGACAATGACTGCGATTTTAGCTTATATTTACCATTCACTTTATCTCGGTTTTAAACTGACTAAAATCTATCTACAGGAAGAACTTATAAAAACAGCAAATAACAATAAATTATTTTTTAATAAAGAATTAAGGTTGCACTTATAGACCTTGGCGATCGCCCGCCACGAGGGGCAACAGGCGCGGTGCGATCGCCAAGGTCATTCCCCCATTGGCGATCGCACGAGTTAAGGTGAAATTATCCCCGTCGATCCCGATCTGATCCTATTGTCTCGAACCGTTGCACCCATGAAAAAAATTGCGATCGCCGCCTTTATCGCCCTCATCGCCGGATTCTCACTCAGTTACTACTACTGGCGACAAGTCACCACTTTACCCGACTGGTACGAGAACGATCTCCCCAACAGCGCTCAAGCCGTCAATTTGAGCGATCGCGGCGCCGTCGCTGCCGCCCAAGCGCGCATCGACCTCAAAATCGCCAACGAGATCGCCCGTCCCGCCGCCGTCGAGACCCCCGCCGCCCGCCCAGAGACCGCTTCCCGAAACCCATTCGATCGCTCGATCCCGATCCGACTCGACCTCGACAATCGCGACTTTAACGATTTACTCGTCTCCAGTTTAAACGAAACCTCGGGGATCGCCCCGTTTCTGCCAGCCACCGAAGGCTTCAAAGCTGAGGTCAAAGCGGGAAAAGTCGAACTGGGCGCCGTGGTCAATTTAGGGGCGATCCCCGTGGACGCCTTGACCCCGCCCGAACGGAAAATATACGATCGCGCCCTAACGACCTTCCCCTTTCTCAAAGACCGCAAAGTATATATGGCCCTCGACGGTCAGCCCCAGGTCGATCAGGGCAAATTGAAATTCGACTCGGAAACTCAAGTCAAACTGGGCAATCTCAACCTCAGTTTGTCCCAAATGGCCGATCGCCTCGGGATCCCGGTCGATCGCCTCGAACGCCAACTCGTCCTCCAACTCGAACGGGGCAACCTCCAAATCGAAGATCTCGAATTGATCGACGATCGCGCCGCCATTACGGGCATTTTAGACGGCGATCGGCCTTAAAGCGAACGCGCTAAACTACGATCGAGTAAAGCGCAATCATATCGAGTTTTTTTAAAAAAGAATGGTCAACCGTCTAGCCCACAGCAAAAGCCTTTACCTGCGAAAACACGCCGACAACCCGATCGACTGGTGGTCGTGGAGTGAAGACGCCCTCGAAACCGCCAAACAGGAAAACAAACCGATCTTTCTCTCCATCGGCTATTCGAGCTGTCATTGGTGTACGGTCATGGAAGGGGAAGCCTTTTCCGACGAGGCGATCGCCGAATACATGAACGCCAACTTTTTACCGATTAAAGTCGATCGCGAAGAACGCCCGGACATCGATAGCATCTACATGCAAGCCCTGCAAATGATGACCGGACAAGGCGGGTGGCCCCTCAATATCTTTCTGACCCCGGACGATCGCGTTCCCTTCTACGGCGGCACCTATTTTCCCCTCGAACCGCGCTACGGGCGTCCCGGTTTCCTGCAAGTCTTGCAAGCGATCCGGCGCTATTACGACACGGAAAAAGAGAAACTGCACGGCTTCAAACAGGAAATTATGGGCTACATGCAACAAGCGGCCCAAATCGGCGCCGGAGAAGCGTTAAGCGACGATTTACTCTGGCGCGGACTCGAAGTCAATACCGGGGCGATCGCCACTCGCGAATACGGTCCGAGTTTCCCGATGATGCCTTACGCGCAGTTGGTTTTACAAGGGACGCGCTTCGAGTTTGAATCGCGCTACAACCTCGCCGAAGCGGCGACCCAACGGGGTTTAGACCTCGCCCTCGGCGGGATTTACGATGTCGTCGCCGGAGGCTTCCACCGCTATACCGTCGATCCGACGTGGACCGTGCCGCATTTCGAGAAAATGCTCTACGATAACGGCCAAATTTTAGAATATCTGGCGAATTTGTGGGGTGCGGGGGTTCGCGAAACCGCGTTTGAGGAAGCGATTCGCGGTACGATCGCCTGGTTGCAACAGGAAATGCGATCGCCCGAAGGTTATTTTTGGGCGGCGCAAGATGCGGACAGTTTCACCACCCCCGACGAAGCGGAACCGGAAGAAGGGGCGTTTTACGTTTGGAGTTATCGCGAATTAGAACGACGGTTGACCCGGGAGGGATTGGAGGCGATCGCCGATCGCTTCGATGTTTCTCCCGAGGGCAATTTTGAAGGGAAGAACGTTTTACAACGGCGCGATCGCCGGGGAATCGACCCCACGACGCGATCGGCCCTCGACGAGCTCTTTGCGGGTCGTTACGGCAAAAAACCCGCCCAAATCGAGACCTTTCCCCCGGCGCGAGACAATCAAGAAGCCAAAACCAAGAGTTGGCCCGGTCGCATTCCTCCGGTGACCGATACGAAGGCGATCGCCGCTTGGAATGCGCTGGCGATCTCGGGGTTGAGTCGCGCGGCGGCGGTGTTTCGGGAACGGTCTTATCTAGAGTTAGCCCGTCAAGGGGCCGATTTTATCCTCGCCCATCATTGGGTAGACGGACGCTTCCACCGCCTCAACTACGCCGGAGAAGCGGATACCCTGGCCCAGTCGGAAGATTATGCCTTTTTGATTAAAGCCTTGTTGGACGTGCAACAGGCGAGTTTGTCTTTTGATGGGGACACGGAGGATGTGCGCCTTTATTTGGACAAGGCGATCGCGGTTCAGGCAGAATTTGACGAGTTACTCTGGAGTGTGGAACTCGGGGGCTATTTCAATACCACGGGCGATCGCCCCGACGCCCCGATCGTGCGCGAACGCAGTTATACAGACAATGCCACTCCGGCGGCGAATGGGGTGGCGATCGCCAATTTAGTGCGGTTAGCCTTACTCGCCGACAATCTCGACTATCTCGATCGCGCCGAAGCCGGATTGAAAGCGTTTAGCAGCATCATGCACCGTTCTCCGTCCGCCTGTCCGTCCTTATTTGCGGCCCTGGATGGGTATCGCCATCCCACCTTAGTGCGAACGACCCGCGATCGTCTCGGTCAGTTAATGAGTGAATATCATCCCACGGCGGTTTTCCAAGAAGTCGCGGATCTTCCGGAAGGGGCGATCGCCCTCGTCTGCGAAGGCTTGACCTGCAAATCCCCGGCCATGAGTGAGGAACAGTTGACCGAACAACTGGCCAAAGCCGAAGGACGGGCGGTTTAAAAATCCAACGTGGACTGCATTCATTGCATCCACCGTTCGTTCGCCAACCGGGTTTCTTGGAAATGGCATTTTTACCGAAGTCTCGGCGCGAAACTCGGTTCCTCCCGGCGATTCAGTTGCCAAACTCATCGGCAACTTGCTCAACTCTCAACCGATTCCCTCCGTTTGCGTTCGTGTAACTTGAGTAAGATTTCGCTGTGAATTTCCCGAGTGATGGGGTAAAAATAGACCAGAACGAGGCCAATAATCAGTGCAACAGTGGGTAACGGCCCGATCGCCACCCGAATCGCCAATAAAGCGGAATCCGGTTGAGGGGGAATCGGTTGACCGGGTTCCGCTTTGATAAAACCGGATAAATCGAGGACGATTCCGACTAAAAAGATGCCTAAACCTAAACCAACTTTTTGCAGGAACACCATAAAGGAATAAAAAATCCCCTCGCGCCGTTGACCTGTTTTCAGTTCGTCTAAATCCACGATGTCCGTCAACATCGACCAGGGAACGAGATAAGCGGTAGCGACACCAAATCCGGCGATCGCCGCCAGTAGATACATCAAATCGACGCGATCGCGCGGTAAAAAGAACAGTCCCCCTTGAGCGACAATCCAAAAGCTCATCCCCATAAAGTAAACCGCTTTTCTGCCCAATTTTTGGCTCACTTTACTCCAGAAAAATAACATGGCGATCGCCACCGACTGGACGATTAATGCGACTTCAAAAAACGATTCCCGACGCATCCAACTGACGACAAAATAAGGAATGATCGCCGTGGTTAACTGCAACGCCAGCCAGGAAAATAAATAAATGGCAATTACAAAGCGAAACGGTTTATTTTGGGCGACGATTCTCAGTTGTTGAAAAATCGGTAACGACTCTTCCGATTCGCTTTGATAACGTTCGCGGGTTCCCCAAACGCACCAATAAATCGGCAGTAAAGATAGCAGGGCACAGGTGGTTCCCAATCGAAAATAAAGGGTTTGGGGATTGTCGGTCAGTTGAGTAAAAACAACTCCTAAAGCCAGGGCGAAAATACTGCCGCCAATCGAAAATGCAAAGCGAAAACTGTTGAGACTGGTGCGTTCGTTATAATCTTGGGTCAGTTCTGGAGTGAGGGCGGTATAAGGAAGGTTGACTGCGGTATAAGCCGTTTGAAAGAGGATCGAAATTATACAGTAGTAGGTAAACAAAGCCCATCGATCGATCTCGGGATTGTCGCTGAAATGGGGAACCAACCACTGGAGAAAGAAGAACAAGGCAAAGGGAACCGAGGCAAACAGCATCCACGATCGCCGTCGTCCCCAGCGCGATCGCGTGCGATCGCTGAGAATGCCGATAATCGGATCGTTAATTGCATCCCAAACTTTCCCGATTAACAGCACCGTTCCCGCCAAACCGGGATCCAATCCCGCCGCTTGGGTGAGAAAAATCATCAAAGAAAAGGCCAGGAGAATCGTCGTCATCCCAGCACTCATATCCCCCGCCCCATAGGCTAATTTCGTGGACAAACTCAGTTTTTCGGAGGACGGGTCGTTAGGGGAACTCGCGGAAGGCGGCGTCTTGACCATAAGTACAGGCTAACGTGAACGATGGAGAGGAAAATAGGGCGATCGCCACGACCGGAGAAAACCTCCGGGGACGTTCGGCTCGATTTTTCCGTATCTTGACATAGGATGTGGGCGATCGCGCCCCGGCAAACGAACGACCCGCGAAAATGGGCTAGGATCGTCGTGGTCTTATCGAGTCAAGCACCCGAGATGAGCGATCTCTATGTTTCGTGGTCGGAGTACCATCAGAAAATCGAGCAACTGGCGGCTCAAATTTACCACTCCGGTTGGGAGTTTAACCAGATCGTCTGTATTGCTAAAGGCGGTCTGCGCGTCGGCGATTTACTGGCCCGAATCTACGATCGCCCTCTGGCGATTTTATTCGCCTCTTCCTACGGCGGTTCCGAGGGAAAAGTGCGCGGCGCCTTAACCATTGCCGCTCATTTGACGATGACGACCCAGACCTTGGGCGATCGCGTCTTACTGGCGGACGATTTAGTCGATTCCGGAGTTTCCCTCCAGCAAACTATTCACTGGTTGCAAGCGCATCACGGCGACCAAATCCGGGAACTGCGATCGGCAGTCATTTGGTATAAAGCCAGTTCCGGCATCAAACCGGATTATTATGTAGACTATCTTGCGGACAATCCCTGGATTCACCAGCCTTTCGAGCGTTACGAGCAAATGAATCCAGCCAAACTCGCCGAAACTTACGCCCCCCTGCGCACCCCTTAACGACCAAACAGCAACAACCACAGGGGTAAGGTGACTAAAAAACCGACCGATCCGACCGCCAACGCCGTCACGGTCAAGTCGCGATCGAGTTGGTAGGTTTCCGCTAACACCAAATTGGCAAACGCGGGAGGCATCGCCACCTGCAGCACCATTACCAACTGCGGCATCCCGCGCAACCCAAACCCAGCTAACAGCGCGCCGATAATGGCGGGAACGACGAGCATTTTAATCCCGAGAGAAACTGCCGCAGGTTTGAGGCTACTCCACGATCGCAGTCGCGACAGTCGCATCCCCAGCAGCACCAAGGCCCCCGAGATCGATCCCCAGGCGAACGTTTGCAAGCCGCTTTCGATCGCCGCCGGGAGGGGTTGCGATCGCACCAGCAACGCCAGGGCCAAGGCGAATAAGGTGGGATTACGAACCGTCGCCGCCGCCACTTGCCAGGGGTTTTTATCCCCTTCGCCAAAGCGGGCCGCGATCGCCACTCCCAGTCCGTAGGCCCCGATCACGGTCCCGAATAAGTCGTAAAACAGCGCCCAACCGAAATATTTTTCCCCCACCAGGGTCAGGGTCACCGGATAACCGATATATCCCGTATTGCCGACCATCGCCGCGAGCAGAAAACTGCCCTGACTGGGGGTGTCTACGGTATACATCGGTGCGGATTTGACCGCATTCGGGGGCTGCCAGCGTTGGCGCACCTGCAACCACAACCATCCCAGAGCCCCCCCTAACAAAATGGCTCCCCAGGCGATCGCGGGTGCCAGCCAAATCGAACCGGATAAATCCGTGCGCCGCACGAATGCAAACACGCTCACCGGAACCCCGATCCAGAATAGAAATTGACCCACGTACATCGGAATCCGAGGGGGAAGCAAGCGCCCGAGGATAAAGCCGAGTAAGGCTAAACCGCCGAGTTGGGTGTAAATTTCGAGCAGTTTTTGTCCGATATCGAACATGGTGACCATCTCAAGCTAGGGTTTGCAGGAGCGCTCCAAAAAAAGACGCGGCCAAATCGACCGCCGTCGCCAATGGCTGGAGAAGACACTCAATGCTCGATTTTAAGGCGATTTTCCTGGGTCGGCCCTCCGCGAACGCCCCTTATTCCGAGCGATCGTCAGGAACCGACGGAACCTGATGCACTGGGGTGGGAACCTCATGTCGTTCTCTCAATTGGCGATCGCTCCAGTTTTGGCAAACAGAAGATAATATATTATCTCCATGCTGGTAACAGAAAAACTGTCGATTGGGAAAATTGCGGTCTAAATACACGTACCAAAGGGTTGTTAGAAAGAAACAGGTGCAAATAAACGGCCAATAAAATAACTTGAAGTACAAGTTATCCTGATGTCGAATAAAACGACTAAACTTAGAATTATCGTCATCTTTAAAGAACAGATACGCATCGACGGCGACTAAAGCGATCGTGACATACATCACCGTGTAAAGTTGTTCGATATAAACTAAAGGACCGGTAAATTCGACGCGAATCTGAGCTTGTGAAATCAGTAAGGCAAAAAATAAGCTGACGCAAACGCCTAAAATACCAAAGGTATCTAAACCGTATTGTTGGGCGAGATTTTGATCTTTCACCAGCATCATCAACGTGGCGCACAAAACCATCGCCGTCACCAGTAACGGTACTCCATAAAGAAATAACGCCGTCCCCGGATTTCGTCGCAAAACGATATTAAAATAGAGTTCGGGATGATCTTTCTCGAAACAGCCCACCTCGATATCGGCCTTCTGGCAACCGACCGATCCCATTGTGGTTAAATATTTATGTTGTCGGTAACTGAAGTAAATATCTTCCGGTTTGCCAAATTCGCCGGGAATGACCGCTTCGGGATCGATAAACGCTTCGATGGGAACGGGTGTATTTTCCGGATCTAAGATTTGCCTCCTTTCGGTGGTTGCACTCAGTTCGTAATCTTCAAACGCAGGTTTGAGGACGGGTAAGAAGTCATAACTCCCCGTCCACACTCGAATCCAAACTATTTTGCGATCGAACGGGTATTTACCGTAATCGAAGTTTTCACGCAATGCGGCTTCAAAATAACACAGAGTTGTATTCGGACTATTGGGATTATCGCGCTTTTCAATTAATAAATAATCCGGAGAATACACCGTATCGGGAAAGATAAATTTACAAGTCGATTCCTCGTTCTCGGAGGCTACCACACCCTCGGGTGTTTTTTGCCAGATATAACCCGTAACGTGAACGTCACTACTATTGATAAAGTCAATCGACTGGATAAAAAAACCTGTGGGAATATATTGTAGTTGGCCATCGGGCGGACACCAGGTATAGCCTTTTTCCGCTCGAATCTCTTTGGGAAGCTGACACAATCGGTCAATTTTGGCTCGGTAACGATTGAAATCGGCGACGGTACGGATAGGTCGCGAATCGATGGATTTGCTCGAATATTGTTCGCGCTGGGAAGGTCTTCCCCAATAATATTCGGGGATTAAAATGGCGATCGCCCCTAGGGTCAAAATCAGAGAAATTCCATAAGAAACCGACCACTTATGTTGTCTGGCATATTGAAATGCCGAGTGGTAAAATGATTGAAGTTTGAGCAAGAACATGACTCGTTCAGTTTTTAAGGGATCTTTTGCGATCGCCCCTTAAATAAGCGCAACAACAACCCGACAATCGACCTTGAAGGCGATCGCCGTCTTTTCCTGTTACTTGACTGTCAAATTCCAAAAAAAACGATTTTAATTTTGTCAAGTAAAATTGGCAATTCTTTAGATCTAATTTTTGATTTGTAGGGGGCGTTCTGGAAAAACCTTCGGACGCTACCAAATTTTATCGAGACAACAAATAATTGTCAATAATCTGCGGGGTAGTCGAGGGGAACCATCGATCGCATCAATGGGTAAAGGTCGCGATCGCGCGATCTTCGAGGACGCAGCGATCTTCCCGGCGACTTCCGGCTTTGTCAACCGTTCGGATCTAAGGCAAACGATCGAGACTCAACCCGAGAAAGTAATAGAAATGAATACAGATTAACCCAGTCTATCCGTCCGTAGGGATGACGGCCCGATCGCACTCGATCCGATGGCGCGGGTTCACAAACCGGATGAAACGGTCCGAGACCGTTAAAATCTTTAACAGTGCAAGCTGGATTTTACACGTAGGAGTGACTCCCTTGAATAAGGTTGGTTTGTCAGGAAACCCGTCCAATGCCTCCGCCGGAATCGGCGAGGATATTCCCCAAGCGGTTCGCGATACCCCTGAAGCGCCAGCACCATCGACCTCAAAGCCCCTCGGTGCGATCGTCGTTTTCGCGGGCGCCGGGGCGATCGCCCTCGCTTCGGGACTCTGGTTCATCTTAGCCGCCCAAACCCCCCGGGAAACCGCGATCGCCCCCAATAGCAATTTCTCAGACCCCGCCACCCCCTCGGCGCCGTCCGATTCTCCCTCCCCAGAGGCGCCCGAAAACTCCCTCGACGGTGAAAACGTTCTCGGACATTTACCTTACGAACAGGCGCCCCTCGAACAATTGGAGCCGATTACAGGAGACGGAAGCATCAAAATGCGCCGTGCTGCTGCCCGTGCGTTCTTGCAAATGAAGGCGGACGCCGCAGCTCAAGGGATTTATTTAGCGGTAATCTCCGGTTTTCGCACCGTAGAAGACCAGCAATACTTATTTTTCGACATTAAAGCCCAACGCGGACAAATCGCTAGGGAACGGGCCGAAGTCAGCGCGCCGCCGGGGTACAGCGAACACCATACGGGTTACGCGGTCGATATTGGCGATGCGAACGTTCCGGCGACCCATCTGAGTCCAGATTTTGAGAAAACCGCCGCGTTCCAATGGTTGGCGGCGAACGCTCCTTATTATAGTTTTGAGTTATCCTTTCCTAAAGACAATCCCCAGGGCGTAGCTTACGAACCTTGGCACTGGCGTTTTGTGGGCGATCGTCATAGCTTAGAAACCTTCTATAAAGCTCACGAAATCCAACCCCAAACGCCTTAATTTCGACCCTCCCAACTCCTGCAAACCAAGTGTAATTCCAACCATTGAGCTCATGAGTCCAACTGCTCTTAATTTAGCGGCGATCGGCGTCTTCACGATGACCTTTTCCGCTTTACTTTCTCCCGTTTTTAATATCTCTCCCCTGCTGCCGGCTGCCGCTACATTTACCGTTCTTGGACTGTTTACTTTCGACAGTTTCAGCCTCGAAGGACAAGGCGGAACCCTCATTATCGATTGGTTCGCGCGCCTCTCTCCAGAACATCGATCGCGTGTCGTCCGCCACGAAGCCGGACATTTTCTCGTCGCCACCTTACTCGATATTCCCGTCACCGGATATGCACTCAACGCTTGGCAGGCATTTCGACAAGGACAACGAGCCCAGGGAGGGGTTCGTTTTGAAGATCGGCAATTAGCTGAAGCTTTAGAAACGGGTAAAATTTCCGCTCAATTATTCGATCGCTATTGCATCCTTTGGATGGCGGGAATTGCTGCTGAAAGTTTGACGGGCGATCGGATTGAAGGCGGTAACGACGATCGCCAAAAACTGCGCGCCATCCTCGCCCAAAATCGCCGCGACCTCACCGAAGTTCAATTAAAAGAACGTTGGGCGACCTTGCAAGCCAAAACCTTAATTGAGGCTAATTGGGAGGCTTACGAACGCTTAGTTTCCGCAATGGAACGCGGCGCAACCGTTGAAGAATGTTACCAAGAAATTGCCTAATTTCAGTTGTTATACAGCCATCCTAAACTGTTTATCTTTTAAAATGCATAGTTACGAGGCGGGCATCCTGCCCGTACTCACACAAACTACCAAAAACTATTGTACCCTGTAGGGGTTTGGTGACCAAACCCCTACTAGATTTTTTGATATTTTCTTTGTAACCAGTCTCATCGGAACATCACTGGTTTGATTCATGCAGTTTAAATGTCTAACAGCTTATTTGAGTTGTGACCTTTATCGATCGCGAGAATCCCCTGATTCCCCTCTAATCTTGCGGAATTTCGCGGGGTGTGGTGGGGTCGTTTTCGGTTTCTCCTTCGGATTCTACATTCTCCTCCTCTTGAGAAGATTCTGTTGATTCTTCCCCTTCTTCTTGCGCTTCCTCCTCTTCTTCCAGGGTAATATCTAAATCCTCTAACTCTTCCTCATCGAGTTCGTCTTTCATCAATTCGGCGACACGCTGCCTAATTTCTTGATGTCGTTCCACCCCTTCATACGCAAAACGATTATAACCGCCATTTTCGATTAAACTTTCTAGATAATCGATTCGATCTTGGGTTAACGGGTGAGAAGACATAAATCGTAAAAATGAACTTCCCTCACCATATTGTTCGCGCAGTTCTACCATCAAATTTCGCAGTCCGTCCGCCGCATAACCTGCCGAAGTCAGCAACCGGGTTCCTAAAACATCCGCTTGAACTTCCATATCGCGGCTGTAGTCCAATACTAATAAATTGGCAACGGTTCCGCCAAAAGGCAAATGACGAAACATATTACTTAAAAGGTTCCCGTGAGTCACCATTTGGAAGCCATGGGATAAGACGGCGTGGGCGAGTTCGTGGGTCAACAATCCGGCGAGTTCGGCTTCGGAATCGGTGTGTAAAATGGCTCCGGCATTCACAAAAACTTTGCCGCCAGGAAGGGCAAAGGCATTGAGATTTTTATCTTTTATGACGTAAAACTCGTATTCAAAATCATCGCGACCGCTTAGTTTTGCGAGTTTTTGTCCCAAATCTTCGATATAGTTAACAACTTGCTCGTCTTCAATCAATTCGAGATTTTCTTTGGCTTGGTTGGCGATACTATTGCCGATCGCCGATTCTCCCCGGGCGAGTAAAATTAAGGTTTCTACGGCGGAAAGCGCGCCTAATGGATTGCCTGTCAAAACGACGCTAAACGCCCCGGTCAAGACGTTACCGATCGCATTTCCGGCGAGTTGCTTGCGAACGTGAGAACGGAATTTATCAAAGTTCTCGTCGGCTAAGCGGGTGAATTCTTCGGCGTCGGGATGGTCGGGATTGAGGAGGGCAAATTGGCGCGCGGCGATCGAAGCTTCCAGCCATTGTTCGGTATTGCCTAAAACTTCTATTTTTGCCCGCAACAGTTCGGGATTATTTGGATAAAACGTGGTCGCCCGTTCTAAAACTTCGACGGCTTTTTCCGGTTGTTCGTAATGGGTATAAGCTTCGGCTAACAGTAAGTGTCCGGGAATAAATTCGGGGTCTTCTTCGACTAAAAATTCTAGGGGAACGAAAATGCGCGTTTCGAGTTTTTGTTCCCATCCCGCTTGTGCTTCGCGCCAGTAAACGCCCCCTTTTGGCGATAACTGGGTCGGGTCGGCGGTCGCGTCTGGCAAGCTGGCGATGCCTCGGGCATTTCCTTCGCTAGAAAAGGGCGGTTTGACTTGTTGGTATAAGGCTTCGGCCCCGGCAATGTCTCCGGCTTGGTAGAGGCGATCGCCCTCGGCGAGAATTTCCAATCGTTCGCGTCTGGCGGCTTTTTCAGCTTCTTTTTCGGCATCTTCTGCCGATTCTTCCGTTTCTTCTGTGGTTTCGGCTTCGTTTTCTGGTGGGGGTTCGACTTCGGTGCTTTCTTCCCTGGGACTGGTCGGTTCGATGGGTCGGGTGTCTTCCCCGTCTCTCTGGGTTAAAATTGGCTTGGAACGGGCGGGAACTTCCGCAATGGTCGGGGAAGCGATCGCCATCAGCAGCGTCAGCAGCGCGATCGATATATTCCAAGGTTTCATAGCTTTAACCTAAAGTTTTAGATTTTATTATAGATTTTCGCCTGCTTCCCACGGTTTCAGGCAGGACGTTTAGATTTCAGATTTTAGAGTTTAGATTTTAGAGTTTAGATTTTAGAGTTTAGATTTTAGATTTTAAGATCGATGTGGCCGTTCTCCAGGGCCGTTCTCTAAGATCTATCGATTCAATTCACTACGAAAACAATCAATATTCAAATAAATTTTATTTATCAAGAATGTCAGTTCCAATACTCCACCTTGATTGCAAGGTGGGGATGAATGCCAGTCAAGGATTTACTAGAGTAGCTCAAGATCCCGTTGTCAGGACGGAAATCTACGCCTAACCAAGCCGTTGAAATGCTGTGGATCGAGAACGTTGGTTCTTGCGGGTTGTTGCTACACTCTCAACGGAGTAGGGTGTGACCTTTCACAAAAGCCAGCCCCTTGTCAAAAATAGCCATTAACTGGCCAAAACCAATGCTGACAAGCTCGATATTGGCAACATCGAGCTTGTCAACATTTATAGCCATTCTCCATTGACTCGCCGATACTCTCGTGTTGTTGAATTGGATATGTTCACGAGTAAGAACCGCTAGATCTCAATTGGGGTTAACTCTTCGGTAATTCTGGCGATCGCCCTGCTGTTTACGGCATGTCCGAGATCGCATTCGGTTTTTGAATAACTCTGATGGCCTTGATGTGGCCGTTGTCTCTTATTCTAGAAACCATCAAAATCGAGGGCGTTGGTTCGCCCTCGGTACGCGATCGCGATTATTCTTCCCAAGCGTCTACCGCGAGTAATTCTTGAATCGGGTCTTGGGTGGAAAATTCAAATTCTTCTAACTCTTTTTTCCAATAACCCCATTCATCCCCATACAGAAGCGCTATTTTCCAGATGCTGTCCGTCGGCTTGAGGACTTTTGATTCCACTAGCGATCGCACTTGGCGCTGGAATTTCACCATTGGGTGAAGAACCTGCTGGGTCATAATACCTCTTTAATTTTGCAAAGACTTAGTTGTCAACAACTTTCCGAAACGGTAAATCCTAATTTTGCACGAGCTTGCCCTTCCTCTTTGCGGAGTAAATTACCGCCGAGTCTAGGCGAGCTGGGACTAGGTCCGGGGGCGCAAAAGTCAGTGGGCTACGGTTGCAAGCAACACTGTGCCTCGATCGATCGTCTGCACTAGAGACATACTAGGAAGGACGTCTAGGCTTGTTTGACTCATCTCCCCGTAAGTTGGGTTTGCGCTAGATGTCGATTCAACCCTTGGATGACACTCGTCTGGGAAATACCTTAAGGATGTGAAGTTCAGCTTTTTTCGGCTCGCGCCGACCGAGTTCCAGAGAGGATTCGCACTGACCTCGGCAGTTGCAAGGTTAGCCTCATGAAGAGCCGACGCTCATCATGCATTTGGAAGTTAGCACTTGAGAGGCTACCTCAACCATTGCAATTCGGTCGAAAAGCTCCCTATCAACTAATATCTTAACACAGTCACTTTTGGCAAGTCGATTTTTTTTCAACATTGGCTGTCAGAACTAGAACGGCAGAGCTTGACGACCGATTTGATGCGGTGCATTCGCCATCATCCGTCCGCAGTGTCGAAGCTTCACGAGAGTTAAAATCTGCTGGGGAGCGTGCGATCGCCCTAAAGCTCACGCAACTTTAGTTAAAGATAACTCCACTAGCAAAGAAGAGATTAGCGCATCGTCAGGAGCCGAGTCAATATTTGGGGGGAGTTTTTTCGGGGAGGGAGAGGAGGAGTAGGCCGTAGGGAGTCGGAGTCATCTAAACTCTAAACTCTACAATCTAAAACCCGACCCGTCGCAAATCTAGGGTATTGGGATATTCTTGACTCCGTTCTAGGGGAGGGATCTCCAAAATCCCGGGGCTGTGCCCGTGAGGGATAAAGCGGGCGAGTTGGCGCGATTGGGCTTCGCGGGAGTTGACGGGTAAGGCGGTCCACTCCATCCCATTAGGATTGTCGGCGTACAGTTGACAGCCACCGATCGCCCGTCCGACCCAGGTATCGACTAAATCGAAGGTCAAAGGAACGTGGGGGGCGATCGCCGGATGCAAGACTTGGGAAATTTTGCGAGCCCGGTAGCGAACCCCCGCGACGAACTCCCCTTGTACCCCCGTCGGTTGTAACGGAACGGGATAGCCGTTGCAAGTGACCCAGTGGCGACCGGGGACGGCTTGAGACAGTTTCACTTGGACTCGTTCCATCGAAGAATCGACATAGCGGGCGGTTCCCCGGGCGGTGGCGTCTTCGGCGAGAACGTGCCACGGTTCGATCGCCGATCGCAATTCCAAGCGCACCCCTTCGCCGACGATTTCGCCGTAGTACGGAAAGCGAAACTCTAAAAACGGCGCAAACCAGGCTAAATCGAAGGCATAACCCGCCATTTTCAACTCCAGCAATATATCGGCGAGGTCGCGTTCGAGATAGTAGGGTAAAACAAATTTATCGTGCAAGGCGGTTCCCCAGCGCACGAAAGGACGCTGGTAGGGTTGCTGCCAAAAGCGGGCGACGAGGGCGCGCACCAACAATGCCAACACCAGGGACATATCGGGATGGGGGGGCATTTCAAAGGCGCGCAGTTCCAGGAGTCCCCATTGATTGTTGGGGGCGTTGACAGGATAGAGTTTGTCGATGCAGAATTCGCAACGGTGGCGATTTCCGGTGACATCCACGAGCCAGTTGGACAGGAGTGCATCGACAACGGGGGGCGGGATCTCCGGTCGGGCTTGGATTTGGGCGATCGCAATTTCTAATTCGTACAAGCTATCGTGACGGGCTTCGTCGATGCGGGGCGCTTGACTGGTCGGCCCGACAAACAATGAGGAAAATAAGTAAGACAGACTGGGATGGTGTTGCCAGTAAGCGATTAAGCTGGCGAGTAAGTCCGGGCGCCGTAACAGAGGGCTGTCGGCGACACTCAAGCCGCCGAGGGTCAGGTGCGAACCGCCTCCGGTACCGATCCGGCGTCCGTCGAGCATGAATTTTTCGGTTCCCAAGCGACAGAGACGGGCTTCTTCGTAGAGGATCCGGGTATGACGCACGAGGTCGTCCCAATGGCTGGCGGGATGTAAGTTGACTTCGAGGACGCCGGGATCCGGGGTGATTTGGAAGCCGACCAGGCGACGATCGCGCGGTGGCGGATAGCCTTCGAGACGCACGGCGATCGCGGTTTGGCTGGCGGTCTGTTCGATCGCGGCGATTAAATCGATGTAGTTGTCGAGGATTTGGATCGGCGGGATGAAGACCCAGAGGATCCCGTCGCGCAGTTCGACGCACAAGGCGACGTTAATGGTGTGGGGCTCGGCCCGGCGAGGCGGGGGTAGGGGTTCGTCCCCTTTGCCGTCGGATTCTCGCATCAATCGATCGGCTTCGACCCAGGCGATCGCGTTGAGGGGCAAGCGATATCCGGCAGGGGAATCGCCGGGAACTAAATATAAAGAGGGGTGGGGCAGTTGCCATTCACAGGAGATCCAGCCTTGCGGACTGCGTAAAAGTGGTAGCACGTAAGCGCTCGGCTGTTGGGGAAGGGCAGGATCGCACGCGGCGATCGCACAATCGCGATCGACCCCGAGGGTATCGGCTAAGGCGAGCATGAAGCGGCGGGCGTCGGCGATCGTGGCGGAGCGATCGCCGTCGGGTTCGGCAAACAGGCTGCGATCGTGCCACAAGGGCAGCTCGTCGGCGCGCCAGTAACAGCCCAGCGCCCAGCGCGGTAAGCTTTCGCCGGGATACCACTTGCCTTGTCCGTAGTGCAGCAGACCCCCGGGGGCGAAGCGATCGCGCAGCCGTTTTAAGAGGATTTCCCCCAACCGCCGTTTGTCTCGACCCATTGCCCCGGTGCGCCATTCGAGGGAAGTATAATCGTCGATCGATACGAAGGTCGGCTCGCCGCCCATCGTCAGGCGCACGTCGGCCTCTTGCAAGGCGCGTTCTACGGTTTGCCCGAGGCGATCGATCTCCTGCCATTGCTCGTCCGTGTAGGGTTTGGTCACCCGCGATCGCTCTTCAAAGCGGGAAACGGCGATCGCGAAGTGCAGTTGACTCTCACACTGCTCGATCGATCCGGCAATTGGAGCCGCACTCACTGAGTGAGCGCTACAGAATAAGGGAATGTGTCCTTCGGCGGCTAACATCCCCGAGGTCGGATCCAGACCGACCCATCCCGCCCCGGGAAGGTACACTTCCGTCCAGGCGTGCAGATCTGCCGTATCTTCTGCGGTACCCTCCGGACCGTCGAGGGGCGGTTCGTCCGCCGCCAGTTGGATTAAATAACCGGAAACAAAGCGCGCCGCCAACCCCAAATGGCGCAAAATCTGTACGAATAACCACGCCGTATCCCGACAGGAACCGATCCGGCGATCGAGAGTTTCTTCACATGTTTGAATTCCTTCTTCGAGGCGGATTTCGTATTTAATATCTTGCTGTAATTGGCTATTGAGCGCGGTTAAAAAGTTTATGGTAAAATTTGAAGCATAATCTAAGTTTTTTAAATAAGAATCGAGTAAGGGACTGGCTTCGCTAGTTTCCAAGAAGGGCGCTAAATCTTTGGCGAGGCGATCGCCGTACTTGAAAGGATAGTTAACGGCATAATGTTCTAACAAAAAATCGAATGGATTAATCGGTTGCAGTTCGACAATCAGATCGACTTCAAACTTCAATTTTTCGGTACGATTAGGGAAGTTTAATTTTGCAAAGTAGTTTCCGTAAGGATCTTGTCGCCAGGTTAGTAAGTAATCTTCTGGAATGACTTTAAAGCTGTAACTGCAAACCGGAGTACGACAGTGCGGGGAGGGTCGCAAGCGAACCATATGGGGACCGACGGTCACCGGGCGATCGAACTGGTAGATTTTCTGATGGTTTAAGGCGACTTTGATGGACATGTAAGCTTAGATTTTAGAGGGTATTAGATTTTTAATTATCTATCTAGTAATATTTGAGGATCCGGTAAGTTTTTCCTTGTGTGGGAAGGAGAAGTGACAGCTAGGGTCACTCGCAACGACAAAAAACTAATTCATGCTCCATTTACACGAACAAACGATCGCGTAAGGGCTGGTTTCTGTAATTAAAGGAGAGCGATCGTAGTTTCCATAAATCGTTTCGATCGAGAAATTCATCGATTTTAAGAGAGTTTGAAACCCCTCTAATTCTATCAGAGAAAATCGAATGGAAACGCGATGTTCTGCGATGATGCGATCGCCTGAATCTAATTCGTAAATCGTTTGAAACCCACTAACAATTCCCGTATCTGCTGCATATTCTAAGGCGACAGATAAACGCACCGAACCCGACCCATCTAGGCGAGGAAAAGGTCCGTACTCCGTCGTACCGCGCGCGATCGCTTCAAGGCGAGTTTTGGGATTGTGCAGGGTACAAATAAACCGTCCGTCGGGATTGAGACAATCGTAAATTCCGGCGAGGGTTCGTTCTCGTTCGGCGGCGGTATGGAGTTCGTGAAAGCTTTGGAACGGTAGCAAAACCAAATCAAATTTCGAGTCTAATTGGAGATCGGCCATGTCGGCCAAAATAATCGCGGGATCGAGGGATTTTCCTGCTATTTTTTGTCGGAAAATCTCTAACATTGCCGGGGAAGCATCTACGCACGTCAAGGAGACCCCAGCTTCCAACAAAGGAATCGAAATTCGTCCAGTTCCGCAGGTCAATTCCAAGACCGAACCGTTCGTTTTTTGACATTCTTCGAGAAAGAAAGGTAAATCGTTCTCGAAGTGTAAATAAGAGTCGTAAAGATGGGCAATTTTTTCGTAATCGAGAGCAGAAGACATGACGCGATCGCTCAACCCCGTATCCTAAACGTATCCAACGTATCCTCAATTGATAGAATATTTCATTCTAACCTTGCCTGAGTTGAGGCGATCGCCTCTCCTTCAATTCCCCTAGGTTAACGATAATCGCCCTAGGGATTCTCTAATTTAAGTGATGACCGCAATTAGCACAAAAGCGATCGTCCGGTTTCACCGCCGCCCCACATTGAGAACAGAAATGACGCCCGGATTGTTGCGATCGATCCGAGGAAGAATCGCCCATTTTCATTTCCATATTTCCCATTTTCATTTGCATGGGATTGGTCTGCATTTCCATGTTCCCCATTTTCATCGGCTTCATGGGTTCCATCGGCTTCATGGGTTCCATCGGCTGCATCGATTCCATTGGCTTCATGGGTTCCATCGGCTGACTGGAAGACCCAGAAAAAGAAGCACTCGATGCTTGTTGAACTTGCAGAGTTTGAGCGTTATTTAAAGACGGTTGAGAACTCATCATGCTCATCGCGCCACCGCTTTGAAGCTGCACGAAATATTGACCCCTTTCGCTGTCAATTTGGATGACAAAACCATTGGGGGTTCGGTACAGGGATGGGGGGGCAGTCCACGATCCGGTAGAAAAGCCGTTACTCGCTTGCTGCTGTTGTCCTGCACTGCTGCTGACGAGGGTGACAACGGTTTGTACTCCCTGATTTTCGAGATAAACTTGTTGTCCGGTTCCTAGGTTGCAGGTATAAGCCACGATCTTGACCTCACGTAAATCTCCTGGATGGTTGGACGCCCTGTCTCTTGAGAGCCGGGAACAAAACCGACTCAAGCGGCATCAGAGCGCCGAGTTCCATCGGATAACTGTGGAGGGGTAGAGTTGCCCCTCCGATGGAGAGGGTTATCTCCAAAACTCCCTTTCGGGGTGATGTTTGCCTCGCCCATGTTATTGGTCGGTACTTTCCAAGTCGCACGGTCTTACCCCTCGTCGGACCGTTGAACGATTCGGTTCTAGAGCTTGAAGCTGGCAAGCACTTCAAGGTAGGTCTTTGACCCTTGCCAATAACTTAGTCCTCAAAGGATCTAGGCGGGTCAGCGACCTGAAGCTAGAGGCATGAAGCCCCCGTTCTTCAGAGTGGGGTGCTGACGGGTAATGATATCGGCGCGCCTTCATTGTAAAACAGGGCTGAAAACTTATTGGTTTGTTCGATACGCTTTGAGATAAATTGACATCAATTTTAGGATTTATTTGACGATCGCTACTTCATCTTGAATTGCTAACATTCCCATCATTCCCAAATCTTCGTGATCTAAAATATGGCAGTGATAAACCGTTTTCCCCCCAAAGTCGCGGAAGGGAATGCGGATGCGAACGCTTTGGCCGAACGGCACCAATACTGTATCTTTCCAAGCGCGATAGGGTGGCGGCGTGCCATTGACACTAGCGATTTGAAAGTGATTGGTATGGAGATGGAAGGGATGGTCCATCACTCCAGTATTGATCAATTCCCACTCTTCAACCGTATTCAGTCCTACAGTTGTATCGATGCGCTGGTGGTCGAAAGCGCGACCGTTAATTAAAAAAACCATTCCTCGACCGGGATTCATCCCGTGATTGAGCAGAAAACGGCGGGTTTGTGTCGGTTCCGGCAAGGTTTCTACGGGAATTAAGGTTTTGGGAAGGGGGAGAACGTCGGTTTGACCGTGATAAGTGATGGTGGCTAAGGTTTCGGTCACATTCGCCGAACCTCCCGGGCCGCGCCCCATCATGCCGCCCATCATGCCCATGCCGCCGCGATCGTAGGGTAAATTAAGTAAGCGATATTGGCCCGGTTCGCGATCGCCACGTACCAGAACCTCCGCCCGTTCTCCCGGAGAAAGCAGCAGTTCGCGCAATTCCACGGGTTCGGCAATAGCACCGCCATCGGTAGCGATTAAATAAAAGGGATGTTCTTCTAAAGAGAGACGGTAAAAGCGAGAACTCGACGCATTGAGCAGGCGCAACCGCAACAATCCCCCGGCAGAGAGGTTAAAAGTGGGCTGAATTTCGCCGTTGACCGTGACGACGGCGCCCTCGCGACCTCTCATTTGCGCCATATGAGCGCCCATCATGCCCCTCGTCGCGCGACTGCCGATCCTGCCCGCGTCGGGATCGTAATCTTTGAGAAGGAGGACGTGTTCTGTTGCTGCTTTAATTTCGGGGATTTCGTCGAGTTCGCCACGCACGATAAAGGCGCCTGCCAAACCGCCAAAGACTTGATCGGCAACGTAACCGTGATAGTGGGGATGATACCAGAACAAGCCTGCCGGATGGTTTTCAGGCAGGGTAAATTCATAGGTTAAGGTTTCTCCGGAGGGGATTTTTAAAAAGACGTTATCGGCGTTGCCCGTCGGCGGAACGTGCAAGCCGTGATAGTGCAGGTTGGTCGGTTGACCGATGCGGTTGGTGAAGCGCAGGCGCACGGTATCGCCGGGTTGGGCTTGTAAAAGTGGGCCGGGAATGCGATCGTTATAGCCCAGCAAGTGAAATTGACGACCGGAGAGGGTGGTATTCATCGAAAGAGCTTCTAAGTCTACATCGAGCAAACCGCCTTTCGAGGAAATCACCGTGGGAGACGGTCGCGCTTGGGTCGTGTTATTGGAGGCACAACGACTGAGGAGGACGGCGGCGACAGTCGAACCACTCAGGGTTAAGAATTGTCTGCGTTTCATGGTGTGACCTCCCCGGTTCAATTCAGGCTGCTTTTCTAGGGTAAAGTCTCCAGTTAAGGAGAAGGTCAAGGGGAAGGGGTAAATTGTCCCGATCGCGGCGATCGGGGTTGATGATACTGTAATTGGCAATTGGGCGATCGCCCCTCGAAGCTACCATAAGTCACCCTTCGATCGCCATTATCCTCGGTGGATAGCCGCCGCCACAGGAGTTGAGGCAACAGCAAGCGTTAATATCTCTCTCAGGCTCGATTAATTCCCACAATGGCAGCGACTTACAGCATTTTCCTCTGCTATGCAAAACATTTAGATCCCCCTAAATCCCCCTTAGATAAGGGGGACTTTGCTCGTTGCCCCCGAAATCCCCCCAACCATCCCCCCAACCCCCCTTTGAAAGGGGGGCGAAGGGGGGATAGGGGGCGAAGGGGGGATAGGGGGATCGGCACTGTAGCTCATCAGACACCCGAGTGCTGTAATTAAGCAAAACAAAAGGAAAACCTGTCAGAATCCCGCCCCTCAGTGACCGGGTGCTGACCACTACTGAACTAATCGGCGGATTTTTCCATAGGCAATATAAGACCCTCCCTGGGGATTTTCCTTCACTTCATCAACCACATATAAGATGCCTTCCTCTCGGATATTGCGCGGAAAACGGATGTTGTAGTCAGGATTATAGCCATCCGAAACCACTCTGGCTCGCAGTTTTTTACCGTCCTGAATACACTGAACTAAAACGCCATCTCCGACCGTATCGGTGGTTTCCAGATCGGTCGCCGTTCCTTGGGCTTTAGCGGTTTGTAGTTTTTTCCCTTTTTGAGCGGTTTTTTGGGTAGATACTTTTTCTTCACCCGGTTTAACGAGGCGGCGAATCGTTCCGGAAGCGCGATAAAATGTGCCATTCGCAGATAGGGTGATTTCATCCACGACATAGGTAACATCTTGTTCGCGGATACTGCGAGGAAACTGCACGTTTAAATCCGAATTATATCCCTCAGAAATTACTCGAACTCGTAGCTTACCTCCCACCCGTTCGCATTTAACTAAAACACCGCTATCGGGATTCGTTGTTACCTCTAACCCACTGGCTGCACCTGTTGTCGTACCCCGTAACTTTAAATCTTCGCGATCGCGGGTTTTAGTTTGATAGGATTGATCGCGCATTTCTTTGCGGATGGCGCGATCGAATTTTCGATTTTCTAAACATTGGGCATAGTAGTCCAGTTGGGCTATTTCTTCCGCAATATCAAAGAATTCATCTAATGTCTTGCGTTTGAGTTCCTCAATTGTCTCTCGCAGCTTAACCACCGCTTGTTCAAAGTTTCCTTTGTCCGCAAGAGAAACAGCTTCATCTTTCAATTTGGCAATTCTTAACTGAGAGGTTTGTTCTAAAACTTGCGGATCGGGTTCGATGTCTTGGGCTTCTGCTTCTGAACCGACGGTTAAGGTAATGGAAAACCGATCGCTAATCTCTTGAATACTCCCTTCGACAATGGTTTGATAGTCATACGTCACCGTAGCAATCGTCGTCATTCCCGATAGCGATCGCGGCGACACGGTTAAGGGAATCGCTAAGGGCTTTTGTTCGACGCCATACACATCCCCCAAGAGAACTTCTACCGTATTCCCCACTTGGGAAAAACGATAGTTATTGAGAATCTCACCAACTTCAACAAATTCTTCCGGTTGTAGCTTCACCTTGAGATTTTGCGCCACAATCGACACCAAACTTTCCATCTCAATGTCAAACACTTGGGAGGCGTCATCGGGAGACTGAATAAAATAGAAATTTCCCCGGGCGGCATTTGCTATATTAATCAGTAAATCTTCGTTAAAAGAATCACCAAACCCTAATGTTGTGGTGACAATATCCGCCTCAGCTTTTTCTAGGGCTGTTTTGGTTAGCACTTTCGGATCTCGAATCCCATAATTTGCCAATCCATCAGTTAAAAGTAAGACGCGATTAATCCGTTCCGGACTTTGGTTCGCTTGAACTTGACTGCATCCCAATAACCAGCCGCCACTTAAATTGGTGCAGCCCCGGGCGCGAATTTTACCAATTTTGGTTTTTATGGCGGCTTTATCAGTCACTAATTGTGGGGGAATAATTACCTCGGCGATGTCATCATAAATTACCACCGAAACAAAATCATCATCGGTGAGGCGATCGATAAGATTTTGGGCAGCTTGAATGGCATATCGTAGCGGAGCTCCCGCCATCGATCCCGAACGATCTAAGACTAAGCTAAGATTCAGGGGACGACGAGAGAAGTTCTGTCGATCCGACTCCGATCCTTGAAAGGTAATCAGTAAGTCTACGGTTGAGGGACTGTCTGCGGCAATTAAGGATTGACTGAGGGTATAGTTAGCTTTCATATCCACTGATTAGCGTTAAGGGTTGAGATGGAATTGTGTTATTTTAGTTTAACCAATGAAAAGGAAAATGTCAGGCTAGGAAACATTCTGCCGGAGCATTTTTACCGATGTTAATCTTGATTATTGTCATAAACAAAATTGGGGGGATAGTGGAAGATCGGGAACGATTTCAATTGTCATTCTTTGTTCCGATATGCAAAAATTGATATCCCGATTGTCTAAGATGACCGCTCGATCGCGACGTTCAATGTTCAATTTCTATCCAGCAGCCCTTTGTTTTGTTACTAAACCACTGCTAATTCATAGCTAAAGTAGGAGGTTTTTGGGGGATTTAGAAACAGTTGGTTCGGGATTTAACAAAGAAGAAGATAAGACCAGAGCTTCTCGGTTCGTCGCATCTTTTCAACAATCGTCCCGCGATCGCCGGGGGCTCGTCCGGCGCCGGGGGCGACGCTAATGGGAGAATAACAGAGGAGCGATCGTCGATCGCGACGAATCGCGTGCAAATCAAGAGAACTTCATCGATGGCTGTAGTGATTGCAGGCGAACGCAGTGGGGCGGGGAAAACGACGATCGCCCTGTCACTGCTGGCGTATTTACAACGCCAAGGATCTTCCGTTCAATCGTTTAAAGTCGGGCCGGACTATATCGATCCGATGTTTCACGAGTACGTCACCGGGCGTCCCTGTCGCAATTTAGACCCGGTACTGACGTCTCCCGATTACGTCTGTCGCTGCTTCGATCGCCACGTCCCGGCGGTCGAATTTGCCCTAGTCGAAGGGGTGATGGGCTTATTTGACGGCGTCAATGCTCCTGACGGCGATCGCCCCGAGGGCGATTTTGCCAGTACGGCCCATATTGCCCGATTGCTCGATTTACCCGTAGTGTTGACCGTCGATTGCGCCCGTCTGTCGGGTTCCGTAGCGGCGATCGCCCACGGTTACTGCCATTTTGACCCGCGCGTCAAGATCGCCGGAGTCATACTCAATCGAGTGGCGAGCGATCGTCACTGCGAACTGCTCGAAAATGCCCTAGAACCCTTGGGATTGCCGATTTTGGGCATTTTGCGCCGCCAGGACGCGATCGCCATTCCCGACCGCCATCTCGGCTTAGTTCCGACTGCCGAACTGCCCGATCTCGACGCCCTGTTCGATCGCCTCGCCCACCTCGCCGCCCGGTCGTTTAACTGGGATTTACTCTTCCCCTTATTACAAGTGGCCCGAACCCCTAGGGGCGATTGCCCTGCCCTGGCGGAGATCGCCGAGTCTGCGCGAGTGACGATCGCCGTAGCGCGCGATCGGGCCTTCAGTTTCTACTATCCGGACAATCTCGACCGCCTGCGCGACGCCGGAGCTGAATTAGTCTCCTGGAGTCCCCTCGCCGACGATCGCCTTCCCGAAGGAACGAACGGCTTATACTTCGGTGGGGGCTTTCCAGAAATCTTTGCCGAATCCCTCGCCGCCAACGACCGCCTGCGAGATCTAGTTCGGGGGGCGATCGCGGCGGGAATGCCGACCTATGCCGAATGTGGCGGTTTGATGTATTTGTGCGAACATTTAGTCGATTTTGACGGGCAAAGCTGGCCGATGGTCGGAATTTTACCGACAACGGCCCAAATGGGTTCTCGCTTGACTCTCGGTTATCGCAAGGCGATCGCCCTTCAGCCGACACCGATCCTGGCAAAGGGCGAAACCGTTTGCGCCCACGAGTTTCACCGATCGCACCTCACCCGCGAACCGCACTCCCCCATCTTCCAAAAATCCCGTTACGATCGCCCCCAACCCCTCGGCGATGAAGGATGGCACGGAACTTCTCAAACCCTGCACGCCTCTTACCTGCACTTGCACTGGGGCGATCGATCGGAAATTCCCGCTCGCTTTGTGAGCCATTGCGCCGATTTTGCTCGCTCCGAGGCATTTGCCGCCCTTCAACGGCTAAGATAATCTGAATTGAACCCGATCTCGATAGCGAACCCCTCCAACCGATGACTTCGCTCACCCCTTCTCATCCTCAAACTCCGCCGATCCTCGAAAATGGCGATTTGCTCTCCCGTCGTGAATTCGAGCGACGTTACCGAGCAATGCCCTCCGTGAAAAAAGCGGAATTGATCGAAGGAATTGTTTACATGGCCTCACCTTTGAGATTTGAAGCCCATGCCGAACCTGATGCCAACATAATCGGTTGGCTTTGGAATTACAAGATGGCGACGCCGGGAGTGCGTTTGGGCGATAATCCGAGCGTGCGTCTCGATCTCGACAACGAACCCCAACCGGATGCGGTGTTACTCATCGATCGCCCCTCTGGCGGTCAAAGTTCCCTCGGTGAGGAGGGATACATCGAAGGGGCACCGGAATTAATTGTCGAAATTGCGGCGAGTACGGCTTCGATTGACTTGCGCGATAAAAAACGAGTGTATCGACGCAATCGGGTTCGGGAATATTGGGTATGGCAAGTGATGGATCGAAAATTCGATTGGTTTGGCTTGGAAGGAGAAGAGTATATTTCCCGAGTTCCCGACGGAGACGGGATCGTTCGCAGTGGGGTCTTTCCGGGCTTGTGGCTGGCGGTTCCCCAACTCCTGGCGGGAGAGATGGGGGCACTGATGGCGACGTTGCAAGCGGGATTGGCCAGTCCGGCGCATCGAGCCTTCGTGCAGCAGTTAGAACGAGAGGGAGAAGGCAGATAACGATCGCCTGTCGGGGTTTTCTATGTCTCGCTTTTATCTGCGAACACCGACTCAATTAGATCGCTATATCTTCTCAAATCAACCCTGAAATATAAATAAAACATCCCTCAAAAGATTTATATTTATCGACAAACGGGAATCGGAATCAATCGCGATCGCCCGCCCGGATCGTGACAGAGGAAGGAAGAAAGGGTTAAAGTTATTTTTGTCGGGTAGGATGGCCGCAATGGGGTGGCAATGGCCGAAAAATTTAGAGGGGTCTCGGCGCGATCGCCCGGTTAAGTTTTAATGAAATAGAAAAAAACGATCCGGGCTGAGGCTTGAGAAACCTCATATTTTAATTTTCAATAATTGTTGTCTCTAACCAGGGAATCGAGACCTAAAATAGAGTGAATTGCTGGGTGCAGATGCATAAAATTGGAGCGAACCAATCTACCAATTAAATTTGCCAACCCGATCCAACTCATTTGCTTGAGTGTACTAAATTAAGATGTTTCCAACACAACAGTTTTTGGCGACCTTTCTAGTTCGGCGGCGGCAAAGCCCAACCGAAACCGGGGATCGATCCTTAAACCGGATCGGTTTGAACTTAGAAAACGGGCGCCATCCTTTATTTAAGCTTTCCTCTCTTTTCTCACTCCCGATCATGTTGGTCGCATCGGTAACCTCGGTGGAGCGGGCGATCGCCCAAAACGTACCGACAGACATTCCCAACCCCCTACCCCCCTCCGAACCCTTACCGGAACAACCGCCACTGTTACCGCCGCCGGAAGAACTGTTGCGACCGCCCAGCGTATCCCCCTCCGATCCGGACGCGGCGCCGGATGCGACCGGGGAGATTCCGACGACCATCGAAGTCGATGGCTTCGAGGTACTCGGTAGCACGATTTTCAGCGATGAAGAATTAGAAGATCTGCTTTCCAGCTTTATCAATCGCCCCTTATCGTTTGCAGAACTGTTGCAAGCGCGTTCCGCAGTCACCGAATATTACAACGAGCGGGGTTACATCACCACTGGGGCCTTAATTCCGCCCCAAACCTTAGAAAACGGGATCGTCAAAATCCAAGTGGTCGAAGGCGGACTCGAAGAGATCCAAGTGAGTGGAACCAATCGTCTCAGTCCCAACTACATCCGCTCTCGTTTGGAACGGGCCGGTCAAAAACCCGTCAATATCGAAGAACTCCTCGAAGCGTTGCAACTGTTGCAACTCAACCCCCTGATCGAAAATTTATCGGCGGAACTGTCCGCCGGGACGCGCACCGGGGAAAACCTGCTCGAAGTGCAGATCGAAGAAGCGCGCGCCTTCGGGGCCGAGTTCAAAATCGATAACGGGCGATCGCCGAGTGTCGGCACCTTCCGGCAAGAAATTAACCTCAATCACGGCAACTTATTCGGGTTTGGCGATGCCTTTGGAGCCGCTTACGCGCGCACGGAAGGCAGCGACCAGTGGGATTTCGACTACACCTTCCCGATTAACTCGCGTAACGGCACCCTCAACTTTTCCCACAGTCGCACGTCGAGTGAAATTATCGAGCCGCCGTTCGATCGCGTCGATATCGAAGCCAAATCGCGCACCAGCGAAGTCACCTTGCGCCAACCGTTTTTAGAAACCCCGACCCGAGAATTTGCCCTCGGGTTGACCGCCGCACGGCGATCGAGTCAAACCTCCCTCCTCGGGGTCGATTTTCCCCTCTCTCCCGGGGCCGACGACGACGGCGAAACGCGGATTTCGGCGTTACGCTTTTTCCAAGAATGGACCGAACGCAGTTCTCGCCAAGTGTTGGCGGCGCGATCGCAGTTCAGCCTCGGCGTCGGTTGGTTTGACGCCACGGTCAACAGTTCCGAACCGGACAGCCGCTTTTTGACGTGGCGCGGACAGGTACAGTGGCTGCGGGTACTCGGCGGACAAACGGGGGATCCGCGCGGGGCCGCGACCCTGTTGCTACGCGGTGACGTGCAACTGAGTCCGGAAGCCCTCGTCCCCCTGGAACAATTCGGCTTGGGCGGTTTTGAAAGCGTGCGCGGCTACCGTCAAGATGCCCTGCTCGCCGATAACGGCGCCTTTGCCTCCGCAGAAGTGCGCCTTCCGCTTTACCGCACCCGAGGGCGAGAATTTATGGTACATCTGGCGCCTTTTATCGATGTCGGTACGGCGTGGAATTCCGACGGTCAGCAAAACCCGGATTCCAATACGTTAGTGTCATTAGGGATGGGATTGCAACTGCAGTTGAGCGATAAATTACGCGCTCGTGTGGATTGGGGGGTTCCACTTGTCGATATCAATTCTAGAGATCGAACGTGGCAAGAAAACGGCATTTATTTTTCCGTGATTTCCAATCCTTTTTAATGCTCGGATTCCTTTGTATGGTGGCGATCGCGGGGCCTTTGAGTCTCCGTGGGTCGGCGTCGGATCCGGCGAACCCGGGATGGATCGAACGGGGACGGCTATTTTACGATCGCGGGCAATTTCAGCAAGCGGTGGAAGTGTGGCAAGAGGCGGCGCGATCGCGTGCGGACCGTCGCGATCCGACCCCCGTCGCGATCGCCCTGAGTAATTTAGGGACGACCTGGCGGGAATTAGGGGAGTGGAAGCGCGCCGAAATGGCGATCGCCCGCAGTTTGAGCCTGGTCAATTCCGGTGAAATCCCCCCGGAAGCGCGAAGGCGGGTTCTGGCGCAAGCGCTCAACGCGCGCGGTCATTTGGAGTTCGACCGGGGACAACTCGAACGCGCTGCGGACACCTGGGAAGCGGCGATCGCCGCCTACCGCGAAGCGGGCGATCGTCTCGCTGCGGATCGCGTCGAAATCTCCCTGGCTCAAGCCTTGCAGGGATTGGGCTTTTATCGGCGATCGCGCGATCGCCTCGAAGCCCTCCACCATCGGCTCAGTAACGAACCGGACCTCGCCCTGAGAAGTGAGAGTTTGCGCGCTTTGGGCAATGCTTTGCGTTTGGTCGGCGATTTGGAGCGATCGCGCCAAGTCTTGCAAAGTAGTTTGAGCCTCGCCCGACAATTATCCGGCGAGCAACGCCGCGATCTCATCGGCCAAATCCTGCTCGATTTGGGCAATACCGCCCGCGCCGACGACGACCTGACCACGGCGTTGCAGGCTTACCGAGACGCCGCCGCCACCAGCGATCGCGTCGCCGTCGAAGCCGATCTTAATGCCCTCGCGATCGCCATTCGCCTGTTAGAAGGGGGCGACGCGCAAGCACAAGCGATCGTGACCGAAACGATCGATCGCCTTCCCGCACAGCTCGATCGCCTGCACCCCGGACGATCTCAAGTGTACGCCCAGATTAATTTCGCCCAAAGTTTGAGCGAATTGGCACAGTTCGATCGGCGATTCTCCATTGGAGATCCTACGCGAACCCCCCTACCCCAAGAAGCGATCGCCCGCCTGTTCGCCGACGCCGTGCGGACCGCCGAACACCTGCAAGACAAACGCGCCCTCTCCCACGCTTTAGGCAGCCTCGGCCATCTTTACGAGCAAAATGGTCAAATTGCCGACGCGAGGCAGCTCACCGAGCGCGCATTGCTCTTAGCACAGCAAATCGATGCCGCCGATATCGCCTATCGCTGGCAGTGGCAACTCGGACGCCTCGCGATCGCCCATGACGACCGGGAACGGGCGATCGTCGCCTACAGCGAAGCGGTGAAATCCCTGCAAGCCATTCGTTACGATTTGGTCACCGTCAATCGCGAAGTGCAGTTTTCCTTCCGCGATCGCGTCGAACCCGTTTACCGCGAACTCCTCGGCATTTTGCTACAAGGTGAGGGCGATCGTCAACCCACTCAAGATCGTCTGCGTCAGGCCCTCAAAGTCGTCGAAGCCCTCCAACTTGCCGAACTCGACAACTTCTTTCGCGATGCTTGTCTCGACACCCAACCCGTGGAAATCGATCGCGTAGACCCCCACGCCAGTATTTTTTATCCCCTGATTTTAGAAAACCGCCTGCATACGATTGTCTCCCTTCCCGGGCAACCTTTGCGTCACTTCAGCCACGCCGTTGCTAAATCTGAAGTCGAACAAACCCTGATCCGACTGCGTCAAAGTTTAGTCAAACGTAGCTCTTTTAATTACTTACAATACGGCAATCAAGTGTATCAATGGCTGATCGAACCGATCGCCGCCGAGCTCGCCGCCGCCGACGTTCAAACCCTCGTATTCGTCCCCGACGGCTTGTTTCGCAACATTCCCATGTCAACCCTCTACGACGGCGAACAGTTCCTGATCGAAAATTACGCGATCGCCCTCACTCCCGGCTTGCAAATTCTCAAACCCAATCCTTTAAAACAGTCGAACTTAAAAGCCCTCACCGCCGGAATCAGCGAAGCGCGATCGGGGTTTTCCGCCCTTCCTTACGTCAAAACCGAAATCCGGGAAATCCATCAAACCCTACCCGGACTTCTCTTACTCAACGAAAACTTTACCCGGTCTCAACTGCGAGAAAGTCTCCTCAAAACTCCTTTTGAAATCGTCCATATTGCCACTCACGGTCAATTTAGTTCTCAAGCCGAAGATACATTTATTCTTGCTTGGGACGAGCGCATTAATGTCAACGAATTCGATAACTTATTGCGGGTTCGCGAACGCACTAGCAGCAGCGACGAGGCGATCGAATTACTCGTTCTCAGCGCTTGTGAAACCGCCAGTGGCGACAGTCGCGCCGCCCTCGGTTTGGCAGGAATTGCCATTAAAGCCGGGGCGCGCAGTACCCTCGCTACTTTATGGTATATCGACGATGCCGCTACCGCTCCTTTAATGGTCGAATTTTACCGCCAACTGAACCGTTCTACCCTGACCAAAGCCGAAGCGTTACGACAAGCTCAAATTAATTTATTGAAGATTCCCGAATATCAACACCCGATTTATTGGGGGCCGTATGTTTTGGTAGGGAATTGGTTGTAACGGAAGAGGCTATAGACAATAAAGGGCAACAATATCGGGATTGAGAGACCGTGAAAGATTGAGGCTTTGCTGCTATTTTATACCAATTTTCTAAAAACTCGATCGAGATGGATCGCCTGTAGGGACACGGCAGTGCCGTGTCCCTCCCCTCGGTCTCTCATTATTTTTCAAAAATGGTATTATATCTGCATGATTCCCACAATAAGAACAGTGGGCGATCTCTGAATTCGACCTGTCTTTTAACCTCAACTCGATCTTGACTGAACTGATTCGTCAAATTATTCTCTTTCTTCCTAAACTTGCCGCCAGTCTGGCGATCTTTTTAGCTTTTTGGTTGTCCAGCTATCTTTTAAAAAGATTGATGCGTCCCCTGGCGCGCAATAGTCAATTAAATCCCGATGCCCTTAAGTTAATTCAACAAATTAGTAGTGCAGTGATTCTCATTTTTGGGTTAATTACCGCCTTGGGAACATTGGGAATTGATATTTCGGCGATCGTGGCTGGTTTGGGCTTGACTGGATTTGCGGTCGGTTTGGCGTTAAAAGATATTTTATCTAATTTAGTTGCTGGTTCGTTAATTTTAATTTATCGCCCTTTCCGGCGAGGCGATCGCATTTCTGTTTCCAACTTTGAAGGAACGGTTACTGAAATAGACTTGCGCTATACTACTTTAAAAGATAAGGAAAAAAAGATTTTAATCCCCAATTCTTTTTTGTTCACCCATACGATTTGCATCATCGGCGAAGCAGGAGTCAAAATCATTACTAAATAAGATTGATTTAAATCAAAAATGCGATAAAATTAGGATACGACAATGCCGTATCTCTACAGGGAGTTTGTGAATTGTTAAGGTCGATTACAAGATTTATCTTAGATTCAAGCGATCGAGGAGGGGGGATTCATTTACAAACTCTTGAAAAGACGCTACAGCATTTTCCTCTGCTATGCAAGACATTTAGATCCCCCTAAATCCTCCTAAATCCCCCTAAATCCCCCTTAAAAAGGGGGACTTTGCTCGTTCCCCCCGCAATCCCCCTCATCAGACGCCCGAGTGCTGTAGAATATTCCAGAATAACTTGATAACAAGGCTCGACCTTCTAACAAGCTTGTCAATTGATGACGTCTGTCTTCTGCGGACATAGTTGAGAGTTTAGCCGAGTGGGATGAGAATTGTTATCGCCATAATACAACCCAAATTAAAACCATGATGCAATTGATTAATCGTCTGTTCGGTCGCCATCCAGAAAATATCAAAGCCAAGGTAGAAATTTACACCTGGCAAACTTGTCCCTATTGCATTCGCGCCAAACTGCTGCTGTCTTGGAAAGGGGTGAACTTTGTCGAGTATAAAATCGATGGAGATGGGGCGGCGCGGGTTAAAATGGCCGAACGGGCGAACGGACGGCGTACGGTTCCCCAAATTTTTATTAACGATCGCCATATCGGCGGTTGTGACGATCTTTACGCATTGGATAGTCAAGGTCAACTCGATCCTTTATTAGCGGCGGAAGCAACGGTTTGATTTCAGACAATCTCTATAGTCGATTGGCGTTTTTTATCTCTATTACCGCATAAAGATCGTGACTTATATTGTGATTTACGATGGCAATTGCAATTTATGTTCCAATTTAGTACAACTGTTGGAATCTCTGGATAAAGGCGATCGCTTTCGCTATATTCCCATGCAAGACGAACGGAGTTTGCAAAAGTTGCAAATCACCCCAGAGGATTGCGAATTGGGGATGATTTTAATCGATGGAGATCGGTTAGAAAAACGGTGGCAGGGAAGTGATGCAGCCGAAGAAATTGGGCGATTGTTACCCGGTGGCGAAGGGTTTGTGACCGCATATCGATCGCTTCCCGGTTTGAAATGGACGGGCGATCGTCTTTACGAGCAAGTTCGCGATCGCCGCTATACTCTTTTTGGGAAGCGATCGCAGACCTATCAATCGCCCTATCCGGCGGATTGTTCGGCTTGTCAATCGGGCAATCTCTAAGTTATTCCAGTGAACAATCAATCGATTGACAGGCATGTTTCATCGACTTTAATCGACGGAGTGCGACCGTTAAATTATCCAAGAATCTAAAATCTAGAATTCCCATGATTTGCGATCGCCCTTATTCCTTCCATCGCCAGTGGATGCAACAGGCGTTAACCCTCGCCGAACGTGCGGGAGAAGCGGGAGAAATTCCCGTCGGTGCCCTGATTATTAATAAAAAAGGAGAGGCGATCGCGCGGGGGGAAAATCGACGGGAACGGGACTGCGACCCCACCGCCCATGCGGAAATTGTAGCGTTGCGCGAAGCGGGAAAAGTGTTGCAAAATTGGCATTTAAATGATTGCACCCTCTACGTCACCCTCGAACCTTGTCCGATGTGCGCGGCGGCGATCGCCCAATCCCGGCTCAAACTGCTCGTTTACGGGGCAGACGACCCCAAAGCAGGAGCCATCCGTACCGCAGCAAATTTGCCCGATAGTGCCTGTTGTTTCCATCGTTTGGAAGTTTTGGCCGGAATTGCCGAACGAGACTGTAGAGAGCAATTACAAAGCTGGTTTGGGCGCCGTCGCGCCCGTAAAACCGGGAAGCGTTCGGCGCCAGTCGAACAACTGTCCGATCCGTAGGGTCGGGGACGGGCGATCGCCGCTACACTCAAATTCACGTGTCTCGATGCGTGCGTTCGCACATAGCCGACTGTTTCGATCTTCCCCATCATCATGCGTTTCTTTTCCCCCAGTCCACAAACCGCCCTCGAACTCGACAACATCGACTCGAAAATCGATCCCTGGTTGGGTCGCCTCGTCTATCCCTTGGGACGCTTCCTCGTCCTTCCCGCCTACTTTGGGACGATCGCCGTTCGCGGACGAGACCGCCTTCCCAGCGACGGCCCGATCGTGCTGGCCCCCACCCACCGATCGCGTTGGGACCCGATCCTGGTAGCGTATGCGACCGGACGCCACGTGACCGGACGGGATTTGCGCTACATGGTCACCGCCAATGAAGTTAAAGGAGTGCAAGGCTGGTTTATCCGGCGGTTGGGGGGGTTTCCCATCGACACGGAAAATCCGGGAATTGCCAGTTTGCGCCACGGAATCGAACTGCTGCACGATCGCCAAATGCTGGTGATTTTTCCCGAAGGGAATATCTTCCGCGACGGTCAACTCCACCGCCTCAAACCGGGGTTGACCCGTCTCGCCGTGCAAGCAGAAGCGAGTCAAGCGGATCTCGGCGTCCAGATCGTGCCGATTTCGCTACACTACAGCGATCCGTTCCCCTCGTGGGGGTGCGATGTCGAGATTCGGATCGGCGATCCCCTGCGCGTCGCCGAATATGTCAGCGCCGGGAATAAGCGCGGGGCCGAACAGTTGCGATCGCACCTGCAAAGCGCTCTAGAAGCCTTGGAACGAGGCGATCCGAGCGCTTTAGAACCCCAGGCGGCGTAATCCTCAACCGCCTCGGCGGGTCGGGTCAAACCGTAAGGGTCAACTCCCAGCGATCGATCCATCCCGTATCCCCGGGAACGCAATCGATCGCCCATAACTTCCACACTCCCTTCGCACTCCGATTGCAGAGTTTTCTCAACGTCGGCGTAGTTTCCAAGGAATAGAGGCGATCGACTTTCCCCGGATTGCCGAGGGTTCGGTCTTGTAACTGCACCGTTTGACCGTCCGGGGCCGTTAAATACAGTTCCAAATCCCCGGCAAAACCATGCTCGATCGCCACTCTGACCCGCAAATCGCGGACGACACTGTTCTCGTCGATGGCAATTTCGCTGGTCACTCCGGCGCGATCGCGATCGCCGAACCAATTGAGAGAAAACCCCCGTTCTTGTCCGGTCACCCCGTCGGGAATCTCCACCCGGCGGTTATTTTTTCCGTGGACTTGTCGCGTTCCCACAAACGGCTGAGCGAACAAGCGCCGGGCCGTCCGTACCGCTTTATACGCATTGACTTTGCCGTAACCGAACCAGTCGCAGTGACCGTCATCGTCGTAACAACCGAGACAGTGACCTAACTGCGGGTCCGTATCGCGATCGACAATTTTATCCGCACTCTGTTGCAAAATCTGCTTGACCTGGGCCGCCGTCAAGTCGGGATTGACCGACAGCACCAACGCCGCCACTCCCGCCACCACCGGACAGGCGCTCGACGTGCCACCAAAATACCCGGTATAGTCGGTTTGGTCGTATCCGGCAACGCCGACGCGATCGGTCGTAAACACCCCCAAACCGGGCATACTGTGGCGAATTTCCGGCGGCGTCGCCACCGGGCCAGTTTCGGGCAGCCACATTCCCGGCGGCGCGTTATTACTCGGCGCGCACACGCAAATACTTTTCCCCCAGTTACTATAGGCGGCTTTTTTATTGAGCGAGGTGGAGGCGGAAACGGCGATCGCGTCCGGGTGAATCGCGAAACCGTTGAGCCACTGAGTCGGACCGCTCAACACGTCCTTGGGCCATCCCCGTTCGTTCACCGTACCGTCAATCGGGCGATTGGCATTCCCCGCCGCGAACACGATGACACAGCCTTTCCCGTTGCGTCCTTCGGTGGCGGCGCGGGTGATGACGGCGCGCTGGCGCAAGGAGAGGGGAAAGTAAACGGCGGACGGTCCCCAGCTACAGGAAATCACGGCGGCCCCTTTTTGGATCGCCCAATCGAACAACTGCTCGATCGCGTCGTCGTCGAGATACCCCGTGGTGCGAAGGGGCATCAAGGCGCAACCGGGGGCGACGCCGACCACTCCCTCCCCAGTTTCTTCGGCGACGGCGACTCCGGCGCACCCGGTTCCGTGATTGTCGGACTGTTGTTCGGGAAGGGGCAGAAAATCGCGGTCTTTGAAGTCTCGCGGGGCGACGATCTTGCCCGCCCCCTGAAAATCCGGGTGGTTGAGGTCGATCGAGTCGTCGGCGATGGCGACCACGACCGATCGAATCCCTCGGGTAATGTCCCAGGCTTTTTCAATGTCGATGTGGGCTTCTGGGGACAGGGCCGACCCACCCCGATTGAAGAGATACCACTGTTGGGAATAGAGGGGGTCTTTGGGTTGGTAGTGGTGGACCGAGGCGATCGAGATGTTCGGTTCGGCGGTGAGGACGCCCTCGTCGCGCATCAGCCGATTGGCAATTTTGACCGGGTTTTCGGTGGCGTCGCGGCTGACTTTGCAGATAAAGGTGTTGGGAATCCCGGCTAAGGGCCGTTGAACTTGCACGCCGACCGCCGCCACGATCGCCGCGACGCGCTCGGTATCCACATCTCGGGCAAATTGGATCGTCAGTTCGTCGGTCAGGTAAACCCAGCTTCCCGGATTGTTTTCTACCCGGTAGACGTGGCTGACAAAAGCAATTTCGGGCAAGTCTCGCGCCTGTTGCATGGCGCGGTCTAAGTTGGCGGGGTCGGTGGTGAATTCTTCGAGGGGGGTGTTGGGAACTCGTTTGACGGGGGTAGCGCCGACTCGCTCGATCCAGGTTCGCGGCGCCTCGGGATCGGCGGGGGAGGCGGTAAAGCGATCTTCGAGTTTGAGTAAGATTAATTCTTCGCCACCGCGCTGCAGGATCGTGCCGAGGTCGCGGTCGTTGACGCCGATCCCGTGCCAGTCAGTACGGACGCGATCGGACGGATTGACAGGATCGCTCATGAGCTTGACTCCATATCTCCATATCTGCCACTTTTTATCCAGTTTTGCATGGCGGCTCTGGAAAAAATAAAGATAGATCGGGCGATCGCCCCCCTTGGCGAACAAACGACTAGGATTTACGTCGATCCCCTCCGAGGAGCGACCCTTCGCCATCCCCGATTCCTCCAATCTAAAATCTAAAATCTAAAATCTCCATCCACGCCTCTGGTAAGTTTTTGGGGATAAGAACTGACTTGAGACCTAGCAATGTTAAGATACTTTACGTTTCTCGCTATTGTGTTTTCTCCACACACGCCAAGGTACTCTATGGGATCTGCTTTCCAGCTCAACCCAACTCGCATGACGGGGTGGTTCTCTTTACCGTTGTTAACGGCGCTTCTCCTGCTGCCAGGGGCGATCGCCTCCGCTCAAGAAGTCTCGGAACCGGACAGTTTCGATCGCATTCAAGCCCCTGCCGGATCGAACAATTCGACGCCGAGCGCGGCGAATAGCGAACCGGAAATCGAGGATCCGAATAATTTGCGCCCCCTCGCTCAAGACAACACCCTCCTCAGTGTCGAAGCCGGAGAACGGTTGATGAGTGAAGCTGGGGATGCCGTCGCCCAACAAGATTACGCCCTGGCGATTCAAAAGCTCCAGCAATCGCGGGAAATTTTCAATCAGCTTTCTAATTTTCACCAGCAACTCGCTTCGAGTTTCAACGGGATCGATAACCGGATTTCGTCGGCCCAACGCACGAAGGCATTAGAAACGGCACAAATGCGCGATCGCGCTACGTTTCAGTTGGCGTTGGTCCATCGCGCCCAAAATCAACCGGAATTAGCGGTTCCGTTGTTAATTCAAATTATTCAAAGTCAACAACCGACCCGCGACTTGGGACAACAAGCTTACCAACAGTTGCTCGAACTCGGATTTGTGGATTCTCCCTATCCCCAGCAACCGACCTCTTCAAATTAAATCTTTCCAATCGCAGCTATCAATCCGATTGGGGATTAGGTTGGAGATTTTTGCGAATCGCCCTCGCCGAGGGGGTCTGTGCGAAGGAGCGGCGATCGGGCGATCGCCCCGGTTTGACGGGCTTGTAGGGAAAGGGTCAGCCGTGGAGAGCGCCTCGGAGTCCGGCGTCCCTCTCCCCCGTCGAGGCAGTGGCGATCCCCGGGCGATCGTCCGTTCGGGGCGATCGGCGATCGCGTCTAAATGATAAATTAAAGTCATTCAGATTTGACCTGAATCCGCGAGAAAGCTCGCGTTCTACCCGTAAAAATCCTGCTGAAACAATGCAGCACTCTCGAACGGAAAATAGTAATTGTAAAGGGCATTCTTATAGCGATCGCTCTCAAAACAGCTCAGTAAGCCGTCACTCGGCTGAATGAAAAAGCGAATTTACGCCGTAAGGCAGGTAGGGTAGGGCATACCCGAACCTCTCCTGAAATGGAGAAAACGCCCAGAGCGCTATCCGTAAGCGGGTATCTAGATAGCCAGGCAATTTTCTAGTGCTAGTGCGCTCGGATAGGACATAACCACGGAAGACCTGATTAGGGCTTACCTCGAAAGGGCAGTGGTTAGCTTGGGAACCCCGCGCTGTATGCGAAGCATCAGTATCGGAAGGATGTCAGAGGTACACCCTATCCCAAGGAGGAGCAATGGTCAGCCCCGAACAAGTTAAAAATACCCTCGAAGCTCAATTAGCCGATGCGGTGGTTCAAGTGGAAGATTTAACGGGAACCCGGGATCACTACCAAGTGATCGTTGTCTCTTCTGCTTTTGAAGGCCAAAGTCTGGTCAAGCAACACCAGCTTGTTTATGGGGCATTGAAAGACGCCCTTTCTTCTGAAGCCATCCACGCCTTGACGATGAAAACGTATACCCCGAAAACCTGGGCTGCCGCCCACGGCGCCGCTTGAACTCGGGGAACGATACACTAAAACTGGCGTGGGATTTTCGCAGATCCACCGACCGCTTTTTCAGACGACAGCGCAATTTTAATCACGATCATGACTCCAGAACTCAAACAACGCATCGAAAGCTTTATCAACGGCAGCAAAATCGCCATTTTCATGAAGGGCAACAAGTTAATGCCCCAATGCGGTTTCTCGAATAACGTCGTCCAAATCTTTAACACCCTCGGCGTTCCTTTTGAAACCTTTGACGTTCTCGAAGACTACGAAATTCGCCAGGGCATTAAGGAGTATTCTAACTGGCCGACGATCCCGCAAGTTTACATTAATGGCGAGTTTGTCGGCGGTTCCGATATTATTATCGAGCTTTATCAAAGTGGCGAATTGCCGCAAATGGTAGAAGTGGCTCTCGCTTCTTAAGCGTTGAGTGTTTTGAGTGAAACTAGCCCTTCGGATCGTTGTTTTCTGCACGCCGAGGGGCTTTTTGCCGCACAAAAAGGCGATCGCGGCTCGAATGTATCGCCGATGACAGTTTTGCCGAGGCGATCTCCCTATGTTGGAGAGATCGCAAAAATCCACAGCAGCGAATCCGGTACGCTTGGGTTTCGTCTCCGTGCTGTGGATGGGGGTTTTAGACCGAACGAGCTCGATTCAAGCCGTCAATAGTAACCCGTTTCCGGTTGCGGCTGGGGAACCGCCTCGAAGTTGGACGGATCGTAGATGAAACGAGCGAGTTCTTCTTCCAATCTGTGAACGAGATACGGCTCGATCGTGTTCGTTTGGCGCAATGCAGTAATATATCCATCCACATAGAGTCTCAGATCGTCAAAGCGATACCCTCGATTCCACAAATCGACGAGAGAATCGGTTAACTTCTGGTAGTGGCGGATTGTCGTGGCATCCTGAAGCATGGTTTTGTCCTCAAAGTCGGTAAATGCAAAATACAACGGTTGTAGGAATTTACCCGTACGCTAAGGCGAATCCTCAGCGAACAATTTCAATTGTGGATATAATCAGGGGTTTCAACATTCTCGTTCCAACATTCTTTAGTAGTATAGCGAAGCCATTGAGGTTGAGAGTCGGGTTCGATGGGGGAAATTCCTCCAAGGGTCGCCTTTTTGAGATTAACTGACGCGATCGCGGTCCAAATTGTTCGTTTTCGATCGGCGATGTCCGAGGGGGCGCATCGATCCCCGGCGATCGGAGGGAGGAGGACAGGAGGATCGCCCCTCGAACCCGGGATCGATGCCGATGGAAAACAATTTAGATCGGATTGAATTCAAAATTGTTCGAGCAGAACCGTCTTGGATGCCGATCCTGTTTACATTTTACCTATAAGCAAATTTCTCTCCAAGCGATCGCCCTACTCACTCGTCGGGAAGGGCGATCGTCGGAGCCGATCGGTTTTGGCGCTGTCTTCGCATTTCCCTAGCATAAGAGTGTTATTTTGGGTAGCGGAAGTTACAAAACCTTGACAAAAGCTCTGTTAACCTAAATCTCACTAGCTCGAACTTCAGCAAACCTAAGCACCGAGGGCGATCGCTCGAAGTGCGAAGTCGGAGATCGAGTGCAGTCTGCGGGCCGTGGCGAGCGATCGCCCTTCTCCCCCCACGGGGATTCTCGATGCGGCGAGAAAGCCCGACAGCACAGACCGAAACAGGAGCCGCAGGTCATCCTGTCCATTGTTCAAGAACTGCAAAAGGAGGGTAGCGTCAATTCCCCTTTCGCCGAACGAACGGGGTTGGTGATGCTACAAAATACTGGTGGTTGGATCGATTAGTATTTTAATTATCGAGGGCAATCCTCATCTGCGATCGCTGTTAGCGTGGCACTTACAGCAAGTCGGCTATGGCGTCCATCAAGCCGCCGACCTGCGCCACGGACGCGAGATCGTCTGCAATCGCCAGCCGACACTGGTGATTTTAGATTCCGAACTGCCCGACGGCGATGGGGTCGAATTCTGCCGATGGCTGCAAGGACAGCAACCGTCGATGATCTTGATCCTGTCGGCGCGCAATACGGAAGCCGATATCGTCGAAGGCTTGAAAGCTGGAGCCGACGACTACTTACGCAAACCCTTTGGAATGCAAGAGTTTCTGGCTCGCATCGAAGCGATGGTACGCCGTTACCGACGGATGACTCCTCCCGCCGCTTTAGACTACGGCGATTTACAAATTGACTTGGTTCAACGTCGCGTTCGCATGAAAAACGAGTCGATCGACTTGACTCCTCAAGAATTCAGCCTGCTCTACGTCCTCGCCCAAGCGGGGGGCGTTCCCATGAGTCGCCCGGAACTGTTACGCAGAGCTTGGCCCGACGCCATTGACAATCCCCGCACGATCGACACTCACGTTCTCTCTTTACGCAAAAAAATTGAAACGGACCCGCGCCAACCGAGTTTGATTCAAACCGTTCGCAATGTCGGTTACCGTTTCAATGTGGAGATGATTAACAGCAACGGGAAAGTCAACCAACATAACGGACAACATCATGGAGAGGTCTCCCAACACAAAAAATTAACCTTGCGTCATTTATCCCAGGTCGGCGTCAGCGAGGCGCGCTAACCCGATGCGATCCCCAGCGTCGATCGCTAGCTCCACTCGCGCTCTGACTCGATCTTGGCTTCGAGAAGTTGCCCTCGGATGGCAGACCAATCCACCTGGCTGCTGTCGAGATCGCTGCGAAGCTCGCCCTCTTGCAGGTAGAGCAGGCGATCGCAAAATTGTTCGACAAATTCTAATTGATGGTTGACGACGACGGTCGTGGTTTGGCCCGTATCGGAAAGGGTTTTGAGGAGGGTCAAGATTTCAGCCGTGCGCTTGTTATCCAAGGCACTGGTCGGTTCGTCTAAGAGTAAGATTTTCGGCTGGAGGACTAAGGCGCGACAGAGGGCGATCCATTGGCGCTGACCTCCGGAAAGTTGGGTTTCCCCGCGATCGAGCCATTCGTTGGGAATTTCGAGGCGCTCGATCCAGGTGGTCATCCTTTGTTGAATGTGCGATCGTGCCAGCTTGCGTAATTTCAAGGGATAGGCGATCGCCTCGCGCGCCGTCATTCCCAACAGTTTCGCCTCTTGCAACACTAACACTACGTCCTGACGCCATTGCAGGGGATCGACCTCGCGGGCCGGACGACCTTCGAGATAAACGGTTCCCTCACTCGGAGAGATGGAGCGGTTGAGGATTCGCAATAAGGTCGTTTTCCCCGAGCCGTTGGATCCGACGATCGCCACTCGGGGTAACGGGCGATCGCCGTCCTCGGGACCCTCGATCTCGAAGGAAATCTTGTTGAGTAAATAACTCGACCCTAACTTGGTGCGGACGCTGACGGCTTCGAGCTTTAATAGAGAAGACTCGGACACGGGAGATAGTTCTCAACTTTCATATACGTAAATTATAGGATAGGCTCCGATGCGATCGCGGTGGCGATCGTCCAACCATCGACGAGTAGCAGCAACACCGTCAGTCCCAGCAAGATCAAATACATCCACGGTTGCGACAACGGCTTCACGTCTGCCGTATCGATCCCGGTTTTCGCCTCCACCGCGCGCGCCAACTGGGCAAATCCCGCCACCCGCATCGGCAGTAAGTAACCCTGTCCCGATTGGCTCAGAAAATAGTAGAGCAAGCCGCCCTGACCTGTCGTGCGCGCTTTGAGATCGGCGACCTCGTCCCAACGCAGGCGCCAACCTTTACGGAACAGACGCGGCACCCACGCCGGATAGCTCACTTCGATCGCCTCTTCGGTGACTGTCACGCGATCGCTGAAGGCGGCGTAGAGGGCGATCGCGCCCATGGCGATCCCCAACCCCAAGCCACTCGCCGGGACGGGCGCCTCGGTCGCTCGCGCCAAAAACGGCAAGGGCAACGTTAACGCCAAATAGAGACTGCCGAGAGTCAGGCGAATTAAAGGAGAAATCCGAAACGTGCGGGGAAAGGTCAAGTCCCCTTGAAGGCGATCTCGTTGCATCACTGGGTTAACCAAACTTTACAAAGAAAACACCCTGATTATGTTATATGAGAATCGCAAAATTCACGGCAGGTATTTCTGAACCACGGACCACCCGGTCCACGAGACCCACGCCAGCACGAAAAACAGCGTAACATTTGTGCTGACATGGACGGTTCGGGCCCACGGACGCCGGGGGGCGATTTGAGTAGAACTCCACGCCGAGAGTAAGACGAGGACTACCGTACTCAACCCGGCAACCAGATGGACAGAATGACCCAAAGAACCGTAGTGACCGAGGGTTCCGACTATCCCGATCGCCAATAACAGTAATACTAAACCGACGATCGCCACGCCCACGGTTTGATGGATCGATTTGAGTAAAACGCGGCGGCGGCGAGCTTTTCTCGCTCTAAAAACGAACCATCCCGTCGTCGCTAAAACCACGTAAGCGGCGATCGTCAAACCCATCGACCACGCGGCAATTTTCCACAACCAAAGAAATGACGGTAAATCCACAACTTATGACTTAGATGGCTTCGATCCCAACAATCGGGTACGACCCGCACCCTTTCCACGATCTCCATCATAATAGGAGGTGGCGATCGCTGCCGGACCGCCACCTCTTATGAAAACATTAGAAAAGTTTTATTTTATGCAATCGTCGTTAAAGCGGCTACCGCGAGTGGATCGGTAATCGCCGGACGTTTGTCATAGCTCTCCCGTCTGGGTTGTGGGCGCGTTGGTTCCTCGATCGGGTCGCCAGAGTCCTCCGATCCCGACGAGTCGTTATCTGCAATTCGCAAGCGCGTGCAAGGGATTTTATCCGATAAAATCGCACTCGCCATCATGCCCGTATGAATTTCTAAAAGGGCTTCTGAAAAGGCTTCAAAAACTAACCGTTGTCCGGGGAACACAACTCGCTCAAAATACCAATTTGGGATATTGCTGATACGAGCAATTTGGATTTTGCTCGTTGCATTCACGTAGCAGCACAGAATACGACCGGAACGGTCAGACGGGAGGGGATCGAGAATTTGTGCCATGACGATTAAGGAGTTTTGCACCTAAAACGATTTATTACATTTTTTACCCTAACACTCCCCGATCCCGGCTGGCTGTAAAGGCGACTACCAACTGAAATAAATCTCTTCAACGGTTCGACTTAAAAATTAGTTGATGAATAATTTAAGATTTTTTTAAAAACCCGACCCGCTCCAGCCAGAATCGTTATTCGGCGCCCGCCGCGATCGCCCCACGATCGCGGTTCTAACTGCCGTGGTTTCCACCTCAATCAATGCAATTAACCGATCGCCCTATCGAGCTGGGAGGGGCGATCGAAGCCCTCGGTTAATTCGTGCATGAATAACACAACTTTTGGCCAAGTTCCCTCAACCTCGCCGTTAAAAAGCAGATCCCGATCGCAATCGCCGCGCACCACCGATGCAGATCCCAGACAGGAATGATATCGTGAAGTTATATGAAAAACTTTTCAGAAAACTTAACGCACCGAACACCCTAACCTCTCAAACCCAAATGAATACCGATCGCATCCTTTACGTCCGCCTCCCGTGCAATCCGATCTTCCCCATCGGGGTCGTCTACCTCGCCGATCGCATTCACAAACTCTTTCCCGACGTCGAACAACAGATCTTCGACCTGGGAACGATCCCACCCCTCGACTTTGCCAGCGCCCTCGATCGGGCGATCGACGAGTTCAAACCGAGCTTACTCGTCTTCTCCTGGCGCGACATTCAAATTTACGCCCCCGTTGGCGGACGCGGCGGCAACCCCTTGCAATACGCCTTCGAGTTCTATTACGCCCGCAATCCCCTCGTCAAACTTCGGGGCGCCCTGGGCGGCTTACGAATTACCACCGCTTACTATACGGAACTGTGGCGCAACCTCGGCTTAATTAAACGCGGCTTAAAACGGGCGAAAACCTACAATCCCGACGCCCGCGCCGTCGTCGGCGGCGGCGCCGTCAGCGTTTTCTACGAACAACTCGGCAAAAGCTTACCCGACGGAACGATCGTCTCCGTCGGCGAAGGAGAAGCCCTCCTCGAAAAACTGCTGCGCGGCGATTCCCTCGACGACGAACGCTGTTATATCGTCGGTCAAACCGAACCGCGCGATCGCATGATCCACGAAAAACCGACCGACTTCGAGAAAACTGCCTGCAACTACGACTACATCGAAACCATCTGGCCCGCCTTCAACTATTACCTGCAAGAAAGCGACTTTTACATCGGCGTCCAAACCAAACGCGGCTGTCCCCATAACTGCTGCTACTGCATTTATACCGTCATCGAAGGTAAGCAAGTTCGCATCAATCCCGCCGATGAAGTCGTCGCCGAAATGCGGCAACTTTACGATCGCGGCATTCGCAACTTCTGGTTTACCGACGCCCAATTTATCCCCGCCCGTAAATTCATCGACGACGCGATCGAGCTACTGCAAAAAATCCTCGCTTCCGGGATGAAAGATATTCACTGGGCCGCCTACATTCGCGCCGATAACCTCACTCCCGAACTGTGCGATCTTATGGTTAAAACCGGGATGAATTACTTTGAAATCGGCATTACCAGTGGGTCTCAAGAACTCGTTCGCAAAATGCGAATGGGTTACAACCTGCGAACGGTTTTAGAAAACTGCCGCGACCTCAAAGCTGCCGGATTTAACGACCTCGTTTCCGTTAATTATTCCTTCAACGTCATCGACGAAACTTTCGAGACAATCCGCCAAACGATCGCCTATCATCGCGAACTCGAACGCATTTTCGGCGCCGATAAAGTCGAACCCGCCATCTTTTTCATCGGCTTACAACCGCACACCCATCTCGAAGAATACGCCTTCGATAACGACATTCTCAAACCCGGTTACAATCCCATGAGTTTGATGCCGTGGACCGCCCGCAAATTGCTGTGGAATCCCGAACCCCTCGGCTCTTTCTTCGGTGAAGTTTGCCTCGAAGCATGGCGGCGCAATCCCAACGATTTCGGGCGAGAAGTGATGAATATTTTAGAAGAACGTCTCGGTTGTGGGGACTTAGAAGCGGCTTTGTCGGCTCCAATTGACACCGCTAAAAAATCCTTAGTCGGTGCCAGTTCGTAACTGGTGAAGCGATCGCGTTTCTGAATTTGGCGAACCACTTGGTCAGTCATTCCTAGTTTCCCGGCAATGAACGTGGGGACACGGCATTGCCGGGTTACTATTAGTAGTGTCATAAAAAGCCGTGGAATTTCTAACGATCCTGTTTTCAAGCTTATTAACAGTTATTTCCCCCGTTAATACAGTTTCCGATACCGTCATCGAACGCGAATTGCGCGATCGCCTCCACGGGGTGGAAGTCTTAGAAGTAAGAATCGATAATACCCCGAACTATCAAGTGATTCGAGGCAAGATCGATCGGTTTCGTTTGGCGGGTCGGGGATTGTACGTTTTGCCAGATTTAAGAATCGATACCTTAGACATCGAAACCGATCCGATCGCCGTCGATTTAGAGAAATTGCGCCGGGGATCGCGCGATCGCGCCGTGGAGAGTTTGGAACGCCCCGCGATCGCCGCCATTCATTTAGTGTTAACCGAAACTGACCTCAATCGGGCTTTGCGATCGCCCGAGTTTTTGAATACCCTGCAAACTGTAGCCACTGAAATTTTTGATTCCCCCTTACTGCGGCAAAATGCCAGCCGTTATACCCTCGTCGATCCGCAAATTGAGCTATTAGAAAATAATCGCATTGTTTTCGAGACCCAACTCGCCGAAAAAGGCTACAGCGATCGCCTCAAACTGACGATTAAAACTGGGTTTAGATGGATCGACGGACGGCAATTAGAATTGAGTGAACCGCAAGTCTTAGTCAACGATCGCCCCGCCCCCGGGCAATTCGTGCGCGGGTTAAACGCCGTCGCCCGTCGCTTCAACCTCGATCGCGCCGCAGATCGGGGGATTCAGGCGCGGGCGATTCGGGTACAGATCGCGGGCGATCGCCTCGAAACCGTTCTTTGTGTAAGATCGATCGCGACCCATTCACCCTAAATCCTTCAGTTGCAACTATGCTAGACCTTTCCAAGCGCGTCGGCGCCGAACCCGGGACGTTGTGCGATCGCCTCTTCCAAAACAGCCGATCGATCTGGGAACGACAGTTCGACCATCCCTTTGTTGAAGCCCTGGGGAATGGCAGCTTACCTCGGGAAAACTTCGAGTTTTACATCCTTCAAGATGCCCGGTTTCTCGAACAACTCACTAAAATTTTCGCCGCCGGGGCGATCGCCAGCGACGAACCCGCCGTCATGGAAAAAATGTGCCAACTCGCCCTCGACACCATCCGCGTCGAACGGGAACTGCACGAAACCTTCGCCCGCGAGTTCGGTTTGACGATCGCACAAATGGAGGCAACCCCCCTCGCGCCGACCAATTACGCTTATACAAGACATCTATTGAGCGTCGTTAACAACGGTACTTTACCCGAAATTATCACCGCCACTCTCCCCTGCGCCTGGATTTATGCCGAAATCGGCAAGCACTTTGTGAGCCTCGGCGACCCGCCCGCCGACCATCCCTATCGCAATTGGATTCAAACCTACGCCGATCCCAGCTTTGAAGAAGTCGGAACGTGGTTGCGGACCACCCTCAATCGCATCACCCCCGAGGATGAGAAAACGTTCCGCCGTCTCGATGAAATTTTCACGATTAGCAGTCGCTACGAGTGGATGTTTTGGGAAATGGCGTGGACTTTAGAAGCCTGGAAACCGCAGATTTCTTAATGTTTGTACCGATGTTTGTACCGGGGGTGTTCTGGTTGCGCCCCCGGAGGCAAATAAATGTTACATTTCCCGGGACAATTCCTCAAAAGTAGAATACGATCGAGCCAAACCTCGAAAAGGTGCTATCCCGACGCCATCCGATCGCCCATCCCCAATGATGGAAATCACATCATGGATAGAAATGAGTTTAAACGCTTTTTTCGCGCCTGCAATCCCAGCAAAACCATCTGGATTGAGAGACCTGAGGATAAAGATTATTACATTGATTTTACTTCCGTCAGAGGTACGGATATTGTCGAACAACTCGGAGAAACGATCTCCCTCCTTTCTCCAGATCCGACTTGTCAGCTTTTCACCGGACATATTGGTTGTGGTAAATCGACCGAGTTATTGCGCTTAAAATTCGAGCTAGAAAAACAGGGTTTTGTTGTCGTTTATATCGACACCCGCGACGATTTGGAAATGGGAGATGTGGACGTCACCGATGTTTTATTGGCGATCGCCCAAAAAGTTCTCGATACTTTAGAACAGCAAAGCCTCAACCTCAAACCCGGTTATTTTAATGAGCTTTTAGAACAATGCGTGCAGTTTCTGCTCACTCCCATCGAACTGAAAGCAGAAATGGAGTTTAATCCAGAAATTTCTTTTCTTGGTGCTAAAGTTAACCTGGGTAAGATTGTTGCCAAAACTAAAGATAGTCCACAAATGCGCGATCGCCTGCGCGACTATTTAGAACCGAAAACAAATACCTTACTACAGGCGATTAACGGCGATTTAATCCAACCTGCTAACCTTCAATTAAAGAAGCAAGGAAAAGAAGGACTGGTCATTATTATCGACAGTCTCGATCGCGTAGACAATCGTAAAAGATCGGATGATAAAAGTGCGGTCGAATATTTATTTATTACCCGAGGAGAACAGTTAAAGGAATTAAAATGTCATGTGGTTTATACCATCCCCCTCGTGTTGATGTTTTCTAACGAACGGGAAGCATTAAAAAAGCGTTTAGGGGGAGGTAATGCGCCGATGGTCTTACCGATGGTTCCGGTGAAGTTAGCCGACGGTCAAAACTGTGAAAAAGGGTTAGAATTATTAAGACAGGCGATTTTAGCCCGCGCTTTTCCCAAACTGTCGCCAAAACAACGGCGCGATCGCATCACCGAGGTTGTTGACCGTCCCGAAACCCTCGATCGCCTCTGTGGTATCAGTGGCGGTCACGTGCGAAATTTACTCAGTTTGTTATTTCGCTGTTTGCAACAAAGCAAGCAATTACCGATTACCCGCGATCGCCTCGAAATTGCCATTCGTCAAGAACGAGATGACCTGATGCTGGCAATTACCGAACTGGAATGGGAGTTACTTAAAAAAGTCTCGCAAACTAAAAAAGTGACCGGAGAAGATCAATATCAAATCCTTTTAAGGAGTTTATTCGTTTTTGAATATCGCACCAACGAATTCGGTCGCTGGTTCGATCTCAATCCCCTCTTAGAAGACGCCCCCGAACTCACATGAAATTTCCCAAAATTCCCTTTTCAAAAGCCCCCCTTCTCAAGGGGAACTGAGGGGATTAAAGTCACCCCAAACTTCCATATAGCATTTTCCTCTGCTATGCAAAACATTTAGATCCCCCTAAATCCCCCTTAAAAAGGGGGACTTTCCTCTAGATCCGCCTAAATCCCCCTCGCCAGGTAGGGGTTGGATTACCAAACCCCTACTTTCCTCGTTCCCCCCTAACCCTCCTTCGCCCCCCTTTCAAAGGGGGGTTGGGGGGATAGAAGGGGATCGGCACTGTACCTCACTAAGATGCCCGAGTGCTGTATAAAAAAACCATGGACACCACGCACAATGCAGGGACACTCGACCCCAATAGCGAACAAATTCTAGATCAAATTATTAATACTCTAGAGTTATCTGAGGGAGAATTTGCTCTAATTTTTGCGCGCTGCAACTTCAGGGACTTTCGACAGCAATCGATCCGCCGCTTGCAAGAAAAATCTCCTTTTCCTATTCTCGAAATTCCTCTAGAAAACCCGATCGCCGATCTGTACAATCCGATCGCGAGGGCGATCGCCGAAACCCCTGCCAAAGCAGTCATGGTTTATGGATTGGAAGAACTGACAGAAATTGAAGCAATTTTAAGTGCTACCAATCACGCGCGAGAACAGTTTCGGCAAAACTTTGCATTCCCTGTCATTATTTGGGTCAATGACGAAATTTCTAAACAGTTTACTCGGGTCATTAAAGATTTTAAAAGTTGGGGAATTAGTCTCAATTTTTCGATGAGCGACGATCGCCTGCTGCAATTTTTAAAAAATCGAGGAGAAAAAGGGTTTAAAATCATCATTGAAGGCGGGGAATTGATGTCCCCCGAGGAAATTTTTAGTCCCGTCGAACAACAAGAAATCAACTTTGCTGTCCAGGAATTAGAACGGCGCCGGGTGCAATGGTCTCCCGAGTTAAACGCCTGTCTCAATTTTATGGCAGGATGGCGCGCTTATCTGGGGGGAGAACTCGAACAAGCCTTGCAAGACTATCACAAAAGTTTGAGTTTTTGGCAGGGGGAAGCGATCGCCCTCACTCGTACCCAAGCTCTAGAAAGACAGGCGATCGCCCATTTTTATATTGCCGCCTGTCACCAGCGCCAAGCGCAGTGGAACGAAGCCAAACAGGCGATGCAAGCCTGTCTCGACACCCTCCAAATTGCCGGACGGGAAGATTTGAAACTCAAGTATGCCGTCGAACTCGGGGCGGTTTTGCAGCAGATGCAGGGGTGGGACGAGTTAGAAGCCTTCGCCCACCAGAAGTTAAGCGAACATCGCCAACATCCCGACCCGCTTCGGGAAGCCCGATATTACGGCTTTTTAGCAGAAGTAGCCTACCATCGGCAGCAGTGGACACAAGGGGGAAAGTGGGCGCAATCGGCCCTCGCCACCGTGGCCAAAATTGAGCCGTCCCCAGGGATGCCGCAGGCTTACTATTTATTGTTAATTGCGTTAAACTTGCAAGAATTAAAAGAGTGGGAAGGGGCGATCGCCGCTTTAGAACAAGCCCGGGAAATCGTCGGCATCGACACCGAGGCGACAACCGCCACCGAACGACGACCCGACTTCGACCCCGAGCTCTACATCAACCGCATCTTAGCCACCTTGCACCAACTGTACTACCAGCAGCAAGAGTACCGCAAAGCCTTTGCCATCAAGCAAATTCAACAACGCCTCGGTTATCAATACGGCTTGCTGGCATTCATCGGCGCCGGACAAGTGCAACCGCAACTGAGACAACGCGACCCAAGCGGCGACCTCGCCCCCACCTTCGCCCTTTCCGGGCGCCAGGACGATGTCGATTTTTTAATCAAAGATCGCCTCAGCCAAACCTCACATAAACTCGCGATCGTTTACGGACCCTCCGGCGTCGGCAAAAGTTCCCTATTGCACGCCGGACTCATCCCCCAATTCCACCTGCGCCCCCTCGGCGGTCGTTACGGGTTACCCGTGATGATTCGCAAGTACGATCGCTGGACAGAAGAGAAGCGCCAGGAATGGGAACGCCAGCAACGCATCAGGGTACAGGCTCAGAAACAGGAACAAGCCCGCAAGATTGAGGCAACTGATCGCCTAGAGGAGGCTTTTGCAGAACGTGATCGGCAATACCGCCAATACCTAAAATCTCGCCCACTGTCGGATAGACATTATCAAAATTTAAAAGCACGGGGATTGTCCGCAGAGGCGATCGAGCTTGGGTCATTTGGGAGTTCAGAGCGCGGCGGCATGATTTGCCCTGCCTTCTGGGGTGACAAAATTATCGGCTTCCAGTGGAGAAAAGACCCCTCTGGCTTTGGTCAAATCGCAGGCGGTAAGTACATTTGGAGCAAGTCGCCTCTCGACTCGAAGCTGCCAAACGGCGAGATGCCTATCACCGCATTGGGTACGGCAATCGACGGCATAGGCAACTTTTCCGAAGGCATCCTCAAGCCGGATATAGCCCAATCGTTGCGCTCAGGCTTATGGCTCGGTGCAGCCGGGGGGAATTTCCCCGCACTCATCACCCAGAAGGCCATCAAAGATTTTGGGATTAAAAAGGCCATCTTTTGGCCGGATGGGGGGAGCCGGGTTAATGCCCACGTCAAAGCATCTTACCGAAATTTAAAAGCCCTCTTAGATAAGGAAGGGATTGAGCTTCAGTTCGCTGACTGGGGTCAGTGGAACGATAAATCCCAGCCCGACTGCGATGAGTTGCCGGAAGGCACGGCGATCAAGCTCAAGCCCGCAGCCGAATTTTTTGGCCCCCTTCAAGAAGCCAACCCCAAGCGACACGAATTCACGGATGAAGAGAAGCAAGCATGGAAGGCTCAACAGCAGCGACAGCAATGGGAAAAATGCTACCAGTTCACGCCTGATCGCCTAATCCAAGGGGATTGGGTGGATCTAGATCCTGATGAGATTCTAGGGAAGATTACCGCAGTCCGGGCCGGGATGGGCGCGGGCAAAACCACCGCGCTTGTGAAGCTGGCATCAGCATTTAAGGGTAAGCATAAAATCCTTTACCTGGGGGTGTCAAACACTCTTCTGATCCAAACTGCTGAGAAAGTAAAGGGGCTGCACTTCCGCAGTGAGGATGATGAATTCTTCTTTGCACCCGACCCTTTAGGGCATCACCTTTTTTGTATCCAGTCTCTGCACCGCTTCAAGCCTCAGCACTTGGAGGATGCCATCATCGTACTGGATGAAGCCACAGCCATCATTCGAGAATTCGTGGATGGAAGCACCCTCACGTCCCGGCCATTGGCAGAGCAAAGATTTATCGAATCCAATTGGCATGATGCCCTACAGCACAGCAAGGCAATCGTTGCACTTGATGGATACTTGGGCGATCGCCACTGCGAATACCTACAGACAGTTGCACCCCATCTTGAGCTAACCAAAATCGCCAAACCAGTCACCCCCAAGACGCCGATCCATTTTCATCTAGGAAGTCTTGTCGAGGGTGACGTAAAGGCTGGAAACTTTAGCTCAATCCTTAAGCAGATTATCGAACTGGCGACACAGGGGAAACGATTCGCGATTGCGAGTGACTCCCAGAAAACTTGTGAGGCTCTTGACGAAACTCTCACGGCTATGGGCATTTTGGAGGGCTATCGGGTCGATTCGACGACAGTACCCGAGGATTGGATGAAGTCGATCCTAAAAGACCCAAATGAGGCGATATTGTCCAACAAAATCACCCGATTCATTTATTCCCCATCAGCCATGAGTGGGGTGGATATCTCGGTGCCTGATTGGTTTGATGCCCAGTTCTGCATTTTTCATGGGGTGCTTTCTGCTGACCTCCTGAGCCAAATGGTCTGGCGGATTCGTGACTGTTGCGAGCGTCATGTTTGGGTAAATCCTAAAGGATTAGGAGAGGGAGGGCAGTACACCCCCAGGGCGATCGAACGCACAATCCGGTTTGGTCTGGCTCAAAACCTCTGGGATTCCTTCGGGGAGGGGCACGGCACGTTCGACAATTGGCAGACCCAACTCAATTCCCCCGATTGCCGCCAAGCCTACTGGGAGCGGGCTAAGGCTAACTATGAAAAAGCCAATCTGCGAGAATGCTTGCGCTGGCTCTTAGAAGTCAACGGAAGCGAGGTAATTGAGGCAGCAGTTGAAGCCGATCCCGAGGCGCTGGCTCAATTCAAAAATGCCAAAGACGAAATCAAAGACAGGGAGGCGATCGGCGCTCATGAAGCCGACAACATTGACGATGATGAATTTACAAGATTGAAGAAAGGCTGCAACCGTGAGGACCGCCCCAAGGTGATCCGACATTCGATCCGGATGTCGCTCCCAGAAATTGACCTAGACCCGCAATGGTCCCCCGAGTTTATCCGCTGGTACTTGGAAAATAGGGATACCCGATCGCAGGCAAAACGGTGGTTTTTGTTCCAGCAGCAGGAAACCGCCAAATCTACCACCTCCGAATCTTGGATTAAGCGCGAAGGGTTTAGAGCCTATCAATTCCGCTCATATCTGGGGGAGGTGAGGGCTTTGGCTGAATTGGGCATTTTAGAGGTATTCAAAACACCTAAATCTAAAGATGACCCGGAAGTGCAGGCGATCGCTGACCGATGGAGAAAGGATCCGCAGATTCGGGCCCGACTAGGCGGAAGGATGCCCGCGCAGAATCCGATCCGATCCTTCAATTGGATCCTTGGATTATTCGGGATTCGCCTCCGATGTGCCCAACAACAGCGGGGCAAAAACAAAAAGAAAAATCTCTACCAAATCGACTATTCACTCTCGGAGACGGCCAACTGGAAAGCAGTAGCTAGGGCAGTAGCTAGAACGTATGCGGACAAAGGATTACAAGCCGCCAATGACTGTACCATTTTTGTGGGTGAACTATATAATCCAGTAGAAAATGGTACAGAATTTAATACAGCAAACAGCGCTATAGATACCCAACCCACCCCAGAATCCGAAACAATGGCAGACCCCGAACCCATGACTGAAGTCGCCTCCGATGCCGAAACCTGGAAGGGGAAATGGTTTACGATCGCCCCTGACGCCACCAACCCTAGGCCCGACTGGGGGCAGTGGGTAGGCCGTGCTGACGGGGAACCCTTCCAAAATCCTTACAGGCGTAATGAATGGCACGTAATTATCCGAGTGCCGGATATGGGAACGGTTACTGTTCCGGCTCATAGCGTTGAGATCGCCTGTACGGAGGCTGTGGCGGTTTCTACCGCATGAAACTAAAACCTATCAACCCGCTAAACTTCGGGTAATTCCTCTCTTCCTACTCGCTCTTTGAAATCAAGAACATGAAAATTAAACTAGGCTTGAGGGTAGCCATTGCGATCGCAAGAGGGTCACCCTGCAAGCAAACGAGACTCCAGCATCGGTGGCGCGAGGAAGCGGGAAAACCCCCAGCTTCGATAAACTCACGGTAGCGATCTCACAGTTCCATCACCTGCGAAAAAGCGGCACCGGCATCCGCATCTGCTTTGTTTCGTAGGGCGCTCTTGAACCGCGTCCGCATGAGCGGTTTTGCCATGATTCGACTCGTAAACAGGTTATGGGCAAGAGTGTAAAACTCGTACTCCAGGTTTTCACATGAAGGGGCTGGGTTGATAAAAGTTGATTTTTTTCGGTTATTTTCCCAGGCAACCGCTACCCCCGCCACTGCCGTAACGGGGCAATGTTAGTTGACGAATGTTGACGTTTTTCAGCATTTTTAGAAGGCGATCGCAAAAGCGAGTGGATTGCCCAGGATGCTTGCGTGGTGGGACGCGAGCAATGCCAGCCCACCTCGAAGCCCCGCTCGGACTCCAATCGAAGCGCTCGCACTGAAAAAAACCATCTGGCAACTCACTGAACTCCGGTCGTGAATGCGCTCAAGTCTTAAACACCACCACGCGACCAATGGAGTGGCGCTTGCGTTCACTGGCAACCTAAAGTCTTAGATTTGATTGCTGATCGCCACTCTACTGCTGACTGTTAACCCACCGACCCCGCTTTATAGGCGGGGTCAATGCCAGTGTGGGGTGCGCTCGGGCTATTGTCGGCTGACCCTGGTGCAGTGCGCTGTGCTCGGCAACAATTATGGGGGGGAGGTGACGAGATCGAAATTTTGACGAAGCCCGGGAGCGCATTCGCTTTTACCGAGAAAAAAACAGTTCGCCGCCCAAATCTACAACTCGCCCAGACCGGAGAGCGCCTGCCTCAATCCCTAAACTGCCAACGAAAGGCAGGTTGGCGATCGCCTGCCTCAATCCCTAAACTGCCAACGAAAGGCAGGTTAGCGATCGTATCGGTTGCCACATTATTTGTCGCCGTTGACAGATTAATGTCGCTATATAGCAATCCTAAGTCATTTGTGGCAAAAATCCATAAGAATATAGCTTAGGGAAATCAAAAACTTGGCCATCAGCAAATATCTTGAATAGCTCTTTAACTCTTTTAAATGAATCACATAAAAAATAAAATGTTCTCAAGAAATTTTTAGTTTGCAGCCAAATATCTTCAACTGGATTTTGCTCGGGAGCATTCGGAGCAAACTTCGTACAAGTAATCAACCATTCATCTTCTTCTAAGCCTTCATTTAGCTCTTTTAAAAAATCTCGAAATTGTTGAGAGTCGTGATACCTGGCACCATCCCAAAAAATGGCTAATTTTTGTCCCGGTCTTTGTTCTCGTAAGTATTGTATAAACTGAATGGTATTGTCGGTATCGGCTTTCGGGTATTCTTGAAGAATAAATTCATGAGTTTGGTAATCTAAAGCGCCATAATAACTTTGGCGACTTTTTTGGTTTTTAATGGGAATTTCGACTCTTATATCTTTTCTTCCCCAAACAAAACCCAAGACGTCTCCCCAAAGAAGATGACATTCATCAATCATAAACACAGCAAGCTTTCCAGCTTTGATATCCTCTTCCCAGTCCTTAAGCTTCTTTTGAATTTCTTCTTCTTTTTTTTTGACTAGCTTTTCATCTTTGGCTGGATTCTTTTTTTGCGACTTTTTCCAGCTCATGCCAGCCGCTTTCAGCAAGTCATAATAACTTTGATTTGAAGAATAAATCACGTTGTATTCTTGCTGCAAATATCGTTTTAAGTCAGACAATCTCAAATACTCTTGTTGTCTTATCCATGAAGTGATTTGTGTTTTTTCTTCCGGTTTTAGATAGCCTTTACTTCCTTTGTATTGAAGATTCAAACTCTCAACACCCTCAAAAATTGCTTTATTTTTCCATTGACTAACGAAGCTCGAAGAAACATTTAATATTTCTTCAATTTTCTTAGAGGGTTGACCAGATAATTTCATTTTGGCTGCCAATGCTCTCTTCATTTCTTTGGTATTTGTGGTATTTTCAATGAAATTATCTAGCTCGTCTATGATATTCATGAGGTCTGTCTGATATTGAGAATCTTCCGTGTATATTATAACAAAAAAAGCTTCCATGAATCATTTAGGACTGCTATAGCATCAATCAGTTTGTCGGTGCTTCTCCCACGGTTTCGGCAGTTATCTGATTAATGATTAAACAGTTGCCGATGGCGCAGAAGAAGCCTACTTACAATCGCTTGCCAATACCTTTTACAAGAAACGACATCTAATTGGTCAAAATTACAAAAGACGACATTTAATTTGTCAAGCCTAGTTTGGGGTGGGTCCTCGTGTAAAAATAGCCTGAACCTTTATGCACAGAGGGATTGCTGTCTATCAAGTTCAGCGATATTAATTTGGCAAGACGACATTTAATTTAGCAGCTGACTTCAATCGCAATCATCTCCCCACTCCCATGTTGCGATCGCTGGTGCGGATTCTGGCTGGCAAGGTCAAGGTGGCGACTCCCACCGACCAGCTAACATCAACCGAACTGACTTCCCACGAACTGCTGAAATTGGCCCACGCTTTGTTTCTCAAACTGGCGGCTGAAGGGCTGGATAAGGCTGAGTTGCGAGGATTCATCAAGCGCCGCTATGGGAAACCTACTAAATTCGCAATGACCCGAGAAGAGTTGGAGGATTTGCTCCGGCTGTTAAAGCTGTATGGTCCGGCTATCTGCTCTCGGGTAACCGGCGAGTTCGACCCGCCGACACAGATCCAGCTAGATTTTTGGTGATTCCTTTCCACGGTTGCCACCCCTGTTGCGAGGCTCAACCAAAATCGCTGAACCCACCCAAACTCGTCGGGAGCCTCGCAGCCTTACAGCGCAAGGGTTGCTCCATTTTTATGCGATGGCGATCGCTCTGTCTTGTCCGAATGCGTTGTGGCAGTTTATCCAAAAGTCTCCGATTATTTTTGGCCCGACTTGTGTTCAACCCATCCATGCTTGCCTTATCTGGGGAAGGAAGGATTTGGGAAACTGGCTTGACCTCTAATCGCGCTCTTGTCGTCCAAGCTGATTGCGATCGCCTAACACAAGCTGCTGTTTTCAGTTCCTGCCGGTATAGTTGCTGGCAATCAGGGATGGGGAGCATCGCGGGCAAAGAAAAACTGAAACTGCCTACTAACAAGCACACTGATGTGGGATCGGGTATGGCGATCCGAAGCGAACCTCGCGCTCGCAACTGGAATCGTTCCTGAACGGGAGCGACGCCCCTGGCGCTACCCTCACCAACTTTTTCGCTTTGGTTGTGGCTCCCTCATCAACCCCTCCAACTCCACCGTCCCGATTAAATCCCCCTTCCCTCACTACTCCTGTATTCTGTATAACCAAATCAGTATTCTTACTCAAAAACAATGTTTTTCCCAGGCAAAAACAGTTTTTCGTCACTTTTTTTGCATTAATTTACAAGGATTAAAATTCATTCAAAAGCCCATTCTATAAAGAAAGATTGTATCAAATTAATTGCTAAACCTAAGTAAAATTAAGTAAAACTAAGTAAAAATACTGAAAAGTTTACACAGCCTAGGCAAAAACTTCCCCAAAAAAACTTAAAAACTTCAGTAAAAGTGCGGATAGGGAAATTGCATAGAGTTGTTAAATTAGTTTTCAAGTTTTTTAAAATTCGCTTAGAGCATCCTACTTTTTACAAAAAAAGCCAGGACGCAGCACCATCTAAACTACAAGCACGGATGGAAACTCGTCATGCAAATTTTAAACAATGAATCGTTATTTCCTGACTCGCAGGGAGACCCCTTAATATCCGGGTTAGTTGACAATCCCGTAGACCCATTTAACAACCCAATAAAGCCATTAGAATCTCCGCCAACTGGTAGCGAGTTATTCCCAATAAACTCTCAATATGGAGTTGAGGACACCTCGCTGACCGACGGAGTATCAGTTAATAATATTGAGTCGAGCATACTCCCCAGTTCAGATAACAACTCTCCAATAGATCCCCTCACCGGCGAAGCACTTCCATCCGTCCAAAATACCGACTTCACATCTGGAATATTTGTCGTAGGCAATACTGGACAAGTCAACATCGAATTCCTCTACGATGGTGGTGCTTACCAAAGTGAAATTGGTATCTTCAGTTTAACCGGGATGGAAGAATTTGTCCCGGGAAGTGCAGAATTTATTAAAGAAGCTGCCAAAAGAGCGCTAAGTCATTCCGAACAAGGTTATATCGTCATCTCTGACGCCAATGAAGCCGCCAAATTTACCGGAGATTTAGAAGAAGCCACCAATTTTAATTGGGGAAAACACGAAGGAAACAAAACCTTCTTGATGCAGCCTGGAGATAAATTTGGCATCATCCTTGTTCCCAATGGGACAATCGAAGAAGTTCAAGAAAATCCGGAATTGACTGGGAACAAACGACCTTTATTTTCCCTCGCCACCGCCAACCCAGAAGATGCCTTTCATGTGGGACAAATTGCTGATGTCACCGGAGAGGGCAATTTGTTTGTCATGGAAGACTTGCGAGTTGATGTGGGAAGCGATCTCGACTACAATGACCTCATCTTTTCCTATTTGGAGCTACCGGAACCGCCACAGTCCTTGATGAATTAATTAATCCTAATTTAGACTGGCGCACGACTCCCAGCGGACAAGAAATAATCACCTACGTCCAAGAACAATCCGCTTTACTTCAATCGACCCCAGAAAGCGCTTCAGACGAAGTTTCAGAAACAATTGACGGGTTAGAACCGAATGGTGATGAAATAGCGGCGGACGATTCAACCGTAGAGTCAAACCTTGACATTGATAGCACTGACAACGGGGTAGAATCTACCTCAATTCCCGAAGAAACTGAATCAGAAACTCTCCTATCTGATGAGACAACAGTTGAGCCGACTGAATTCACTTCAATTCCTGAAGAAACTGAATCGTCCATTCTCTTACCGGACGACCCCAACAACGGAGTAGAATCCACGTCAGTTTCAACCGAAACCTCACCGTCAATCCTTAGCGACTCCGATACATCCAATTTAACAGAATCCAGTTCGATTTCAACTGAAACATCCGAACCGACCGAATCTCCTGATGAAACTTCAACGGTATCAGACTCCGACACAGTTGAAGCGACAGAATCCAACTTAGAAACTTCCTCCTCAATCCAGTCCAACTCCGATACAGTTGATTCGACAGAATTTGCGGATGAAAGCAGCGAAGAAGAAACATCCAATGCTCTTCAATCGGATGAGGATATACTGGCTGAATCTCCTGCCTCGTCCGACTCAGCAACCACCCCTGCTAGTGCAGAAGAGACCCCAGATTCAGAAGAATCTTCACTCGATTCAACCGAAACAAATTCCTCATCTTTAACCACAGATGACACAGATTTCAACTCAGATGAGGATGAACCTCTCGATTTAGCTGAAGAAGACTTAGTAGCCTCGACAACTTCATCAGCTTCAACCGAATTCATTATCGATCCCACTTCAGGACCCAACTCATCTCAAACCGAATCGTCCGCAATTAAACCCTCCGCTCCACCCGCTACATCCAATCCAACCGAATCTACATCAGATTCCGGAGAAACTGCATCAGTTGTTCTAGAAGATAACGACTCCCCATCCGACAGCAACTCCCTCACCATCAACGTTGTTGCTCAAACCGTACCTACTGAAATCGAACCAACCTTCCCCAACTTCTCCCAAGGGGTTTTCCAAGTGGGAGAAACTGGCTCTATTAACATCGAATACATCTTCGATGGCGGCTATTATCAAGGCACTGTCGGTTTGTTCAATATGGCTGGACTCTCGGAATATGAATGGGGGTCTGCTGAATTCTTCCAAGAAATCGCTAGACGTTCTCTCTCCAATTCCGACGAAGGTTATGTTCTGATATCCGACTCCACAGAAGCGGCTAAACTCGATGGAAAATTGGAAGCTTACAATTGGAATCGTGGCATCAAATCAGGAGAGAAAACTTTCTCTTTACCGGAAGGAACAGAATTTGGCTTAATTTTAATTCCTGACGGCACCCTCCAAGAACTCTTTGACAATCCGCAAGTTACTGGCAGCAAAAAACCCTTCCTTTCGTTAACTCCCAGTGACCCGGAACGAGCGTTGCATCAACCTCAACTCGTTGATGTCACTGGAGATGGGAACTTATTTGCCTGGGAAGATTTACGGTTGCCTGGAGGGGATGCCGACTTTAACGATATCACCTTCAAAATGTCAGCTGCAACCGGAATCGTGACTAACCTGGATGAAGTGATTGCTCCCGATTCAGATTGGCGCAATTCTGAAATTGGACAGCAAATCGTTTCTTACGCAGAACAGAACAACCAGTCTCCCATCATCACCGCAAAACTTGCAGAAGATACTGGCATATCCGATAGCGATCGCAAAACCTACAACCCGACTATTACTGGCACTCTCACCAACCCTCTCCACATTGTTAGTTTTACTGCCAGTTTTGACAACTCTTCCTTCATCAACATTGACTCGCAACTTTTAGAAACCGGCGACTTTACCCTCACCCCTTCCCAACTTGCCACCATTTACGGCGATTCACTCCCCGATGGCTCTCACACATTATACTTGCAGGCCATTGACGAATGGGGAAACATTACCGAGTACCAGTATGACTTTACCCTAGATACCACCGCGCCTCCGCTGACATTTGACTTAGACCCCGCATCCGACACCGATATCCCTGGCGACGCTCAAACCGCTGCATCACCTGTAACCCTGACAGGGACGACAGAACCCAATGCTACCGTCACTTTAATCGAAACCGGCACAACCGTCACGGCGGATACAACGGGACAATTCTCTTTTGCAGGAATTGACCTTACTGTTGGGGAAAATTCCTTTACCATTCAAACCCTTGACGACGCAGGCAATTCCACCGTTACCAGTCGCATCATTACTCGCACAGAAGTTAGCAATGTTGATGATATCGTTTTGGTAGAAGGGGAAAACTTTTCAGTCAGTCATCGAGAAGAATTGACTATTCCACAGACTTCTTCTCAGTTAGTCTTTACATTGGCTGCACTCAATTTCGACAGGAGCGATAGTAATGCAATTAACGATGCGTTTGAAGTCGCTCTTTTGGATGCAGAAGGGAATTCTTTGGTGCATACCATTGGTTCGGGAGATGCTTTCTTTAATTTAACCGAAGGGGAAGAACCGAAATTAGCCGCTGGCGTTGAATATAATGAAAGTACGGGTACGGTGACGCTCAATTTGAATGGGGTGAGTCCGGGAAGTGCTAATTTAGTATTGCGATTGGTGAATGGCGATCGCGACACGACTACCTCAGTCAGCATCCGCAACCTGAACTTGGTGGGAAGCACTCAGCAACAACCGCCAGTCAGTAGCGGTGAAGACAATCATCGCAGTCAGCCGATTGAGTTAGCCGAGTTTGGCAAGCTGACTGATATTACGCCTTCAAACCCCTTAGAATACAGAAGCACCCGCTTTGATGAAAGTAGCAACGAACTGTATGCGGAAGTTGCCATTCGCAATGAAGGCAATTATAGCGTAGATGGGCCTTTATTGGTGGCGGTTTCTAATATCAGTGACCCCACAGTTTTACTGCGCAACCCAGATGGATTTACCCCAGAAGGAGTGCCGTATTATAATTTCTCTGAATTGGCCGAGGATGGAAAGTTAGACCCGACTGAAATAACTGAGTTGGGTTCGCTAACCTTCTTCAACCCCAATCGAGTTCAATTTACTTATGAATTGGCGGTACTTGGACAGTTAAATGCTGACCCGGTTATCGAAAGCAAACCGCCACTAGAAGCGATTGGAGGGAATTCTTATCGGTATGAAGTTATTGCCAAAGATGCGAATAATGATGGGTTGAGTTATTCGTTATTATCAGCTCCCAATGGGATGATAATTGACTCAGAAACTGGGGTGATAACTTGGGAGACGACGGTTGAGGAGATTGGAACTCATGCTGTTGTTGTAGAGGTAGTGGATTCTCGTGGGGGGAAAGACGTTCAAAGCTTTACCCTGTCAGTGACGGAAATTCCGCCGAATCGACCCCCTATATTCACGTCCACGCCGGTGGTGGATGCTTATATCAATCAACCGTATCGCTATCAAATTAGTGCTACTGACCCAGATAGGGATAAACTGACTTTTTCTGTTATGAATGCGCCCGAAGGAATGAGTTTTGATTCCGAAACTCAAACCTTAACTTGGCAACCCAATACCCAACAACTAGGCTTACAGAAAGTAACGCTGAATGCCGAAGATGGCAGGGGTGGAAAAGTAACGCAATCCTTCAATATTTTAATCCAAGAAAAGCCTGGGAACTACGCACCAATTATTATTAGCGAACCCTCACAACGAGTCAATGTGGGGAGCGATTATCTTTATTCAGTCCGAGCGCTCGACCCTGAAAACGACCAACTGACTTATTCCTTGGTGAATCCTCCCGATGGAATGACGGTTGACCCAATTACTGGAGAAATTCGTTGGAACGACTTAACCGATGACAATGTGGGAGAATATGAGATTGCGGTTGAGGTGCAAGATACTCAGGGTGGAATTGATACTCAGATTTTTCAATTGAGTGTTGCCCACCAGACGGATTTAGGGGAAATTCGCGGAATTAAATGGTTAGATTCTAATAAAAACAGTGTTTTCGACCCAGAAGAAAGTGGACTAGCTGGAGTAGAAATTTATTTAGATTTGAATAATAATGGAAGGTTAGATGTTGAGGAACCAAGCACAAAAACAAGTACAGATAATCCCGCCACTCCTTTAACAGACGAAACCGGCTCCTATCAATTTACCAATTTGACAGCGGATACCTATACGATTCGAGAAATAGTTCCCTCTAGTTTAGAACAAACCTTTCCTTTATTAAGTCCGGCGATCGGTGAAAACTTAATTCAGAATGGGAGTTTTGAAAGAGGACCAGCCCCGAAAAATTCATGGACAATAGTAAGATATAATTCGACTACACTTGAAGGCTGGGACGTGATGCTGAGGTCGGTCGATCATTGTGGTACAGGTTTATGGCAAGCCTCTGATGGTGATTATAGTATTGACCTTGATGGTACACCAGGTCCGGGGGGAATTAAACAAACGATTAACACTATTCCTGGCGAAGATTACCTCGTAACTTTTGACTTATCAGCTCATGGTTTTCTTGCTGCAGGAAGCGAAAGACCAATGACTGTAACCGCAGCTGGTCAGTCGGCAGAATTTGTAGGGATTGGTAGTGGCAATAAAAATATAGCAATCCTAAGTCATTTGTGGCAAAAATCCATAAGAATATAGCTTAGGGAAATCAAAAACTTGGCCATCAGCAAATATCTTGAATAGCTCTTTAACTCTTTTAAATGAATCACATAAAAAATAAAATGTTCTCAAGAAATTTTTAGTTTGCAGCCAAATATCTTCAACTGGATTTTGCTCGGGAGCATTCGGAGCAAACTTCGTACAAGTAATCAACCATTCATCTTCTTCTAAGCCTTCATTTAGCTCTTTTAAAAAATCTCGAAATTGTTGAGAGTCGTGATACCTGGCACCATCCCAAAAAATGGCTAATTTTTGTCCCGGTCTTTGTTCTCGTAAGTATTGTATAAACTGAATGGTATTGTCGGTATCGGCTTTCGGGTATTCTTGAAGAATAAATTCATGAGTTTGGTAATCTAAAGCGCCATAATAACTTTGGCGACTTTTTTGGTTTTTAATGGGAATTTCGACTCTTATATCTTTTCTTCCCCAAACAAAACCCAAGACGTCTCCCCAAAGAAGATGACATTCATCAATCATAAACACAGCAAGCTTTCCAGCTTTGATATCCTCTTCCCAGTCCTTAAGCTTCTTTTGAATTTCTTCTTCTTTTTTTTTGACTAGCTTTTCATCTTTGGCTGGATTCTTTTTTTGCGACTTTTTCCAGCTCATGCCAGCCGCTTTCAGCAAGTCATAATAACTTTGATTTGAAGAATAAATCACGTTGTATTCTTGCTGCAAATATCGTTTTAAGTCAGACAATCTCAAATACTCTTGTTGTCTTATCCATGAAGTGATTTGTGTTTTTTCTTCCGGTTTTAGATAGCCTTTACTTCCTTTGTATTGAAGATTCAAACTCTCAACACCCTCAAAAATTGCTTTATTTTTCCATTGACTAACGAAGCTCGAAGAAACATTTAATATTTCTTCAATTTTCTTAGAGGGTTGACCAGATAATTTCATTTTGGCTGCCAATGCTCTCTTCATTTCTTTGGTATTTGTGGTATTTTCAATGAAATTATCTAGCTCGTCTATGATATTCATGAGGTCTGTCTGATATTGAGAATCTTCCGTGTATATTATAACAAAAAAAGCTTCCATGAATCATTTAGGACTGCTATATAGCAATCCTAAATGATTTGTAACCTATGTAGGGAGCAAGATGCTCCCACTCCCAGGGGTTTCAGGTGGATCGCCCTGACTCGACTGATTTAGGAATGCTATAATATGCAGTATCAACCCCAAACTTGGCAGTTTACTGCTAACAGTAACAATACAACAATTGAGTTTTATTCTACAGTAGGAGATAGTTATGGAGCGGTAATTGATAACATTAAAGTCACTCAGATTCTTGGATTAGAGCGTGCTCATACAGTTAAATTAGAATCGGGTCAAGTTGTAGAAAATATCAACTTTGGCAATGGCGAACGTGAGAACCCCCCTTCTAACCTACCTCCTAGTTTCACCAGCACTCCGCCCACTGAGATTTTTGAGTCAAGTTTCTTTCGGTATAACGCTATAGCAAAGGATCCCAATGCTGATAATTTAGTTTATGATTTACCGTTAAAACCAGAGGGAATGACAATCGATTCCGAAACTGGAGTTATTGTTTGGAAACCTACTGTAATCCAACGGAGTGAATCAAACAGTATTTACCTTGCTTCGGGGGTTTATAATGTTTTAGTGCGAGTGCAAGATAATTTAGGTGGAGTCGATTTACAATCGTTCCAAGTCAAGTTGACACCTGTCAACAATCTCCCCGCATTTACCAACTCTTCACCCACATTCATTCAACCTCAACGCGGTAAACTATTTGAATATCGTCTCAATGCACTCGATGCGGATGGCGATGCTGAGATTCGTTACGAGTTAGTCAATCCCCCAACTGGCGCTACCCTCAATCCCGACACTGGCATTCTGCGTTGGACTCCCTCCCAAACCGGCGAGTTTCAATTCACCGTTAAAGCAATTGATAGTCTCGGTGGAGAAGCATCTCAAACGATTACCGCCACTGTAGTCGAACCGCGTCCGAATACCCCCCCAGAAATTACCGCCACCCCCCGCAGTTCGGTTCGCATCGGTTCCACTTATTTATATCAGTTACCGCTGACGGATTCTGATGGCGACCCCCTAACCTTCAACTTCCTTCAATCCCCCGCCGGAATGGAATTGGATTCTCAGGGTCGCATCATTTGGACGCCAACTCCCTCTCAATTCGGTTCCCATCCTATCTCTCTAGAAGTTAACGACGGCGAAGATACTACCACTTTATCCTGGACGTTAAATGTATCGAATCAAACTGTCAATCGCGCACCTAGCATCACCTCCACCCCAAATCTAATTACCAACTTAGAACGGGTTTATCAATATCAACTTGTTGGATTCGACCCCGATGGCGATTTGCTGTTATGGACTTTAGATAAAGCACCTTCTGGAATGGTTATTGACCCCAACTCCGGAATGCTATCTTGGCAACCCAACGCCACCCAAATCGGCGAACATACGATTGCCATTCGCGTCACTGATGCAACCGGACATTTTGTGGGTCAAGAATTTGACCTCACAGTTCGAGGAATCAACACTCCCCCAGAAATTGTTTCTGTCCCCATCACCGCCGCCGCTGTCGGAACTGATTATCGCTATCAAATCGCTTCCACTGACCTCGAAAATGATGGAGGACGCTACAGTTTGGGAATTGCACCCGATGGGATGCAAATCGACCCGGAAACTGGATTGATTACTTGGACGCCAACCGCACAACAGTCGGGTTCGGTAGAAGTGGAAGTGTTAGTTATTGACGGCCAAAATGGAGTGAACCGACAAACCTACACCATAGAAGTCGGGTCAGATGCCATTAACCATCCACCCGTCATTACCTCCACCGCCAAATATTTCGCCGCCACTGGCGTACCTTACCGCTATCAAATTGAAGCAACTGATGCAGATAATGATGGTTTAATTTATCAACCCATCTCGGTTCCCAATGGGATGACTTTGGATGTCAATACTGGCGAACTGCGTTGGGATTCTCCTACTTTTGGCACTCATCAAGTTGTGGTGGGAGTGAATGATGGTCGTTTGGGTGCAGCACAAGGATTTACTTTAACGGTTCAAAATGATTTACCTCCCGTTTTTAATACGAATGAACCGCCTACTGTCGCAATTCCAAATCGCCTGTTCAGTTACGACATTCAAGCAACCGACCCGAATGGTAGCAGTTTAACCTATCGCTTAGATGATGCTTCCATTGCTTTGGGAATGAGTGTAGATGAGTTGGGACGGTTGCGTTGGATTCCTACGGTTGAAAATGTCGGAACTCATGCGATAACTATTGAAGCGATCGATGAGTTGGGAACTACCGCCACTCAAACTTTCAATCTAACAGTTACAGCAGATAATGTAGCACCCCAAATTCAACTCTTGCCGAGTAATGTGTACCTTGTCGATGATGATTATCGTGCCGATATCGGCTCGGAAATCACCTTCTTCCTTCAAGCAACTGATAATGTCGGCATTACCGGAATGCAACTCTTTATTAATGATGAACCCGTAGAACTATCCGGGTTGGGGACGGCTAAAATTAAAATAGAGGAATTTGGTAACATTAAGGTTCGAGCAGTTGCTTATGATGCGGCTTTTAACGTCACAGAATCCACCTTAGAAATTACCGCAATCGATAGTTCAGACCCCGATTCTCCAGTGGTAGCATTAGCAGAGGGTCTGTTTGATGAAACAGTGACTGCATCCCTGGAAATTGTAGGGACAGTTGAAGATGAAAATTTGGATTATTATACCCTAGAAGTAGCAGCCGGAGGCAGTAGCGAGTTCCGAGAAATTTTCCGAGGAACAGAATCGGTTGTGGATGGAGTGTTGGGAACCTTCGATCCGTCAATTTTGCAGAACGATAGTTATGTATTGCGCTTGTCTGCTTACGATAAAGGAGGCAATGGTTCCACAATAGAAGAGCGGATAGAAGTGGGTGGAGAAAAACAAGGCAACCTCAACCTTTCTTTCAACGATCTAGTAGAAATTCCCATTACAGGTTTCCCCATCATTTTGACTCGGACTTATGACAGCTTAAACGCCGAAGATTCCGATGATTTTGGATACGGATGGCGCATGGAATTAGTCGATACCGACTTGCGAACCAATGTGCCTCCCCCCAGTTTCGAGCAAGAATTACTCGACATTCAAAATGCCTTCACTGACGACACTCGCGTTTACGTTACCCTTCCCGATGGAGAACGAATCGACTTCCGCTTTGAACCCACCGGCGATCGCCTGAATTCTTTCCTCAGTTTGTACGGTGATGGAGCTGCACGTTGGTATCATCCCACCTTCGTTGCTGATAACGGTTCGGGAATGACCCTTTCCGTACCAGACACCCGCCTAATATTAGGTCCAGATGGTAACTATTATGACCTAGCAGGCGTTCCTTATAACCCAGAGAATTCACGATTTGGCGGTCAGTACACCCTGACCACTCCAGAAGGAGTTGTCGCCGAAATTGATGCAAAAAGTGGAGATTTACTTAAAGTTACTGACGCCGATGGTTATTCCTTAACCTTCTCTGACGCTGGAATATTCAGTTCCACCGGAGAAGCGATCGCATTGGGTCGCGATGCTAAAGGTCGCATCAATACCGTCACCGATTTCAATAACCAAGTCATTCGCTATCAATATGACGAAAAAGGTGATTTGGTCGCTGTCACCGATCGCGATAACGTCACCACCCATTTCGATTACCATCAATCATTCGACCATTACTTAACTTCGGTACTCGATCCATTAGGACGCAGTGGAGCGAATGCCTTCTATGACGAAAACGGTCGCTTGCAATTATTGCTCCAAGATGGCACGGATTTATTGACCAACCAAGCACCCATTCTCATCAACGATTCAGTTCTGGTGAGTGCTAATTTACCCGCCACCATTGACTTATCCTCGTTAGTCACCGACCCCGATGGCGATCGAGTGACCTACCACATCAGCAATGCACTCAATGGAACCGCAGAATTGCTCGCTGATGGCACAACTCTTTCTTTCCAACCGGCTCCGGATTTTGTCGGAACGGCCAGTTTCGATTTAGTTGCCAACGATGGCGGCGTTCGGTCGGTAAATGAGACCATAACTGTAAAAGTTAGCGATGCACCATTATTGAGTTTAGACGTGGTGGAGCGCGATGTGCAGTTGCGATCGGATGGCACGACAAATTTAGTCGTCACTGCCAATTTTGCCGATCGCAAAGGGGTGGTTATCCCCGCCAGCGAACTAACCTACAGCACTGACAATCCCGATTTAGTAACCGTTGAAAGCGATGGAACGATAACAGCTAAAAATGCTGAAGGCGTCGCCGTAGTGCGAGTCTCTTACAGGGATGAAGAAGCAGTAACGGCAATTCGTATTGGAGCGACTCCCACACCAACTAACGATGCGGAGTTTAATGTCGCACTGGCAGAATTTGAAGGAATTGACCCCTATCCGGATGCTATCACTTTAGTTCCGGGAGCTAAACGCCAATTACAATTACGGTTAAATTCCCTCAGCGATTCTCCCGATTTGAGCGCTGCAGCAAGCGGAACTCGCTATTACGTCAGCGATGAGAATGTGGTACGAATTTCTGAAGATGGAAAGATAACAGCATTGTCATCCGGATATGCGACGGTGACAGTGGTTCATGGTGCAGCAGAGGAAACGATTGAAGTGCGGGTGGTTGAACCCATTTCCGGTACAGCATCAATTGGAGTGAATGGGGGTGCAGTACGTTCCGATGATGGCGCGATGGTGATGGTTCCGCCTGGAGCATTAACAGAGGAAACCCCAGTCAGTATTGGACAAATTGAGGAATCGAACCTTTCCTTGGAGATTCCAGAGAAATTCTCCTTCGCTGGCTCCTTTAACTTAGATATTGGTGAACAACCGTTAGAATTCCCGTTGCAATTCGCAATTCCGGCACCTGCTGGGGTGGAACCTGGCACGGAAGTGTTTTTCCTTCGCAAAGGGGAACTCCCAGCACTCCAACAAGGAGATAAATGGGTCGGAAGTGAGACGATGCACCCGATCTGGACGATGGTGGAATCGGGAATTGTCGGCGATGATGGGATGATTTATACGACTTCTCCTCCGTGGCGGGGTGCTTATGAATCGGGGGAATATAGCATTGCCATTCCCAAATTTGATTATTCTGTAGCGCATTTAAGGTTGGCCGGATTTAGTGCTGGCGTCGGTTTGGGGTTGATTGCCGTAGGGGGAATAGCACTAGCCTATCCGAAACTATCACCTTTGACTTATTCCCGTCCAGATTACTTTGTCCCCGGTGGTTTAATAGGTGCGGGAGCATTGGCTTTGGCTTCAGTTCCGGTTTTGCTTGATGCGTCGGAAAGAAGTGTGACTACATTGACTATTCCCACTGTAGGACTGCCATATACGACGGAACTGAATGTGAGCTTGAACTTGTGCTTGATGTGCCAACTCAACCCGTACCCGATACTCAACCCGTTCTGGAACGGCTCCAACTTCAGTATGACGAACAACAAGGACGAGTGTTGTATTTAGAAGGTCGTAATTTCGGAACGAATCTCGATGATTTGGAGGTAAATTTCCACCTGGGAGGTAAAGTCTATCCGGGTACTATACTTGCGCCTTTGAGCCAGCCAGAGCAAGAACGAATTGCGGTAACGACGGATTTTGTTCCGCTGGCTGAAGCGGAGGTTTCTCTGAAAAGAACGACTCATTCAGTGATAGATACTCAAACGGAAACGGAAACGGAACGGGTCAAAATACCGATTGATGGTTGTGTGGAAATGGCGATGGTGCCGCGTCAGACAAGTGATACGATTAGTCTGGTCAACACGCTCAATCCGGAACAAGTTATCGCGCAGACGGATAGTAAAGATTTACTGTTAGCGGATATTCCTGTGGGGTCGCCAAACAGAGAAGATGGACCGAGAGCTATCGCTGCAACTAGCAATGCTTCTCGCGCTTATGTGACTCTGAATAAGTCGGCACAGGTGGCTCTCGTTGATTTGACGGCTTTCAAACAGTTGGATGCTCAACCTAATGTGGAAGGAATCAATGGGATTGATTTGCCTTCTCATGCGATTCCCAGTGCAATTGCGATCGACAGTCGGGATGAATACGCTTATGTGGCGGATTGGAAAACTGGGGCGATTTACGTTATTGATATCAATCCCAGTTCGGATTTTTACAATCAGTACATTGGTACGATTGAAGTCGAGAATGCGAGTCTGGGTTTGCGTCAACTGGCGATGAGCAGTGATGGGACGCGGTTGTTCGCTACAACTCCAGGGGGGTCTGATACGGGACGGGGACAAATTTTAGTGTTTAATATTGACCCTCGCGATCGGCCTGACAATCCGGCTGACCCCAATCAAAATACTCGCAAATGGCATCAACAAATTGGTCGGGTTGAAGGGGGTTATGGAGTGGAAGGACTGGCGGCTACTTACGACCCTACGAAGATGGTGTTTACTAGCCGGGGTGAGGAGCCAAAAGGGTATGGTGTGCTGACTATTCTCAATAATGACCCGCTAAGTTTTGAGGCGGTTACTCATTACGCTCAGTTAACTTTAGGCGGTTTGACCGATTATTTTGATGTCAATGAAGCGGTGTCTGTGGCGGTGATGTATGATGAGGAAAGTGGCACGGATTATGCTTTTGTTGCAGGTCGTAATGGTCGAATGATTGGCAGTGGAATCGAGAGTGTGGATGGCTCGAAAGCCGGTGGCAATATTGGGATTATTAAGGATGCTTTGGGACCCAATCCGACTTTGGTGGCGGCGACGCGACCGATTCCCAATGGATTTACGAATGGGGTGTCGCTTTCGAGCGATAATAAGTATTTGACGGCGAGTTATCCGGGGATTGATAGTACCTTTGTTTTTAATGTGAAGGAGATGCTCCAGACGGTTAATAGTACGCCACTGGAGGTGTTTGAGGAGAAGCCGATTGATGATATCAATCCGTCTATTAGTCTGGCGGCTGATTTTAAGGATATTGGGAATGCGATCGATTCTTTTACGAGGAAGATTCCTTATGGAGTTCCTAATAATTCTCACACCGGGCCGATTTCTTTGGGGGGAGGAAGTCCGTTTAGTGTGGCAACGGCGTCTTCTCGACCGATTGTCAATCTGCAAAATCCGATTGGGGTGTTTGATGAGGAGACTTTGACGCCGACGTTTAAGTGGAATTTTAATGGGGAGGGTGATGAGACGGATGTTTGTGCAACTCCTGTTGACGAGGATGATGTAAAAGAGGTGAGGCTTTATGTAAGTGTGTTTCCTGAAGGGGAGGGGTTGTTACCAAGGGATATTTGGCCGGAATTAGACTCACCCACTCCAGGAAGGGATTACAATCCGAATCGCATTTTGACGGCGACTTGGAAAGAGGGGGTGTGGACTTGGAATGGGGGTTCTCAAGCGGGTGCTAAAGACCAATTTACACTGCCTGATGACCGGATGTTGACGGCGGGCCAAGAGTATTATTGGGCGGTTGAAGCGGTGATTAATGGCTCACCGACGCCGGTTGTTGAGGATAGTCAGTTTAAAACTCCCTTACCGCCAAGTCCTTCATCCAGTCCGTTTACGAGTGTGACGGTATTGACTCGCGGTGTAGAACCACAGAATGATGAAGAACATAACCGCTTGCTTAACAGTCAAATTAATGCTCTTGCCAGTAAAATTCAAGAAGCAGGCGGTTCGGTGATGAAATACAATCCCTCCACTGGGGGATGGCAATCTGTCACCTTAAACGGGAATAGTTGGGTAGCGACTAACACAACACCTATAGAAGAAAAACCACTGGTATTGTTAGCCGATTGGATGCAGGGTCTCGATGCCAGCAGTTTCTATAACGGAGGTTTTGCAGAAGCTGCGGCTGATTCAATGTTTGCTTCCTTGGTGAAACTCGACCAACAATATGGTGGTAAAGTTGGAGAGGGGTCTGGTCTTTATGATGCTAATGGCAATCTTATCCGTACCCAAGGAGATATTTTTAACTCGCCATTGCATTTTATTGGATTGGGTCAAGGTGCGGTTGTCAATACGGAAATGATTCAGCGGTTGGGGACGTATTTTCCGAATGCTGGGGGAACCAACGCTTCTAATCGCGACCTCCAAATGACTACAATCGATCCGTATGATTACGACCCGACTTTTCCAGAACCCGTTTTCAGCACTGTCCTCGATCCGGAAGTGGTAGTGTGGGACAATGTGACTTATGCGGATAACTATAGCAATCCTAAGTCATTTGTGGCAAAAATCCATAAGAATATAGCTTAGGGAAATCAAAAACTTGGCCATCAGCAAATATCTTGAATAGCTCTTTAACTCTTTTAAATGAATCACATAAAAAATAAAATGTTCTCAAGAAATTTTTAGTTTGCAGCCAAATATCTTCAACTGGATTTTGCTCGGGAGCATTCGGAGCAAACTTCGTACAAGTAATCAACCATTCATCTTCTTCTAAGCCTTCATTTAGCTCTTTTAAAAAATCTCGAAATTGTTGAGAGTCGTGATACCTGGCACCATCCCAAAAAATGGCTAATTTTTGTCCCGGTCTTTGTTCTCGTAAGTATTGTATAAACTGAATGGTATTGTCGGTATCGGCTTTCGGGTATTCTTGAAGAATAAATTCATGAGTTTGGTAATCTAAAGCGCCATAATAACTTTGGCGACTTTTTTGGTTTTTAATGGGAATTTCGACTCTTATATCTTTTCTTCCCCAAACAAAACCCAAGACGTCTCCCCAAAGAAGATGACATTCATCAATCATAAACACAGCAAGCTTTCCAGCTTTGATATCCTCTTCCCAGTCCTTAAGCTTCTTTTGAATTTCTTCTTCTTTTTTTTTGACTAGCTTTTCATCTTTGGCTGGATTCTTTTTTTGCGACTTTTTCCAGCTCATGCCAGCCGCTTTCAGCAAGTCATAATAACTTTGATTTGAAGAATAAATCACGTTGTATTCTTGCTGCAAATATCGTTTTAAGTCAGACAATCTCAAATACTCTTGTTGTCTTATCCATGAAGTGATTTGTGTTTTTTCTTCCGGTTTTAGATAGCCTTTACTTCCTTTGTATTGAAGATTCAAACTCTCAACACCCTCAAAAATTGCTTTATTTTTCCATTGACTAACGAAGCTCGAAGAAACATTTAATATTTCTTCAATTTTCTTAGAGGGTTGACCAGATAATTTCATTTTGGCTGCCAATGCTCTCTTCATTTCTTTGGTATTTGTGGTATTTTCAATGAAATTATCTAGCTCGTCTATGATATTCATGAGGTCTGTCTGATATTGAGAATCTTCCGTGTATATTATAACAAAAAAAGCTTCCATGAATCATTTAGGACTGCTATACTATCAGAACAAAGGGACGGATAATACCCTCAACGGCAAAGAACTGTCTACAGCGGATTGGAATGTGAACTTGGGTTCCTGGGCGAACTTCGACCAAAATCTAGACACAGGTGGTCCTCATCAAGCAGCAGCAGCGTGGTATGCGGGAACGGCAGACCTCAATCTGAGTCAAATTCCTTCAGAAAATGGGCAAACGATTTATCGTCGCTTAGGGGATTTGTCCTCCTCCGAACGACCCTGGTACACCCCAGACCACACTAATGCTAACTTTAGCCACGGTGAAGAGATGGCTTCCTTGGGAGGGGATTGGTACGGGTTGGTTCCACTCAGTTTTGGGTGGGGGCAATCAATTACGTCCATATAATTATGAAGGAGGTAAGTTGAGCAAAGACGAAATTCAAGAATTCAGCTATCCCAATGACGGCTGGGGAGAATATTTAAAAACTAAGCGAGTTTCAGTCGAACAAGAAAACAATCCTATACCTGGAATGCGGGGGGATTTTGCCGTTCCCACTCTATTTAATGGAAATTTTGATGCCATTGTTTATAAGTACAGCAGCCAAAATATTCCTAGTTGGTACATTGATACGCCTACTAACCCCTTGAAACAAAGCGCTTTAATTGATGTGGCAGGTATTCCCGGTTCTACTGGTCTTCCAAATTATGCTTTGCAACTGGGAGGAGGCAACCCAACTCAAGCTACTCATGATTGGTTCATGGTTCCGGATTGGGGAAATTTACGATTTGATGTTTTTGCTCCTGTTGAGAGTGGAGAACTCAATGTTAAACTTGAAACAATAGAGGGTCAAAGCAAAAATGTTACCATCGCTCTCGATCGAGATGCAGACTTTTTAATTGACGAAACTAATAGCCGAGAAATTCCGATCGTTAAAGAAATTTACTCAGAAATTGAAAATCAAATAGGATTTGGCCGCAAAGGTTTTGAAACTTTTCAACTCAAGTTACATCTTTCTGATTCAGAAATAGCCGAGTTTCGAGGGAAACCTGCAAAAATAAGTTTTTCTTTACAGGGTGGGGATTTCGTTTACATAGATAACGTTTTCTTTAAGAGTGATTTCCTCGCAATTGCCAATCCTACAGAGGCTAGATGGAATCTGGAAAGTAGCACTTCTGTCAACAATTTGTTACTAGAAAAGCCACAATACGCTCTGTCTTACAATGCCGATACTAAACTTGCAAATTGGGTAGGGTGGAAAGTAGACAAAACATGGGTGACACAACCACAACCCGAACCGGGAGAATTCCCAACAGGATTACTAAGAAGACCTGAATTTATAGCTGACCCTGATTTATTAGCGAGTGGCCTGTCCAGCTATGATGCAAATATTTTTACAGGATTGGGAATGGATCGAGGACATTTGGCTCCCGATCGCGATAAACGAAGACACCCCAAAGACCAGTTATCAACCTACCTCACAACTAATTTGATTGCCCAATCAATGGATAATAATCGATTTTTTGTGTCGGGAAGTGACAATCCCAGAGATGCTTCTGCTTGGTTCAATATAGAAGATAAAGTGGTGTTTCCACGGGCTGCTCAGGGGGAAGAGCTTTATATTTTTGCTGGAGCTTTTGGCAATAATGATAATTCTCAACCAAGAACAAATGTACCCGAATTACTTAACCTGAATGTAAATAGGGGAAATACAAACCCTGACAATTTAGTCAGCCAAGAAATTCACATTCCTAAATGGACGTGGAAAAGTATCATCGCCTTAGAACAGCCAGGAGCCGATATTACTTCGTCAAACATAGAAGGTTTCGCATATATAACCCCCAATAGAGCGGAACCAGATTGGAATAATGTATCCTCAGAAGGGATTGCCAATCCACTGAATGTATTTTCCCAGTTTTTGAACAACAATCGCGGGAACATCACTAATCCAACGGATTGGAGAAACCCAGATACCTGGCGAGTCACTATTCCAGAACTGACCCACATTCTGAATGAGCGTAACCGAGTTCGCGATTATGACTTTAATTTTGATTTCCTGTCAAATCTACCAGAAACTATTCAGCAGACTTTGAATAGCTAAGTTTTTCTAAAAAAAATAGCGGCCTCACGAAGACGAGAACCGCTATTTTTACATTTTATATTTTGGGGGCATATTGGTTCAGCAATTCTTATTTTGTAATTTTTTGACTTGACTTCTATAAGGGGTTTTTGTTATGAATTTTTAACGATTTATCCAGCATATTTATTTTAACTTAATGTCTTTACTATTCAGGTTGCGTATGGTCAAGTTATATGGTAAGTAAAACCGGATATAAAAACTCCGTCCGGTCGAATAACATCCCAGAATTCACAAGGATCTTCGCCAGAACCACCCAACTTAGCATCTTGAAAATTTACTCTAATAAAAGCAGCACGGCTTACATTTGAAAGACTAATTCTTATACCTCTGAGATCGCAGTCAAAAAATCTGGCACTCTCCAAATCACACTGCTCGATCGTAGCATCTTTCAGATTACATAACCAGAATTGCATAACCGATAAATTACAGTCCGACCATTCGGTACTGCTTAAGTTAACATTTTTTAAGTTAGCACTCTGAAGGTTGACATGGTAAAAGCAAGCACCGCTTAGATTGACCGAATCTAACTTAACATTGCTTAAGTCAGTATGCTGCAAAATAATTGCTCGAAAATCTCTCTCTCCCGCATCGTAGCGTCTGAGCAGTTCTTCCCCATCCATCATTAATCTCCCTAAATCCAAGTTCCTGCCTTAATTTTAACACCATTTGTATCAAACAACATGAGTCAACAGATCTTTCATTAGACTCCCTTTATTCCCCAACTCTATGCGGAAACCTCATACTCGAAGTTTCCTCCGATACCATATCTCCCTTAGTACAAGTATTGCCTTCAGGCGTATTTATCGTAGATGGCGATTTTGAAGTCCCGTTAGGCACTCCCATCACTTTCTTTACTAATGCCACCGATAATATTGGCGTAGAAGGTGTCCAATTGTTTGTGGATGAAGTTCCCGTTACCTTAACTGCCAATGGAACAGCAAGTTACACCCCTTCAGAATTGGGAACGTTAACCGCTAAAGCAGTTGCGGTAGATGCGGCGGGAAATTTGGGTGAAAGTAGCATTGACATTCGGGTTTACGACCCCAATGACCTGAATCCTCCTATTGTAGAACTATCTCCCACCCTTGGAGAGAAACCGCTGACCGATTTTACCGATATTATTGGGACGGTAACGGATGACAACTTGACGAATTACGTCCTATCTATTGCACCTGCATCCGGTGGAGAGTTTGTCGAAATTGCATCGGGAAATTCTCAGATAACCAATGGGAAATTGGCAGAGTTTGACCCGACCCTGCTGCAAAATGATACTTACATTCTGCGGTTGACGGCGACGGATGAAAGTGGGAATAGTGCTTCGACAGAACAAATGGTGGATGTTGCTGGGGAGTTAAAATTAGGCAATTTCCGCTTATCGTTTACGGATTTGGAGGTTCCAGTAGCGGGGATTCCGATTAACCTGACGCGGACTTACGATACGCTAACCACGAACCAATCCGATGATTTTGGATATGGATGGCGCTTGGAGTTCCGGGATACAGATTTACGGACTTCTGTGGGACGGGATGAACTGTACGAACAGACGGGGATTCCTTCAGTTGGATTTGAGGAAGGTACGCGGGTTTACGTGACGTTACCCGGTGGGAAGCGGACTGGGTTTACGTTCAAACCTGTGATGGATCCGGAGATTGTCAAGGCGTTGCGGATGGGAGCACCTTTACCCCAAAGCATGATTTTCTACAATCCAGCGTTTGAGACGGATGATGGGGAACAGGTGACGTTGAGTGCTCAAAAAACTCAGTTGCTTTACAATCAGGAGACGGGTCAATACTATCATCCGAGTGGGTCGCCTTACAATCCAGCAAATTCGTTCTTTGGCGGGAGTTATACGCTGAGAACGAAGGAGGGTATTGAGTATGTGATTGATGGGACAACTGGCGATTTATTGACGGTGACGGATACGAATGGCAATACGCTGACTTATTCGGATGAGGGGATTTTCAGTTCTACTGGGAAGTCGGTGACGTTTGAGCGCAATGCGTCGGGTCGGATTGTGGCGGCAGTTGACCCGGAGGGGAATAAGATTCAGTATGAATATGATGAGAATGGGGATTTAGTTGGGGTTACGGATCGCGAGGAGAATACCACAAGGTTTGAGTATCATGAGGAACGAGAACATTACTTAGAAGAAATCATTGACCCGTTGGGACGAACTGGGGTACGGACCGAGTATGATGAGTCGGGTCGATTGAAGCGGATGCTGGATGTGAATGGCGAAGCGGTTGAGTTGGTTTATGACCCGGATAATTCGACTCAAACGGTGTTGGATGTGTTTGGGAACCCGACGACTTATGTGTATGATGAGCGGGGGAATATAGTTCAAAAAGTGAATGCAGTAGGAGGAATTAGCAAGCAGTCTTATGATAAAGACAATAACTTGCTAAGTGAAACTGACCCAGAGGGCAATACTATCAAATATGACTATGACAGTAATGGCAACTTGCTCGCCATAACCGATCCTCTTGGTAACGTAGCCCGATACACTTACAATAGTTTGGGGCAAGTCTTAACTAAAACTGACCCTCTAGGGAACACCATTACCTACACCTACGACAGTAGAAGAAACCTCCTCAGCACCACGAACGCACAAGGGAAAGTTATCAAGCAAACTACCGATGAGTTTGGTAATGTCACTTCTCTCACCGATGCCGACGGTAATACCACCCAATTTGAATACGATTCTTTTGGCAATGTCACTCGTCAAATTGATGTTTTGGGGAATGAAACGACTTACACTTATGACAACAATGGCAACCAACTTACTGAAACCGTTACTGTTACCACCCCTGAAGGTAAAAAGACACTGGTCACCAAATGGACATACGATAGCAAAGGGAATGTCTTGACAAAAACTGACTCATCGGGTCATGTCATCCGCCACGAATATGACCAATTGGGCAACCTAACCGCTCTGGTTGAAGAAGGTACAAAAAATCGTCGTACCGAATACCGTTATAACGAGAAAGGCCATCTTGAAGAAACCTTATATCCTGACGGAACATTAGAGCGGTTTGTTTACGATAAGGCAGGCCGAAAAGTGGCTGTCCTTGACCAACAAGGACAAATGACGCATTTCGTCTACGACGCTCTAAATCGACTAATAGAAACTATTTACCCAGATGATACACCTAACAATCTTTCCGACAACCCTAGAACTAAAACAGAATACAGCCAAGCTGGTCAAATTAAAGCTAAAATTGACGAGCGGGGGTATCGTACCGAGTACGAGGACGATAAAACAGGTCGTCGGACTCTTATGCGCGATGCTCTCAACAATGAAACTAAATACACCTACGATTCAGTGGGAAATCGGTTAAGCGAAACAAACGCTCGGAACCACACGACCAAGTTTGTTTACGATCGCGTCGGTCGTCCAATTGAAACTCACTATGCCGATGGCAGTCGCACTGTCACTACTTATGATGCGGTGGGACGCAAACATTCTTTCACAGACCAAGCAGGTCGTACTACCTATTTTGTTTATGACTTGCTCGATCGCTTAGTGGAAGTCATCCATCCAGACAATACCCCAGATGACTTAGCAGATAACCCCAGAACCAAAACTGAATACAACGAACTCGGTTGGGTCGTAGCTGAGATTGACGAACGAGGTAATCGAAATGAGTACGAATACGATACGTTAGGTCGCGTAATTGAATCTCGCAGCAGTTGCGGTTGCCGTCGCAAAACAATAACTTACGATGAGTTTGGCAATCAAATTAGCGAGACTGACCAAATGGGAAATACGACTCGCTTTGTCTATGACGAGTTGGGTCGCTTGAGCGAAACACACTTTCCCGATAATACCTACACCACAACAACTTACGACAACTTAGGGCGCGTCACCTCGATAACTGACCAGGTTGGCAAGAAAACAGAGTTTGAATACGATCCTCAAGGACGACTCGTAGCTGTGGTAGATGCTCTGAAACAACGAACTGAGTACGGCTACGATTTCAGTGGCAACTTAACCAGCATCAAAAATGCTAACGGCGATGTTACCACTTACGAATACGATGAATTGGGACGTCGAGTGGGAACAGTGTTGCCCGAATTCCAATACTCTCAAACTACCTACGATGCTGTAGGAAACCTTCTGAGTGCAAAGGATTTCAACCAAGATAGCGTTTCCTACGAATACGATTCGCTTAACCATCTAACTGCTGAACGTTTCCCCGATGGCAGGTCCCTTGAATACACCTACACACCTACTGGATTGCGCCACACAGTAACGGAAATCGAGGCAGGAATGACTCGGACAACCACTTATAAGTACGACGAGCGCGATCGACTTATCGAGCGCACTGAATCGGATGGGCGTAAGATAGAGTACACTTATGATGGGGCTGGCAATATTACCTCAGTAACAACTTCCTCTGGTACGACATATTATACTTACGACAGGTACAATCAACTTGAAACCGTTACCACTCCTGACTTAGGGGTGACGCAATACGCTTATGACAAAGCTGGCAACCTCACCCGAACGGAATTCCCTAATGGCACGATTGAACTTCGCGAGTACGACGAATTAAATCGTCTAGTCTTCTTGAAAAATTTAAAGGTCGAACCCAGTACGGGTCAAGAAGTGACACTTTTTAGTTACCGATATACCTTAAACGCAGCAGGACAGCGGACAAAGGTGGAGGAAAATAACGGTCGAGTAATTGAGTACACCTATGACGACTTGTACTGACTTATAGAAGAAAAGATTACTGACCCCGTGGCAGGCGATCGCACGATTAATTACACCTACGACGGTGTGGGGAACCGAGTTAGTCGTAATGATTCGTCAGAGGGACTGACTACCTATATTTACGATGACAATGGCAAGTTGTTGAGTGAAGCTCTTAATGGTCAGCTAACCACCTACACTTATGACAATAACGGCAATCTCCTCTCCCGGTTTAAAAGCGATACCGACAAAGCTAGCTACACCTGGGATGAGGAAAATCGCTTGCTGACGGCTTCTGTTACTGATGGGGGAGAAACCCAACAGATTGAATATCGCTACGATGCTGACGGGATGCGGGTGGCGTCAATTGTGGATGGTCAGGAGACGCGGTATTTGCTCGATACCAATCGGCCTCACGCTCAGGTATTGGAGGAGTACACTCCAGATGGTATGGTAACGGCGTCTTATACCTACGGACTCGACCTGGTTTCCCAAAAGCGAGGCAGCGATCGCTTTTTCTATCATGTTGATGGATTGGGTAGTACGAGGGCTTTGACTAATGCTGCTGGTTTGGTCACAGATACTTACCAGTACGAGGCTTATGGCGATTTACTGGGGTCTACAGGCAATACGGTCAATCACTACCTATTTGCTGGGGAACAGTACGATCCAAATTTGGAGCAGTATTATTTAAGAGCGAGGTATTACGACTCGGAAACTGGACGTTTTAGTGCCACAGACCCCTTTGAGGGGATGTTAGTGGAGCCACTGTCTTTGGCGAAGTATCCCTACGTTCATGGCAACCCTGTGAATTTAACGGATCCCACTGGTCTTTTTACCTATGGGGACACATCCATAACCATGAAAATAGCTACTGTTCTAGCCGCAATGCAGCTTGTTTCTCCAAGTGCCCCTATTGGAAACTTGAGAAGATTCGATGGAGATGATGTTGTAGTTCCTGGCTATTTGAAAAATATTAAGCATAGTGGAGTTAATACGTTCCTGGGTTTGCCCATAACTGAAAATAATTATCAGGTTCTTAGAAAAAAGGTTGAAGAGTGCAACACAACGGTGGGGGCTGGTAACTGTGATTTTGAGGGATTCCCAGTTATTGTTTGGGGAGACGAGGTACCGGAAATAAGGCAACATACGCAGGAGGCTATTGTCCAAACTGGGCAGTCTTTCTTAGCTCGTATTCTTCCAGGGTGGACTAAATGGAGGGGCCCTGCAAGCCCAGTAGGAAGTGGTGGACCACGGGAATGGTATAATGCAGTAGAAGGAAATTGTCAGTGGATTAAAGGCGTATGGCAACCACAATTCCAAAATCGGCAGTGTGATGAGTACCCATACAATTCAACTTTGCAAGGAGGCCCTTTGAATTATGATGCAGGCAAGGTTAGTTTAAGACTTGTAAATGAAACCCAAAATCAAAGCCAAGGTGATTTCCTTTTAAACTTTTACAAGTCCGCTCCTGTTAACTCTAACCATCCCAAAGAAAGTTGGTTTGGGGTTCAAGTTAATGACGATCAGACGCATTGGATAGATCGAGAGGGTCAAAAGCTAAATATAAACAATAATAATTTATGGTATCCATTTTAAAAAGGTTATGAGTTATGAGTACAGAACTGACCGATGCCTTAAACCGAATATTAAGCTGGATAGAACAATATAAACCCTGGTTGGTGGATTATTTACAGCCCGGATTGTCAAAAAATGAAATAGACGAGCTAGTTAAAAATTTACCCGTTAAAGTACCTCCGGAACTCTATGAACTCTACCAATGGAGAAATGGTGCAGTAAAAGGAGACTTGTGTAAAGAAACAGCTTGGATTTTTGAAAACTGGACTTTTAAGCCTTTGCAAGAAGTATTACAAATCGGTCAAATTTTATACTATGGCTGTCTTGCAAACTCAAAAGCTGAAAGTGGTTACAAATTAAACTATTTTTCTATTTTTTACCCTCCTCAAGGTCCACAACAAGGTGTAATTACAATGAGTCGCATAAACAAGGAGTTTCATTATCCTGTAATTTTTTTAGATTTTGAAGTATGGCCTGAAACAATAAAAAAATATGCTAGTTTAACAAGTATGATGCTAACAATGGCAGAGTGCTATGAAACAGGCGCTTACTATCACGATGCTGAAGCCTACGAGCGTTCTTATATTGCTTCTTATCCCGAACGAGTCCGTCAAATCTGGCGAAACTATAATTCCAAGTTAGGAGAATTAGCCGTTAAAAATCTTAAAAAATTTCAGCCAATAACTTGGGAGATATTAGAATTATTTTCAGACGAATTTGTAGAATTCAAAAGTTTAGAAACCGTAAAAATTTTAAGCAACGCCATACAGCAATCAAGCCAACAAAACAACGATCTATCAATAATTATGATGTTTATAACAAGGGCAATTGAAATTTTGGGCGAGTTAGGCGATCCACAAGCTCTCCCCGATCTAATTAAAATTTTAAATCCAGAAAGTGATTTTTGTCGGTTAAAAAACGAGCGAATAGCTGAACTTACCACCACAAGTCATAGAGCGACTGACATCGAAATTAAACATATAAAAGCGTGGGCTTTAAAAGAGATTAGGAAGAAGGCAGCATGGGCATTAGGTGAAATCAAAGATTCAAGAGCAGTAGAACCTCTGATTGAAGCTTTAAGCGATAGCGATATTGAGGTAAAAGATGCAGCAGCTAAAGCATTAACAAAACTGATTTTAAAGTTTCCAGAACTTGAGGCAAGGATTCCATTTTAAAAAAAGTTATAAATAGATGGTAGGGTGGGCAGAGCCACACGAAAGTCGAAACGATTTATCCCGACAACACTCCAGAAAATCCTAACGATAACCCCCGGACTATCAATGTTTACGATAAGGGAGGACGCCAACGAGCGACTATTGATGAAGCGGGACGGGTGATTCATTATAAATACGATGCGGCGGGACAGTTAACCGAGACAATTTATCTTGATAAAACCGATACTTTACAACAGTTTATCGACGCGGTTGCACCTGGAAAAACTGCGGCAACGATTGATTGGAGTCTAGTTGTTTATCCGGATGACTTACCTACCTATTTAACTGACAATCCTCGTTCGGTTACGGAGTACAATAAAAACGGCCAAGTTAAGGCGAATATAGACCAACGCGGTAATCGGACTGAGTATCGTTACGATGATGCAGGTCGTTTGATAGAGACGATTTATCCGGATGATACACCAGACGATTTATCAGATAATCCGCGTAGCAAGTCTGAGTATAATAATGCAGGACAGCGAGTCAAAGAAATTGATGCTCAAGGTCATGCGACTCGGTTCGTTTACGATAATCTGGGACGCTTAGTTGCAACGCATTTTGCTGATGGAACTAAGGCAGAAACAATTTACGATGCACTCGGTCGTCGGGTTGCTGCGATCGACCAAGCAGAGAATAAAACCGAGTATGAATACGATGCACTTGGTCGCTTGACGGATGTGGTGCAGTTCCTCAACGGCGAAGAAATCCGGACTGAGTATGGTTACGATGAATCGGGTCGATTAATTTGGCAGGAGGATGCCAACAACCATCGGACTAATTACGAGTATGATAACCTGGGTCGTCGCACTGCCGTCGAGTTACCTGACACTCAACGTTCTACAACAGAATATGACGCAGTAGGCAACACTTTTAGCGTTACCGACTTCAATGGGGACACCATTACTTATAACTATGACGCTCAAAATCGTCTCATTGAAAAACGGGTGGGAGAAACGCCAATTGCCAGTTTCACCTATACCCCAACCGGACAACTAGAAACCATAACAGATAGTCGCGGGGTGACGAGTTACTCCTACGATGAACTCGGTCGTTTGCTTTCTCGGACTGACCCGGATGGGCCTTATTTAACCAGTGGTGCTTCGATTGAATATGGATACGATTCTGCTGGAAATCGGACTTCTGTAACGACACCGACGGGAACGATAGAATACGCTTTTGAGGAGCAAAATCGTCTGAAAACGGTGACGGATGATGCTGGAGTCACGAGTTATTCCTATGATGAAGTTGGCAATTTAATCCGGACTGAGTTACCGAATGGAGTGGTGGAAACTCGGACTTACGATGAATTGAGTCGGTTGGAATCGGTGAGTTATGTCAAGGATGGAACGCTCATCGCTAGTTACGATTATACTCTTGACCCAGTAGGACATCGCCGCGTTGTTGAAGAACGTGATGGCCGGAAAGTAGAGTATGAATATGATGATTTGTATCGTCTAACTAAAGAGGCGATCGCTGACCCCGTAAATGGGAACCGCACGATAGAGTACACCTATGATGCGGTGGGAAATCGCTTGAGTCGGATTGATTCGGTTGAGGGGACGACGACTTATGTTTACGATGAGAGCGATCGCCTGGTTCGGAAAGAGTTGACTCTAGATGGGAATGTAGTTCGTGTCTACGAGTATCGTTATGACGACAATGGCAATACGATAGAACGTATTGAGAAGGATGGAAGTAATAATGTCATCGGGAATGCGACTTACTCCTGGGATAAGGAGAATCGTTTGGTTGGGGCGACAACATCAACCGGGGATGTCATCAGTTACTCCTACGATACTGACAATATTCGGGTCAGTTCGACGGTGAATGGGGTGACAACGGAGTACCTCGTGGATAAGAATCGTCCCTATGCTGAGGTGTTGTCAGAGTATGTGGATGATACGCTTGCTGTCAGCTATCTGCATGGCCTGGATTTGATTTCTCAGGAAAGGGATGGGAGTGAGTCGTTCTACTTAGTGGATGGACTGGGTAGTACGAGGTTGCTAACGGATGAAGGTGGGGAGGTTACAAATGCTTACAGTTACGATGCGTTTGGGAATCTGGTGGCATCTTCTGGTAGTATTGAAAATGAGTTTTTGTTTGCAGGGGAGCAGTATGATGAGAGTTTAGAGCAATATTATCTGCGACAACGCTATTATGATGCGGGGATTGGCCGGTTTACTCGCCGGGATACTTATGAGGGACGTCTTAATGAGCCGATTACTCTGCATAAGTATTTGTATGGGAATGCGAATCCGGTTAATTATGTTGATCCTAGTGGTTTCTTTGCTTTGACAGAGGTGTTAGCAGGCAGTACGATAATTGGCAGTCTCGCTGGTGCAGTAGGAGGCGGTTATTACGGGGCCTATAAGTCAGGTGAAGTCTTTAGCAAAGAGACTTTAAAGTTTGCACTGGTAGGAGCCGTAGGAGGAGCCGCTGCCGGAGCTATGCTTGGCGGAGCCTTCTATCTAACTCCAGCAGGTCTAGGACCAATTCTGACTCGGGGTTTTCAGGAATTATGGAGAAAGGCACTCACAAGACATTCTACAACTGCGGCAGCACTAATCGGAGGCTTTGCACTTGGCTTTACTGGAGGGCTTTTAGAACCCGACTATGAAGTTACATTAGGTACTGCCCTCACCACTGCCATTACCATTGTGGATGATGCGCTGATACGTGGAGCGATATGGAGAAGACATGAAATAGCTAGAGTTGTTGGTCAAGGCTTCGCAACGCAAGCGAAAGTTTTGTTGAAATACGGTCAATCAACTACTTTTATCGCATTAGGTTTTCTTTTTGGATTCACTATTGGTTATGCGTCAGGAGCGAGAATAAGAAAAACCTACGACCACCAGTATGGCTTGACAAACAACTAAAAACAATGAGCAGGTGAAAAGAGAGTTTATGCTTTTCTGGTTCAACTCTAAAAAAAAGTTAGAGGAATTTTTACAGCGTCCGCGAATGACCGATGAAGACTTTTTGTCTGAACTTGGCTTTTCAGGCACTAAATTGAAAAAAGTTGTCAAAGACTATCGCTCAAAGTTAGGAGATATGTTTCAAGTTCCCCCTGAAAAAATATATCCAAATGATAAATTTGGGGAGTTATCTCGCCTTCAGCCTTGTGACTGGGACCTTCTTGAAATTGTTCTTTTCCTAGAAGATAGCCTCAAAGTTGAACTCGACGACGAAAAGGTTCCTGACTGGAATGGTACAACAAATGTGGGATCGTGGGTAGCAGACTTACTTTCCAAATGTTTTACTCAGAACAGAGAGAATCTGGAAAGTTAACAAATTGATGAGGAGTGGGATCCACCAAACAGGTGGCCGAACGACGAGCCATCCTGATAAGATAAGCACTCAACTTGAACCCACGTCGAAAAAATGCTCCTAACTTTGCTTTTGCAGATCAAACAGCCTGAATTTGATCGGCTTTCTTCTTGCCAATACCCGGCACTTCAATCAACCGCTCGACCTGGTTCTCAATCACTGAAAGCGTTTGCTCTTCAAAATAAGCAACAATCTTTTTAGCCAACCCTGGACCAATCCCGGGAATTTGTCCATCGCCTAAGTAGCGCTCAATTCCAAGCAAAGTGGTGGGCTTTTCTTCCTTCCAAGTTTGAGCTTGAAATTGTTTGCCATAGCGAGGATGATTCTTCCATAATCCCGTTACAATCAGCTTTTGCCCTTTCTTGACAGTTAGATTAAAGATGACCGTGATTGTGCCATGCTCAGGCGAGGTGAGTTGGGCAATTGTGTAGCCATCCTCGGGATTGGTAAATGTAATTCCCGTGATTGTTCCTTGAACTTGATTATCATCTATAGTAAGATTTTATGTTAGTGAATACTAGAAAATTGGTGGATTAAATGAGTCTACGTTTGGCTGGATTTTGAGTTAGCGTGAAATCACCCATTCACCAACACCGGCTGAATCCGGGGTAAAGCCGAGAGATAGAGGGGTAAAGCCGAGAGATAGAGTCGAGGGGAATGTTACCATTCCACCCCTTTCTTCCGAAACCGGGAAGAGCGATTTTCACCGCACACGGCTACTCAATGTGCAATCCCTTTGTCAATAACGGACTTCTGACTGCCGTCAGCAGCAGTCTTTTCATCGTGGCAATGTCGATGTAATAGCTGACGATTAACCCACTCGTCTTTTTCTCCTTGAGAAAGTGGGATTTTATGGTCAACCTCCATTACATTTCCTGAAAGAAAGTGTAGTCCCCACCAAGCGCACTTACCTTGTTGTTGTTTTAAAAGTATCGCTTGTCTGTTAGGTAATTCAGGATGTCTGCCTAACCTTCTACTCCAATAAACTAAGTCGCCCTCATAGGGGCTTCTATCGCCTTTTACCAACAGATGTTTGTTACTACTGGTCGCAAACTCTGTGTGTAAAACTAGCTTTTTTGGCTGCTCCCCTTTGGTCGCAAATACCCAGTTTCTATTGCTGATTGCTCGCCAATATAGACCCTGAGCTTTTTTGACATTAAGAGTGCGACGTTTGGCCCATCTCCGAAGTTTAAGAAATGCTTAGTGCGTATGTAATCGCGTATTCTAGTAGGGAAGATGCCGTCCTTACCCCTTAAGGCTTCTATGATGTCCTTTTCTAAATTGCTCATGTTTTAAGCTAGTTGGTGGATATCATTTTCTAGGATTCCCTTAATAGTAGCGGCATACCATTGAACCCCGCCACGCTTGGTTTTGTAACCGAGTTCGGTGAGCTTAGAACAGATAGCTCGAAGACTTGCACCCGATGATCGCATCATCTTGATTATGCAGATCGCCTCTTGCTCAGATGCGTCTGGAACCATTGTTCCATCTTCTAAAGTTTGATACCCGTAAACACTCCGGCAATACTTCTGCTTACTCGCTTTCTTATGTTGGATAGCGTCTTTAGTCCGTTGTTTACAGAGATTTCTTTCGAGTTCCGCGAAGCCCGCGATCATCGTCAACATCATCCTCCCCATCGGGCTGGACGTATCCAAGCTCATCCCATTGAAGTCTAAGAGGTGGAGCGATGCCCCCAGCTTATCCCAATTGTCAACGCTGGTGAGGGCATCGGCGGCACTCCGAAACAGACGGTCGAGCTTGACCGCCACAATATTTTTGACTTGGCGCGACCGGACCAACTCAACCAACTGGCTACCCCCAGGACGAGTGCTCAGAAACTTCCCCGCACTGACTCCATCGTCAATAATCGTGGAGACTACCCTGAGACCCGCTTGTTTACAGTAGGCCGTCAGTTTTTCTACCTGGGCCGGGATAGAGACCCCTTCTTTCGCTTGCTCATCGGTGGATACCCGAATATAGATTACTGTACTGTTATCAAAACCTTTCGTCATGGCCCCTACCTTTCCTCTTGTGTGTAAATAAGGGTCCCTTATTTACACCAGTTTACCTTAAATCTAGTAGAACCCACCTCAAAGGCCCCCAGTCCCCCAAGGCCCTGTAT